>JAFLBE010000049.1 GCA_017303995.1 Bacteroidota bacterium | reverse complement strand
ATAATGAAATCAGGTTCAAAGAAGATTCTGGCGATCTTGATCTCCATTTGCCCGATTCGCTTCCTGCGATTTTCAAATCCAAAATTGGGTCAAAAGTTGTGCTGGGTATTCGCCCGGAAGATATTCATGTTTCTTTTCAGGAAAGTGAGTCAATGGTCAAAGGGCAGGCACTGGTTGAAGTGGTTGAACCCATGGGCAATGAAGTTTTCATTTACCTGAATTCGGCATTGACCGGAACAGCAGGAACTGCCATGGTTTCCCGTTCAGCAATTCGGACAATTCCAACTCCGGGAATGGTGCTTCCGATCGGATTTGATACCGGTAAACTTCACTTTTTTGATGCTGAATCCGGTTTGGTGATTCAGGAATAAAGTCCGTTGGAATCTAAACAGAGATTGATGTGTTGGGTTGGAATGGGGATTATAAATAAAATCGAAAAATTGATTTATGAGTACATTAAAAATTGATATTTTAAATCCAAAAGCAACCCGGCTATTGCAGGATCTTGCTGACCTCAAACTTATTTCAATTACAGATACTTCTGGTGATCAGTTTTTAAAAATCATAAAAAAATTGAGAAGAAATGAAGGTAAAGTTCTCCCGACAATGGAAGAAATTACTAATGAAGTTGAAGTTGTAAGAACCGCCCGGTATGAAAAAGCGAAATGACCGCTTTACCAAAACATTATATAAATTACGGAGAAATTGATGCTTAAAGTTGGTGATCTTGCCCCCCTTGATATCATGGTAAAAGATCAGGATGGAAAACCTGTTTCCCTGAAAAATCTTGCCGGGAAAAAAGTCGTTTTGTATTTCTATCCGAAAGATGACACACCGGGTTGTACAAAGGAAGCCTGCAGTTTCCGTGATGAACAGGCTGATTTGAAAGCAGCCGGAATTCAGGTAATTGGCGTTTCGGGTGATGATGAAAAGAAACACGAAAAATTTATTGCCAAGTACAATCTGAATTTTCCGCTTTGGGCTGATGTGAACAATGAGCTTTCATCAGCGTTTGGTGCTTATGGTGAAAAATCAATGTATGGCCGGAAGTACATGGGAATTTTCAGATCAACTTTTATCATTGGGGAAACCGGTAAAATTCTGAAAACCTATCCGAAGGTAAAGCCTGAAGATCACGCCAAAGAAATTCTTGAAGATTTGAAAACTCTGTAAACAGGGACTAGGGACGAGGGACAAGTGACTGGGGACTAGGGACGAAATACCGGTCACAAATCACGGATCACAGGTCACAAAAACCAGGTACGGTTTACCTGAAATTGTAAATAAAGGTCACTGAGCGGAGTCGAAGTGCCCTTTATTTGTGGGACGTGTTCGGGATATTATCGAGGGACATATCACATATCACAGGTCACCCAATATTCTATCATTTAATCTGCCACGAAAGTGGCTTTTTCATTTATGCAAATAATTGTAATCTGCAATGGCGAACAACCTGATCGTGAACGGTTCCGGTCAGATTTATTTGCCTCTGATTTATTTATTTGTGCCGATGGCGGGGCAAATACGGCTGCAGAATTTGGTTTGGTTCCCGATGTGATTATCGGCGATTTTGATTCAGTCAGACCGGAAGTTCTCATCCGGTTTGAAACCGTTGAACAGGTGAAAATCGAAGATCAGGAAACGACCGACTTTGAAAAAGTGCTCAGTTTCTGCAGAACTTACAACCCTGAGAAAATAATTATTTGGGGTGCCTTAGGCCTCAGAATTGATCACTCCATAGGAAATATGTCTTCTCTCATCCGGGTTGGAAGTGATTTACCTGTCATTCTCAAATCCAATCTGCACCATGTTTACCGGATTCCTGCTGATTTTAAATGTGATTTTCCTGCCGGAACCATCCTTTCACTGATTCCAATTCCTACTGCAACCGGTATTACCACAACCGGCCTAAAATGGCCGTTGACTGACGATACGCTTTCCCTTGGTGTCAGAAATGGCACACTTAATCAGGCAGAAGGTGGCGAGGTTTCAATTTCCTGGCAAACCGGGAATCTCATTCTAATGGAAGTGCTGAAGTGAATTTCTCCATTGCAGATTATTCTGTAGTTGCCATTTATTTTCTGCTGCTTTTAGTTTTGGGAATTCGTGCATCGGTAAAAAAACAATCTCAGGATGATTTTTTACTGGCGGGAAGAAAAGTTACTTTACCCGGATTTGTGGTGACTTTGGTAGCAACCTGGTACGGCGGAATTCTGGGGGTCGGCGAATATTCTTACACGTACGGGATTTCAAACTGGCTGGCGTTTGGTTTCCCCTATTACGTTTTTGCGTTCATTTTTGCAATCTTGTTGGCACCAAGGATCCGGAAGTCCAACCTGATTTCTATTCCTGATCAGATTGAAGCCTCCTATGGTCGCCGGGCGGGACTTCTGAGCGCTTTGTTTACCTTTCTGATGGTTTCACCTGCACCTTACGTTCTCATGTCAGGAATTCTGATTTCGCTGATTCTGCCGGTTCCAATTTGGATTTCAATGATTATTGCACTGTTCTTTTCTCTTATTTATGTGGGGATTGGCGGATATAAAACCTTGATTGTGACCGATTTTCTTCAGTTTGCACTTATGTTTGGCGGCTTTTTTATCATTCTCCCGGTTGCCTGGTTCACTTTTGGCGGATTTGAATTCCTGCAACTTAATTTACCGCCTGCTCACCTGGAATGGATTCCTGCCGGAACCGGTGCAGGTCTTGTAGTTTGGTTTTTTATCGCTTCCATGACATTGGCTGATCCGGGTTTTTACCAACGGTGTTATTCAGCAAAAAGTCCGCAGATTGCAAGAAAGGGGATTTTGATCAGCATCGGGTTCTGGCTTGTTTTTGATATTTGCACCACGCTTACCGGATTATACGCCCGGGCAGCACTGCCAGATCTTGCCAAGGCCTCCCTTTCTTATCCGGCACTTGCAGATCAGATTTTACCGTCAGTAGCAAAAGGATTATTTTTCACCGGGATGCTGGCGACAGTGCTTTCCACGTTGAACGGATTTAGTTTTCTGGCAGCTCAATCTTTGGGCAAAGACTTCTGGATGAGATGGAAAGGAACACCTGATGCAGAATCGGTCAAGGTCACCCGTATTTCTCTCCTGATTGTGGCTGTTTTGAGTTTTGGAATTGCCGTTTATTCCGAAATGATTGTGAACATCTGGTACACATTGGGTTCGGTTGTGCTTCCGGCTTTACTTGTTCCCCTGATGATGGTTTATTTCAAGCCGGATTGGGTGAAAAATTTACCTATGGCAGGGATGATGCTGGTCACTTTTCTGGTTTCTTCAGGCTGGTGGGTTGCAGGATTGCTTTTCCCTGAAGTCTTTCAGTCACTGTTCCAGTTGAGTCCGTTTTATCCCGGGGTTTTGGTGATGGGTGGAATGTTGGTGGGATTCTTATTTAAGAAGAAACAATACATGGATCCCGGATCAGGTTCTGGATGACAACCTCTCAGAGAAGTTCTTTGAAGCCCAATCAGTTTTTTTCTTTTTAGCTAGCCCAAGGGATCTTCGTTTTCCTTGACTTACCACTTATAACTTACCACCTGTAACTATTCCTATCCCCTCAGCTTCTCAATATGATTCTGTAAAGCCGCAGAAGCCTGCAAGGCCATCGATTCCACAATCTGAACCAGAAACTTATTAAACGGAATTATTTTTCCTGTAACCGGTTCAGTTGCATTAATCAATTGAATGACTCCCAACGCATTTTTATCATTATCCTGAAGCGGAACGGAAAGACAGGAAACCGTTTTGTAATTATTTCCCTGATCAAATCTTTTAGCACCCGAAAAATCAAATTCGGATGAGTGATAAACGTCCGGAATGTTTAAGGTTTTTCCGTTGATACACACCCAGGTGGCAGCAAATTTAAGGTTTGGTTTCCCGGTTCCGTCTTCAAGAATTTTTAATGGCGGAAGGGTAATCGGGTTCCCGGTTGAACCGCCAGCGGCAAGTTTCAACGATTTGGTACGGATGTTTACAAATTTAAGTTCGTGGTTTCTTCCACGGAGATAAAGAGTTCCGCCATCTGCACCGCAAATATCCTGTGCTTCAAGCAAAATAAGTTCGAGTAGTTTGTTCAGATCTTTTTCTGCAGAAAGTTTAAGTCCGAGCGGTAAAATGACGCGGATCAGTTTTTCGGTAAGATTGTGGAGATAATTGATATCAAGGGTTTCTTTATCGCACTGCAAAATCTGGGCGATTGTTTTGTCATTGTCTGTAATGACAATGTGTTCGCCGGATTCTGCTGCTGAAATTAAATTTGCTGCAGATTGAATGGCCTGTTCGCGTGTAACATGCTTCATGATCAGATCCTTTTGAAACTTACCAGAAAGATAAGGATTACCTGAAATATTTCAAATATTATCAAAAACTTTAAAGTTTATGTTGTCAAACCCAATTTATTTGGGTTTATTTGTATTGATATTAAATGGATAAAAAATGAAACTGATTTTATCGCTTTTTTTCACCCTTGTTTTATCAGGTTTGGCTTCTGGTCAGGCCTTATTTGAACAAAAGGATGATGGACAAACGCCAGACCGAAATTATGATGTGCAGCATTATAAAATTTCGCTGGTTTTAAATCTGGAAGATCGTTCAGCGGATGCCGTTACAGAAATAACCTGGGAAGCACTTGCCACTGGTGACACTGCATTCTGGTTTCATGCCGTTGAGCTCGATTTTAAAAAAGTAACACAAAAGGGGAAACCTGTTTCCTTTCGCACAGAAAAAGAAAGAATTCTTTTTTCCCTGAAAACGCCGGTTAAAAAGGGAGAGATTTTAACCACACGGTTTGAATACCGGATTGACCATCCACGAAAAGGAATGTACTTCAGAATTCCGACAGAAAATACACCTTACCGCAGAACTCAGGTCTGGACTCAAGGTGAAGATCACGACAATCGTTTTTGGTTTCCATGCTATGATTATCCATCAGACAAAGCCACAAGTGAACTTATTGTAACCATACCCGACACGCTCAAAGCACTCAGCAACGGAAAGCTTGTAAAGGAAACACAAAACAAAAAAGACAAAACGAAAACCTTTCACTGGAAACAACAACTTCCACATTCCAGTTATCTGATTATGCTGGGTGTTGGTAATTATACCGTGGTAAAAGATAAGGCCGGTACGTTTCCTTTGGAATATTGGGTTTATCCGGATTTAAAAAGGGAAGGTGTGAGAGGATTCAGCAAAACTCCCGACATGGTGAAGTTTTATACAGATTACATCGGGATTCCGCTCAAATGGGAAAAATATGCCCAGATTGTCATTCAGGATTTTATGTTTGGCGGGATGGAAAATACGACTGCCACAACCATGAACGACAACAGCATCAACCTGAGTGACCGGGATTTGCTCGATGGAAGTTCTGACGCACTTGTTGCCCATGAACTTGTTCATCAGTGGTGGGGCGACCGGGTGACTTGCCGTGATTTCAGGCATCTTTGGCTCAATGAATCCTTCGCCACTTACTTTGAAACACTCTATACTGAGCGGTTTAAATCAAAAGAAAATTTTGAAACCGAGATTTATGATAATCAATATGCCGGGATTTTTTCTGACCGGTCAAGAGGAAGGCGACCTTTGGTTCATCCTGATTCGTACACAACTAATCTTTACCCGCGAGGAGCGAGCATTCTTCACATGTTGCGGTTTGTTTTGGGAGAAGAAGGTTTCCGGGACGGACTTCGTCATTATCTTCAGAAATTCGATTATCAGCCTGCCAGCACAGAAGATTTTCAGGTGGCGATCGAAGAAGAAACCGGACAAAATTTACATTGGTTTTTTGATCAGTGGATTTATAAAGCCGGATTTCCACAATTTGCTGTTTCGTGGGATCACGATTCATCAGCAGGTGTTCTGATGGTCAGATTGCGGCAAACCCAGCCTTTAGATTCTCTGACCGGGATTTTTAAAACCCCGTTTTTGCTTGAAATTGACTCCGACAGTAGTAAACAGCTTCAAAAACTATGGACAGCTTCTGCTGACACGGTTTATAAATTTACCGGCATCTATAAGTTGAAAAACGTTATTTTTGACAAGTGGAATTATCTTCTGGAAACGACGGCCTGCCAGAAACCAGAATCCATGTGGCTTTATCAGCTTGAAAATGCCGAAAACTTTACTGAGATCTACGACGCTCTATTGGGTTTAGGTGACACCACCTATTCGGAAACGGTTTTCTCTGCTTTAAAGAAAGTCTATCTGAACCATCCGTATGAAAATGCACGATCAGAAGCACTCAATTTCATGGCTTTTGATAAGGAACGGTTATCTCTGGAGCTGCTTAAACCAGGACTTACAGATTCCAGCTCAATGGTAAGGGCAACTTCAACCAGAAAATTAAGTGATTTGAAACAAAAGGACGAAGCCTGGAAAATTGCCAAATCTCTATTCGAATCTGATCTGAGTTATACCGTTCAGTTTATTTCTATGGCAGAAATGGTAAAATTGAAACCACTCGACGCGCTTACTTTTTTTAAAGCCAAAATGGATAAACCAGATTTCAGTCCGGAATTAAAGGCCCAGATCATTGACTATGTGGGCGAGGAAGGCGTGAAGTCATCAGATATTGTCTGGCTGGAGGGTTTTACCCGACCTCCGTTTCATAGAAAAATGCGGGAATCCGCACTTCGGGCAATGAAACGGCTTGATATAAAAAATGAGCGTACGATCAATGCCTGGCTGGCTGTGATTCAGTTCGAAGATGATGAAATTCTGGTCGAAAATATTCTGACAGAAGTCAGTGAATTGCCCAAAGATAACTTTGTACCTGCCCTGATGAATTTGTATTCAACAACAAAGTTTAAAACGATCAAAGATCAGGCAAAGCTGGAACTGGTTCAGTTCGGGAAATTTGTTAATTAATCGGTTTGCTTTGATTATTACCAAAAGGAAAGCAGCCGATCTGTTTACCGGACTTTGGTCTGAATTCACGTATTCTTTTTGATTTTTAAACCAATAAAAACGACTTTTATCCCTTTTTATGCGCAAAGAAGTGATCATTTATACTGACGGAGCCTGTTCGGGGAATCCTGGTCCGGGCGGATGGGGAGCAATCCTCATGTTTGAAGGTGTGAACAAGGAAATCTCAGGATTTGACCCTGTCACCACCAACAACAGAATGGAGTTAACAGCTGTTATCCGGTCACTTGAAGCACTGAAAGAGCCGTGTAACGCAAAAGTTCACTCAGACAGCGCCTATATCATCAATGCTTTTCATGACGGATGGATTCAGGGCTGGCTCAGCCGGGGTTGGTTAAAATCTGACAAAAAGCCGGTTGAAAATCAGGATTTATGGAAAGCACTTCTTGAGTTAACCAGAAAACACAATGTGGATTGGATTAAAGTAAAAGGTCACAGTAATGATGTTTGGAATAACCGGGCTGACGCCCTCGCAACCGGAGCAATCAAAAATCGCCCGTCTGCTTCTTAGTCTCACCGTTCTGTTAACCCTTCTGGCTTGTGATAAGCCAGAACCCGTCGAACCTTACACTGCTCCGGCGAATGAACTCGTCACTTTATTTGACCAATTTGATAGTACCTATAGTGGCGTTGCATACTGGGATTTCAAAAAGAGCCGGGAAAACGAGAGTTTTGATACCATCCAAAGACAAATCCTTCCCTTTCTTCAATCCTCTGAATTTACAGGAAAATTCAGTGACGGCATCGTTTACCTCGATTCAGTTGGTATAAATATTGGTGCAGATCTGGATTATGCCGCTGTTGCTATTTATTCAAAACCAGATTCAGGTTATCGGTCTGCATTGGTTTTTGAAGGCCGAATTCCAGTCCAAAAATGGAAGGGTATGCTTAAAGAATTTGGCGATAAAAATGAGCAGACTGATTTTGAGTGGTATAAAACCCAATCCGGGAATTATTGGGTATCCTTTCCGAAAACCGGTAGAGCTATTATCACCACCGACAGAAGTCTGATTAAATGGACTGCCGGAAATGGGGATCGCCTGATTTCAGAACTTGCAAAAGAATGTGCTTCTATTCCCCAGCAAGCTGAGGCCTTTTTCTATTTTAAAGACATTCCTGAGCAAGCCCATTGGGATTTTGGCGAAGAAGGAACAGCTCATGCTGTATTTGAAGGAAAAGATGTCGGACAGATTTATGCAGGCATGTACTTCAGAGAGAAGTTGGTACTTCGGGGCCGTGCAGATCTAACCTCCTCATCCGGTGTTTCGACGTCAACATTTTTTATCAATGCGGCACTGAATTTTGTCTCGATGAAGGCGTTTTTCTCAAATGAAACGGTTTTGACTGATTTTGTAAAAGTAGAATCTCAGGATTCATCCATTGTAATAAAGGCAGATGTTCCGGTTTCAGCATTGGCTGAAGTCAATAAGATTGGTATTGAAAAATGATACATTCACTTGATGAACTTAAAACGAAACAATCAACGCAGGAAAACAAATTTATTCCGCAGATTGCAGTAATTGGTGGCGGGATAATGGGGCAGGGCATTGCCCAAACCGCGTCATCAAATGGTATTGAAGTTATTCTCGTTGAAAAAAATGAGAAACTTGCTGAAGTTGCCCTTAAACACCTTGAAAGCAGCATGAATCAGGAAATTGAACGTTGGTCGCTCACGATTGGTGAAAAAAAATCGATCATGTCGCGCATCAAAACGACAGGGAAAATTGAAGATGCTGCCCACTGTCCAATAATTATTGAAGCAATTAATGAAGATTTCGGTTTGAAAAAACGGTTGTTTCATTTACTGGATCAGGCTTGTGATCCCTCAACTGTAATTGTCAGCAATACTTCAACATTGAATCTTACAAAACTCGCAGACGAAACCAACCGCCCCGATCGTGTGATCGGAATGCACTTTCTGAATCCGGTTCCGAAAATTCCTCTGGTTGAACTGATCAGGGCAATGAAAACATCAGACGAAACCTTTACGATGGTAAAGGAATTTGCAGAAAACCAGCTGGGCAAAAAAGTGGTCGAGGTTTTTGAATATCCGGGGTTTGTCACTACACGTGTTATCATTCCGATGATAAACGAAGCCATGCAGGTTTTCAGTGAGGGAATTGCAACAGCCGAAGGTATTGATACTGCCATGAAGCTTGGTTACGGATTTCAGACAGGTCCGCTTGCACTTGCTGATATGATGGGACTTGATGATGTTCTCATGTGGATGGAACAGCTCTGGCAGCAATTGGGTGAACCTAAATTCCGGCCAGCTCCGGTTTTGCGCAGAATGGTGAGAGAAGGCAAGCTCGGGAAAAAATCGGGGGAAGGCTTTTTCAAATACGAAGAGGAAAAATAGGAGAGGAAGCTGTTGGCTGTTAGGCGTAAGGCATAAGGCATAAGGCATAAGGCGTAAGAATTGGGTTGAATGGCTGTTTAAAAATAATAACATACTGGATCCCCGCCTTCGCGGGGATGACAAATTCATTGTTTTTATCATTTCTGAGAGAGCTGTCATTCCCGTCCCGCAAGCGGGAGGAATCCATGAAATTTTTTAACAACAAACCTTAAATGCCAACCACTTTGTATGAATTGTTTCCTTGTTGGTCCTCATAAAAATTACAGTTTATCATTCAAAATTCATAATTCATAAGTTAAAAGACAATCATGTTAATTCTTACCCTAAACTGCGGTTCATCCTCAATAAAATATCAGGTCATTGAAGCTGAGACAGAAGCAACCCGTGCTGTTGGAACAGTTGAACGAATCGGGATGTCTGGTGCAATTTTAACGCACAAACGGGATTTTGAGCAGGCCATCAAAGTTACAGGCGAAATTCTGGATCACGCCCAGGCTTTGGAATACATTCTGGGTGTTCTGCTCTCAAAAAACCATGGAGTTATGGCTGAATTGAATGAAATCGCTGCAATTGGGCACAGGGTTGTTCATGGTGGAGAAACTTTTAATCACTCTGTTCTGATTACACCCAAAGTTTATAATGAAATCAGGGATACCATTGAACTGGCTCCGCTTCACAATCCGGCAAATCTGAAGGGAATTGACGCTTGTTCACGGAATCTTCCTGGAAAACCCCAAGTTGCAGTTTTTGATACGGCTTTCCATCAAACCCTCCCAGAAAAAGCCTTTCTTTACGGCTTACCTTATGTTTTATACAAACGCCATAAAATTCGCAGGTACGGATTTCATGGTACGTCACATTTTTATGTGAGCAACCGGCTTTACTCCATTTCCGGACTTGAAAAAGAAAACTCAAAAGTCATTACTATTCACCTTGGAAATGGGTGTTCGATGGCCGCCATATTAAATGGATTGTCTCAGGACACGTCAATGGGGTTCACTCCGCTAGAAGGGTTGCTTATGGGAACCCGTTCCGGAGATCTGGATCCGTCAACCATTCTGTTCATCATGAACAAGGAAGAGTTGAGTCTCAGTTCAGCAAATACACTTCTGAACAAACACTCGGGATTGATGGGAATTTCAGGCGTTTCCAGTGATATGCGTGAAATTATTCAGGAGATGGAAAATGGCGATAAAAAGGCAAAAAATGCCTTTGATATTTTCTGTTACCGCGTGAAGAAATACATTGGGTCATACGCAGCAGCTTTAGGCGGTGTTGATGCCATTGTTTTTACTGGTGGCATCGGCGAAAATGCAGCTTTGGTTCGGGAGCACGTTTTAGCTGGGATGGAGTTTTTAGGCGTTAAGTTGGATAAAGAAGCCAATAACAACGGACCCAAAGAGCGCAAAATCACAACAAAAAGTTCAAAAACTCAGGTTTGGGTTGTTCCTACCAATGAAGAACTGGTGATTGCCCGTGATACCATCAAAATTATCTTTGGTGTTCAGAAGATTGTAAACGATTAAGATCTGATTTGTCCGTTACCGGTTACAATCCATTTGTAACTGGTCAACTCACGAAGTGCCATTGGTCCTCTTGCATGGAGCTTTTGAGTGCTGATTCCGATTTCTGCGCCCATTCCAAACTCTCCGCCATCTGTAAAAGCAGTTGACGAATTCGCATAAACCACAGCCGCATCAACTGATTTCAAAAAAAGTTCAATAGAAGCCTGGTCTTCTGATACAATTGCTTCACTGTGCCGTGAACTGTAAAGTGAAATGTGCTCCAAAGCCTCATCAAGTGAGGATACTGTTTTGACAGATAGCTTCATTGAAAGAAACTCCTGACCGAAATCTTCGTTTGTTGCCTGATGAAGAGTTCCCTGATACTGCCCCCGGAGCACGTTCTCTGCTTTTTCATCCGCAAATACTTCTGCTTTATACTTTTCACCTAACTCACTCAGCAATTCAGGCAATTCGGCAAGTCTGCTTTCGTGGATTATCAGGGTATCCAGGGCATTGCATACACTAACTCTTCGTGCTTTTGCATTGGTGATGATCGCTTTTCCTTTTTCAAGATCACCGGTGGCATCAAAATAGGTGTGAACGATACCGGCACCGGTTTCAATGACTGGGACTTTCGACATTTCCCTGACTGCATTGATGAGTTCCTGACTTCCTCGTGGGATTACCACATCAATTTCATTGACTGCATTGAGAATAACAGGCAAGAACTCACGTTCAGAGGGTGCAAGATAAACGGTTTGTTCAAGATCGTGCTCCCGTAGAACTGACTGAATGACTTCAACGATTGCCCGGTTTGAATCCTGAGCATCACGACTGCCTTTTAATACACAGGCATTCCCTGATTTCAGGCAAAGAGCAACCACATCAAACGTTACATTCGGGCGGGATTCAAAAACAATGGCAACAACACCAAGCGGAACCGAAATCCGTTCAATATGCAGTCCATTGGGCCGGTCAACAGCTTCGAGCTTGTGATTCAGCGGGGATGTTAATTCTGCAACTTTCCTGATATCCTGGCAAATGGAAGTCAGGCGGTTCTCATTAAGTAGCAACCGGTCATATTTCGGGTTGTTTGGATCCATCCTTGCCAGATCTTTTTGATTGGCTGCAAGGATTTCAGCAGATGCAAATTGTGCTTTATCGGCGATCGAAATCAAAATTTGGTTGATTTCAAAATCGGAAAGAGTTACCAGTTTCCGGCTGGCCTTTCTGACATTTTTTAAATTTGAAATTAATTCTTCAGTTGTCATTCTTTAGGGTTCCAATACCAGATAATCATAATGGATCAATGCTTTTTTTCCTGATTGTCCAAGAAGTTCCAGAGCCTTTTCTGAACTGTATTGGGCTACACCAACACCAATCTGTTCACCAGATGGACCGATTATGCGGAGCACGTCGCCTTTTTCAAAATCACCTTCGATTTTTGTTAATCCAACAGGGAGCAGACTTTTTACGGTTTGTCGGTCGTTCAACGCGGAAACTGCACCTTCACTGATGGTAATCGTAGCTTTATAGGTTCCATTATGGGTGGAAATCCACTTTTTAATTCCAGATACAGGGGTTTCGGGCATGATAACCGTCCCGACCGGTTTTAAATCCACGATATTCTGGAGAATATGTGTCGTCTTTCCGTTTGCTATAACCACCCGGATTCCCATTCGTGCTGATTTCAATGCAATTCTGTATTTGGTCTGCATGCCACCACGACCAAAGCTGGATTTTATCGGGAGCACGCTTATCGATTTTTTTTCAGAAACCCGGATTTCAGGAATCCGTTTACTCTCAGGGTCATCAGGGGAACCGGTAAAAATACCATCCACATTGGTGAGAAGGACGAGCATTTCAGCATCCACCATCCCAGCAATCAGGCCTGCCAGTTCATCGTTATCAGTAAACATGAGTTCACTTACTGAAATGACATCATTTTCGTTAACAATCGGAATGATTTCATCCCGAAGCAACGCCGTCAGGCAGTTTTTCATATTCAGGTAATGGGTTCTGTCACGAAAATCTTCACGGGTGGCAAGCACTTGTCCACAAAAGATACCAAACTGCGAAAAAAGTTCGGAATAACGCTGCATCAGTTTGACCTGACCCACAGAGGCAAACAATTGCCGGCGAATGACCGGATTTGTTTCGGAGATATGCTTGAGTGCAGACCGACCGGAACCTACTGCGCCGGAACTGACCAAAATAATCTGAATGCCTTGCTTTTTCAGGGAGCTGATCTGATCAACGAGATGGGAGATGGTGGTCATATCCAAAGATCCGTCATCTCTTGACAGTACATTGGTGCCCACTTTGACGACTATTTTTTTCATAATTTTGGGGATCTTGATCCTTTTCGTTTGAAAATCGGAAAAGTCGGGTATAATTTCCACCAGAAGGATAAAATTAATTAAGACCGTGATTGCTTTTCATGCTTAATTATTTGAATTTGGAACCCTCGCAATCAGAGATTTACTTCTCTATGCCAAACAATATTTATTTATTCGTGTTTTGCCGGTTTATTTATCCCAAAAAGGTTACTCACGGCAAAAACTGGTTTATTGAAAAGGAGTTATTAAAATGGCCCGGAAAAAGGATTCAGTTTGGAAAATGATGGGAATGTTGTTTCGTGCACATCCGTGGCACGGAATCCCAATCGGGGAGCAGGCTCCTGAAGTTGTGGGTGCCTATATTGAGATTGTTCCGACTGATACCATTAAATATGAGCTTGATAAGCAAACCGGATATTTAAAAGTTGATCGTCCTCAATTGTTTTCAAATATTTGTCCGACTCTTTATGGTCTTATTCCACAGACTTATTGTGATGAGCTTGTGGGTGAATATTGTTCAGAAAAAGTGGGAAGACCCGGTATTTTGGGTGATGGTGATCCTCTGGATATTTGCGTTCTAACAGAGAAAACAATTTCTCACGGTGATATTCTGATGCAGTGTATTCCAATTGGCGGCATGCGAATGATTGACGGAGATGAAGCTGATGATAAAATCATTGCCGTTATGAAAGGGGATGCACTTTATGGAAAGTGGAATGATATAGGTGATGTCCCGGTTGGAATAATTGAACGCCTTCGCCATTATTTTCTGACTTATAAATCGATTCCTGGCTCAACACCACGAAAAAAAGTAGAAATTACCCACATTTACAATAAAATCGAAGCGTATGAAGTCATTAACCGCAGTCATGCCGATTATCACCGTGAGTATGGTGATATTGAAGAAATGCTGACCAAGGCTTTGAAGGGGTAGGGATAAGTTACAAGTTATAAGTGGTAAGTGAAGAATTTGGTACAATGCTGGTCACTGAGCGGAGTCGAAGTGCCCAGCTTTGTACCAAACAAATGCAATCTTTTTATTAATATTCAACTTTTACCTTCCACCTATCACTTATAACTTATAACTTATAACTTATAACTTTTTAACTTATCACTTGTAGCTGGCTTTTCTTCTTTCCGACCATCAGAATACGATGCAAACCGGCCTTTTTCCCTCGGATGAACGTTGTCGTATCGTTTAAAAGGCCAGCCACCAAACTGGGTTTTTCGGTAATCATTAAAGGCCTGATGAATTTCTTCAACCGAATTCATCACGAACGGACCATGCTGAACCACCTGTTCAGCAATCGGTTTTCCCTGAAGCAAAAGTAAATATCCTTCCTGATCACCATTTCCAATCAATACAGGTTCATCTGACTTTAACTCAACAGAATGCATGGGTTTAATGAGTGTACCAGCTATGGTAACCGCAGAACCCCTGTAAAAATAAAGGGAACGGTTTACTCCGCTTGAAGCAGGAGGAAGTGTAAACACTGCACCGGCTTCCATTTTAATAATCCAGATGGCGACTTCATTTTCGGATGGAAACGCCCAGGAATCAGGTGCAGGTGCCGGCGGAACAACTTCCTCTATTTTACCGGCAATGACGGTGATTTCTGTTTTTTCCCCTTTTTCATCCGTTTGTGAAAATGTGGGGATGTCTTCTGACCAGAGCATTTTATAGAATGGGGAAGCAAACTTCTTTGCTTTGGGCAGATTGATCCAAATCTGGAAAAGTTCCATGGGGTTTGGATTGTTTTTATCCAGCAACGGAAACATTTCAGAATGCTGCAAACCGGAACCTGCTGTCATCCACTGAACATCACCATCGCCATAACGACCTTCAGAACCATGAGAATCTGAGTGATCAACAAAACCCTTCAGAACGATCGTTACCGTTTCAAATCCACGATGCGGATGCGCAGGGAAACCAGGAACGGTTTCACCGTGATACATGCGCCAGCCATCTTTAGTGGAAAAATCCTGTCCGATATTATGGCCGGCAAGAGATGCTGCCGGACCAAATTCATCGTTACCTGCCGGATAATGATCTAGGTGATGAACACAAAATAAAAATGGATCCTGAGTTTCCCATTGGAATCCCAATTTTCTGATGGCGAGGATGGGTGAGTTCATAGTTGTTTTTGAGTTTTGATTAATGCTTCTTCTTTCATCGAAAATCCCATTATGAAAAAACGATGTGTATGTCATCCCGGACTTGATCCGGGATCCATGTATAAACATAACTCTTTAATGAGTTTAATAGTTCTGAAATGGTTTTGCTGATATTGGATTTCTGCGAAGAATTAATCTCCGATTCAGGGTGTATTAAAAAATCCAAGCAATATATTTTAGGGAGGAAAACAATTTGAAAAAATAAATTTAAAATTGAAAGACAAATTTGGCTAATACCGGAGGAATGGATCCCGGATCAAGTCCGGGATGACAAATCAAAAAAAATATTCCTTTAACCTTAAACCTTACGCCTGACTTTCCAGTTCCCAGCCAGCTTTTAATGCTTTCAGACTCATTTCCAAATAAGCAGCTTTCTGGCTGATACCGATTGCACTTTCAACGGATTCACGGCTGAGCCACTTAGTTTTTGCGAGTAAGGCTCCCAATCCGACAAGGGCAACTGAATTCCGGTCAATTTTTTTGGCGATCGCTTCGAAAGGTTTTCTGATAACGGTTGCTTCAGTTTCAAATTCCGGAAGGCTTTCTTCCATGAAAATAACAGAACCGGCTTTCATTGCCACCAATTTCGATTTTTCCTTGTTGTATCCTTCAATTGAAAGAATCAAAGCTGCATTCGGAGCAGTCATTCCGGTGTAATCTATATTTTCAGGACTGATAATGACTTCCGCAGAAGAATAACCGGTTTTAACTGTAATCGGGTAATCATCCTTTTGTGAGGCAAATCCGCCCGAAAGAATGGCGGCCTGACCCAGAATTGCTGCGGTGGATTTTATTTTTTGTCCGGCACCGCCAGATAGAACCAGTTCAATTTTCTGATCAAGAAGCTGATCGAACCGTTGATTTAGATCGGGCGCAGATTTTAACGTTTTTGCTTCCTGGTTTTTTAGCGCAACGGTATATTCCGTCCGGTCAGTCCGGTTGGTGAGGATGCCAAAGGGAAGGTTGTGGGTTTCTGAAATGGCAATCATGGACTGTTTATCCATGTCATTTCGGGGGGAATAGTACGCTGTGCAGAATTCCCAGATATCCAGAATGGCAAAACCCTTGTAAGTCATGGCTTCTGCCATGATGGAAGGAAGTTCTTTGTCAAAGGTTGTCATCCGGGCTGCATAACCGGCACCGCAAACCTGAGCCAAACCAATAATATCAAGCGGGGCTTCAATATTTCCGCTGTGAGTCGTTGCTGTGAGTCCGCCAAAAGGCGTGGTTACCGAATGTTCACCGCCGGTCATACCAAAGTTGAAGTTGTTGAAAACCATGACGGTGATTCCAACATTTCTGCGGGCAGCATTGACAATATGATTCCCACCGATGCCACATCCGCCGTCACCCATCAGAACGATCACATTCAGTTCCGGATTCGCAAGTTTGATTCCGGTGGCATAGGTAATCGATCTGCCGTGAAGTCCGTGAAAAGCATGGACGTCGAAATACTGGTCAGAAAGCCCGACACATCCGATATCCGTTACAATGACCGTCCTTTTCGGATCAGCATTGATCAGTTTCATTGCCTTGTCAAGATGACTCAGGTTGGTTGTGTGTCCGCAACCCGGACAAAAGGGAAGAGACTTAACTTCAGGTTTAAAATAGGTTTGAAGTTCAGACATGACTCACCTCCTTCAATGCTTCAGTGATACGTTCAGGTGCAAGTAATTCTGAATTTACCTGCTGGATGCTGATCAGCGTGGAATCATGCCGTTTCAACCTTTCAATTTCGAGGGCATACTGTCCGTTATTCATTTCAGGGATGATGATGGTATCTGCCGATGACAGATATTTTAAAAGAATGGTTTCGGGAACCGGCCAAAGCGTTTTTAAAATCAAATGACCCACGCCTGAATAGGAACCTGTTTTCAAAGCCTGATTGACCGACCGGGAAACAATTCCATAACTGATAATCAGTGTTTCAGGAAGATCAGGACCTGAATATTCCCACAAAGCGACTTCTTCGGGATTGATTTTAGTATTGAGGTGTTCGTTCAGTTTTTCTATCATGCCAGGCGATTTGGTGAGATTGCCGTATTCGTCGTGGCTTGAGCCGGTAAAGCGGGAAAGTTCATCGCCGCCAACAGTACAAATCGGCTGAAAACTTGAGTTATTAAAAGAAACCGATTTTACTTTGCCGTTTTGTGACTGGGATGCTGATTCCCGTTTGATGATAGCAGGAGTCGTTAACAGGTCCAGATCAACCCGCATGCGGGTTTGTCCGATTTCTTTTGAAGACAGGATGAAAACCGGAGTCCGGTATTTCTCGGCATAATTAAAAGCGTGAATAGCAAGAAGGTAACAATCTTCAACAGATGAAGGCGCCAAAGCAATGGCCGGATATCCACCGGAGGTAATCCAGCGAACAAACTGAATATCCATACTGGCATCTTTGGTTGCAGAACCGGTTGCAGGTCCGAGACGCTGTACATCAACAATCACGAGCGGAACTTCACCCATAATGGCAAGGCCAATATTTTCGGAATAGAGTGAAAGTCCGGGTCCTGAAGTGGCTGTGAGTGCTTTTTTACCGGTCATGGCAGCACCGATACAAAATCCGATGGAGGCAATTTCATCCTCACCCTGAATGGCCGTTTCACCACGGGCTGGAAGTTCGGTCATCATGGAAAGTAAAATGGGTGTCGCCGGTGTGATGGGGTATCCGGCAAAGAAATTGCACCCGGCTTTTAGTGCACCCTGAACAAGGGCTTCATTGCCATCAATAAATTGAATCATGGTCGTTTCCTGGTCTTCATGGAATGGGATAAAAATACAAAGGGAAAAGGAGATTTGCTCGCAAAGTCGCAGGGAACGCAAAGCGGAGGGAGTTTTTTAATGAAATTCGAATTTTTGGTAGAGACACGATTCATCGCGTCTCCTGGGGAACATTTAACCACAGAGGATCGCAGAGTTTATCACAGAGTCCTCAGAGCGGGGGGAGTTTTTTTAATGAAATTCGAATTTTGGTAGAGACGGGTCTCAGACCCGTCTCCGTAATTCATGATTTATTGTTTTTCCGTATTCCCCGTAACCCGTAATATGTGACCCGTAACCCCCCTTGTCCCCGGCCTTTAGATCCTGACCCGGCCTTCCATGGCTCTTGAAAGGGTTGCTTCATCAGAATATTCGAGATCACCGCCAATGGGAATTCCTCTGGCAATACGGGAAATAGAAACATGGGGGAAGGATTTTAACAGGCGGGTGAGGTAAAGGGTTGTGGCTTCACCTTCCACATCCGGATTCATGGCCAGAATCACTTCAACGGAGTCTAGTGCGCCGATACGGTCAAGCAGGGAAAGAATATTCAATTGTTCGGGAGTTACCCCATCCAACGGTGAAATTGCGCCGCCAAGAACGTGGTAAACGCCTGAAAAATCGTTGGTTTTCTCGATGGCGAGAACGTCTGTTGGTTCTTCGACAACACAAATCAGCAGTTTGTTTCGCTTTTCCGATACGCAAATCCGGCAGATTTCATCGTCAGTGATATTACCGCAGACGGTGCATTGGTGAACTTTATTTTTTACGTTGATCAGACTTTCGGCAAGCTGGGTTACCGAGGCTTCCGGTTGTTTCAGAATGAAATACGCCAGGCGCTGAGCCGTTTTCCGGCCAATTCCCGGCAATTTCGAGAATTCATGAACCAATTCGTCCAGGTGATCTGAAAGTCTGATCATGCCTTAAAAAAGTTTATCCATACCCGGAATGTTGGGCATGACTCCGGCGTAAGCCTTTTTCATTTCTTCCTGGCTGATTTTCCCGGTTTCATCAACTGCTTTGTTCACTGCAGCCACAATCAGATCTTCGAGCATTTCAATGTCATTATCTGCAATCAATTGCGGATCAATTTTGATGGAGGTGATGCGTTGTTTACCGTTTGCGGTCACTTTAACCATGCCGCCACCCGATTCAAAATCGAAAGAACGGGCTTCAAGGTCATTCTGGATTTTATCCATTTTCTGCTGCATGACCTGCATTTGTTTCATCATTCCGGCCATGCCGCCTTTGTTCATCATCATGGGAAAACTCCTGTTTAATCTAAAAGTTCTGCGTTGAATTCATCGGTGATCAGTTTCACCAGCGGGAAATTTTGTTTAAGCTGTTCAAAAATAACGGCGGTGTCATCCTTCATAAAATCCGGAATTTCATCGGGGCGGAAGTCGGTTGCAATAACCGGTCTGATCTGGTAAAAACGGGCCATGAGATCAGATAAATCCAAAGCAAACCGCTCGATCTGGCTTTTCTCATATCCCCGGTAGACCCGCAAAGTAAAGGTTTTGCCGTCCCAGTTGCCGGGTTCTGTATGAGATAAAACCGATGCAATTACCAGTTTTTGCTGATTGGTCAGAAATTCGATAAACCCATTCCAGCGCTGTTTGATTTCGTCAAGGGTAATCGAAATCTGATTCGGATTTGTGACTGTTCCTTCCGTGCTTTTTTGCTGTTCGGCCTGACCTGCCTTTTGAGCAGTTGCGGATCTTAATCCGGCAGGAAAAGTGGGTCTGCCAGCCGGTTTTTCCTCTCTTGCCGGTGCAGAATACTGAAACTTCTGAGGTGCCGGCGGGGCGATTTTTATTTCCGGTTCAGAGAGGATTTCACTCTCAGCTTTGACTGGTGCCGGTTCTGCTGGTTTTGGAGCAGTTGCAATTTTCTCAGCCTGAAAAACCGGCGGAGCTACTTTAACTGGTTCAGGTTTGACGTTATAAACCGCTGAAGATTCACTGCTTCGGGTTGATGTTGCCGCAGCAATCATTTTTTCAACTTTATTCAGTTGCTGAAGCAGTTGAGTAATCTGTACAGTTTGCTCCATTGTGCAGAGTTTGGAAAGAACCAGTTCAACTTTCAGCCGGGAATTGTTGGAGTTTTTGATCTGAACTTCGGCTTCTGATAAAAGATTCAGGAACCGGATCAGATCCATATAATGGTAATTGGAAGCGATGTGAAGATATTTTTCACGGTATGCATCCGAAATGTCAAGCAGGGAAGCTTCTCCGGTCGTGACAACAACCAGCAGATTTCTGAAATGTTCCGCCAGTCCCTGAATAAATTCACTCAGGTCGTATCCCTTAACCACCAGATCCTGAACAAAATTCAGAATTCCTTTCACATCTTTCTGAAGGATGGAATCGGTGACTTTAAAAAAGAGTTCCTGTTCGACCACATTGAGAATGCCGGCCAGTTCGGAGCCGGTAAGTTCTTTTCCGAAAAAAGCAACGAGCTGATCCAAAATGGAAAGCGCATCCCGCATGGCGCCGTCGGCTTTCCGGGCGATGATGAGTAAAGCTTCTTCATCGGCAGTGATTTTTTCTTCACCGACGATATAGCGAAGACGATCCATGATTTCGGAGGTGGTGATCCGCCGGAAATCAAAACGTTGCGTACGGGATAAAATAGTGGCCGGAACTTTGTGGATTTCAGTCGTGGCGAAAATGAAAATGGCGTAAGGAGGCGGTTCTTCAAGCGTTTTTAAAAGCGCATTGAATGCACCGATGGAAAGCATGTGAACTTCATCGATGATATAGGTTTTGTATTTTCCTTTTTGGGGCGGATAACGAAGGGCATCACGGATTTCACGAACGTTATCTACGCCGTTGTTTGAGGCTCCGTCTATTTCAAATAAATCGATGAACCGGCCGTTTTTGATGTCAACACAGTTTTCACAGACATTGCACGGATCGCCTTCAACCGGATTGAGGCAATTGATTGCTTTTGCAAAAATCCGTGCCGCAGTGGTTTTACCAACGCCTCTCGGACCTGAGAAAATATAGGCATGACCGATCCGTTCTTTGCGGATTGCATTTTTTAAAGTCGTGGCAACGTGGCTTTGAGCAACCACATCGACAAACGTATCGGGCCGCCATTTACGGGCAGACGCCTGGAATTCCATTATACCTCCGGTTAACCCTGCAAAAATACAAGATGACGGTGAAGGAAGAAAGGGAAAGACTCAAGGATTAATGATTAATGGTAAATTGTCAGAATCAGGATTTTCTGAATTTGAGGATTTGCAGGATGATACGCTCACTGGTCATTTCGAGAGCCTCAGTGACCGGTAAAGACGCAACATCTTGCGCCCCACTAAAAATCCCGAAGCCCAAGACCATTGGTCGCGGGTTAAAAGGATTAAATATGAATAGCCCCGGGTATAACCCGGTGGTAAACGGTTATCCCAAAATTCAATCAACCCCGAAAGGGGTTGAATAAAAACTCCAAATATTTCCGGTTCGTCCTGCACTTCGTCCCTCGATAAAAATTTTCACTTTGTGAAAAATCACTCGGGATGACACGCTCAGTGACCGGGTTTAGGGTTTCATTTAAATTATGCCCCAAAGAAAATGTCTTGTGCCTTTTCGAAATCCGTCAGCTTTTTAAAATCCGGCAACCGACGGAAAAGCAGACGGCAATAAAAGGCCAACAAACAGCCCTAATTCTGAAAAGGAACAACATCCCCCCGGCTTCGCCGTTCCCCCTTCAAAGGGGGACTCAAATCCATAATCTGCATTTCCCCTTTACCAGGCATCCCAACCAATTAAAACACCTCCAACTCCTTAATTAGATAAAATCTATATAACTTTTGCTTATAACACGAATTAACTGTATTATAAAGCCTGCTTTAAACCACCCAAACTAAATGGCAAGGTTTTTTATGAGTGAAAACTATCAGTTAAGTATTAAACTCCCACGGGTAGCCGATATTGAATTGGTTGCTCTTGAAGGTCTGCAAATGCTGGGCAGCAATCTCGGTATTAATGACGACAAGATTTCTGAAGCCAAAATTATCGTTACCGAAGCGATTATCAACGGGCTTGAACACACTTCCGAAGAGAACCCTTTTGTGAACGTTGATTTTACCATGACCAAATCAAAACTCATTATTCTCGTTACCGATTACGGCAAAGGTTTTGAACCGGCTGACATCAAAGTGCCAGACATTGATGAGAAAATATCGAGTGATAACAAGCGTGGATGGGGTTTAAACCTCATGAAACGAATGTCTGACGGACTCGAAATTGAATCAGGTCCGAACGGCACAAAAATCACCATCACTAAAATTTTAATCTGAGGAGGACACATGATTCCGGAATTCAAATTAAGTTCGTCCGTTAATTCCAGAACCCTTGTTATGGCAACTTCGGGTTACATCAATAACATTGGTGGACAAAAAATTCTTGAAGAATACACCAAACATCAGGATGCAGTTGATTTCGTCATTTTAAATCTTGCAGACTCTCACATCGTCAACTCAATCGGTATTTCTTTTGTCATAGAAATGATCGAAAAATTGGGTAAGAAATCGGGCAAACTCATTTTTACCAATCTTGACCCAACAATTGACAAAACGTTTACCATAATGGGTCTTTATCATTTCGCAAAAAAAGCTGCTACAGTCGATGAAGCAATGGCCTTGACTGTCTGAGTTCAGATTCCTTCATGGAAAACGAATCTTTTTCCCAATCGATTGATAAACTTAAATTCCAGGTTAAATCTTTCCAGGAAGGATTTTCCCTTTTAACCCAATCGTCCGATCTCCAGGAACTTGGCCGGAATTTTCATCACCTTCTCCGCGGAAACTTCCTCGTGACCGACTTTTGTCTGTTTCATAAAAATGGGGAAGGCTGGCAACGGGTTTATGGATCCACTTTCGACGAAGCAGATGTAACCACCTGGCTGAAACCTTCAGATCAGTTTGTTTTTGAATCGGTTTCCGGTCAGAAAACAAGGTTGGCAATTACGCTTCCACTGATTGATCAGTCCCATTTCGGACTTCTTATCGGTCAGAAACTCGACCGAACTGATTTCGCCGAAACGGATACTATTGCCCTTCATATTTTTCTCCAGCAGCTTGATAATGCCTACCAGTTTTTCATCAGCCAGAAAAAAGAAAAGCAATTTTCATTCGACCTCAATCACCGGGTTGTGCAGCTCAACAGTTTAATTGATACTGGTATTGAGCTTTCAAAACTGAACCATAACTCAACTCTCTTCGAAACTTCGGTTGAACGGGTGGTTTCAATTACCAATGCTTCTTTTGGTGTACTTCAGATTCTTGAAAAAGGACATTTACTCAGGGAATATTCAATCCCCGAAGGCGTTCCCGGCGAGTTTATCCTCAAATCGGATAACCTGATCCAGAGTGAAATTGAATTTCAGTCGAAAACGTATTTGTTTACACTGGCTGATAAAGAAAGCAGAGCCGGGGCTGTTCCTTTTGAAGCAACCGATGAATTGTTGCTGGGTGCTTTTGCCCGTCAGGTGCTGACGGCACTTGAAAATGAAGCCCATCACGAAGAAAGTATCGAAATTGAAGCGCTTAAGCGTGAACTTTCAGTTGCTGCCGATATCCAGAAAAAGATTATCCCCACCAAACTGCCGGAAATCTCTGGTTATGAACTTGCCGGACTCAACATCCCCTCGAAAGAAGTGGGCGGAGATTATTACGACTGTTTTCCGTTGGGTGATGGCCGTTTTGCCCTGATCATGGCCGATGTTGCCGGGAAAGGCGTTCCTGCAGCACTTCTGGTGAGCACGCTGAATGCTTCACTTTCTGCTTATATGAGCATGAATATGCCGTTGAAGGATCTTGCAGGAAAACTCAATTCCATCATTTACAAAGCCTCACCTGCCGATAAATTTATCACCTGCCTGATTGCCGTTCTTGAACCTGAAACCGGCAAACTTGCCTTCGTCAATGCCGGTCACAATCCTGGTTTTGTTCTTCGTGCAGACGGATCAATGGAAAAAATTGACGCGGGGGGAATTCCGCTTGGCATGCTGAATATGGGTCTGCCATTCGATTCAGCAGAAATCGTGATTCAGCCGGGAGAAAAATTGCTTCTATACACTGACGGAATTCCGGAAGCCATGAATGACGTGGAAGAAGAATATACCGATGAAAAGTTCGAACAATTTTTCCAGAATCATTCCCATCCATCACCGGAAAAATTTATCAGTGACTTATTGGAAGATGTGAAACTTTACACGGGTTCTGCACCACAGAGTGATGATATAACGGTCTTATATCTGGGCAGGAATTAGGTAATTCCAGCTTAGGTAAATTGAATCAGATTTACCGAAAACCAATTTCTGGAACTTGTTTTCAACAAGTATTTGGGGCACCTCTAAAAACCTCAACAATGTCATCCTCAACTTGATTGGGCTAACGAAGTTCTGCGAAGCTCATCCATTATAAGGAATACAAAAGGGTTTTTAGAGGTTTCCATTACCCTGAGAAGTTTTAGTCAATTTTTAGTTATTGAAGGAAGATGTGATGGCATTATTTTTAAAATCCTTGAGTTTCCTTTTTTCAGGTTTAATTTTCCTTACTTGTACTGTTTCAGCCCAAAGCAGAGTCGTCAAAACCATTGGAATTGAAGATGGACTTTCGAGCCCCACTGTGAGTGCAATTTTGCAGGATTCAGAAGGTCTGATGTGGTTTGGAACCAATGACGGACTGAATGTTTATGATGGGAAAAAGCTGGTTATTTACCGGAATATACCCGGTGACAGCACCAGCATCAATAACAACCAGATTTATTTTATCACCGAAGATAAAAAGGGAAATCTGTGGATTATTACAAATGGTCAGTTGGCCAGACTGAATAAAACGACCCGTAAATTCAAAAATTACAGCCTGAACCGGTTCAGAAACCTGATCGACAATAACTCAACAGCTCCGCAGGCAATCAGTGCAGCTGTAATTCAAAACGGTGATGTTTTTATTTCAGCTTCTTTTGGTCCTGTCGTCAAATATGATGAAAATCAGGATACTTTTATTCCTGTTAAGGGTGACTATGCCGGCGGAAAAAAGGAAAAAGACAATACCCTTTCAATTCCGCTAATGATCTCCGATTCAAACGACAACCTTTTTATTGGGGAATATAACAATTCACGACTCCTTAAAAAGTTAAAAAGTGATTCTGTTTTCAGTGTGGTAAAACTATCTGAAGCAGATGCAAAAACGATGAGCAGTGAAACTATTTTAGGCCTATTTTCTTTAAATCCGGATTCTCTTTTTATTGTTACCAAAAACTCAGTTTTTCTTGGCCATCAGCCCTCATTCCGTTTAGAGCGTTTTTATGAATTTACCAACCCTTCTAACATTTCACCCGGAAATGGGGCAACGGCGGATAAAAAGGGAAATATCTGGTTTGTTTCAAACGGCACGGATGGAGTTCAGATTTTCAACCGTGCAACAAAAACCATAAAGCCTTATGACCGGTTTAATCTGAAAAATGAAAACGATGTTGTACAGGATTTCGGTCTTTCCCTGTTTGCAGACAATGCAGGATTAATCTGGCTTGGAACGCTGAAAAACGGAATTCAATTTACCGACCCTGACCGGGAACCTATTGAACTTTACCGTCATGACAGCACTAATCCGAAATCCATTTCAGTGGATAAAACGTTCGCCATCCACCCTTCAAAACTAAATCCGGATCTGATTTATGTGGGAACTGCCGGTGGGGGAATTTCCATCCTCAATGAAAAAACAAATGAGTTTGAAAAGTTTCCGATTCAGCCCATTCAGGATTTTTATAAAACCGGATCAGCTCGGGCCATTGTTGAACGGCCGGACGGGAAACTTTGGGTGGGTACCTGGGGCGATGGCCTCAGGCTTTATGATCTGAAAACAAAATCTTATACAGCATACACCAGAGAATCTGCCGGAAACACAATTCAGAACATGAACATCCGGACGCTATTGGCGGATCCAAAAGGCAGACTCTGGGTTGGTGGCGAAAAGGGACTTGACCAGATTGATGAGCAAACCGGGAAAGTGACTTCATTTTATTCGAAAACCAGTGCAGACGTTGATCCTGAGGTGTATTCAATACTCCGGCAGAAAATAAATAGTCCGGTTGCGGCCCTGACCAAATTGGGCGACTATGTGGATACCACAATCAAGATTACCATTCCTCAGGATGGATTTTATGGTCTGATCAGTGTAGGGGAAGGTACTTTGGGTTCGGGTGATTCCATCCATTTGTTCGATTACGGATGGCTTGAAGATAAAAATCGCCAGCGGATTGAAGATCTTTTTTCCAAAAACCAAAGGGTATTTTATTTTTCCGGAGCTGATAAAAATAGAATTTCAGTTCTCACCACAAAACTGACTGCCGGCACTTATTACCTGCGTTATATTTCTGATGACTCGCATTCTTTTGGCAAATGGAATCAGCCTGCTCCTGTTGATCCTGACTGGTGGGGCGTTTCATTGATTTCCCTGACTCCATCAGAGGAAGAGGTAATCGGGAAAAGTAAACGGCTGAAGCTCAAAAATACAATTCTTGCGGGTGCCAACATTTCCGTCCTAAAAACAGACGCTTCAGGGCAAATCTACATCGGTACCAATGGTGCCGGTTATCAGGTATTTAACCCGGAAACCATGAAAGTGAAGATTTTTAAAAAGGACAGAACGACCCTGAATTCGCTTTCCAATAATTCGGTCAGTGATTTACTCATCAGTTCCAAAAATCAGGTTTGGATTTCAACAGCAGACGGGTTGAACCTTTACGACCCGGTTTCAGATTCCTTTAGAAAATTTTCTTCTGAAGACGGACTTTCAGGGAATTTATTCAGTTCTGTTCTTGAAGATCATGATGGCAATATCTGGGTTTCGGGTCTGACGGGAATTTCCAGGATTACAATATCAGAGCAAAATGAAGTCAATATCGTTAATTATGATAAATCAGACGGATTACAGGGCGGTGGATTTACTTCTCTTGTGTCTGGCGTTTCTGCAAGCGGACGTCTTTATTTTGGCGGTGATAACGGACTGAACGGTTTTTATCCGGGTCAGGTTAATTCAAATCCGCCTGAAATGGCTTTTACTTCCATTTACATTTCCAAAACGGATGATGAAATATCTGATCTGATTTCGAGAATGATTGCTGGTGAAACGGTTGTGCTTTCTCATGATCAGAATGATATCAGCATTGATTTTGCTGCCTTGCATTATACCCGTCCTGAAAAAAACAAACTGAGTCACCAATTGGTTGGGTACGATGAAAACTGGGTGAATGACAACCGTTCATTTATCAATTATACCAACCTGCCCCCAGGAACTTACACGCTGAAAATTAAAGGGTCTAACAGTGACGGATTCTGGAGTGACGGAAACAAATCAATATCCTTCCAGATTTTGCCGCCATGGTGGGCAACCTGGTGGGCTTATGGTCTGTACGTCATTGTTCTTTTTGGTGGGATTTACTCTTTTCACCGGTTCCAGAAGGGAAGAATCATTGCCAAAGGAAAAGCTAAACTGGCTTTGAAGGAAGCTGAATTGCGTGCAGTAACCGCTGAAGCACAGGCCAAAATTATTCAGGCAGAGCATGACCGTAAATCGATAGAACTTGAAGAAGCCCGTCAGTTGCAGCTTTCCATGCTGCCCAAGTTTTTACCGCAGATTCCTAACCTGGATATCGCCGTTTATATGAAAACTGCCACTGAAGTCGGCGGCGATTATTACGACTTTCACCTCAGCAGTGACGGCACCCTTACTGTTGTCATTGCCGATGCAACCGGGCATGGCCTTAAAGCCGGTACACTCGTAACTGCTGCAAAAAGTCTGTTCAATTCACATGCATCCAATCATGACATTCTTTTTTCACTGAGAGAATTTTCGAGATGTATTCTTGCACTTGATTTTTATCATCTTTCGATGTGTATGAGTTTCCTGAAAATCAAAAACAACCGGTTCCAGCTTGGGTCTGCCGGTATGCCGCCAATGCTGGTTTACCGTGCTGCAACCCAAAGAGTTGAAGAATTTGTTGTTCAGGGTGCCCCGCTCGGGACGTTTATCGGTTTCCCGTATCAGATTGAAAGTCAGGAATTGCATTCGGGTGATGTGATTCTTCTGATGACTGACGGTTTCCCCGAACTCATCAGCAACAAAGGTGAAGTCTTTAATTACATGCGGGTTTCTGAACTCTTCAGAAGATGCGCCCAATTCCCGCCCGCAAGAATCATTGAAGAGTTTGAAAAAGTTTCTCTAAACTGGCTTCAGGACAAAGAAGCCGATGATGATTTGACGTTTGTGGTCATGAAGGTGAAATAAGGCGGGGAAATCCTTCTCCCCGAAATCGTAAGGGCGTAACATTTTACGCCCCGTCTTTTTATAAAGGAAAAGAATGAAAGCATTTTATCTGAAATTCTTGCTGATATCCGTTCTGCTTTTGGGTGGATTTGAAGCCTTTTCCCAGCAGAAATACAAAACTGAAGCCAATGCAGATTTTGTGGAATATACCAACAGGGAAGGATTGCCATCGAGCAATTTGTCAAATATTGTTCAAACCAAAGATGGTTACATCTGGCTTTCAGGGATTGAAGGCACTTTTCGTTTCAACGGATATGATTTTGATGAAGTCGGAAAAGAAATTGGCCTGCCCAAAATGCAGGGGATGTATCATGATACGGTTACCAATGTTCTCTGGTTTGCTTCCCCCGAAAAAGTAATCAGTTTTGATGGAACTGTTTTTAAATCGTACTCAAATGAAGACGGATATAGCATCAACGGGTTACCCGGCCAGATTATTTCGTTCATCGATGCTGACAGTAAAGGGCGGATCTGGATCGGATCCCAAACTCCCTATGTAGATAAAAATTTCAATGGCGGACTTACAAAACTGGAAGGTGGAAAATTTACCGTTTATTCTCAGCCTGAATTTCCATTGGATAATGCTACCGGATTTTTTGAAGCTCCGAACGGGGATCTCATTTTTACTTCTGCCGGTCACAATACCCAAACAAGAGAAGATTCCTACGTTGCCTTGTTCAAGGATGGAAAATTTACCAAAATTGATGAATCTGTCGGAGTTAAATTTCAGAATGCCAACGTTTTCTCCCCATCAGCAACCTCGGCCGTAGATGAAAACGGAAATCTGTGGATCGCCTTCTCAGGAATTATAAAATATTCGACCGCGGATAGAAACTCATCAGGCGTTCTGATGTACGACGGAACCCGGTTTCAATCGTTTACTGATTTTCATCAGGATTTGGACAAAAACCACAGTCCGTTTCAGGTCTATTATAGTGGAGCACAGAAAAAATTATTCATGACCACCACCACGATGGTGCCGTCGGTTCTTGACGTTTTTTCACCAAACGGTAAATCAGTTTTTGAGTTTACCGGTGGCCGGTGGGTTGTTTCTGATGTCATGAAAAAAATCAGAGAGATTACTGATCTGAAATCTGGGAAAGTCCTTCACGATTTTGATTTTGCCCGTGTTATGTTTACAAAGGCCAATAGCATTTTTCCTGAACTTATCAATTTTAAAGTAAGTTACGACTATCAGCTTGCAAAATATCCAGAACAGAAATTCAGCTTTGAAAATGGCAACTGGAAAAAAGTTGATGCCCTGACGGCTTTACCCAGAGCTGAAATCAAAGACGGATTAATACTGACAACGACCAAAGGATTTGGTTTTTATTACCCAAACCGTTCACAGCTGCTGAAACCCAAAGATGGATTATTGCAATTGCAGGGCGGAATCCCAGCGTTTCAGACTGACAGAAATGGTATCGTTTGGATTTCTTATTCTTACACCAATCTGCCAGCATATTCGGAAACGCATGCGACCGGAATCAATTACTGGGATGGAACAACCTTAAAAGGCTTTACCGAAAAAGATGGCCTTCACAGCAACATTACCTTTGATACGTATGCCGACACCAGGTCAAGAGTGTGGATCCCGACTTCCAAAGGGGTGAATTTAGTAACTGAAACCCGGGACAGTACGGGAGAGTTCAAAATGTCTCTCTCTAAAATTCAGTCCGACCGTTCTGAATCCTACAATACATCCACAATTTTTGAAACCAGGAATGGCGATATCTTTGCCTGGCAGAATTATGTGAGACCCGAATCAAACAATCTGGAAAAATCGGATTTTTATTTGGGAAAATTCAACGGTGAAAAATTCATTGAAATGAAATCACCTTTTTCCGCCGATGAAAACCGTAAAAAATTGCAGCTTATTGACGTCCAGGAAGATAATCAGGCCAGGGTATGGCTGCTTGGTATTTTTTCAGACAGTTTAAAAGAAATGACGTCCTCTCCGACAAAAATTAGGTTCTATGAGAATAAAACATGGAGTCCGGCACCTGCCAGCTGGAAGGTGCCCAATGAACAATTCAAATATGTGGGCAGGCTGAAATCAGGTCTTTACTTTTTGGCAACAGGCGGTTTTTATCAGTTTAACGGGACGTCTTTTATCAATCTGATTGATAGTGTTAATGCAAATGCAGACTTCAGATTATTGAAAGGTGCAAGTGTTGCCGGAACCCGAACCGATATTTGTGCCAATGAGAAATTGTACATTCGCTTGAGAAACCGCGGTTTGTTCATTTTTGATGGCACAACCCTGCGTTTTTATACGAAAAAGGATGGACTTCCTTCCGCCTCTCTTTCAAATCCGGTTGTTGATCTGAGTGGCAATGTGACCTTTAACTTTCCATCCGGATCCCTGATCGTCAATAATGAACGGTTTCAAACTTATTATGAAGATGAAAACCAGGTTTCCGGTGGTCCCGATGGAAGTATTCTGGATGGTGATGGCAATATGGTTCAGGCGTATAACGGAGCAGGACTTTACATCAATAAAGTAGAAAACCGGATTTTTCCGTTAAAAATATCATCGGTTTCTGCCGACACGCAATTCTTTTTCTATGATTTTCCTAAATCACTTCCTTTTCTGAAGAACTCTTTGGTTTTTACCTATGCTGCCCTGAATTATAAAAACCCGAGACAGACCTTTTATCAGCATTTTCTTGAAGGATATGATAAAACCCGGTCCCGCACTTCAACCGTTCCTTTTGTTGAATACCAGAATCTGCCTCCCGGTAAATATAAATTCAGAGTCAAAGCAGTGACTTCAAACGGACTTGAAACCAACGAAGATGTTTATACTTTCAGAATTGAGCCTCCCTGGTACCGCACATCCGTGGCTTACATCTTTTACTTTATGGTGCTCGTTTTTTCAATTTATGGATATGACCGTTTTCAGCGGAACCGCCTGTTAGCCAAATCCCAGGCTGAAATGGCCATTAAAGAAGCTGAATTGCGTGCCATGGCTGCAGAATCACAGGCAAAAATTATTCAGGCAGAAAATGACCGGAAAACGAAAGAACTTGAGGAAGCACGACAACTTCAGCTTTCCATGCTGCCAAAATTCATTCCGCAGATTGCAAATTATGACATTGCAGTTTTTATGAAAACTTCAACAGAAGTTGGTGGTGATTATTACGATTTCAATGTGAGCAGTGACGGGACCTTAACCATCGTTATTGGTGATGCAACCGGTCACGGACTTCGGGCAGGTACGCTGGTTACAGCCGCCAAGAGTTTATTTAACATTCTGGGTTCACATCAGGATATCGTATATTCTCTGCAGGAGTTTTCCAGATGTATTCTTGCTCTCGATTTTCAGCGTCTTTCAATGTGCATGACGTTTCTGAAGATCAGGAATAATCAGTTCAAGGTTGGATCAGCCGGCATGCCGCCGTTATTTATCTACCGGGCGGCCACTCAAACCGTTGATGAATTTGTTATTGAAGGAGCCCCGCTGGGTACTTTTATCGGATTTCCTTACCAGATAAAGTCACAGGAATTGAATCCGGGCGATGTGATTCTGCTGATGACCGATGGTTTCCCTGAACTGATCAGCAAAACGGGCGAAGTGTTTAACTATTCCAGAGTTTCTGAATTATTCAGAAAACATGCAGGCCTTTCATCCGAAAAAATTATCGAAGAATTTGAAAAAACGGCCAATGAGTGGCTTCAGGGCAAAGAAGCTGATGATGATCTGACGTTTGTGGTTCTGAAGGTGAGGTAAGGCTGGGGAAGCTGTTAGGCAATTAAGCTATTAGCTATTAGGTGAAGGCGGGAAGACAGCTGTTGGGTAATTAAGCTGTTGGCTCTTAGGGAAAGACAGTTTGAAAAAATTTAAATGCGTCCGGAAATACTAAAATAAAAAGGTAATTGACTGAAATTTATTTTTGTATTACCTAACAGCTAATAGCTAACAGCTTAATTGCCTTTCCTGCCTGCCTAATACGTTATCGCCAACTTCGCCTGCGATGTTG
>JAFLBE010000048.1 GCA_017303995.1 Bacteroidota bacterium | reverse complement strand
AAGTTTGCCGGTAGTTCTTGCGCAGGAGTCACACCTCTTCCCATTCCGAACAGAGAAGTTAAGCCCTGCCGCGCCAATGGTACCTGGTTCACACACCTGGGAGAGTAGGTCACTGCCGGCTTTTTTACTGAAAACAGCCACCCTCAGGGTGGCTGTTTTGTTTATTGCAAAGCCCAAATCCAATCTCTACACCCACCTGTTTTTCTCATTTATTTCCTTGATTTGAATCCGATTAGAGACATCCTAATCTCTTATTATTATTGAATTTGACTATCACAGTTAAAGAATTCCCCCAAATTCTCTTTATTTAATGAACTTCTAACCGGAAAGCCATAGTCTGACCTTTCATGGAGTTTAATATTAATGATTTCCGTTCTACCTTCATAATTGTGTTAATTTGACACGAATAACAGATATCTTTGTCTAATATTCGGAATTCAACAGGACTAATTGAGGATCTAGAATGAAACGGAAAATGGTGACAATCGACGGGAATGAAGCAGCTGCTTATGTGGCCCACAAGGTCAATGAAGTTATTGCAATCTACCCGATTACTCCGTCGTCTACAATGGGTGAACTTTCAGATGAATATTCAGCCAAAGGACAAAAAAATATCTGGGGATCTGTTCCCAGTGTAACTGAAATGCAAAGTGAAGGCGGCGCTGCAGGTGCTGTTCACGGAGCACTTCAGACCGGTGCTTTAACCACCACTTTTACGGCATCGCAGGGTTTACTCCTGATGATCCCGAATATGTATAAAATTGCAGGGGAATTAACCTCAACGGTATTCCATGTAACAGCCCGTTCTTTGGCGGCACAGGGACTTTCAATTTTTGGTGACCATTCAGATGTGATGGCAGCGCGCCAAACCGGTTGGGTCATGCTGGCTTCCAACAATCCGCAGGAAGCAATGGATATGGCACTTATATCCCACAGAGCAACTCTTGAAGCACACCTTCCGTTTATTCATTTTTTTGACGGTTTCAGAACCTCTCACGAAGTCTCTAAAATTGAACAGCTTTCAATTGATGATTTAAAAGCAATGATGCCTGATCACCTGGTCATTACCCATCGCAAAAAAGGTCTGACTCCCGATGCACCGGTAATGAGAGGAACTGCCCAAAACCCTGACGTTTACTTCCAGGGCCGTGAGACTGTGAACCCTTATTATACAAAAACCCCCGGAATCATTCAGAATGTGATGGATGAATTTGGTAAACTGGTTGGCAGAAAGTACAAATTATTTGATTACTATGGGGCACCGGATGCTGAACGGGTGATTATCATGATGGGTTCAGGAGCAGAAGCTGTTGCTGAAACCGTTGACTATCTGGCATCAAAAGGAGAAAAAATCGGACTGATTAAAGTCCGGCTCTATCGTCCTTTCAGTGGTGAGCATTTGCTTCAGGCGATTCCGAAAACAACAAAATCAATTGCTGTACTTGACCGGACAAAAGAACCTGGCTCAAACGGAGAACCTCTTTATCATGATGTGCTGACTGTATTGACTGAAGCCATGCAGGAGGGGACACTTCCCACACCAACCTTCCCTAAATTTATCGGCGGACGGTACGGATTATCCTCCAAAGAATTTACTCCTGCCATGATCAAGGGAATTTACGATGAACTCAGTAAAACAAAACCCAAAAATCATTTCACCATTGGGATAATTGACGACTTAACCAATTCCCACCTGGACTACGATCCTGAATTTTCAACAGAAACCCCTGATGTTTTCAGAGGTATGTTTTATGGATTGGGAGCAGATGGTACGGTTGGAGCCAATAAGAATTCAATCAAGATCATTGGTGAAGAAACTGAAAATTTCGCGCAGGGATATTTCGTTTACGACTCGAAAAAATCGGGTTCAATGACCATTTCCCACCTTCGTTTCGGAAAAAAACAAATCCGTTCAACCTACCTGATTTCACGACCAACTTTTGTGGCCTGTCACAACTTCAGTTTTGTCGAAAAATTTGATATGCTCGCCACTGCTGAAAATGGGGCAGTTTTCCTTCTCAACAGTCCGCACTCAAAAGATGAAGTCTGGAAATTCCTCCCGGGAAGAATGCAGAAACAGATTATCGAAAAGAAAATCAAGTTTTATGTGATTGATGGTCTTGAAGTTGCAAAAAACACAGGGATGGGAGGCCGCATCAATACCATCATGCAAACCTGTTTCTTTGCCATTTCAGGTGTGCTTCCAAGAGAAGAAGCTATTGGCAAAATCAAGGAAGCCGTAAAGAAAACATACGGGAAAAAAGGCGAGGAAGTTGTAAAGAAAAACTTTGAAGCCATTGATCAGACCCTTGAAAATCTGTTTGAAGTACCTGTTCAGTCAATCATAACCGGATCGATGGAAGAAGTTGCCGTCGTTTCTGACAACGCCCCTGATTTTGTTAAAAATATTACCGCCATGATGATGGCCGGGAAAGGTGATTTTATCACCACATCCATGATGCCGGCAGATGGTACCTACCCAACGGGTACAACCCAATGGGAAAAACGGAATATTGCTACGGACATTCCGGTTTGGGATACAGACACCTGTATTCAATGCGGAAAATGTGCGATGGTTTGTCCGCATGCCGTTATCCGGATCAAGGCTTATGACAGTTCATTTTTGAACCATGCACCAGCCACTTTTAAATCGACTGATGCAAAAGGACGTGAATTTGATCCGAACACCAAATACACCATCCAGGTTGCCCCTGAAGATTGTACAGGTTGCGAACTTTGTGTGGAAATCTGTCCGGCTAAAAACAAACAAAATACCTCGCTGAAGGCCATCAACATGGCACCACAGCTTCCGATCCGTGAAACGGAAAAGAAAAACTGGGAACACTTCCTTTCCATCCCTGAATATGACCGGTCAAAGGTCAATGCCTCAACCGTTAAAGGATCTCAACTGCTTCAGCCGTTGTTTGAATTTTCAGGTGCTTGTTCAGGTTGTGGTGAAACACCTTATCTGAAACTGATTTCACAGTTGTTTGGTGACCGGATGGTCGTAGCGAATGCAACCGGATGTTCATCGATTTACGGTGGAAATTTACCAACAACGCCATGGTCACAAAATGCAGATGGGCGCGGACCAGCATGGTCAAATTCTCTTTTTGAGGATAATGCTGAATTCGGTCTGGGTTACCGGCTTTCGATCGACAAACATTTTGAAATGGCAACTGAATATGTCGTTGCTCTGAAAGATAAACTGGATCCTGCATTGGTTGAAGGCTTGCTGAACGCAGATCAAAAAGAGGAACCCGGTGTTTTTGCTCAGCGTGAAAGAGTTGTTACCCTGAAAGCTGCCCTGAAAACAATTGACAGTTCAGCGGCAAGAATGCTTGAAACTCTGGCCGATTATCTGGTTAAGAAATCAGTCTGGATTGTTGGTGGCGACGGCTGGGCGTATGACATCGGATATGGCGGATTGGATCACGTTCTTGCCTCCGGGAAAAATGTGAACATTATCGTTCTGGATACTGAAGTGTATTCCAACACTGGCGGACAAATGTCGAAATCGACGCCAATGGGTGCTGTTGCGAAATTTGCGGCAGGCGGAAAACGGAATGGCAAAAAAGATTTGGGTCTGATTGCCATGAGTTACGGAAATGTCTATGTCGCTAAAATTGCCATGGGTGCCAGCGATGTACAAACCATCAAGGCGATTCAGGAAGCAGAAAAATATGACGGTCCGTCTTTGATTCTTGCCTACAGCCATTGTATCGCCCACGGATACAATCTGAAATACGGTATGCAGCAGCAAAAACTTGCGGTTGATTCCGGACACTGGCAGTTGTTCAGATACAATCCGGATCTTGCACTCGAGCAAAAGAATCCGTTCCAGCTTGATTCAAAGGCGCCTAAAATCCGTCTTGAAGAGTACATTTATAACGAAACCCGTTACAAGATGCTCACCAAAATGAATCCAACGGTTGCCAGAGAATTACTGGACAGAAGCCAGAAGGACATCAAAGCCAGATGGAAACATTATGAAACGCTGGCCGGTGAAGATTTTGCAACAAACGGTAATGGAATTAATCCTGTAAGAAAGGAGGCCTGAAATGAATCTGCAGACCAAATATCTCGGAATGAAACTGAAAAGTCCGCTTGTGGCTTCGGCCTCACCCCTTTCAAATGATGTTTCAAAAGTACGTCAGCTGGAGGATGCGGGTGCATCGGCAGTGGTGATGTATTCTCTTTTTGAAGAGCAGATTGAACATGACAATCAGGCCATGGAAACATTTCTTGAGCAGGGAACAGATTCCTTTGCTGAAGCATTGGACTATTTCCCGACACCGGATGAATATTACAACAAAGAAGCTGAAGATTATCTGGAACAGATTCACCGGCTGAAAAAAGCTGTTGATATTCCGTTAATTGCAAGTTTGAATGGTGTGACTCCCGGCGGCTGGACGAAATATGCCCGGAAAATGCAGGATGCCGGTGCTGATGCCATCGAATTGAATGTGTATCACATTGCAACTGATTTCGGAATGTCGGCATTAGATGTAGAAAATATTTACATCGAAGATCTTAAAAGTGTGAAGTATGCCGTAACGGTTCCGGTTTCGATAAAAGTCGGACCTTATTTCAGTTCCTTTGCCAACATGGCTAAAAGACTGAATGAAGCCGGTGCAGACGGACTTGTTCTATTCAACCGGTTTTATCAGCCGGATATTGATCTGGAAGCCCTTGAAGTGATGCCGAATCTTCAGTTTTCAACATCAACAGAAATGAGACTTCCATTACGCTGGCTGGCCATTTTGTACGGACACATGAATAAATGCAGTTTGGCCGCAACGACCGGAGTTCATTCTTCCTATGATGTTCTGAAACTGATCATGGCTGGTGCTGATGTAACCATGCTCGCTTCAACCCTGATGAAAAACGGGATTGGCCGCCTCACAGAAATTGAGATGGAAATGAAACGCTGGATGGAAGAGCACGAATATGAGTCGCTGGATCAGATGCGTGGAAGTATGAGTTACAAAAACGTGAAAGACCCCGCTGCCTTTACCCGTGCGAATTACATGAAAACCCTGCAATCGATCAAATAGCCGGGGACAAGGGGAAATTACGGGTCACGGATAACGGGTTACCGGTGGGAATTATAAATAATCACGGGTTACGGATTACAGGTCACGGGTGAAAACCAAATCAAACAAAAAAACCAGCTTTTGGCTGGTTTTTTTGTTCTGACCGGTGTTAAAAAGGAGAGACACCACTCCGGTCAGCTAGAACAGGCTTCACAGGCATCCGGATTATCGAGCGAACAGGCCAAGGCGGCAATTTGTTCTTCGGTTAATTCCTTTGCTTCTTCATTTTCAGGAACGTCAAGCTGATCACGGTCAACCGTGAATTTAACCGCATCGGCAGCAGCTTTTGTTCTGAGATAATACATTCCGGTTTTGAGTCCGGCTTTCCAGGCATAAAAGTGCATGGAGGTCAGTTTGGCAAAATTGGCGTTTTCAATGAACAGATTCAGACTCTGGCTCTGGCAGATAAAGGCACCCCGATCGGCGGCCATATCAATCAAGTCTTTCTGCTTAATTTCCCAAACTGTTTTATACAAGGCTTTCAGCTCATCAGGTATTTCACGAATAGCCTGAATAGATCCGTTTCCGGCAATAATTTTATTCTTCAGGCTTTCATTCCATATTCCGAGTTCAACCAGATCTTTCATCAGGTGTTTGTTCACAACGGTGAATTCACCGGAAAGCACACGGCGGGCATAAATGTTTGAGGTGTACGGTTCGAAACACTCGTTATTGCCAAGAATCTGACTGGTTGAAGCTGTTGGCATCGGGGCAAGCAGCAAACTGTTTCTCATGCCATGTTTCATAATCGAGGCTTTGAGTGCCGTCCAGTCCCAGCGATTGGTTGGAATCACATCCCACATGTCATACTGAAGAATTCCCTTGCTGGCAGGTGAACCCTGGAAGGTTTCATAATGTCCGTCACGCTGGGCAAGCTCAACAGAAGATTCGCAGGCAGCAAAGTAAATGGTTTCGAATATTTCTTTATTCAGTTGCTTCGCTTCCGCACTGTCGAACGGCATTCTCAGCATAATGAAGGCATCAGCAAGTCCCTGAATCCCGATACCGATCGGGCGATGACGAAGATTGGATTTCTTAGCTTCCGGAACCGGGTAATAATTCAGATCAATGATTTTATTGAGATTCTTTGTGATCACCTTGGTGACTTCATACAACCGCTGGTGATCAAAAACACCATTTTCGATAAATCTTGGAAGGGCAATGGATGCCAGATTACAAACGGCAACTTCATCCGGACTCGTGTACTCTATAATTTCAGTACACAGATTTGAAGACCGGATCGTTCCGAGATTTTGCTGGTTGGATTTTCGGTTGGCTGAATCTTTATAGAGCAGATACGGCGTTCCGGTTTCAATCTGGGATTCCATAATCTGAAGCCACAGGTCACGGGCTTTTACAACCCGGTTTGCTTTGCCAGACGCTTCATATCCGAGATAAAGAGCCTCGAATTTTTCACCCCAGTTATCGGCAAGTCCTTTTGCTTCATTCGGACAAAACAGCGACCAATGTTCATCAGCTTCAACCCGTTTCATGAACAAATCAGGAATCCAGAGTGCATAGAACAAGTCACGGGCACGGCTTTCTTCTTTTCCGTGGTTTTTCTTCAGATCAAGAAACTCGAAAATATCAGCATGCCACGGTTCCAGATAAACGGCAAAAGCCCCTTTTCTCTTTCCGCCACCCTGATCTACATAACGGGCCGTGTTATTGAAAACACGAAGCATCGGAATGATACCGTTTGACGTTCCGTTGGTGCCTTTGATGTAACTGCCGGTTGCACGAACGTTATGAATAGCCAGACCGATTCCGCCTGCAGACTGTGAAATAAGCGCAGTCTGTTTCAGGGTTTCGTAAATGCCTTCGATGCTGTCATCCTTCATCGTCAGCAGAAAACAGCTTGACATCTGTGGTTTTGGTGTTCCGGCATTGAACAATGTCGGGGTGGCGTGGGTAAACCACTTTTCAGAGAGCAAATTGTAGGTTTCAATGGCTGAAGTAATATCATCCTTGTGAATACCGACAGCAACCCGCATGAGCATGTGCTGCGGACGTTCAACAACCTTACCTTCAACTTTGAGCAGGTAAGATTTTTCAAGGGTTTTAAATCCGAAATAATCGTAGGCGAAATCACGGTCGTAAACAATCGCTGAATTCAGTTCATCGGCATGTTGCTTTACAATCTGATACACATCTTCAGCAATGATAGACGCATTGTCGCCGGTACGTTCATCGGTGTAACGATACAATTTTTCAATCGTATCTGTAAATAATTTGGATGTGTTTTTATGCAGATTTGAAACCGCAATCCGGGCAGCGAGAATCGCATAATCCGGGTGACGGGTGGTCATCGAGGCACAGGTTTCGGCAGCAAGATTATCCAGCTGAGCCGTCGTAACTCCATCAAAAAGACCTTCAATGACTTTCATTGAAATCTTGATCGGATCTACATAGTTGGAATCCAGGCCGTAGCACAATTTTTTAACACGGGCCGTAATTTTATCAAAGTGGACTTCTTCCTTCCGTCCATCACGCTTCACTACAAACATCAGAAATCCTCATCTAAACTGAATAACATATCATTTTTTTCGGACATCACGCCGGCCTTTTGGTATTCACCGACTCTTTTTTCAAAGAAATTGGTTTTACCCTGCATGGAAATGAGTTCCATCCAATCGAAAGGATTCGCCGTGTTGTACACTTTGGGGAGGCCAAGGGAAACTAAAAGATGGTCAGCCACGAATTCGATGTACTGACCCATCAGGGAAGCATTCATACCTATCAGGGAAACGGGGAGCGCATCACAGATAAATTCTTTTTCAATGGTTACTGCTTCTGTGATAATAGCAGTAATTTCGGCGGGATCCGGACGGTTCTCAAGCAGGGAATACAGAAGAACCGCAAAATCACGGTGAAGACCTTCATCACGGCTGATCAATTCGTTTGAAAAGGTAAGTCCTGGCATAAGTCCGCGTTTTTTCAGCCAGAAAATAGCACAGAAAGAACCCGAGAAGAAAATACCTTCAACAGCAGCAAAAGCCACAAGCCGTTTGGCGAAGGAATCCTGAGAATCAATCCATTTCAAAGCCCAGTCAGCTTTTTTCGTCACTGCAGGAACGGTATCGATGGCATTGAACAGCTTATCTTTTTCTGCCGGATCGGAAATGTACGTATCAATCAGGAGACTGTAGGTTTCTGAATGGATATTTTCAATGGCGATCTGGAATCCGTAAAAGCACCGTGCTTCAGGTATTTGCACTTCTGTACTGAACCGTCCGCAAAGATTTTCATTGACGATTCCATCGCTGGCAGCAAAAAACGCCAGAACGTGACTGACGAAATGACGTTCATCGCCGGAAAGTTTTTTCCAGTCGTGAACATCCTGGGAAAGATCAATTTCCTCAGCCGTCCAGAAACTGGCCTCGGCTTTTTTGTACATCTCCCAAACGGAAGAATATTTGATCGGGAATAAGACAAATCGTTTCTTATTCGGGGTTAAAATCGGTTCCATTACTTCTTTCAGTTTAAAAACGTGTTTGAATTTTTATTCTGCCCTTAAAACTCCCCTCCTTTTCAAGGAGGGGAAATCAGTCGCAAGACTGATGGGGTGGTTTCTCCTGGTTTTTAGGAGAACAGCCAAACCACCCCGGCTTCGCCACCCCTCCTTTAGAAAAGGAGGGGAATTTTACTCTTAAACCTTATGCCTTACGCCTGCCCTTAGCTGCAGCCACTGGTTGAACCGCAGTTCAGACACCGGTAGCAGGATCCTGAACGGACCATTATGCTTCCGCATTCGGTACATGGAGGTGCATCAGCCTGAGCTTTGAAGATTTTCTTTTCTTCCTGCTCGAGGTGACTGTGTACTTCTTTGACATGGGCAACTTCTTCTTTTTCAAGAAGCGGATAGTCAGCAGCTTTTCCTTCAGCAAGGTAGGCAGATGAGCCAGATTCTTCAGCAGGAAGAAACTTGATCGCCATCCATCTGAAAATGTAGTCAATGATCGATTTTGCCATTGGGATCTGACGGTTGCCAGTAAATCCGGATGGTTCAAATCTCATGTGACTGAATTTGCTGGTAAGAACTGTTAACGGCACGCCGTATTGCAAAGCCATCGAAATGGAAGTGGCAAAAGCATCCATGAAGCCCGAAATGGTTGAACCTTCCTTCGACATGGTGATGAACACTTCACCCGGGGCATTGTCTTCGTACAAGCCAACGGTGATGTAGCCTTCATGTCCGCCAACTGAGAATTTGTGGGTGACCGAATGACGTTCATCAGGAAGACGGCGGCGACGGGGTTTCCCGGCAGCCAGCATGGACGGATCGAGTTCTGGCAACGGAAGAGCAACTTTTTCTGCATCCATTTTAACATTGAGAGGCTGACTGCGTTTGGAACCGTCACGGTAAATGGCAACGGCTTTGAGTCCGAGTTTCCAGCCTTCGATGTAGGTGTTCATGATTTCTTCAGCGGTACATTCGGTTGGCATGTTTACCGTTTTGGAAATGGCACCAGAAAGAAATGGCTGAGCAGCACCCATCATCTTGATGTGACCAAAATAATGAATAGAACGGGTCCCGTTTGCCGGTTTAAATGCACAATCGAAAATCGGGAGATGTTCATCATTCAGGAATGGAGCACCTTCAATCGTATCCCGCTGATCGATGTAATCGGTAATGGCTTTGGTTTCAGCTTCTGAGTAACCCAGAACGCCAAGGGCCATCGGAACGGTTCCGTTCACAAGTTTGAGAAGTCCGCCACCCGAAAGTTTTTTATATTTAACAAGTGCGATATCCGGCTCAACACCGGTTGTATCACAATCCATCATGAAAGCAATTGTACCGGTTGGGGCAAGAACGGTCACCTGAGCATTTCTAAAGCCAGACTTTGATCCGATTCTGATGGCATCATCCCAGCTTGCAATGGCAGCTTCGGTAAGTTTTTTATCAACGGCATCTTTCTGGATGGAATGAACTGCATTTCTGTGCATGTGCATCACATCGAGGAAGGCTTCTGCATTTTTAGGATACTGACGGAAGGCACCGATTTCACGGGCGATTCTTGCAGATTGTGCATAGGCTTCACCGCACATGATGGCGGTAATGGCACCGGCGAGTGCACGGCCATTATCAGAATCGTAGGGAAGTCCGACTGACATCAGCAGCGCACCCAGATTGGCAAAACCAAGTCCGAGCGGACGGTAATCGATCGAGTTTTTGGTGATTTCCGGTGTTGGATAGCTGGCCGGATCGATCACGATTTCCTGAGCGAGGATAAAGACATCAACTACATGCTTGAATGCATCCACGTCAAAACTACCATCGGGCTGACGGAATTTCATCAGGTTGATGGAAGCCAGATTACAGGCAGAATTATCGAGAAACATGTATTCTGAACAAGGGTTGGAAGCATAAATGCGGTCACTGGTTTTACAGGTATGCCATTTGTTGATGATGGAATCGAACTGCATGCCGGGATCACCGCAGATGTAGGTTCCTTCTGCAATTGCTTTCATCAGATCACGAGCCTGATAAACCACCGATGGACGGTCGGAAGCAACTTCACGGGTAATCCAGGGTTTGTCATCGATGACTGCCTGCATAAATTCATCTGAAGCACGGACTGAAAAATTGGAGTTCTGGAAAAACACACTGGCGTAAGCTTCACCGTTAAATCCGCCATCATAACCTTGTTCGATCAGCGCCCAGGCTTTTTTCTCTTCGGTGGTTTTAGCCGTGATAAAATCCATGATATCCGGGTGAACCACATCCAGAATTTCCATTTTGGCTGCACGACGGGTTTTCCCGCCTGACTTGATTGATCCGGCAACAGCATCATAAATCTTCATGAAGGAAAGCGGACCGGATGCTTTTCCACCACCGGAAATGCCTTCTTTGCTTGAACGGATCTTAGACCGGTTTGAACCTGTTCCTGATCCCCATTTGAAAAGACGTCCTTCGTTGACTGAATTGGTCAGGATCGAATCCATGGTGTCATCAACACTCATGATGAAACAGGCAGAACATTGGGGTTTGTCTTCGATGCCAACGTTAAACCAGACGGGTGAGTTAAAGGTAGCCATCTGGTGAAGAACCATGTAGGTTAATTCATTGTAAAAGGAATCTGCATCTTCAGCGGAAGCGAAATAACCGGCTTCAACTCCCCAGCGGGTCATGGTTTCAGTAACCCGGTTGATCATATCTTTTACAGAAGTTTCCCTTTCTGGCGTACCGATTGCCCCATGAAAATATTTCTGGATGACCACGTTAACCGCAGTTTGGGACCAGAAAGCAGGCACTTCAACATTTTTTTGTTCGAAAAGAGCTTCACCTTTGTCATTTGCGATAATTGCAGAACGAAGTTCCCACTGAATTTCATCGAAAGGATGAATTCCCGGACGGGTGAACATACGGGGAACCTGAAGTCCCTGTGCCTGAACGGATTCTGTTTCTTCAATTAATAAATCAGACTCAGCATGATGCCCATTCAGGCTATCAGCAAATAATAAAGGGTCCTGACCGGACAAATCGGACATTGAAAACTCCTGGTTGGATTGCGTTTTTCTGTGATTTTGACCCTTTAAGTCCGGACCCAACGGTAAGACACTGCAAATCAACACCGGATTTCGTATACCACCGGGTTCAGACTGATAAAAAGGGTAACTTCCAGTAAGTGTTGGATGTGGTGCCTTGGAGACACAAATCTATCCTGGGGCTGTGGAAGCGTTTACGAAGGTAAGTCTAAGTAGCCGAAGCGTTCAAGTTAATTGCTGATTAGTTATCCACGAAACAGTCTCAAAATGAGACTTGAAAATTAATGTTTGTTATCTGATTGATAGACAGTGAGATGTGATAATTAATGAAAAGTAGTAAAATTTAATTATCAGACCTTTTTGGGTTTAATTTGTTAAGCAGGATTGGCTTTATCTGATTCAGAGCCTGAGCCCGGTGACTGATTTTATTTTTAATCTCTGCACCCAGTTGTGCAAATGTTTCTGAAAATCCATCCGGAACAAAAAGCGGATCGTAACCAAATCCGGTTGTTCCCTGCAGGTGATGGATCAAATATCCACGGATAATTCCTTCCGAAGTAAAGATTCCGCCGGGACCAGCCAAAGCAATACTGCAATGAAATTGTGCTTTTGGTTTTTCAATTGACCGGATGGCATTCAGAAGTTTTTGATTATTCCGGGAATCGTCTGAAGGTTCACCGGCATATCGGGCAGAAAAAACTCCGGGTTCTCCGTTCAGATAATCAACTTCTAAACCGGAATCATCTGCCAGACACCAGTCTCCGGTTAGCTGATAAAGCTCTGTCGCTTTTTTAATTGCATTTCCGGTAAAATCGGGTTTGTCCTCAACGACCTCGAAGGGTTTTCCAAGATCTGCAAGGGTTTTCAGTTCAACCGGAAATCCATCCAGCAAAGCGAGGATTTCTTTTTTCTTTTTTTCGTTGCCGGTAGCGATCCAAAGGGTCATGGGAATTAGAAGTTAGAAGTGAGAAGGTAGAAGATAGAAGGATGTCCTTAGTTTGGATTTATAAGTTAGAGACTTACTTTCAAAATAGAAAATCCTGAAAGGATTTAAGGTGAATAGCCCCGGGTCATGACCCGGTGGTTCCAAATGGCCGATACGAATCCCAACCCCGAATGGGGTTGAAAAACCAAAATACATTTTTAACAGGGATATTCAGGGTGCAAGGGATGGGAACATAATGGTAAATGGAAATAGGTTTTGTAAGCCCATAGGGCTGACCCGTTTGTAGAAAGTATTAAACACCACCCAACCCGCCCGGCCACTGCCCTCATTGAAAACACAACTTTTCTTTGGGGCGGAATGCGAATACATTTATTAAACAGGGCTATTCAGGATTGAGAGGATGAATGCAAAGGTTGAATGGTAAATGGAATAATTAATCCTGAAAGGATTTAAGGTGAATAGCCCCGGGTCATAACCCGGTGGTTACAAAATGCACAACGCAAATCACAACCCCGAATGGGGTTGAAAGGTTAGAAACAATATGAGTTTAACCCCTTTGGGGTTGGGAATTTCATCATGTCCTTAAACTAAAAATTTGTATTTCTTTGCGCCTTTGGGACTTTGCGGTTGCCCGGGTTATTCTTTTTTCTGCAGCATTCTGAAAGCCGTTGCACGGCTGATGCCGATCAGTTCGGCGGCTTTATCTACATTTCCACCGGAAAGTTTCAGTGCTTTTTTAAACAGGAATTCCCGGGCTTCATCCAAAGTGATGATCCGGTTATTATCCATTGAAAAAACGTCGGTGCTTTTCACGGCAGGCCGGTAAATCGGTTGGTTGGATACGGGTGAAACCAAATCAAGTCCGCTGAGTTCGGTGGTATCGGGTATCAGCAGGGCTTTATCGAGAACGGTAAACAGCTCTTCCAGATTTCCGGGCCAGGCATAAGCCAGTATTGCCTGAATGGCCGTATGTCCGAATTTTTTTACCGGGATTTTCCGGAATGTACAGATTTTCTCAACCATTCTTTGAGCAATGTTTAAAATATCAGCACCACGTTGTCGAAGGGGGGAAACAGAAAAGGGAACACCTTCAATCCGGAATAATAAATCCTGTCTGAAAAGTAATGACTCAGAAAGTTCACTGGTTGAATACCGGCTGGCAGAAATGATCCTGAAGTCCGTTTTTTCAATCCGGCCGGAATCACCAACTTCAAATTCACGGGTGTTCAGGGCTCTGAATAATTTGTACTGGAGTCCGGCATCAATCGCTTCAACAGGATCAATCAGTAACGTTCCGCCATTGGCGAGTTCAAGTTTCCCCGGGTAGTAAAAGCCCCTGATGTAGTCGCCAAACAGTTCACGCTGCTGACTTTCACGACTGAGTTTTTCGGGGTTGAAGTAAATAAAAGGATGATTCTGCCGGTCAGATTTTGTGTGAATGTAATTGGCAATCTGAAACGCCCCGGCACCTTTTTCGGCGTGGATAAAAACCGAAAGGGTAGATTCTGAAACCCGGTCTGCAAGCTGGCGTATTTCTCTGAGTTCCGCAGAGTGGAAAGTGAGGTCATCAAGAGTGATCAGCTGCGGAAAATAGGGCATTACCTTTTCACTTCAGTTACCGGAATGATGTAAATACGGTCGGCATTACCTTCGCCAACCCGAACCGGAAGCCGTTTCCATTTGAAGGAAATGAAGTCAGGAACTTCAGCATCGACTGCATCAGAAATCTGACTGAGTTTATAGTTTGGCCTGAATGGAGAATAGACCGCGTAGGAAAGCATATTCCGGGTAGTTTCAGGATACGGAAAGTAAACAAGACTACCGTCGACATCCTGTTTTAAAAATGGAGAGGAAAGTTCATAGGCCATTCCGCCAACGTGAAACCGGTATTTCTGCAGGCTGAAAAGGGTTTGGTTAAACGGAATGACAATTCTTTCTGATTCAGATAAAATTCCCCACGTCACCTCACGGGCGATCTGCTGAAGTTCTGACCGTTCTTTTTTAATTTGAGGAAAAACTTTGGCAAAATAAAAGGAGTCGATTCCGGCAGCCGTAAACCCGATTTTCCCTGATTTGATAATGGCTTTGGCGGCAATCTGGTAGGCCCAGCCATATTTTGCAATTTGCTTTCGGTATTCAGTCAGATTGAAAGTCATCCGCCAGATGGAATCATTCCGGCCGATATAACAATCCCACAATTTATTATCCGGAGCCATGTACCGCATGAAGTCATAATCATCCCTGAAAATGCCTTCTACTGCATAGATTTTGATTTTATCGTCCCACTGACCTTCCATAATCCGGGTTTCGAGGGCATAGTTGGCTTTCATCAGAGAATCCTGGTATACCTGATAGCCTGAAATATATCGCTTGGCTGCATCGCTCCACTCCGGCTGATACCCGTTGGTTTCAATCGTTGCCAGAACCCGGATGGTATTATCCTGATTGAAATAAACGTGGATTTTTTCGGTGTAAGAGTAGGGTTCACACTTAAATCCGGTGAGAAGTAAAAGTCCGCCAAGGGAAAAGAGAAACCAGCGAAAAAGGCGTTGGGGAAAGGTTTTCATTATGAAGTCAAGTTTGCAAATTCAGGTTTAACGGTTTCCTAAAACCGATTTGATGTTTGAAATCAGGGTTTCATGTCTCCGGATAATTTCTGTTTTAAGGGAAAAGTGAAATCCGAGACGATATCCGGCGTCTTTTACCGTCCAGAATTCTTCAATCCGGATACGGGTTTTTTTGTCGGATGTAAAAATAGTGAAGGTAAAACCAGTTTCCATTCCCTTTGACCTGAGGGGGTCGCCGGATGAAAGGACTAAGGAAAGATATTTACCCGCCTCCAAAGAAACGATATCATAAAAAACCGTCCTGTTTTGGGTTTCAAATTCCAACTGGGAATTATCAGATGAAAAAGAAATTGACTTCAGGGTTTCACCAGGTAAAGCATTCTCAGGAAACCACCGCATCCAACCTTGAGCTGTAAAAAACAAAGGGGTTACTTCCGATAAAAAGGTAACCGTATCAATCGAATTTTCAATACGGAAGGTCTCAGGAAGAAATGATCCCCAGGCTTTAAAAATAAGCCCTAATACCAGTAAAAATGCAAATCCAACGAAAATCCAGGTGGTGAATTCCATATTAATCCAGTTGGTTGATAACCGGACCACGGGCTTCAATGCCGGCACGGATTCTGATTAAAGCTCTGAGTCCGTCTAAAAGATGCGGACCGCAAACTGTGATTTGATTTTCAGGAAGTGCATAGCAGGATTCTTCGTGCCATTTATATCCGCCGGTTTCCTTATTTCTCCGGTCGGCAATGGTTTTTAATTCAGAAGCAGAAGTTGACGGGTTTTCTGAAACGAAAATAGCCGCATCAAAGTGAATCCGGCTGAAAAAATCCTCCTCATTTTCAGAAGGAAATAACGGAGTGATTCCTGCTGCATCGAGAAGCTGATGAGCCCAGACAGGTGGTTGCTGATAAGATTCACTGCCGAACTCGATATATCCTGTCACCCGGTTGACATCTCTGGCACCCTGATACTGGAGTGCCTTAAATTCGTTGATCCAGGATTTGGCTTTTTCAACGGCAAGCGCTTCAACGCCCATTAACCTTCCGATATGAATGAGATGTTCAGGAACTGATAATATGGATTTTGGCTGAAGATGAAGAACCGGAAGTCCTGCTTCAAGACAGAGTTGTGTCCATGGGTTGTTCCGGTTACCTGAAATTAGGATTAATTCCGGTTTCAGGGAAAGGATTTGGTCAAGAAAAAGGTGATCACCGTTTGAAACGACAGAAATTGTTTCAGAAGGAACGGGAAGGGTGCATGTTGATGAAATTCCTGCCAGTGACGACAATAAATCCAGTTCACCGAGAATTTCGGTCAGGTCGGTAGCAAGAGAAATCACCTTCATCCGCATCAGCTTTCTTTTAATAGAGAATAAAAATACCCAAACTGGCTAACATTTTCTATTTTTGTTCTGTGAAAACACCAGAATCAACCCCATTTGTTCTTCTTGATGTCAATCCGCTGAATCACCGGCTTTCAGGAGTCGGGAAAGTGGTTCAGATGATGCAGGAAGATTTACTTCAGGATGACCGGATCAGGTTTCAATCCTGGTTTACTTCAACAACTGATTGTGTGGTTCCGGTTCACGATGCGTATCAGGTTTCGCTTCACCGCCGGTGGGCGTATTGGTGGCTGCCCATGGTGCCAGACCAGATTGCCATCACCCATTTTACGAATGCAATGGTTCCGTTTCTGATGCCTGAAACCCGTTTGGGGATCAAAGTTCTGACTTTGCACGATCTTGCTCTTGTTCACCCCGATCACAACTGGATTCCTGAAAAAAAATCAGTTCGCTGGAAAATTGAAAGAGCTTTAAAACAGGCTGATCACTTTGTTTGTGTAAGTGAAACCACCCGGCAGGATTTTCTTGATTTGCATCCTGAAAAGGAAGATCAGTCGACTGTCATTTCTCCACATCCCGGATCAGATTTTCGCCGGTTTGCAGAATCAATGGAAATTCATAAGAATATCAGATTACAGGAAAAACCCTATTTTCTGATTGTCGGAAATCAGAATGAACGTAAAAATCCGCTTCTTGCAATTGAGGCCTGGTTGTCACTTCCTGAGTCTTATCAAAATGAGGTTGACCTGATTCTGATCGGCGATGCAGGAAATCAAAGTGACGCAATCAGAAAAACAGTAAAGTCAGAAAAAATAAAAATTCTGGGTTACCGGTCGGATGAAGAAACCTGGCGCTGGATGTCGGGTGCACTTGCACTTTTGGCGCCAGCACGGTATGAAGGGTTCGGACTTCAAGTTCAGGAATCACTCTGGATGGGTACACCTGTGCTTGCATCCAATATTCCGGTTTTCATGGAACAGTTTTCAGGATATGCAGAATTGGTTGAACAAAAAAAGGAAGACTGGGTTGAAGCGTTGAAGAAAAGAATTGAAAACGGGAGAAGTGAAGAGAAGAAGCTGAGAAGAGAAATTAACGGGAATGCTTACGGGGATTTATATCTCCGGCTGCTGAACCGGTAGGTTCAGCAGGCCAGAAGAAATACTAACGACGATATCCGCCGCCGCCGCCACCGCCACGTTGGAAGCCACCGCCGCCGCCGCCGCTGTTTTCGCGAGGACGAGCTTCGCTGACGTTGATTGTCCGTCCGGCAAGTTCCTTACCATTCAAACCGGTAATAGCCTGGGTACCAGAGGAGGCATCCTTCATTTCGACGAATCCGAATCCTTTGGAACGGCCAGTCACTTTATCTTTAATGATAGTTGCAGAAACAACTTCGCCATAGGCGTTGAATGCTTCAGCTAAATCATCGTTGCTGAATTGGTATGGGAGATTCCCTACATATAACTTCATTTCAATCGAACCTTTCTAACTCTAACTTGGTTTCATTGATCTGGGGGTTGCAGGGAGATTTAAGCCTAAACGGGATCAGTAATTCTAATCGTGTCTCAAGCTCTGGTCTGCGTCGCAATTTCCTGGCCAGATGTCCTGGTTCCGGCGACCGTTAGGTCTGCGGGAGGTTCAGAACGGGAACAATATGGGAGTTTCTGTCCGCAAATCCAACCGGATTGACATTTTCAAGGGTAAAAATGAAGGGATTTATTTAAATTATCGTAATAAAGGGATGAAAACATGGAAAAATTCCCCAATTCAGCTAAAACCGTTTCAAAATGCCGGTGATGGATAAAGTGTAGATTACAAGTCCTGACCAGATCAAAGAAAAGCTGATCAGGTGGGAATGAGTGAACGGTTCGTTATAAATAAATACGGCAATCAGAAGCGCAATTGATGGACCGATGTACTGGAAAAAACCCACAAGTGAGAGTGGAATTCTTTTTACACCCAGGGCAAACCAGTATAAAGGAAGTGCGGTAACGACTCCCGATAGAATCAGTAAAAGTGTAGTTCTTAAATCGGAATGACTAATTGCGCCTGATGATCCTCCGATTGGCAAGATCAAAAATGCGAGAACTAAAGGAAGTAAGATCAGTGTTTCGAGTGCGAGCCCCTGCAGGGCTTCGTGCGGAGTTAGTTTTTTTAGCAAGCCATAAATGGCAAAAGAGCCAGCAAGAGCCAATGCAATCCAGGGTATTTTTCCGTAATCAAGTGCAAGATAAAGAACGCCAGCAGCGGCCAGGGTTAAAGAAATCCATTGCACTGGTCTGAGTTTTTCGTGAAGAAAAATGAGTCCGAAGGCAATGCTAACCAGCGGGTTGATGTAATACCCCATACTGGTTTCAACTATATGGCCGGCATTGACAGCAAAAATGTAAATTCCCCAGTTAAGCGCGATAAAAAAACCTGCGCCGGCAAGAGCCAAAGTTGCTTTCAGATTCCGGAAAGAAGAAAAGCTGAGTTTTTTCCTTTGAATCCTGATAAGAATAAAAACAAAAAGAAACGACCAGACAATCCGGTGAGCTAAAATTTCTGGTGCAGGAACGGTTTGCAATAATTTCCAGTAAACCGGTAAAAATCCCCATGAAATAAAGGCCAGCAGGGCAAACAGAATCCCTTTTTTATCAGGGGGAGTTTGATTCATCATTTTTGTACGGGATCCAGTTCCTTGTATCCGGTTTGGGAATCCTGAGTTCTTTTAAAATCCAGTTGGGGCAATTCCACCAGAATAAGCTCAGCCGTTGTGTAGATCAGGCATCCATCAAGTAAATGTCCGCCGATGGTTTTTCCAGTTGAATCAGAAATGGAAAGGTGAAAGTGACCCGATTCAGAATTAAACGTTCCGGTAAGAGAAACAATTTCCCACTTTCCGTCAAAGACCGATCCTTCCTTTGCATCAGCAAAACGAAGATTGCCCTGTTTCAGGCTTCCTGTACAGGAGACAACTCCAACGGCGGAAAGCTGATTGGTTTTTGCGTAATCCATCAGTGATTTCTTCAAATCTGAACCCGGTGTCAACCGAATGACATGAAACAATCCTGGTGAGGTAAAAGGCTGGGACATGACGTTACCTGAAAATAAAAGAAAAAGAAGAATGAACCGGGTGGATAGGGTTTTCATTTGGTTGCCAAAAGTGGCAAGGTAAGGTTTCGGGAGAACGGACTCAATTTACAGGAAGGATTCGGGAAAGGATAAAAAACAAATTCAGAAAAGGAAAACCGGAGAACCAGGCATGGGGACGCCTGAATCTCCGGCCTCGGCCAATCAGGAAAAGACCCTGAAAAGCCTTGAAAATAAGCCTGCTTCAACGGGTTGCTGACGGGCATTGATCTCATTCACGTAATCACGATCTGAAACCTGAATGTGGTTGATCAGCCATTTCCCAAGAAAGTCGTGCAGATCCATCCCGTTTTTTTGTCCGTTCATAACTTGCAGCCGGTAGGAACTGAGGTAGTCAATAAAATCAGAATGTTTTTGCTTATGCTCTGAGATACCTTTGTAATTTATGGATTCAAGAAGCATTTCCTCCGCAGAAAAGTGAGTTTTGGTGTAATCTTCGAGTTTGTAAATCACTTCTGAAATCATGTGATTGGCCCGGCGGAGGTGAACTGCTTGCCCAAGCTCATTGGTGAGGTTAACCAATGATTTATGCTGACCGTCAATTTGCGATATCCCAATTTCAAAAGCAGGTGTCCAGACATACGGTTCAAATCCGGCAATTTTGGTTTCTTCAACCGGAGCCGATTTGGCAACCGTTTTAAACTGATCAATTAAAGCCATGAGGGCATTGGAGTGATCGGTAATTTTTTCAAGAATGACGGCAGCACGGTCTTTGTTGCCGGCTGAATATTCCTGATAGGCATTCGTGGCCATTTCATGGAAAATTTTGTGGTATTCGACGAGATCATGGTACATCGGGTTAGTCCCAAATTTTTCACGACCTTCACCGTGAAGCCATTTGCCCATGTCACATTGGGTGTGATCTTTAATTTTTGAGTCTTCAAGTTTCCCCGATCCACCATTAAGTAGCGATCTGAAGTTAATTCTCCAGACCAGGTGAGCCATTTTTAGTTGTTCCCAATCGAGTATAGCCGCCATCAAAATCCCCATAGTTTAAAATACAAAACGCTGGGTGAAACAAAACGGGTGCCAAAATGTAAATTATTGACAATGAAAACTGGAAAGTCGCGTCTGGATTTGAATGGGTGGGAAAGTGGTTGCGTTTAGCGGGTTAATCCGATAAAAAGACGATAAATTCCGGATTACATTTGGTAAAACGCTAGAAACTTTGGTAAGGAAACCAAAGATTACGGTTTCAAAAACCATCTGATTTGTCTGTGAAACTGCTCAGGGTTTACGGCTTCACCCAATTTCTTAATTCGGCTGGCTTCCAAAGTATGGCCCCGATGTGTGAACAATAGAAACAAATCGGCAAGAGCAGCGGCTTCTTTGTCAGGATCCCACCAGTATTGAACAAATGAAACCGGGTGACCAAAAATTTCCATAGATTCATTTTCAGTGATACCGTAACTGAAAATATTTTCTGGCCAGAATACAGCAGGAGTAAAAAACCAGTTTCCGTCTTGATCTGGGCGGATTCGTGAATGGTCACTTTTGTTTTGGAGGATGTCATCAGGGATTTGTTGAAATGCAGGACATGACCAGTTTTCGGTTGAACCGGAATGAAAAACATGGGCACATCTTGAGCAGTAGGGAATTATCATGTTGAGTTATTAAGTGTAAAAGACTCGTTTATATAAAAATAGAAATTCTGAATATAAGGTTCAGTTTTCAGGGATTAGATTCTGGTGAGGAAAAGGGGGAGGAAAGTGAAAAGTTTAACTATTAAGTGCTCGGGGTTAAATGAATACAAAATTCAGGAGTTTTGACCCTAATTCTGGGCGAAAAGAAATATTCACTTTTTCAACAAGGATTAGCAGGATGCAGGGTATGAATAAAGAACAGTAAATTGTTAGCGGGAAATAAAACCAAAAAGTATTTTGTAACCCCATGGGGGTGACCACTTTGTAGAAAGCGATAAATCAGAAAAAATCTCGACCGGGATAAAACGAAAAAAGTCAGCTTGCGGCTGACTTTTTAGTGGGCGTTCAGGGGCTCGAACCCCGGACCCTCTGCTTGTAAGGCAGATGCTCTAGACCAACTGAGCTAAACGCCCTTGTATGAACTTGGGACTGCAAAGTTACGGCAACTTCGTCCTGTTGTCAATATGTGCTGTTCGAAAAAAGCCGTTTTTACATCATTTTCCAGAGATAAATGGTACCATCTACGTTCCCGCTGACGATGAGGTGCTCACTTTCGTCACTTAACATCGAGATTACGCGGCCTTTGTGACCTTTCAGTGATGCAACTTTAAGTCTGGATTTTCTTTGAATCACTGAAATGGTTTTGTCAGCTCCGCCGGTAATCAGGAAATTTCCTTTTCCTGAAAGTGCCAAACATAAAGAACCGCTTTCGTGAGGAATCATATCATGGCGTTTTTCCATTTCAGGAAGCTGCCACTCGGTTAAATGTCCGTCTTTACCAGTGCTGTAAAGTACATTTTCTTCAGGGGACATCACCATGCCGGTTACAGGTCCGCTATGACCGTGGATTTCTTTTACCATCAAGCCGTCAACAGTATTCCAGACACAGAGAACTCCTTTTTCATCACAACTTACGATCCATTCATTATCAGGAGTGATGACAGAGTGGTAAACAGATTCTTTATGTCCTGAAAAGGTTCTAATTGGCGAGCAGTCTTCAGTTCGCCAGAGTTTAACCAGTGAATCCCAGCCGGAGCTAACGAAAAATTCTCCATCCGAAGAAAGCGAAACGCCATTTACATAATAATCATGAGCTTCAAAGGCCAGCACTTCTTCACCGGTTACCACATCATAAACCCGGATAATTTTTTCGAGTCCGGCAACAATAATCCGATTCCGTTTATGATCAACGGCAATTGATTTGACGTGAGAGGGATGGTTAATCGTGCGTGAAATGGTTTGGGTTGCGATATCCCAGAATACAATTTGTTTTCCCTTACCGGCGGTAACCAGTATGGTTTCATCGAGAACAAAGTTTAACGATTCGATGGCACCTTTGTAGCCGGGAATTTTTCTGATCAGTTTGCCGGACTCCAGATTCCAGATGCACATTGTTCTGTCATCCGAAGAGCTGATAAGCATTTTTCCGTCGTGAGAAATGGCCGTTCCGTAAACGCCAAACTCATGGGCTTCGAGGGTGTGAAGTAAAACACCTTCGTGAAAATCCCAGACGGTAATGGTTTTATCAAGTCCGCCGGCGATTACAAACTCATCATTCGGGGAGACAAGAACCGTCTCGATTGAAGATTTATTTCCTTCCACACTTCTGATGCATTCACCGGTTTTGGTATTCCACCATTTAAGGGTATTATCCCAGCTTCCACTGACAGCAACTGACCCGTCACTGTTGGCGTTGACTGCATAAACAGAGCCGTTATGTCCTTCACAGATTCTGAGGCACTGCCCGCCGTACGAATCCCAGATTCTGACAGTGCTGTCACGTGATCCTGAGATCAAAAACTTTCCGTTTCCGCTGTAAGCAAGCGAGTAAACTGAGTCACGGTGACCTGAAAGGGTGTGAAGAATATAGCCTGATCGGGTTTCGTAAACAGTGATATTGCCAGATTTATTTGCTACAGCAAGTTGAGTTCCAAGCAAATTAAAGGCGATTGCATTGATTGCACCCTGGCCAATATGAATCGTTCTGATTTGGGTGAAATCACTCAGGTTCCAGATGATAACGGTCTGATCGTCACTTGCTGAAGCCAGTTGATTGTTTACCCGGGAAATTGCAAGTGCAGTAACAAAATCGAGATGACAGTCGATTGCATGATTTAATTTTCCGGAGGCAATATCCCAGATTTCAAGCCCAATGGTTGTTCCGGCAATGATTTCACGTCCGTTCGGATGGAGTGCAAGTGATTTCTGACTTCCGCTGCCGATTCTGACTTTTGAAGAGGCTTCAAACAGTGAATTAAGCGTTTCCTGACTGATCATATCAAACTCCATCGTTGAACTGACTGGTTTTCCCACTGAGAGAACGGGATTCGGTGACAGCTCTTATTATAAACTCATTAAATTATAAAGATAGGGATTTAAAGGTTGTATTTTCAATAGGATTAAGAGTTTAAAAGGGGTTATTGTAGCCAGAGTGCAAAAAACAGAATAATTTGTCCGGATTTTAATGAGAAAAAGTCCCTTATTTGGTTGTTTTGCTTACTTTTTCGGTTCACTTTTTAGTGTAATGGGGTGTTTGAAAAGGAAAATTCCAATTCGTTTTATTTTTTGTTCAGAAATAATCTGGCAGACTATCTTCCTGAAGGAAATGAATACTGGTTTCCAGTTCATGACTTGTTTGCATTTCCGTGGCAATGGTGGTATCTTTCATGCCCTTTTTTACAAGGAAAACCATGAAAACGGCCGAATTCGTTAAACTGGCAAGAGAAGCACAAACCCGTGCTTTTGCACCTTATTCCAATTTTCGGGTTGGTGCAGTTCTGATATCAAAATCCGGGAAAACTTACCTGGGTTGCAATGTGGAAAATAGTTCGTACAGTCTCACTTGCTGCGCTGAACGGGTTGCAATTTTTAAAGCAATTTCGGATGGTGATCATGATTTTTCAGATATTTATATTTGTGGCGATGCTGAAGAATTTACAAACCCTTGTGGTGCCTGCCGGCAGGTTTTACTCGATCTTGGCGGTGAAAATCTGAATGTTCACCTTATTCATCAGAATAATACCGTCAAAACCCTGAAATGCAGTGACCTTCTTCCTTACAGCTTTAACGCCTCTCACCTGAAGAAAAAATGATGGAAGGTCAGTTCAGATATCATACCCGCTCCGGTTGGATTGAAGTGATCTGCGGAAGCATGTTCAGCGGGAAAACCGAAGAACTGATCCGCCGTTTGAGACGTGCCCAAATCGCCAAACAAAAAGTCGAGATTTTCAAACCCCGTATCGATACCCGCTTCTCTTCAACCCACATTGTTTCCCATTCTGACCTTGCCATCCCGTCTACTATTGTTGAAAGTGCCCAGGAAATAATTCTTCTTGCGCAGGACGCTGAAGTTGTAGGAATAGATGAAGTTCAGTTTCTGGGAATGGAAGTTCTTGCTGTTGTCGAAGAGCTTGCCAATTCTGGGAAACGGGTTATTTGTGCCGGTTTAGATCAGGATTTTCGTGGCGTTCCGTTTGAACCGGTTCCTCAGCTTCTCGCCATTGCAGAATACATAACCAAGGCACAGGCCATCTGTATGGTTTGTGGTGCACCGGCACTAAGGTCACAACGGCTATCATCTTCAGAGTCAAGAATTCAGCTCGGGGCGAAAGATTCGTATGAACCCAGATGCAGACATTGTTTTATTCCACCCAAAGATTTAACCAAGTAATCAGGAAAGACCTAATAGTATGGATTTTATCAGCATTATTCAGGGGATTATTGGACTTGCACTTATTGTTGGACTTGCCTGGACGTTTTCAAATGCCAAAAAAGAAGTAAACTGGCGGTTGGTTGGTATTGGAATCGGGATGCAGATCATTTTCGGCATCTTTATAATTAAAGGTACTGAGCTAGGCACCTGGTTTGGTCCGCTCGAGTGGCCAAAATTAGCGTTTGAAATGCTTTCAGGACTTTTTGTAAAATTACTCAGTTATACAACAGAGGGTGCAAAATTTGTTTTTGGAAATCTGGCGGTAAGCCCCGGTTTTTCTGATTCACTTGGGTTTTTCTTTGCTTTTCAGGTTTTGCCAACGATTATCTTTTTTGCTTCCATCATGAGTGTTTTATACCATCTTGGCGTGATGCAAAAAGTGGTTCAGGTTGTTGCCTGGGTGATTTCAAAATCATTGAAAACCTCGGGTGCAGAAACCCTGTCAGTTTCGGCGAATATTTTTGTTGGCCAGACCGAAGCCCCGCTTGTCATCAAACCGTTTATCAAAAAAATGACGGAGTCAGAACTTCTGGCCGTTATGATCGGTGGAATGGCAACCATTGCCGGCGGTGTAATGGCTGCTTATGTGCAAATGCTGGGGTTTTCTTTTGCTCAGGCCAAGGGAATCCCGATTACCGATGCCCAGATTTTGTTTGCAAGTCAGTTGCTGGGTGCTTCAATTATGGCTGCACCGGCTGCGCTGCTTATAGCCAAGATTCTCATCCCTGAAACCGGAAATCCGGAGACAAGGGGCCAGGTTAAAATCCATGTTGAAAAAACAGCAACCAACGTCATTGAAGCTGCAGCATCGGGTGCCGGAGAAGGTTTAAAGCTTGCGCTTAATGTAGGCGCTATGTTGCTTGCTTTTATTGCACTGATTGCTCTTATTAATGCACTTTTTGGTTGGGTTGGCGATGTAACCGGCTTGAATCCGTTTTTGATTGCCCAATTTAATTCACCTCTGAAGCTGGAACTTCTTCTGGGTCTTGTTCTTCAGTTTGTTGGTTTCGGAATTGGTGTTCCCTGGAGTGATGCCTTGAATTTCGGATCACTTATAGGTACCAAACTCGTTTTAAATGAATTTGTGGCTTATCTCAATCTGGCTGATTTGGTTCAGGCCGGTGCCATTTCTGAAAAAACCATCCGGATGGCCACTTTTGCCCTGTGCGGATTCGCAAATATTTCTTCTATTGCCATTCAGATTGGCGGAATCGGGCCATTGGCACCTGAACGACAGGGTGATCTGGCTAAACTTGGCGTCAGAGCCGTTTTTGGCGGGATGCTCGCCACTCTCATGACCGCAACCATTGCAGGAGTATTAGGTTGATGGAATTACCTGAACTTTCAAAATCGCTCGCTGATCAAATTAAAAAACGTCAGCCATTTCCGGTTAAATCAGCAATAATTCTCGGTTCAGGGCTTGGTGATTTTGCAGACAGTCTCGAAGAAACGGTGATTATTCCAACTTCAGAACTTGACGGATATCCTGCTACCTCAGTTGTTGGCCATTCGGGCCGTGTTATTTTCGGCAAAAGTGACGGAAAGCCTGTTCTTGCTTTTCAGGGTCGGATTCATTTTTATGAAGGTCACGACATTAAACTCACCACCCTTCCTGTCTGGATCATGAAACACCTCGGTGTTGAAACGGTGATTCTGACGAATGCTGCGGGTGGACTCAACAGGCAGTTTAAAGTTGGTGATCTGATGATTATTTCAGATCATTTGAATTTCATGTTCCGGAATCCGCTTATCGGTAAAAACCCCGAAGGTTTCGGCCCACGTTTTCCTGATATGAGTGATGCTTATGCCAAAAGACTTCAGGGCATTGCAAATGAAGTCGCTCTGGATCAAAAAATTAAAGTTCAGACGGGTATTTATCTGGGTCTTACCGGTCCGAGCTATGAAACTCCCGCCGAAATAGAAATGTTCAGACGTCTTGGTGCTGATGCCGTCGGTATGTCAACTGTACCTGAAGTGATTCAGGCTGTTTGGCTCGGCATTGAAGTTCTGGGGATTTCCTGCATCACCAATATGGCTGCAGGAATAACCGGTGAAAAACTTTCTCATGATGAAGTCACCGAAACCGGCAAACTTGTTCAGAAAAAATTTACCCGTTTAATCAAAGGAATATTACAAAAGTGCTGAAATCGTTTTTATACAGTTCCTTATTTTTTCTTTTTGTTTTCTCAGGCTGCAGTGAATCTCCAAAGGCTGAATTTTCACCTACAGCTCCTGCCGGCGATTCCCTGAGTTGGCGGTTTTCTTATCAGGATTCATCAACCTATTCAGATCCTTTATTTTCTGATCAGAATTGGGATGTCTTCTTTACCGGCCGTGCAGACTCTTTGGTTATAGCAACTTCAATTCCTCAGGTTCCCTGGCAACGTCTTTCCTGGTCAGTAACGGCTGATTCACTTGCACAGATTCTAACCTTTGATGAGCTGGCAATTGAAACCCATGATTCTTCTGCAGTTTCCTTTTTTACCGGAAGTGTAAATGCAAACCTGTCGCCTTATCTGGTATGGAATCCGGCAAAATCACAGCTATTTTTTGCCATCAGAGCCTTTTTAAAAGCAAATCCTGATCTGAAGTTTCTTGCCATCAGAAATCCTTCAAAAAAAGGAGAAAGCCAGCGGCTTGATCAAAGAATGATGCCGTTCAAGTCAGGAAATCCTGAAAAACTAATTGAAGATGAACGATATGCCCGGATGATTAAAACCATGCAGCGGATGGATTCACTTCTGATTAATAATGACATCAAAGAGTTTACCCGATATATGTCGGGCGATTTTTTTGAAGACGGAATTTCCAAAGCAGACAAATTGAATTTCTATAAGTTCATTGCCAACCGGATGAAAGGCATGCATTTCGATTATGGAAACTTTCTTTTTGATGATCTGAAAGATGGCCGGATTAAAATGATGTATCAGTACAATCTCTGGAAGGGAGACACACTGGTCGATGCAGGAAGTGAAGCCCGTTATTTCAGACTGACCGGGAATATCTGGAAAGAAACCGGGAATCAGAAGCGGTTTTATCCATCAGTTCTGGCTGCAAAAATAATGAGGTTTGACCGTGAGTTTTATATTTATCTGCCACCGGACTATTTTTCAAAACCAAGTTCAAGATACCCTGTCATTTATGTGTTTAATGATATAACTGATAAACCGGTTGACTGGGGCGCTTATCGTTTTAATGATTATATGGATGCTGCCATCAGAAGCGGCCAGGTAAAACCTGCAATTGTTATTTTTATGGATGGCGGCCCCTCAGCGTACATGACCGGGGTTGATAAAGAAAAGGGATATGACTTCGAGCGGTTCTTTATGGAAGATGTGGGTCCGAATTATGATCTCGTTCTCAGAACAATCCCTGATCGTGAACATCGTTTTCTTACTGGTTTCGGCCAGGGTGGCCTTGCGGCTATGTACTACGGACTTAAATACCCTGTGATGTTTTCTTCAATTGCAACCGTTAACGGCCGGTTGACCCAATCGTTGCTATCAAAACTGGTTGATGGTAAAAATCCGGATTACTGGAATGATAAATATCCGGCTTTTTTCCTTAACCAAATGCCGGATTATATTCTTGAAAAGTTGAATTTTACCCTGCTTCAGCAAAACGGCGGGCAGCAAATGAAAGATTTTACTTCCACAAAAGAATTACTCGAATCAAAAAAAGCCAGAGTTAAATCAACCGTTTTTGATAATATCTGGCAGGAAAATATGGATTTAATTATCAGGGAAGCTTTTGGCAGACATTTATCTGCTAAACCCTGAGAATCTGGCCGGCTTTTGACCAGTGTTTTTCTCCCGGTAAGGTTTTTACCGGGATTTTAGTCGCAATCATTAAAATATTCTCCCCTTTTTCCGGAAGTCATTGCATGTAACCTCCGGAAAATGTTAAATTTATCTCCAACTCTAAGGGGGTGCTATGAAACAGAACCTTTTTCTCCTTTTTTTTACCGCTTTTTCATTTTCGGTAAACGCTCAATCAGACCTTCTTTACCAATATAGTCTGGATGATGGGCTTCCTTCCAGTTATGCCAAACAGGTGCTCCAGCTCCCCTCTGGTGAAATGCTCATGGCAACTGATAACGGACTCTCCCTGTTTAACGGGTATTCCTTTCAAACGTTTTCACAGGCAAACGGTCTGCCAAGTCCTTATATTAAAGCACTTTACGTCGATACGAAAAGTAAATTATGGATTGGAACCAATGCCGGGTTGTGTTTTGCAGTCAGTGATGATCTTGCCGATGGTTTTAAGGTTTTCCCGCTTGATCCGTCACGGGGTGATTTTAGAATTCTTGCCTTATTCGAAGATTCAAAACAACGGCTGTGGGCTTCAAGCGATGACTTCTTCTATGTGATTGAAAAAGGTCAGGTTCAAAAAATCGGGTTTCCGCAAGGAACAACGTTCACAATGGATTTTGTACGGTCTTTTGAATTTGCCGAAGATCAGGCTGGCGGAATCTGGATCACTACCCTTGGGTCGGGGATATGGTATTTGTCTGCAGACCTGAAAACCCTTTTTAAATTGCCGGTTCCTTCTTTAGAAAATAATATCAGAACCATAATCCGGGCAGACGGTGACCGTTTTCTTGTAGGCGGAAATAATGGCTTGTACGAATTGACGGTCAATACATCGAAACCTGTTGACTCGAAAGTCAGACTTTTAAATGCCGGTGTCAAAATGGCCAACCGGATCAGTCCGTTTGAAGAAAGCTCATATTTTGTTGCCACAGACGGATTCGGCTACCTGCTTTACGATTTAAAATCAAATACTTCCCGTCAGCCTGAAGTTTTGAAGTCACCTTATATTAAAGACGTCAGACTGGATCGCCAAAAAAATATCTGGATCGCCTGCGATGACGGAATATATCTGAAACCACACACGATTTTCAGAAACATTAACACCCGTCAGGGGCTTCCGAACCGGTATATTTCAAAGATTATTATCGACAATCGCGGCAGAGCTTTCTTTTCAACCTACGAAGGTGTTTTTATTCAGGAAAAAGAAGGTGATAAGGTTAGGAAACTGAATCAGGGCGATTTGTTTATCAGAACCATGACCTATGATGAAAAGTCAGGTTTAATCTATGTGATTACCGGAACTGAATTGTACACGCTCACTTTGTCAGATTTGAAACTGACGATGAAGCTCAGATTTCCTTTCAAAAATCAACCTGAAAGTATTTACCTTTCGTCAGACAATAAAATCTGGCTTCCATCTCTGGGTGAGCTTGCGGTTATTGATCCGGTTACCAATTCTGTTCGGGTTTTAGGTGCTGGTCAGGGACTTTCTTCACCCGTTTTTTCTGTAGCTGAAGGAAATGACGGTCAGATTTATATTGGCGGAGAAAACAGAAAATTATTCTTATATCAAAAAGATTCTGGTCGTTTGAAGGAACTTGACTGGTCGGGTTATTCTTTACAACCGGATAGTCTTGCCAGACTTGATGAGCTCATGACTGACTCTTTTGGCAGAGTTTGGATTGGGGCAACTACAGGGCTTTTTATTCTTGATCCGGGCAAGTCAGTTGAAAAAGTGAGTGGTGATCCGTCTTCTCCAATGGATAACATCCGGTTTATCACACTCGGAAAATCAGATGCCTGGATTGGGTCAAACCGGTTTCTGTTCCTGACTTCACTTGACCCACAGGGCAAAATCACCGGAACACGGGTTTTCAAAAAGAGAAACGGTCTTGAATCAACCAGTTTTTCAAATCGTTCTTCCTTCCTTGACAATAAAAACCGGATCTGGATGGGAACCAACATTGGCGTCAGTTACACAACCGGCGGAGATATTACCTACCAGACGCCTGAAGTCAGACTGCAATCCTGGAGAACCAATGATCAGGTTTTCAGAAATGCCAGTTTCCAGTCGGTTGATGCTTCCACCTCGTCTATTTTGTTTGAATATTACGGAATCGACTATCCGGCAACAGACCTGTACTACGAAACCCGGATTATCGGAATCAGTGAAGACTGGTCTGAGCCCACAACCAACCGTATTTTTCCTATCAGTATCACCGGAAGCGGAAATTATGAATTTCAGGTCAGAGCATCGAAGGAAATCGGCAACTGGGGGCCAGCCCTTTCGGTTCCATTTCTTGTTGAAACTCACTGGTACATCACCTGGTGGATGATCCTGATTTACTTAATTGTAATTGGCGGTGGGGTTTATGCATTCATCCTTTGGCGGAATAAAGCCCTGACTGAAAAAAACCTTGAACTTGAAAGAACAATTCAGGAACGTACCGAAGCGATCCTGAAAAAAGATGCAGACCTGGCGGGACTTCTTGCTGAAATGGATGAAAAAGGAAAACGGATTTACGAAGAATCGCTGAAGGTGAATGAAAATATTGCGTCAATGACGGCTGGAACTGTTCAGCAATCGAGCTCAATTGCAGAAACAACGGCGACCATGGAAGAATTGGCTCAGAGCAATAAATTTATTGAGGAATCTTCGCTGAGGGTGAGCCGTCTGGCTATAAATACCCAACGGGTTCTTGAGAATGTGAATCATCTGGCCAAACAAAATATTGATCAGATGGATAAAATCAGATCAGTCACTGAAATGCAGGTTGAGAAAATCCAAAGTCTTGCAGAACGTGCTGAAAATATTAAAAAAATATCTCTGTTCATTGAAAATGTGAATGATCAGACCCAGTTAATCGCCTTCAATGCAGCAATTGAAGCGACTCTGGCCGGTGAGATCGGAAGACGATTCAGCGTCATTGCAGATGAAATCAGAAATCTATCCCATGAAATCAATCAGTCGACCCGGGAAATTAAGGGAACGATAAATGATATGATTGATGATATGGATGCCGTAGTTCGTTTTGGAAAAGATGCACATTCCAATGTAAAGGAAAGTGTGACCATGAACCGTGAAATGGCACAATCCATCACCGAATTGAATCAGGCACAAAATGAAGTGACAACTGCTTCAACCGGAATATCAAAATCGACGGCTCAGCAAACCATTGCCAATGGTCAGATGGTGACCAGCCTCAGAGAAATTGCAGATACCTCAAATCACATGGTTCAGGCCATTCATTCGATCTCTAAAACCAGCCATGAACTTGAAAGTATTGCCCGGTTCTTCATGGAAGTGAAAAAGGAAGGGTAAAAGGCAGAAATTTACCGTTCATTCAGGGTTTTTGCAGATGAACACAGAATGGTTAATTATTAATGGTAAATGGTTAATGATTTTTGAAAATGCAATGATTTAGATTCCCCTCCTTCTCAAGGAGGGGTGCCGTAGGCGGGGTGGTTTGGTCTTCTGTAACCCCGACCGGCCCCATTGTCCTTTTGGCACTTCGACTTGGTTCCTGAGCGGAGTCGAAGGACAGTGACCGAACCGTAAGGGCGAAACATCTTTCGCCCACACCCTATACCCCCGGCGGAATACCTCCGATTTGAATTTTCGCCGTTTCGTCCGAAAAAAGTTCAACGCAACAATTGAATTTGTGCCCGGACGACATAGGCTACTATTGTATTCGGATTCCGTCAGCTAAAGCAGACGGCAATAAAATTCCAGCAAATAGTACTAATGCCAAAATTTCCTTTTGTACCCGATTGCCGTCTGCTTTAGCTGACGGATATTTGGATTTGAAACTTGATTTGGGTTTTAACCCAAAATCCTCTCTGGAAAAAGTCGTCCTCCTTCTTTTCTCCACCTCTCGTCCACCACGAACCTACAACGAACCTACCTTACACAAAGGAGATAGAAAACTGTTAGATGGTTATGCAGAAAACTGGCGTTCGTTCCCCCGTAAAACGTACAGCGTACCCCGTACAACGGACCCAGTGGAAAATATCACAGATTCAGGTCAATCGTGTTGATAAGTGTTAAAATATGTAACGGGGGGGGTGCCAATATTGCAAATTGTGAAATATTCCGATAGTTTTGTTAAGCAAAAATTAAGACAAAACCCAATCCCGAAAAACCCATGAAAAATAAATTTATTCTTACTGTATTCCTTCCCATTCTGTTTTTTACCGGACTTTCCTGCAACTCCCCCAGCGAACCGAAAGAGGCCGAAGATCATGGACCGGATACGACC
>JAFLBE010000047.1 GCA_017303995.1 Bacteroidota bacterium | reverse complement strand
ACTTATCTTTCACCCTGACCTGGTACAGGGAACGCCTCTGGGTCAAACACTGAATAAATACAGCTTTTTCTCATACGGTACGACTGAGGCTCTTCATTTATCAGAGAAAGAACGCAACCTGGTTTTGGATTGTTTTGATAAACTTGAACATGAAATTCAGCAGCCGGTTGATAAACACAGCAAAACCCTTCTTTCAAATCAAATTGAATTGTTTCTTAATTATTGTTTGCGGTTTTATGACCGTCAGTTTATTACCCGGCGGGATGTAAACAAAGATATTCTTGCCAAATTTGAACAGGTACTTGATGGCTATTTTCAATCTGAACTTGTCAGAACTGCTGGTTTGCCAACCGTAAAATATTGTGCAGATCAGCTTTATCTTTCGGTAAATTATTTTGGTGATCTGATTAAAAAGGAAACGGGAAGATCGGCGCAGGAAAATATCCATCTGAAAGTCATGACCCTTGCCAGAGAACGGATGCATGATCACCGAAAAACCATAAGTGAAATAGCCTATGAGATGGGCTTTAAATATCCACAGCATTTTAGCAGGATGTTTAAAAATGAGACAGGCTTTACCCCCACAGAATTCAGGTCGGTCAGTGTGGAAGGCATAAGGCATAAGGTATAAGGTTTAAGGCGTAAGCTGTTAGCTATTAGCTATTGGCTGTTAGGAAAATTCATAAGGCGATTAGTCCCCCTTTGAAGACGAAGATCCCGTCCAAGGTTCGGTTACGAACCGCGGATTCGGCGAAGCATGGAAACACTTTCAGGAGGGGAAATCCGGCTTTAGCTGGATGGGGGATGTTGATTGTTTTGTAACACCGACCTCTTGTCGGTATTTGTATTTTAACCCAAGCTAAAGCGCGGGTCCTTCGTACAGGGATATTCGGGATAATCAGGATAAATACAATTTGTTGGTGAAATACAGGATTGGATATGTTCCTCACCCCAACGGGGTGGTATATGAATAGCCCCGGGTGGAAACCCGGTGGTAAGAACAACACACAACCCAACTCACCCCGGCGGGGTGAAATATTGGTAGAAAACATAACCAATAAAGGGATTACCACACCAGAGGTGCGGAATGTTGGTTTCGCCAATTGGATTGATATTCATGTTTAATCCGCTCCTCTGGAGCGGTTTATTTTTGTTGAGGATTGTTTTTCTACCAATATTCTGCTCTGCTGGAGCCAAATTACCAATAACGAAATTGTCGTTGTTTGTTCCTCACCCCAACGGGGTGAAATGTTTATAGAAAACAGAAACCCATGAACCCAACCCGCCCGGCTACAAATCCCAATATGAAATGATAACCTCGTGCGGGCGGAATACACCCGTCTGTTTGGCTATTTTCCGCACGGAACAAGGGCATTGAAATAATGAAGAGCTGTGGCCGTGCGGATTATGTTTTTGGATACTTTTCCCCGGGTTTTACCCGGGGCTACAAACATATCACCACGCTGTGGTGAGGAAAAATGCATTTTGAAACCCCAGCGCCCAAGACCTATGGTCGCGGGTTAAAAGGGTGAAATCTTGGTAGAATATTCAACCTCAATAAACAAAAACCGCCCCATTGGGGCGGTTTTTAAGATTAATCATTCGAAGGAATTTCATTTTCCCCCGCTTCTAACTTCTACATTCTATCTTCTGTTCCCACCCTACTTCACCAGGATCAACTTTTTCGTTGAACTGAATGATCCCGACTGCATCCGGCAGAAATAAATTCCGCTTGTGACAGTTGAGGCATCCCATTGGGTTTCATGATTTCCGGCAGGTAAATTCCCCGATAACAAAACAGCAATTTCTTCACCTATTGCATTGTAAATCTTGATTGACACTTTCCCTTGTAGCTGCAGAGAAAAGGGAATCATGGTTGTCGGATTAAACGGATTTGGATAGTTCTGACCCAATGCATAAGTGGCCGGCTGATTGGAGTCATCATCAACACCAACTCCAATGCTTTTCTTCACGGTGATTGAATTGATCGTGAATTCAGGTGATTCAATAGCCAGACGCATGATCTGTTTGCCTTTGTTCAGGGCAACTTTCGTTGAGGTTACATCTTTCCAGAATTGCCAGCCACCGGTTGACGGAACCAGTTTTTTCCCGGTTACATTCTGTCCGTTAAATTCGATATGATATGCACCGATTCCGGGAACAGAAGCCGTCCGAACCGAAATATCATAATTTCCGGCTTCCGCAACATCAACGGTATATTCCAGCCATTCACCTGTTGCCGTCCAGCCCACATCATAACCGCCGCCGGTGTCGCTGCAATTTTCAATATCTACACCTTCACTCGCACGGAAGGGAACTCCGATGTTTTTCGGATCGGAATCATGATAGGCTTTTCCTTCACCGCCCAAATCGTATTCTTCAGCCTGAACCGTTCCGGGCAATGAAATGGGGGTTCCTTTGTAAGGTGTTCCGTTTCCGATAACTGAAATCAAAATCTCACCTTTCCCGGTAATATTCTGGTTGTTCACTACGGTTAAGGTGGCGGTGTAGGTTCCCGGTGTTGGGTAAACGTGAACCGTATCGGCATGGTTTGCAGAAAATCCGTCACCAAAATCCCAATGATACGATTCGATGGTACCGTTTTTGTCGAAACTGGTACTTCCGGTAAAGGTGACTCTAAGCGGCGCTTTCCCGGTGGAAACATTCGTCAGGGTAACGGCAATTGGTGCGTTTTCATTAGCGGTATCGGTGTTGTACGAAACTTGTTTTCTGGCCGGTACGTTCATTGAAAATCCGTCAGAAAAATGGACTCTCACCGAATCTCGTTCCGGATTCCACGCAACGTAGGTTTTGATTCCGTCTGAATTGGTGAAAACCGCATAAGTCGGGATGTCGGCGGTTATCGTATTACTTACTTTTCCTATTTTTTTCAGATTTCCCAACCAGTGATAAGTGTGTGCCTGGGTTTCTCCGTCGAATTGTTCGTAGGTTGGATCTGCATAATATTGGTTCAATGCCGTCTGCGGATCTGCAAAGGCCAGATAACCCCACATGATATCTTTCCATTTTCTGGGAAGACTGCCAATTTCTTTTGTCATTTCTGTGTAGTTTTTGATTACATATTCAGGATGACGGCCAAGGTACATCGATCCGCCATTTAACGGTAAAATGTTGATTCCATGGATAAATTCCGGATCAGCACCAAACCAGGTTGAGTGAACACCTTTTCCACCCCAGACCATACCCAGGGCCTGATAACCGTAAGTTGAAGGGAAAACGGCATTGTCGATATCAAACCAATATTGTTCAATGGCTGACCGTTCATTGGCATAAAGGAAAATTCCCAGATCACGGATTTCCTTATTCTGGGTTGCTGAACCCCACAAAATCAAAGCAGTTGCAAAATTCATGGATTCTGAGCTGGATTCTTCATTGTTTCCGTCGCCAAAATCGCCGTGTCCTGCTTCCCAGGAATGTCCGGCGTAGGCATCAAATCCTCTTAAAAAAGGAAATTGGGAATCATTCCGGTCCCAGTTTGCACAATCTTTGATCAGCATATTCACCATGCCGCCCCATTTGGGTTGAGATGCCCAGGCTGAATCATATTGAGCAACAGTGGAAGCTGCCATGATCAGATATCCGTAGTGAAAATTGTGGTCGTTGAGCTGGTTGTCAGCACCGTAACCAGACGGATAGGCGATTAAAGTATTCCATTTTGCAACGTAGGATATTTCTTCGACGCCACCGGCAGTCAGCCAGGCTTCTACTCTCTTTTTGATCTGGGCGATGAAATAATCACGTGCAGTAATATTTCCAAGCTGATCGGCGATATGAACAACGTTGGCAAACCGGGCCATGAGTTTTCCGTTTTCGTAAATCGGTCCGGCAGGAATGGTTTCTTTGGCAACTTTATTGATGTAGGAATTGAGCAATGTTGGATTGTAAATACCTTCATTAGGAAGGGCCGGCAACACACCGTTGTAATCCAGCTTGGTGGTGAATTCATTTCCGTCAAAAATCTTCATGGCGCCGTGAACGGAAACATAGGAATAGGCAGTAAGCGGATTTGACGTATTCAGCCATTGATGCCGGTAAAGTGCAGTCAGCGTGTTGTTCAGATTTCCGTTGCCTGATTCTTTTAGTTCAGTGGTCAGGGTAAAAGTTGAAATGAGTTTTGCCTGTTCCTGATCGTAATTCCAGGTAACGATGCTGTTGGTTACAAAGGCGTAAGCCCGTTTCCGGTAGAATTCAAGGGTTTCGGGAGTTTTATCAGGAAGGATCGCAACTGAGAGAAAATCTTTTCCATTTAGCGTGGATTTTAATGTGGTTGTTCCCGTCCAGACCGAACCGGCCGGACCAAAAACACCATAATGGCGGCCACCAACTGTTAACCCGACAACGCCATCCTGATTGGACCAAATTGTTGGTGTTTCTTTGGAGAGAACTGTTGCCGATCCGCCGGTGACGGTGAAATAAACGAAGGGAAGTCCGTGACCAATAGTTGCTTTGAGGGATTTGGTTCCGTTTGTCCATGACGACGTCACTGCCCAGTCACTGTAGCTTTCGACAAGTGTTTTGGCGGCGGTTAATCCTTCAACTCCAACCTGAAGTTGTTGCTGATATGGGTACAAATAATCGGCGGCAGCAAAAACCGGGTCTTTGGTATAGCCGATCCCAAGACCGGTTGCATCCGCTTTTACCACCAGGGGGTGAACATAAAGGGTGTTTGAAAACTGACTTTTGTAAAATGGAAAAATCAGGCTGCTCCAGTAATCGTTGGTCTGAACCGGCTGATTGAAGGACGCTGACACTTTCGGAGAAACGGGTGTTCCCTGAAAATCTGAAGGTCCGACTGCTTTTGGCGGAAGAACGGTAGAGTAACTTCCACTGCCAACGGTAATTTGGGAAAAAACAGGCAGAGAAGTCAGTGAAAGGGTAAAAATGAGCAGAATAAACGCTCTGAGAGAGGTTTTGAGGTGATTCATGTTGGACTCCGAGGACAGTTAGGTAAAAAGGCGGAATGTGCATAAAGCACGGATGCGGTAAGGTAGACTATTCCGGGATTTCTAACAAGTTGAGTGCAGGCAGGTTTTTTGGGGGAGGAGAATGCAAATCACATTTCGCACCTCTGGTGCGGTTGGTGAATTGTTTGTGGTTGTGTTTCTACCAATATGTCACCCCGTTGGGGTGAGGAAAAAACGCTAATTTTGCATGAATTTGGCTCCAGAGGAGCCAAATAGTGGTAGAAAATAGCCATATCCACAACATTACACCCGCTCCGGAGGAGCGGAATAGATTCTGTTTAAAACCATTTGTGAACCCAATTTTTGTTAAAAAATCAACCTCAGGTGATGCAATCAATTTATTTTTTCGGGTGAATGTCAGATATTTGTTTCTGATCTCGGGGAAAAACCCCTAACCTATTTCCAATTGAATCATTAAAGGAAGGCCTAATGGCTGATACTTATTCACAAATTTCCATTCAGGTGATTTTTGCTGTCAGGAACCGGGAATCATCAATTCGTCCGGAATTCAGGGATGAATTATACAAATATTTATCGGGTATTCTGGCAAAAAAAGGTCAAAAATTACTGGCAATAAACGGGACAACCAACCACATTCATTTATTTTTCGGAATGACCCCTACGATTTGTCTGAGTGATCTGGTTAGGGATTTAAAATCAGATTCTACTCTTTTCATCAACAGTAAATTTCCATCAAAATTCAAATTCTCATGGCAGGAAGGATATGGGGCTTTTTCATACGGCCGTTCACAACGTGATACTGTTATCCGTTATATAAACAATCAGGAAGATCATCACAAGAAACATTCATTCCGGGAAGAATATTTATCGTTTTTGAAAACATTTGATATTGAATATGACACCAAATATGCTTTCGAATTTTTTGAAGATTAGAAAATCACATTCCGCACCGCTGGTGCGGTAATTGAATTTTTTGTAGTTGTTGTTTTCTACCAATATTTCGCACCTCTGGTGCGAAAACAAAACAATAAATATCCGTAGGCAATTGGCTCCAGCGGAGCCACATATTGGTAGAAAAATGCCACCAACAACGTTCTCCCGCTCCGGAGGAGCGGAATAGATTTTTACACCAAATTTGTGCTCGAACTAATCCCTCAAATAATGAACCTGAACCAATCCCGTTTCAAACGACTTTGAACTCACCAATTTCAACTTTCCTTCATGCCTTCCCGGTTTGAATAGAGGGATTCCGTCACCTAGTAAAACCGGAATTATCGAAATGATCAGGTCATCAAATATATCCAACTTCAGCAGTTCATTCACAAGTTCTGCTCCACCATCACAAAAAATGGTTTTTCCAGGTTTACTTTTTAAACCTGAAACCAGGTCATTCAAATCACCGGTGTAAAAGTTCACATTCCCAATAGATGGTTGTTGTGTTCGGGTGATCACATAAGTTTCTTTTTCTGCATGAGGAAATGTGTCAACCAGGGTCATTACTTTATCGTAAGTTTTGCGCCCAAGGATGACAGTATCAACGGTATCAGTAAACGCCTGATATCCGTAATCTTCACCTTCCTTTTCAACAACTGAAAGAAAAGAAAGATCATCGTTTTTGGTGGCAATATAGCCATCGAGACTCATGGCAATGTAAAGGACAAGTTTTCGCTGATATTGCATAAATTTCACTTTTTAAAATGAAAGGTTTCTAGTTTCGCCTGTTATCTCCAGACACCAAATAATTCAATTTCTTTTTTTCTGCCCTTTAACTGAATTTTTCCAAAACTCTTTGTAGGGAAATAGTTTTCAATTAATTCCTGCACATCTTTTGAAAGCAGAATATCTTCATCGGCAACCTTGCAATGACTACCGATTCTGCTTGCAATATTTACAGTGTCACCAATAACTGTGTATTCAAGGCGGGTTTCAGTGCCAACATTTCCAACAATTGCAGGTCCGGTATGAATTCCTATTCCGTGCTGGATTTTAAACAAACCCTTTTCATTTCTGACCGCATTAAACTGGTAAAGTTTTTCCCGCATGGCAAGTGCAGAAGTAACCGCATCAAGAACATCATGTTCTGTCGGATTCGGAGTACCGAAAGTTGCCATAATTCCATCACCAATAAATTTATCTAAGGTGCCATTGTGTTCAAAAATGACTGAAACCATAAACTGATGATAATCAGCAAGCATAGAAATGATTTCTTCAGGCGGATGAACTTCGCACAGATTGGTAAAGTTCCGGATGTCACTGAATAATACGACCGTATGCTGCACTTTTCCCCCTGGCTGAAAAAAAGGCAGTTCACTCTGGGTGATGGTTTTTACAACATTCGGTGAAAAATAACGGGATAACTGACTTGTTTTTACTTCGAAGCTTGACGACTCAATGATGGTTTTTCTTGCTCTGGATGAAATCAGAAACAAGACAAACCCAACCATTAGGGTAAGAAATACATTTATGAAATACATGGTCGTATTCACATATGCATCCATGTAAGGCAAAAGAAAATCATCAGAAATCAACACTCTGGGATCCTGAATCGCATAAATGTAAAGAACCAAATAAAGCGCAGATGAGCCAATAGAAAAAAACAGAGGATAATACGGGTTTAGAGCCAATGAATTTATCACCAAAAGGGTATAAATAACCATTGGAATTGAAGTCTTCAGCAAATAAGTTCTTGCAATGACATCTCCACCATTTGAGTCATACCACAAAAAGGGCAGAAGCCAGACAATAATCAAATCGATAATAAGAGAAGAATAGCCAATAAAATTGACGTCCCTTTTTTCCTTCAGATGAAAAGCGAAATAAATTAAAATCAGTAAACAGGGAAAAAATACAGAAACAACAATGACAATTTCCTGAAAATTGTGAGTTGTTATCAGCATAATGATAATGGTACTTGCCAGTATCAGGATTTTACCATATAAGGTTACTGAAATACCCTGAATTTCACGGACTTTTATTAATTCATAGGTTTTTTGAAGCATAATGACTCATTTATATTATCAATTTATGGATCGACAAGGTTCACCATTTTATTCACTTTGCGTTTTTGCTTTTCCATTCCAGCCAATTCCCATCAGGATTATTCCAACAATACCAAAAATCAACTGAAAAGGGTGGAAAACCTGAATCATGATCACCTGAACTATTATCCAACCTGTCAGCATCACGCCTTGAGCCAGAATAAACCAGGGTACTTTCTTATTTTTCAGAATCATGAGTAGTAAAGTCAGGAAACTAAACAGACCATTTACAGTGAAAAGGATAATTCCCGGAATCAGATACGTCTCAAAGGGTGAGCTTTTAAGATAATCCAGCGGAAGCTGAAGGCTGCTGCCATCCGGGGAAGTGATGAGAAGCCATCCGCCGTAAATTGCACCTGTACCGTTAAGTAACAGAAGAAGAAAGGCAAGGGAATTAAGAAATAGTTTCATTCAGGTTTTTCCTTTTTACTTTGACAAATTAAAGAAACCTTGTTTTATTTTGAAAATCAATTATGTTTTTCTTTCAATTTAATTTCCATTTCCTGAGTTGATTTACGTGCATTTATAATGTCACTTTTTACGGAATCAGAATTATTTTTATCCGGGTATTTTTCAGCAATCTGAAATCCCTTTTTATAATAATAAATTGATTTTGAAAATTCACCCATTTGCATTAAAACATAGGCATAGCTGTCATAGGTGTTATATGATTCCGGAAATTCTTTCATGTTAATTTCGAATACTTTTAATGCAGCTTCATTCATTTTGTATTTAAACAGTAATTCAATTCCCAATTTATTTAATTCTGATTTCTCTAAATTAAACTGATTATATTTTGTTTTTTTTAATTGATAATAGTCTGCAATTGCAGTATCAATTCCTTTTGTTCCAATCAGAAAACCAAGTCGTTTTGCAATCGAATTTTTCGGTATGAGAACATCTTTACCATAAAGAATGGAAAGAATGTCATGGCCGATTGCAGGAGCAAAAGCCGGGCTGATATAAGTATTTGATCGGCTATTTTTTAACACAGCGACAAAAACAGAATCCCTTTCAATTCTTGCCATAAATGAACCGAATCCGTTAATACTGCCCGAGTGCGAGTAAATGGTCACTGAATCTGACGCTGAAGCATATTTCTTTTTGTTAATTTCCCAGCCACATCCGTAGGTAGCTAATTTTGTGGGAGAAAACATCACTTGTGTCAACTTTTCGCCTAACAGAATCTTGCCAGATAGGGCCTGGTCAAATTTTAACAGGTCATCAACAGTTGAAATCATACTTCCTGCACCAACTGGGTAAGAAGGATCAAAAAACGAAGCATTTTCAAATCCGCTCAATAAGTTGTATTCATATCCTCTTGCCATATTTATTTCAATGAAATTTGCAGAAAAATGGCGGGTATCTTTCATACCAATCGGTTGGGTGATTCGCGCTTCAAGAAGTTGATGAAATGGTTTTTGAGTAACCGTTTCGGCAATTTGGGCAAGAATGGAATATCCCAGATTGCTGTAATGATATCCGGTTCCAGGTTCAAAGTACAAGTCGGCCTTTTCAGCATAGCCAACCATTTCGCTAAGATTATGTGGCAACCGCTCCTGACTTTTTTCCTGCTCCGGATTCAGGCTTTCCAAAATCCCGGAAGTATGGGTGAGCAAGTGATAAATTGTAATTTCATTTCCCTTTTTTCCGGAATAGTCCGGAATATAATCGGTAATTTTTCCCTCAAGACGAACTTTATTTTCTTCTACCAACTGAAGCATAATCAGAGCAGTAAATGGTTTTGAGATAGAGGCAATTTTGAATTTGGTTTCTGGTGTTGTGGGAATATGCCATTCTCTGTCGGCTAGTCCATAGGCTTTTCTAAACAGGATTTTTCCTTTAACTGAAACCAGGACAACTCCATTAAAACTTTCATCTGATGCGTAGGCTGCTAAAAGAGAGTCAATCTTTTCAGGTTCGGATTGTGCATGGACGACTGAAATTAAACTAAAACCCAAAGTTAAGAGAATGAAGATCTTTTTCATGATTTTCCCTTCCTTACCCAATTAGTTCAATTTTTGATTTAGGTCAAAAAGGTTTACGGATAGAAAGGTGTTTTGTTTGAATTGCTGTGGGATACTACTCAGTCTTCATTTTGCAGACATCTATCCATTTTACGGGCATCGAATACCGGTCAAGTTCATCGCAGGTAAGTTCGACGGCAGAATTCTTGCTTCCGCAGGCAGGAAAAACGGTTGTAAAATTCTGAAGTGACTCATCCAGAAAAACATCAAGTTTTTCTTTTAATCCGAACGGACAAACGCCACCAATTTCATGTCCGGTAAAATGCAAGACTTCTTCCGGGGAAAGGAATTTTGCTTTAAATCCGAATTCAGCTTTGAACTTTTGGTTGTCGAGTTTGACGTCCCCGGCTGTCACGATCAGAAAAGCTGTGTCATCTTTTTTCAGAGATAGGGTTTTTGCGATCCGCCCGGGAATGACCCCCAACGCCTGTGCGGCCAATTCAACCGTTGCGCTTGACTGATCAAATTCCAAAATCGGGTAATCCTGATCAAGAGTTTTAAAAAAGGCTTTTACAGGTTCAATTGACATGATTTTAAAACCTCATTTTTCAGCCACAACCAGCATTTCAAAATCTTCTGTGGTCAACTGATCGGATCTTGAAAATGCCCCGAGTTTCGCCCCAAAAATTTCAATTTTCTTAAACCCCACCGATTTCAAAAGCCACGTGATTTCACTGGGAACGTAATACCGTTCGTTGCAGATCAGTTCTTTTTTGTTGCCTGAATCATCTTCTACGGTTGTGATATTGTGATCCCTGAACGTCATCAGATCGAAAGTATTGCTTTTATAGGTTGCATTGCCGTCTGCCGTATTTGTCCCGCAGAATTGTTCGACAGAATGATAAAGCGGAAACAATCCGTTCAAGGTGGTGAAAATGAATTTTCCATTTTCTTTTAATGATTTTGAGGCACTTTTAAGGATTTCAAAATTCATTTCATCCGTTTCCATCAGCGGAAAGGAGCCTTCGCAAAGCATTAAAGCCACATCAAACTGGTTTGAAAAGGGAAGGTTTCTGGCGTCCTGTTTCTGAAAAGTGATAGTCAGGTTTAGCGCGGTCGCTTTTTCTTTTGCTTTTTGAAGCATAGAATCAGATAAATCTATGCCGGTGACCTGATATCCCCGTTTCGTCAATTCGATTGAATGCCTGCCTGTTCCGCATCCGATGTCGAGAATGCTGAGAGATTTTTCGAAATTGAGTTCACTTTCAATAAAATCACATTCACCCAAGGTTCCCTGAGCAAAATTTTCCTGATCATATTTCTGACCATAGTTTTCAAACAACGATTCATACCAGGGTTTCATATTACTTCCAGTTTTAATTTCATGATTTTAACAATGACAGTTAAAGAATCAGAATCGGGAACACTGAGGGTAAACGGTTTAATCTTACCGGAAGGTTTTGCATTCCGGAATTGATCCTTCAGATCTTCATTGAAATCCAGTTGCAAAACTTCAGTTTCATTGTTGATATGAAAATAAACGGTGACTTTAAAAAATCCATCCCAGACAGAAATCCAGCATATCGTTTTCTTTTTATAAATCACTTTACAAAGCCAGCATTTTCCGTCTTTGTAGAAATTCCATTCGGGTTTTAAATCAGGAAAATGAGTTTTAAGAAGGGATTGAAAGTGGTTCCATGCTTCAAAAGCATCACCAAGTACAGGTGAAAGTTCCTTTTCATCAGGGAAACGATCGGGGTTGTTCAGGGAAGGTTTTTCCATGAAAAAGTTGTTAGTTAAGTAGATATGCGATTTGAAAGGAACTTAATTCAGGATATAAAGGTAGGGTTGTTGGAATTATCAATCAAGCAGATATCAGGGGAGATGCCGGTTCGGCATCTCCCCAATAGGTTTTTTTTAGCTTACAACCTTTAAATTGAAGGCACCGTTTTGGGTTGCACCCCAGATTCTCAGCCAAACAGGAAGAACGGCCTCAGTTCCTCTTGCTGCACTGATTTCTCCAAGATCCAGAATATTCTTTTCCGCCCACCCAAAGGATTTCAAAATTTCTTTAACGTTGGATTTTGCACCTGCATCATTTCCGCAGATAAAATTGGTATGGTCACCGTTATTGATCATTCCCGGATTAACCATTAGACCACACCACATCGTGTTCAGGGTTTTTACCACTTTTACATCCGGGAAGCTTTTCTGGATTTCTTCGCCCAGTGAATTCGTATTTGACAGTTCAGTTAAGAGTGAAGGTGGCATTCCTTTGCTGAAATCAAGCGGATTGGCAACATCAATCAGGATTTTACCAGCCAGATTATTTGCCCCGGCCAGGTTTAAAACCTGAATTGAACTTCCACCCATAGTTGCATTTAAGATGGTTTCACCAAAAGCAGCAGCTTCTGCAAAAGTCCCCAATTTTACACTTTTCCTATTTGCAGCATACCATTCACTGAATGGAGGATTCCCGTAACCATCTTTTTCTATACTTGCTAATTTTTCTGCTACATTCCGGGTTCCGATCATGACCTCATAACCAAGTGAAGCGAATTTTAAAGCGAAAGTCTGCCCAACGCCGCCGGTTCCGAGGATTGCAATAGTTTTCATAGGTTCTTTTCCTTTTTATTTTTCTGTTTGTTTAGTTAACTATACAAAGGTCGGGAGACCCCGGTTAACCAACATGGTCAGAAACTTGGATGAAATGGTAAATTACTTTGGTTCAGGTTTTTCTGAACTCGAGGGGGGTAAGTCCGGTATGTTTCTTGAAGAATTTTCCAAAATTAGCAGGATCTGAAAAATTGAGCTGCCAGGCAATCTCAGCAATATCAAAATCGGTAAACTGGATAAGGGATTTTGCTTCGGTCATAATCCGGTCATTAATAAAGGAAAGGGCATTTTTGCCAGTGGCAGATTTTACTGACTGCGACAGATAATTGGGCGTTACAAAAAGCAGATCTGCATATTCTTCAATGGTACGTTTTTCAATGTAGAAGTTATTGATCAACTGAATGAATTTTTTAACCAAAAGTTGCTGAGGTGTTGTGAAACCCTGTTCCCACTGATTCGAAGCCGTTGTGAACTCTTTGAGCTGATATAAAAGTGCCAGTAATTTTACTGAGGCAATGGTGTGTTGGTTGTCCTTCGAATTTTCAAAAGCACTGAATACGTCTTCAAAGAGGGGAGTGAATTCCTTAAATCTTGAATGATTAAACTTGAAAAAATGAGTATGAAGAATGTTGAAAAACGGAAATTCCTTTTCAAAATCAGGTTTGAAAAATGAAAAACATTCCGGTTTGAAATAAATAAGGAATCCGTTGGCAGAATTGTCACGATAAAAACTGTACAACAAGCCTGGTGATTGAAAAACAAGAAAGGAATTCAGATTGGTTTCGCTTGTGTTGTCATAGATAATTTTAGTTTCACCTGCATTGGTAACTAAAGCGATAAAATAAAAATCTTTTCGGAATGGAGGTTTATAATTGGTAATTGAACCTTCGTTTTCTTTTAGCCGCAGACAGTATAAATTAGGGTTTGACGTACGGGACTCTGCTTGAATGGACTCAAGAAAATCATTGATTTCTTTATAATCCGGAAGAATGAGTTTCGTTTTTTTCACTTGTCAGCTTGAAATAAGAAAGAAGAATAATCGTTAATGAATCCTTGTAAATTTACCCAATTATTTAGCCCCCCGCCACCCTCTTTTAAGTCTTTCTACTGCAAAATTGTTGTGTAATCTAATTTTGAGGTTTAAAAAAAAGACGCAGGTCATGCGTCTTTTTTGAAATTCAGGGGAGCGGGTTTTTACATTTTAATGGTTAAACCAACTTTACCGCCTGAAAAGGCATTACTTCCGCCAAATTCAACGTTAAGGCCGAGTCTGTCGGTGAAATAAAATCTGCCGCCCAATTGTCCGCCAAGACCAAGACCTGAATTGTGGCTTCCGTTGTATTCATCTGGTGATGACCAAACGAAAAACCCAATATTAAGTCCGGCATAAAAGTCAAATTGACGTGGAAGACCCAGAATGGTATTGAAGTGGTAGTTACCGTTTCCAGAAAATCCCATGATGCTGTGATCATAGTATTTATTTTTCCAGTTTTCACGGTATCCGCGATAAGAAAATTCAGCACCAAAGGTAAAATCCCGGTGGAATCCGTAATCAAATCCGGCATAGAAGGGAACACCCCAGTTCGACATTCCCACACCAATATTCACCTGGGTTGCACCAACACCAAGTGGACTTTGAGCGAAAGAAAGTCCAAAAACAAGTAAAAAAGAGACAGCTAGTAATAATTTTTTCATGATTGTAAGTTAAATTGAACAGTCCTACTCATAAGGCTTTTCGGTAACGCCCAGTTTTTTATTGTGGTTTCTCGACTCCACGATAACAGAACAGAAAAAAAGACAAGAATCAGATTCTTACTGAAATTAGGTGATCAAATCCGACTACAGCCGGCTTCCCCTGATTAATCTCAAAAGAATGGCTACAACGGCGATAACGAGAAGAACGTGAATAATTCCTCCAGCGTTAAATCCCAAAAACCCAATAGCCCATAAAATGATCAGAATGATGGCGATGGTGTAAAGTAAATTGCTCATGATAGATTCCTTTTTTTTAAAACTGGTTACGGGTCACAAAATCACAGGTTATAGAATTACAGGTCATAAAATCACAGGTCACTCAATTGAGCGAATCAGGTATTTAATTGCCACCCGTGAGGGCAAATGAAGCATAAACGTTGATAACACCATTACTGGCATTCGGGAAGGTATATTTATATCCCATAAAGGTTTTTTCTTTACCAACTTTAGTCAGACCATGGTTGTAGCGAATTCCAACTCCAAGGGCACCTAAATCAAGACCGGCACCAACAGCAACTCCGCCTTCAAACCGATTAAAATCTTCAGTGTCAATATTGTCTTCAAAGTCAAAGTAAGAATTACTTGAAACGTTTTTAACTTTACCGCTAAGCAGGTATGATAAATAGGGACCTACCTGGAGGTTTAGATTTTCGGTTACATTTAAAATCAGAAGGATGGGTAATTCTACATAATCAGTTTTGAAACTGGCGGTTCCGTCAAGAAAGGCATTTTTATAGGTAGCTTCACCACCTTTTGTTGTATAGTAGAATTCAGGTTGAATAGCAATGAAATCAGAAACCGGTAATTTGCTGAAAAAACCGATATTAAATCCACCAATCATTTTGGTATTTTCTACATCTTCAGCATATAAAGTGGAGAAATTAACTCCGCCTTTTAAGCCGAATAAAGGGAAATTGAATTGAGCCAATGCCTGAGTCTGAATCGCTGCCAGAAAGAGCAGAACTGATGAAAAGGCGAGGAAATATTTTTTCATTTTATTTTAATTTTAAGAATCATTATGGTATTTATTGTTACGATGTAAAGGTGCCACTCTTTGCACTTTTAAGTGTTACATAACTTTTTAAAAGAGTTACATTTATCCCACATAAGGGTTAAAAAAAAACCCGTTCATTTGATTGAACGGGTTTTTTTGTTTTTATCTGTAATTACAATACTTACAAACAAGGGAGGAATTTAAGTACGCAATTCTCTATTACAGATAAAACAAATTGTATAATTCTTTCATGTCAGGTGTTAGAATAATTTCGGTTCTTCTGTTTCCTGAGCGGCCATCTGCAGATTCATTTGATTTTACCGGGTGAAACTGCCCTTTACCTGATGCAGTGATACGGTTTGAATCAAATCCGAAATCTGTTGTCAGAATTCTCACGATTGAAGTTGCCCTTGAGGTACTCAGATCCCAGTTATCTTTAAACTTACCTGTTTTAATGGGAACGTTATCAGTATGACCTTCAATCATCACGGTAATGTCTTTTGTGCTTTTAAGAACAGCAGCCAGGGTTTTTAATGCTTCTTTTCCCTTCGGATCGATAACATCGCTGCCTGATTTAAATAACAATTTTTCTTCGAGGGAAACGTAGACTGCACCCTCTTTAATGTAGACATTCAGTTCATCAGTTTTGTAATTTAAAAGGGCATCAGCAATGGAAGTTTTCAGGCGACCCATCACATCTTTTTGGGATTGAATGATATCCTGCATGGTCTTTAACCGTTTTGCCTGATCCGCAATGGTCATTTTTGATTCACTGGTCAGAACGTTTAAATCGGTTTGAACCGAGGCTTTTTCCTGACGGAGATTTTTCCCGGTCATGTTACAATCATTCAGAAGTACGTGAGTGTTTACACTATCCTGTTGAAGACGGTCAACTCTGGCACGTGAACTTAAAAGTTCATCACTGGGTCCGCAACCGGTAAGGGCTAAACCAAGAAGGGTTGTGGTGCTGATGATGGAGAAAACTGTATTTTTCATTTTTGTTTTATTTTTTTGCCCGTTTTCACGAGGTGTTTTTATTGAATGTCTCTGATGTAAAGGTGCGGCAATCTGATCAGTATTGTGTTACATATTCCTTCAGATTATTTACATAAATCACAGGTTTATAATGATAAACCAGGTTGAACCCTTTAAATTATTTTTCGTGGTTTTCTGGCTTTCTGATTTCATCAAAAAAGGGTGTATGCTTTTCTTCAACACATTTTGCTGCATATAAATAAAGAGCAGCACTCCAGGTTTGCCAGTCTTGCCCCATTGGTTTTCCATCCTGGGCTTTTATCCATTCATTAAATCCAAATTCAACATTTCCAGTTGCTGAACTCTTTATACAACAGGTTAAAGCAACCAGTTTTTCACCTGCAAGTGTGTATTTTTTTGCTGCAACCAGGGCTGCAATGTAGACGCCGCAAATGAACGGCCAGATTCCGCCATTGTGATAATCGCCAGGCCTGTTAAATTCAGCATAACGCGGATGCCAGTCAGGATCCTGCGCTTTGATAAAGGGAAAGAAATTGGGCGGAAGGTCGCCTACCAGTTCATCCCGCTTTTTCATTTCTGTACATTCATCCTCTATCCATGAAATAATGTCTTCTGCACGGGATTTTGAAGCGATTCCTGATAGAATTGCCAGACTGTTCCCGAGCAGATCAAACCGTTCACTGCTGTGAATTTTGTACGACCAGAAGGCATAATAGGGTTTATGTCTGACAGCAAGGCCTTCATGAACATGATGATGAATGGTTCCGCCGGTGATGGTAAAACGTCCCATTTCTTGGCGGATTTTATCTGCATTTTCATGGAAACCAAGAATCTGTAAATAACTGTAAACCAAAGTGTTTACAAACAAACCATAACCGGTTACCCATTGTTCATCACGCCAATCACTGGTGGGTTGCTGGGCAATTAAATACCGGTCTGACGGACTCTGATGTTCCATCCAGGATAAGGCTTTTAAAACTGCAGGTTGAAGGAAATCGGTTTCACCCGTTTTTTTTCTAAATATGCCAACGCCCAGTAAAAATAAGGGAGTCGTATCACTTGATCCCCGGTCTTCTTTGTCGTGAACCAGCGACGGAATATGACCTCGCGGCGTCTGATTTTTTGCCAGAGTTTCTAAAACTTTTCTGATACTGCCGAGCAATTTTTGATTCTCAGTTACGGCGATTCCCAGAATTGAAAACATAAGATCACGGGTGTATGGCTCAGGGTATCCCCAGCCGGCAGTTCTTGGAAGTCCATGAAACGGGCCATGAGAATTGTGAAGCAAGACTTCAATTGCTGCTTTTTTTGCAGCTTCAATTTCAATGAGGTGTTCTGTTTTCATGGTTTTTACAACTTATGTTATTCCCAATTTATCATTCATTATTTGAACAAATTTTTTGGCCACGACCCGGTAATCAAAGTTTTTCACAACCCGTTCACGGCCAGCTTTTCCCATTTTATCACGTAAATCGGCATCATTCATCAGGGTTAACAAATGGTTGGCAATATCTTGCACATTGGCGCGGTAATCGACAGTTCTGGGTTCAGTGAATTCAACCAGATGTTTGTCTTCGTAACCCGATTCAACGCCAAGAGTAACGTTATTGACTACTATTCTTTGTGCCACTTCAGCAAGAAGAGCCGTTTCACCATGAATAAGGGTATCGAGCATGCCCATCGCACGTAAACTGAGAACGGGTTTCCCGCAGGCTCCGGCTTCAACTTGTGGCATGCCGAATCCTTCAAGCCTTGATGGGGCTGCATAAATGTCGCAGGCACCAATGAGGTAGGGCATAAAAGTACGTGAAATGGTATTGGTTGCGTAAGTTATATTTTTATCAATTCCAAGATCCCTTGCCATTTCAAGGTCGGCCAGATTCTGAAGTTTGGTTCGGGGTTGTGGCCAGACTTTGCACACATATTTCCAGTCGGGCGCTTTGGTGTCAATAATGGCAAGTGCCTGCATGACTTCCTGAGCCCCTTTTGATGCTGCATCACCACCAACGGTCAAAATCATAAGCTGATCTGGAGAAACCCCAAGTGATTCACGAACAGCTAAAATTTTCGGATCATTCTTTTTAAACGGAATAAAGGAATCGGTGTCACATCCAACAGGTAAAACTTCGATTATTTGTGGATTTATTCCATCTCTAACGTACATTTCTTTCACCCAGTTCGACGTCACCAGAATGAGGGGAAGCGCATTCAGAACTTCCTGATAATTGGCAATGTACCCATCAGCAACCAGCCAGGGAACCGGCCTCGCACCATATCGTTGCGGATGAAGAACCAACTGGGGCGTGTGCCCCCAATATCCGACACCAACTACAACATCAGGTTCAAACCAACGGTAATACCATTCTTTTTCCTGTGCAGATTCAAAATGCACCGCATGTGCATCGATACCCAGTTCAAGCAACCCTTTGTAAAGCAAATCGCCCTGAGTTGCAAGTCCACCGGGTGAGGGCGGATAGTCATAAAGCACTAATACTTTCATTTTACACTTTCTCCACGTTCAAGCCATTTAACTGCAGTTTCCGGATTAGTAAATCGCCAGAACGCTTCAGATTTTGGTGTTGTTTCAGCTTCCCAACTGTCGGGTTCAAATCCGTATGTTTTGGTAATAAGTAAATATTTTTTTTTCCAGCACCACCAGGATATATTTTTATAAATGGATGCAGAAGGGATTCCTCTTGGAAGGTAGCTTTTCCCGCCATCTTCATAGGCAAATGTCCACAGTTCATTGGTTTTGATTTTCCCGGTATGCCAAAGCAAAATGACAGCCTTGCTTATTTCTTCATGGCGGAGATGTTTGGTGTATTCACCGGCCGGATCATGAGTAAGAATCAGATCAAAATCCTCTTGTGGAAGCAAATTCAGAATGGCCGTTTCAACTTCATCTTCTTGTAACGGATGCTGATTGATTCCGTCATCAAGGTCACCCATGACCCCTTCTGATTTGAGACTTCTGACTGTTTTTGCAAACTTGGCTGAACGTTCTGCATCACTTGCCCTGCAAAGACAGACAATAAAACATTTCCAGGTGGGATTGCTGAGAATTGTGCCGCCACCCCAAAGGGTTTCATCATCCGGGTGCGCTACAATGATTCCAACTCTTTTTGTGTTTGTTTTTCCAAACCAATTCATTTTGCGTAAGTTTCAATTGTTTTTTTGGTGTAAAACGGATAATCAGTATATCCTTTTTCATCTGCAGTATAAAATAAATCCGCCTTGAGATCTTTTGATAACGGCCAGTCATTTTTTAACCGGTCAACAAGATCTGGATTGTTGATGAACGGACGGCCAAACCCAATGAGATCAGCTAAGCCAATTTGAATGTCTTCCTCGGCACTTTCCCGGTTATAGCCACCCGTCAGAATAATCGTGTTTTTAAACTTATTTCTGATTGCGTTTTTGATACCATAGGGAACTACAGGAGCACCTTGGGCAGAATGATCTACCAAATGGATGTAGGCAATGTCCAGTTTGTTGAGTTGCTCAGCCAGATACATATAGGTTTCGTCAATTTCGGGGTAAGGCTGCATGTCTCCAGCTAAACTATAAGGCGATAAACGAATGCCGGTTTTTCCTTTTCCGATTGTTTCAGCAACGGCAGAGACGACCTGGAGGACAAACCGGCACCTGTTTTCAAGGCTTCCGCCATAGTTATCTTTTCGTATATTGGTTACCGGTGATAAAAATTGTTCTAGCAGATATCCGTTTGCACTATGGAGTTCAACGCCGTCAAAACCTGCCTGAACCGCATATTTTGCGGCATCTGTATATTCTGTTTTTGTTTTTTCAAGATCATCGGCACTCATTCCTTTGGGAACATGGTAGTCCTGTAACCCTTTAGAATCGGTCCACATTTTCCCTGCAGCTTTTATTGAAGAAGGTGCCAGAATATGCGATCCTTCGGGCATATTCAGGTGGTGACTTATTCTTCCGGTGTGCATAAGCTGAACGACGATTTTACCGCCTTCATTATGAACGGCGGATGTGATTTTTTTCCAGGCTTCAATCTGCGCCTTTGAAAAAATTCCAGGAATGCGGGCATATCCAAGTCCGTTGGGTGAGGGTGATGTGCCCTCGGTAATAATCAAACCGGCACTGGCCCGTTGCCTGTAATAATCAGCCATTATCTTATTGGGAACATTTCCGATTGCCCGGCACCGGGTCATGGGGGCAAGAACAATCCGGTTATCAAGGGTGACAGATCCAATAATCGCGGGTGTAAATAATTTCAGTGGTTTCATTCAGATTGCCTTTTTCTTTCCTTAAAAACTGTTCTGAATTCAGCAAACAGTTCGCTGTTTTATATTTAAAATGAAAAACCTGCCTGGGCGACAAGTAAAACACGCATTTTTCTTTTAATTGGGAAAAACGGATCCAGTTCCAGTCCAAAATTGATTTTCTTGGTAAAGCCAACATTTAAAATTCTGATCATTTCTGCCATATCGAGAAAAGATGACAAGGCAAATCCACCTCGTCCTTCACCGACATCAATGGGGGAATTCACCCCGAAGACGCCTAATCCGGCACTGACTGGAAATTGATTTCCGGTCTTCTTGTTGATGAAATAAAACCGGATCATGGCACTCGAATTTCCGTAATCAACAGGATCGTTGGGACGGGTATCATACAAAACTTTCGGAACTGCCAGTGAAAATCCTACTTCTATAGCTGGACCTCTGACCCGGTAATATTGAGTAAGTGTGTTCGAACGGTCTACAGCTCCAATTTTAATTGTATAATCGGGTTCAATGTGAATACCAAGAATTGCCCAATCGGGAAGGGAATCAACCGGTACCATGACCTGATCCAATTCTTCTGTCCGGATGTTGGCGTACTGGCCGTATGCAGTTCGGTATTGAATGAACATTGCCCGATCTTTTTTCGCATCGCCATGGCTTCTGAATGTCATGACACGACGCTCATAAGATGATGCCGATATGCCGTCCCTAAGTAAAACAGAAGTGGTAATTCTGACGAACTGGGGTCCCATCTGGGTTTTTATGCTGTCCCGGTTAAACTTAACGCTGATATTTCTAACTTCATCACGGTCTAACGTCTTTGCATTCCTGATGTCTGGACTTCCGGCTGTTGGGGTAAGCACAATGAAATTTTTAAGTTTTTCTACATCCTGAAATTCTTCGATGGTGACTGTAATTTCAGTATCATAGCGGTAACGGCGACCTTCGGAATCTTTTACACTGAGCCTGATCGGGTAAATGCCGGGTGTTACATTTGCAGGTAATATGGCTCTGTATTTACTTTTCCCAATATATTTTAAGGTCGTACCTTCAATCATCAGACTTGTTGTAATTACTGCAGAAGTAACGCTATCACGGCGGTTAACACCAACGATGACGGTATCGCCAGGAAAGTAAATCGATTTATCAATGGAAACATCAACCCGTTCATCTTCATCTGACGATTGGATAAGAACGGTTGATTTCATTTGTGCCCAGGAACTGGACGTTCCCAAAACGATAAGCAAAAGAAGCCAGGTAATTTTAAGTTTCATATAAAGAATTTGGGTTAGTTTTACTTCTTTTTAGTCGGAACAATGAAAAGTGAAATTGGGGTTTGTCTTAGAATTTCCTCTGCAACACTTCCAATCACGATACTTTCGAGCCATTTCTGACTGTGACTGCCAATCACGATAACATCCGCATTAAATTCAGTGGCCGTTTTTAGAACACTTTCAGCTACATCACCTTCGGCAATCACAGTTTGAAGGGTTGGGGCGCCCAGATGCACTCTGGTTTTATCAAGAAAATTCAGTGTTCCTTTTTTTAATTCATCAATCGTATCTGAGGCCCAAAGTCCTGTCTCAGGAAAACCATCGAAGCCCATGATTGAAGTATAACCGGGAGTGGTATAATAGATCAGATCTGAAATAACATGAACCAGAATACATTCTGCTCCCATGCTTTGGGCAAGTGCAAATCCTGCTTCAGCAACTTTTTGCGAGGTCGGATTGTAATCTAAAGCGACCAAAACGGTTGTAATTTTCTTTGCTTTCATGGTAATTTCCCCTTAGCTAATAAGTAAATAATCTGAATTTTCCAGATTTATAGGTTAGAAGTAAAGGTAGGGGAATGAAGGTCTGGAGGTGTTACATAACTTTTAGAAAGAGTTACATTTATCACACGTCAGAAGTAGATACGGGGAGGAACAAAGGAAAAGGGACTGATAATTTACTGAGCATAAAAATAAGAAGAATAACGACGAAGAAATTTCTACGAAATCTCAATCTGATATTTATCTAAAAGTCCAGGAAGCCCCGAAACTGAAAATTTCGCCTTTTTTAGTTTGTTTTTTTCAGGATCAAGGGAAAAATGAGAAGCAGTTCTGAAATCCGCCTTTTCAAGATTGGAGTTTACAAAAACAGCGCCGTTCAAATCACAGTGATCAAAATCAGCACCAGATAAATCTGTTTCAGTAAAATCAGTTTCTTTCAGACTGGATCCTGAAAACCGAATTTTTTTCAAACTTAACCGGTAAAAGCAGGCAAGGTTCAGAATACAGGACTCAAATGAAACTGAAAAAAGGAAATCATTGCAGGTTTCAAAATGAACACCTAACAGTTTACAATTGATGAAGCTAACTTCCTTCAATGCCGTTTTATCCAATCGAACAAGACTCAGGTTGCAGTCGATGAACTGGCAGTCAGTGAATGAAAATCCGGATAAACTGACTTCCGAAAAAATGCAATCTGTAAAAATACAGGAGTCATAATCGCCAAAAGCCAGTTTTGTTTTGGTGAAATCCTGTTTCGTAAAAGTCTGGTTTTCGAATTGCCGGTTGTTCAAAAAAGTCTCTGATTGTGAAGAACCAGCAAGTTCAGGGACAAACAACTAATTTTCAATAAGGGAATCCATTTTGTTACGGATTTAAAAGAGAAAAAAGCAGTAATTGTTCAGCTTTGTCGGCAGGTGAATAAATTCCATCAACACGAAACCCGATTTTTTCGAGAAGGTGAATGGAAGGTTTATTTTCCGGAAGAGTAATTGCCAGTATTTTTTTCTGATTTAGTTGAGTGAATGCAAGTTCGACTGTTTTCAAAGCAATTTCTCTGGCATAACCCAAACCGGTAAATTCGGGAAGAAAGGCAAAACCCAGATCAGGATTGGGCAAGTCTGACCTTTTTATCATACCACACATCCCAATCGGCATATTTCGGGGTTTCAGGGAAACCAAACCAAGACCATAACCATTTTCCTTGTAACTCTTAAACGGGCCTGTTTGCAGATAATGACGGGCCTCAAGAGTGGTTTTTACCTTTTTGTCACCGATATATTTTAGCCAGCCTGGGGAGTTGAGCAACTGAATGATAAATTCAGCATCCGCCAGTGTAAACTGTCTGAGGATTAAACGTTCAGTTTCAATCGGTTCTGGCAACATTGGGGGCTTTTTTTTTAATATAAAGCAGGTTAGGAGGAATTTTACTTACCGGGTTCGATTTCACCATTTGACGCCGGGATGTACCAGACATTTTTTTTCAGATCCACTCCTCCGCCCATTTCTTCCTGAATCACCTGGTCGGTCACAAAAACGCCGGTTTTGGCCATGTTTTCAAATGAATCAATTCCATCTCCGGGAAAGTTGATACGGGTTCTGTGAATATTAAACCTATCAGAAAAGGTTCGGTCAAATACTTTTTCAATGCCATCCTTTCCGATCATAAATCCCAGTAATCCGCCCCAGGTGGCTGTCGGGTTATCAGAATCCCAGCCGCAAAGTGAGCCAATTTTGATGGTTTCTTTCAGATCGCCCTCACCATAAAACAAACTGATCAAACTGGAAGCAAAGTTGATTCCGGCAGCAAAACAGCCATTACAATACAATTTCCGTGAGGTCAGATTATACCCATCCTTTTCCTGAATCTGGTAACGGTCATAAACTTCATCACGGGTTTGTTCCCAGGAAATTCCCGCAAGAAATCGGCCTTTCACAAAATCATACATCCCGGCTGGATAAGAATTTTCAGGAAGCCGATTCCGGGCCTGATCTGCCATAATCATGATTCTGTTTTTCATAGCAAGGCTTTGGTCACCATCTGATGCAAGGGAATACATTAATACATAAAACTCTGAAATCCACTCTGATTCTTTTCTAGCTGTTGTTTGAATGGGGAGATGGGCAAGTTTCAATGCTACATCTGGCCGAGTGGGAGCAAACAGACCAAAAATCTCGGTTGTAAGCTGAGCATCGATCATTTCAAATTCAGGATTATTTATCGGGTCGGATGTGGCCGGTGGCGCATATCCCTGAGTCATCAGATCAAAGGCTTTCTGGTTTGAAACCCACAGATAGTTTTCTTCTTCCTTTTTGATGTGTTTAAGCCACCCGTTTTTGATTTGCTCGCCTGAAAGTACACTGGTTTTTTCAGTAAAGAGTAAATATTGATACATATATTCAATGTCGGTATCGTCGTCTGAACCCCAGGGTTCGCCGTCTTTTGCAAAGACAAAATCAATGGTGGGCGATAGGTGACTGGGGTTGGTTCCGCTCCAAATATTGGGCTGATCGGGTTTTCCCCAATCAGTTCGGGTGTAAAAATCTCCGGTTTTGATTTCACCGATGGTTCCGATTTTATCCATTTCAGTCACCAGACCGGTCCAGTTTGCAATTGATTCGCCCAACCAGAATCCGTAAAGCTGATTCAGATAGTTTTCCCGTGAAATAATCCTGTCGGTTGATTTCGGTGTGTAGTTTTTATACTCAAAGTCCGGATTGACCGGGATTTCTGCGTTGGAAGTTGTTTGAGTTGTTTCCTGAGTTCTGCTGCAGGACATCAATTGGGATGTAAACAAAACAGTAAAAAAGAGCAAAGAGATAGTTTTCATGGTAACCAGGGAAATAAGGTAAAAAGGATGGGTAAACGTCGGAAAGTTTGCGATGGAAGTCAAAGGCAGGGCATAAACTAAAAAACCCGTTTGGCGGGTTTTTTAGTTTATGAAAAAGGAGTGAGGACAGAAATCATTAATTTTTTTCTGTGTGGGCCTTGAAATTGTCGAGAATCGATTGCCATCCGTCCCGTTGAAGCTCCATTGAATTTTCATTTTCTGGGTCAAAGGTTTCGATTACCCGGGTTTTATCTCCAATAGCTTCAAATTCAATACTTACTTGCCTTCCGTCTGCAAGAGAATAGGTGATTTTCCGGTGATGAATCACTTCATCATAAATACCTTCAAAATCGAAACTCATTGAGCCATCTTTTGCGGCCATGGTTGCACAGAAACGACCACCGGCTCTCAGATCATTGGTTGCAGCTGGGCAATGCCAATCGTCAGAAGCAGCATTCCATTTTGTGATATGTTCGGGTAATGTCCAGGACGACCAAACTTTATTAATATCTGCTGCAACGGTGGTTTGAACGGTAATTTTGTTGTTTTTCATCGGTTCCCTGCTTTTTGTTTTAAAGACTTTTTTGAATAATCAAAAAATTGAGGAGAAAGTTCCATTAATATAAAATAGGCGGAGGGGCATTTCTTGTTATTCAGTGCCGGATGTCGCTTATTCAATCCAATCAAATAAATAGTGCTCATTGAATTCAATTTTAAATTTATTTAGTAAATCAATGTATTCTTCCCGGAATGTTCTTTTTCTATGATGATCTTTTTGATTTAATATGTATTTACAAACATCATCAATTTGAGAATAGCTGTATGAAAATGCTCCAAAACCTTCCTGCCATGAAAAATTGAATCTGGTAAAGTGATTTTCATTAATGAAAACGTTAGATGATTTTTTTATTTCCCGCACCAAATCGGATAAGTTACAATTTGGTTTCAGTTCGATTAAAAAATGGATGTGGTCAGGAATACCGTTAATAGCGAGCATTTTCTGACCCTTATTCTGAACAATACCTGTTATGTATTTAAAAAGTTGTTCTTCCCAATCTGGTTTGATCAGGTTTTCTCTTCCCTTTACAGCGAATACGATATGAATATAAATTTGGGAATAAGTTGACATAGGAAATGGATATTTGTTTTTAAGTTTTTCATCCCATCGGGATGGCATGTTTATAGGGAAACAGATAAACAAACCAGACATACGACCTCGTTGGGGTCGTATGTCTTTTGATTTCGTTATGGCTAAAAACATACGACCCATTCTGGGTCGAGCAAAACCGTTGATAGTTCTTCATCCCAACGGGATGACATGTTTATAGGAAATGATGAACACACCCGTACATACGACCCCGTTGGGGTCGAACGTCTTTTGATTTCATCAAGGTTATAAACATACGACCCATTCTGGGTCGAAAATTCGTGAATTTGCAATTATTCTATAAACATATGACCCCGTTTGGGTCATTGAAATTCTTGTTGTTAAAGGATTCAGGTAAACAATCGGGAATGAACGAACAAATTTACTAAAATTTGAAAATAGTGGCTAAATCCAGCGCCTGGTTTTTCATCCCAACGGGATGACATGTTTATAGGAAATGATGAACACACCCCGTACATACGACCCCGTTGGGGTCGAACGTCTTTTGATTACGGCAAAGGCTATAAACATACGACCCATTCTGGGTCGAGCAAAAACCGTTGTTTGATTTTCATCCCAACGGGATGACATGTTTATAGGAAATGATGAACAGACCCGTACATACGACCCCGTTGGGGTCGAACGTCAACAAAATAAACCCGTTTAAGAATTCTGCTGATAATAAACCGTGACTTTGTGAATCATCATGTTTTTGCTCTCTTCATCCAGAAAACTGGCTTTGAATGAATTGACAGCAAGTTCATAAATATCGGCTTTTGACAGATTTAATGATTCTGCAACGGCGAGGTAATTCTCGGTAAGGTAGCCGCCAAAATAGGCCGGATCGTCAGAATTAAGGGTTGCCAGCAAGCCGGCATCCATCATTTTTCTGAGCGGATGGTCTTTCAAATCTTTGACAACTTTTAGTTTGAGGTTAGAGAGCGGACAAACAGTTAAAGGCATATTCCGGTGAACGAGTTCTGCAACGAGCTTGTCGTCGTCTAATGACCGGTTTCCATGATCAATTCTTGAAACCAGGAGCAAGTTCAATGCTTCCCAGACATATGCTGCCGGACCTTCTTCGCCAGCATGGGCAACGGTCAGAAAACCTTCTTTTAAGGCTAACTCAAAAACCCGCTGAAATTTGGATGGCGGATGACCCAATTCTGAAGAATCTAAACCTACACCAACAATCCAATCTTTAAAGGGAAGTGCTGATTTTAGAGTTGCAAAAGCAGCTTCTTCATTAAGATGCCTGAGAAAACACAAAATCAGTTTTGACGTGATCCCCAGTTTGGTTTTGCCATCTTCCAAAGCATGGTGAATGCCATTGATGACGGTTTCGAATGGAATTCCACGGTCGGTGTGGGTTTGCGGATCGAAGAATATCTCGGTATGAAGTACATTTTCTGCATGGATTTTTTCGAGATAGGCCCAGGTGAGATCGTAAAAGTCCTGTTCGTGAATTAAAACACCGGCGCCTTCATAATAAATATCAAGAAAGTCCTGAAGGTTATCGAACTGATATGCCGTTTTGATTTCTTCAATTGATTGATACTTTATTCGGATGCCATTCCGTTTGGCAATTTTGAACATCAGCTCCGGTTCAAACGAACCTTCAATGTGAAGATGAAGTTCTGCCTTTGGAATGCCTTTGATAAAGTCCTGAACTGAAGATGGTGTCATTTTATTTTACAGAAGTCCTGCAATTTCAACGTTTTCATTCACATCTTTTGAATAATCAACTTCCGGAAAATTGAATCCGAAAAGATTCAAAAAGTCAGTTTTATATCCGGCAAGATCGCCGATTTCAGCAATATTCTCTGTGGTTGCTTTCACCCACAAGTCAGCTACTTCTTTCTGAACATCTGCTCTCATTTCCCAGTCATCAACGCGGATTCTTCCTTTTTCGTCAGTTGGAATTTCATTTCCGGTGTACAACCGATCCTGAAATAACCGTTGAATCTGTTCGATGCAACCTTCGTGAATTCCCTTAGCCTTCATAATTTTATAAAGCAGGGAAATGTACAGCGGAATAACCGGAATGGCAGAACTGGCCTGGGTGACAAGTGCTTTATTTACTGAAACAAAAGCTTTTCCATTGAGTGATTTCATTTTTTCGGTGATGGAAAAAGCTGAGGCTTCAAGATGATCTTTTGCCCGTCCGATGGTTCCTTTGCGGTAAACGGCTTCGGTCAGGCTGGGTCCGATATAAGAATAGGCAAGAGTCAGGGCATTTTCTGAAAGGGCACCGGCTTTCATGAGTTCAGAAATCCACATGTCCCAATCCTCACCACCCATAACCGCAACGGTATTCAGAATATCTTCATCTGAACAGGGGTCGATGGTAACGTTGGAGACAATTCCGGTATGGAAATCAACAGTCTTATTGCTGAACGGCACACCGATCGGTTTTAAAACGGACCGGTGAAGAACGCCGGTTACGGGGTGTTGTCTGACCGGGGAAGCTAGACTATAAATAACGAGATCAACCTGACCCAAATCTTTTTTAATCAGATCAATAGTGATTTTTTTTACTTCATCAGAAAAGGCATCTCCGTTGATGCTGCGGGCGTAAAGTCCTGCTTTTTCTGCATGTTTTTGAAAGGCGAGACTGTTGTAATACCCGGGCGTTGCGGGTTTGCCTTCCATCGGAGGTTTTTCAAAAAAAACACCGATGGTTGAAGCATCAGAACCGAAAGCACTTGTGATCCGGGAAGAAAGACCAAATCCTGTAGATGCACCGATTACCAAAACCTTTTTCGGACCTTTAATCTGTCCTTTTGATTTAACGTAATTGATCTGATTTATAATGTTTTGTTCGCACCCGTCCGGATGAGAGGTTAAACATATAAATCCGCGCATTTTTGGTTCGATGATCATGGTTTTTCCTGGATATAGTAGTGACTGACAACGGAATGGCAGTCCTGGTTCATTTTGTCTGGAATCAGATTGCCCGGTTTTTTGTGCACGAAGGTAAAAAAAACCAAGCAAGTCAGCAAACTTGTGTCTGAGAATCGGTTGAATTTGAATTCGGCAAAAATCGGGTATAACCCATTTTTTAAATTTGTTTTACTGTCTTTATATAGATTACATTCCGCTCTTTCAAATAATTCAGAATGTAGGTGAAACACTTTTCACTTTTTCCGATGAATTCTGGAGGGAAAACACCTTTATCTGGGAAAAGTCCTTCCAGAAACAAATTCACAACTGCCGTTGCAGTGTAACCGGTCGTTCTCGCCATGGACGAGGTTTGTGTTTCGGGTGAATATTCGTCATAGAGATTGTAAACAACTTCTTCTGTTTTCCCGGCAGGATTTTCACCTCTAAGCGTCACCCGCATCACCGTAATTTCTGGCTCAGTTTCACCCAGTTTCCATTCACTAAACAGAATTTTGCTGGTTACGTCAAGCGGAGAAACTTCCGCACCATTGACATTTATTTTTTCAGTTTTGAAAAAACCACTTTCCTTAAGAGCTCTAATAAGTTCAACATGTCCAGGATAGCGAAGGGTTTTTTCCTTCATGTTTTTGATGTGTGACATGGTGAAAAGAATGGTTCTGAGTCCGTCTGTATTGAACGATTCCAGTGTGCCGACTTTGTCAAACTCGAGATATTCGCAATCGGTAAGAGCTTCCCGAACGACAATTTTTCCATTTTCAACATACCGGGCAGGTCTCGTATATTCTTCAATCACATCAACAGGTGAAAACGGTGCTTTGTAGTAAAAAGGCCATTTCTTTACTTTCGGAAGTCCGCCAACCAAAGTTTCAAAATCGGTTAGTTTCAGCAGCTCGTTGTACCTGCCGAGAATAATATTGTGCATGCCGGGAGCTACTCCGCAATCAACCAGAGCAGTAACGCCTTTTTCTTTGGCGAGCTGATCGAGATCGAGTGAATTTTCGGGGAAGAACGAAATATCAACTACATTTTTTCCGGCCTCAATCACGGTTTTAATGGTTTCAAATCCGAGAAAACCAGGAACTGCCAAAACAACAAGATCAAAGGGTTTCAGCGCTGAAGTGAGTGCAGATTTATCGGTGACATTTACCTGTAAAATGGCTAGGGATTCACATTTTGCTTTGATGTGATTAAGGCGTTGCAAACTTAAATCACAAAGTGTAACCTGATGTTTTTTTGCCAGATCAATTGCCATAGCACTGCCGACCATTCCAGCGCCTAAAACGATGATTTTACTCATTTAAAACCCCTGAAAATTGAAAAGAAGATTGATAAAATTCTAAAACGCAACCGACAGGAGGTCGGTGTTACATTTCTGATAATTGAAAAGAAAATTGATTCAAACCTTAATGTAGATCAATTCCGGAAAGGATTCAAGATTTTGAAAAATTTGAAATGGATTGGAGAGAAAAATTGGGGTATGAAGTTTTGTAACACCGACCTCCCGGTCGGTAAGAATTGGAAATTTAATAAACCGAGCAGGAGCTCGGTGATACAGTTAATGTCGGTGTTACATATCAATCGGTGATACAACTAATTCGGTGTTACTTTTTATCAGAAAAACCAAAACAATTCTAATTCAGATTTGCTCAGTAAGTTTCAGTTTATCGAGTTTAAAACCTTTTGTTTTCAATCTTTCAAGAATCTGCTTGTAAACAACATCATCCATTTTGGGCGTTCTTGAAAGAATCCACAAATAATCACGGTCAGGATGGCTCACAACGGCATAACTGTAATCTTCTGCCAGATCAATAATCCAGTATTTTCCAGAAAACGGCCAGAAAAACTGAACTTTAAGTTTGGCGTTCCCTGAATTCTCAACCACGAAAGCTTTGCCCTTTATCGAGGTTTCTTTTCCGTTCACACTATCCTTTTTACACCGGTTTTCAACAATCACATAATCTTCGTCTGTAAGTGTGTATTCGGCCGTCGTACAATGGCAACCTTTCTGAAAAAATTGCGGGAAGGAAGCAATTTCGTACCATTTGCCGGCATATCGTTTCAGATCTACGTTTGGAACGGTTTCGAGTGGTTGTGATTTTATTTGGGTTGACATGAGTGTAACGAGTAAAATGGAAAAAACAATCAGTTTTGATTTCATAAGGTCACAGCGTTTTCAGATTTAAGTTTCCGGTGTTTATCAGCTTCGTCATGAATGACGTTTAGAAACAAATCAACAGCTCTGGGGTCAAAGTGAGTTCCGCTTCCGGCTTTAATCAGATCAAGTACTTTTTCATCTGACCAGCCTTTACGGTAAACGCGGTCAGACCGGAGCGCATCCCAAACGTCAACAATGGCAAAGTGACGGGCAGAAAGCGGAATTTCTTCACCCTTCAATCCGTTCGGATAGCCTGTGCCATCCCATTTTTCATGGTGACAATAGGGAATATCCAAAGATGGTGCAAGATACGCAATGGGTGACAGCAATTCATGCGCATAAGTTGGGTGCATTCGCATGACTGCAAGTTCTTCGTCATTTAACTGATCAGGTTTTTGAAGAACATTATCCGGAACGCCCATTTTTCCGATATCATGCAGTAAAGCCCCTCGTCTGATATGAGCTTGTTCTGTTTCCGTCATTCCGGCAATCCGGGCCAGCTTCAATGTCATGTCAGTTACGCGCAGAGAATGTCCTTCCGTTTCTTTATCTCTTAAATCCAGTGCTTTTGACCAACCTTCAATGGTCGTATCATAGGCCAGTTTTAAATTAATATGCGATCGTTGTAAATCGTCAGATGACTTTCCGCTTTCGACTGCCATTGCTGCCTGAGCTGCAAGTGCTTCGTAAAAGTCAATCCAGTCTGCATCAGCTTCGTATGGTGTTCTGAAACTCACTTTTAATACGCCAACCAGAATTCCTTTTGCGATAAGTGGTGTTGCATAAGTTGATTGAATACCTTCTGCATCTGTTGCAGTTGGGTGGTTTACAGAGACTTTTGTTTCTTTGACAATGGGGATGCTGATTGTCGCACGTTCCTGGGCAGCTTTCCCGATAACTCCTTCACCCAAACGACCCACAAACCGGGTTATTTCCTGACTTTTATTCCCGAGTACTGAAGCGGGGGTTAGCATGAGGGTTTCATTACTGAACAGATAAATGACAGCCAGATCTGCATGAAGTCGCTGGGTGACTTCTTCTAAAACCGTTTTTAAAGCCAGCCGGTAATCGGTGGAACCCAAAATTGCCATATCAATGGTATGCAGTGATTTTAACCGGTTCAATTGCTGTTCTATTAAAGTTTTAGCTTCTGCCAGTTTGATGACATGCCGATCAAGTTCTTTATTGCTTGCCAACAATTCCACTTCAGCCTGTTGTCTAACCTTCACTTCACGATGAAGAAGAAAAAAAGAAAGAACAAGAAAAAGAAGACTGAATCCTGCACCTGCAACTATTACCAGAATTGTTTGGTGCAAATTTGAAAGGGCAGTTTCCGTCCGGCTAATTAAAAGTCCAGCCTCAAATGCCTCCATTTTTCCTGTCAAACGTCTGATCTTATCCATCATGGTTTTTCCAGCTTCTGAAGAAATTGCCTTTTGAGCGGCCTCAAACCCTATCTTTTGTCGTAGAATGATCCCTTCCTGAAGTAACAAAACTTTTTGATTGACTGAAACTTCCAGAGAATCCAGAAGGTTTTGCAAGTCTGGATTATTACTGGTTAGCAGACGGAGTTCCTGAAGGTTTTTGCTGATGGAGTTTTCAGATGCCATAGCTGTATGGTAGGGTTCCAGATATTGGTCTTCACCCGTTATGATAAAACCTCTTTGTCCGGTTTCGGCATCAATCAGAAGAGTCAGTGTTTTTGTCAATTTATCAAGTACAACCAACGTGTGAGTTACTGATTCATTACTTTCTACCAGCGACCTCATCGTTAAGGTTACCAAAACGCCAACCGTTAGTAAAAGAAAAACGGCGATGAAAAATCCCCAGGTAGAAAGTGTTGATAAAAAAAAGTGTTTCATAACCTTGGTACCTCTGGTTCAATTGGCATAGCATTGGGTTTGGGTGCAATTTTCCCCGAGTATTTATTTGCAAATGCATGGGTAAATTCAGCACCGTAAAAAACGATCATTGAGGAATAGGAAACCCAGATTAAAATCAGAATCACTGATCCGGCCGGACCGTATCCCGTTCCCGGATTCGCTTTTCCGAAATAAAAACTCAGGAAGAACTTTCCGATTTCAAACAGAAAAGCTGTCACCATTGATCCAATGAAAACATGCTTCCATTGAATTTTTGCATCTGGTAAAACTTTAAACATGAGCGCAAATAAAACCGCAAGAATTAAAAAGGAAAGCACAAAATTGACCGATAAAAGCAGGACAACAAATGAATCAGAAAAGTATCCTGAAAGCCAGGTACCCAATGCCGCCATTGTTGCCGAAATCACAAGAGAAACGATCAATATAAAAGCAAAAGAAAGAATCAGCCCGAAAGAAAAAAGCCTGACTCTGATAATATCCCAGAGACCTGAGTCCGATTCATAGGCTTTTACCTCCCAAACCAGATTTAAAGACTTCTGAAACTCAACAAAAACGCCGGTTGCCCCAATGAAAATGGTGATGATGCCCAGTAATGTGGCCAGAAACGTATTTTTCATCGTACTGGCTTTGATCACCATTTCCTGAATCTGAACCGAAGTATCAGCCCCAAACATTTGGGTTATTTGTCCCGCAAGGTGACTGTTAACGGCATCGCGTCCGAAAAAATAACCCGAAAGTGAAATGATGACGACCAGCAATCCCGGAAGGGCAAAGATGGAATAATAGGCAATAACCGCACTGTCACGAAACGGATCTTTTTTCCACCATTTTTTGAAAGCGGTTTTTGAAATGGCGACCAGATTTTTCAAATGAATTTTCACTTGTCTTATTACCGTTTTTCCTTTTGAGAGAGTACTCAATTTATTAATCCTGTTGTGTTTTCTGTTTCCATTTAATTTAAAATGGAAACCCTGATATTGTCATGCTGAATACTATGACTAAGTCAAGTATTTTGGGCAAATTTTGACACAAAGTTTTTATCAAAAGGAGTATTTGAATTCCAAACTGCGCAAGCAACTTTTAACAGTTTATTGGCGACATTGT
>JAFLBE010000046.1:8896-34900 GCA_017303995.1 Bacteroidota bacterium | reverse complement strand
CCAAACTCAGTTACACCGCCAAACTCAATGTGACCAAATCCCAACATCCACCAAAACCACGGTGCCTGAACATTCTTATCAAACCCGGCGGCAAGTCCCACCCGGTTGGGAAAGGTGATATTCCATAAGGTAACCGGTTTCCATTTGGTTTCATCGACCAGATAGTCGTGCAGAAAGTTCATTAACTCAGGGTATTTTTGGAGCTGGTTGGCATACTGTACAAGAACATCGTGAACAAGTTCAGGATCGTATTTGAAAAGGACTGGTTTGACTAGGTTTTGGTAGAGAAATGACATGCGTTTTCCGGCTTTTTATAAAAATCGGAAAATCATTCAGGAAAAGCACTTTTGGGAAGGAAAAACGGTTTTTTCACTGCCGGGATACACCTCAAGCAACGTTGTTGCGCGGGTCTAAGGAGTGAACGCAGAGTAGTGGAAATTTTTAAAATTGAATTTTGGTAGAGACGCCCGACCCGGGCGTCTCCGAAAAGTCAGAATTCATGGATGAGCTTCGCAGAACTTCGTTACCCGCATCCCCGATCCCTATTCTTGGGATGGGGCAGGCTAAGTCTCCAAGTTTCACCGGATCCACAGTTCGTAACCGAACCTTGGACGGAAAGACAAGTTTGGGTATTTTCTAAAGTATTTTACATGCTGAATTATTTGAAGGTTTGCGTCATTTCCGTATGAATGATGTTAAGAACGTAAATTCTAATCATGGAGCCGTCACGAATTAAAGTCAGTAAAAACATAGCATTACCGAAAATCTTTCGGCTTTACATAAATTAAATCCTGGTAATACAGTGTTTTTTCCTGAATCATTACCAAACTCCAGCCGAATAACTCATCCGTGCACAAAAACGGGTCAGGCCAGACCCAAACGGTCACAACGAAGGATTCAGGTCGAAGGAGTTTAAAATGAAAATGGTTATAAAAATATTCACGCTGTCAGGATTGTTGGTAACCTTAACCGGATTCACCACACTGGCCGGAATCCCATCCGGAACAAATCCATCAGCAACTTCACTTGCAAAAGGTCCGCTTGACGGACCTTTTGCTGAAATAACGGTTACCGAAGCCGTCACTGAACTTGATCCCTGGTATTCGACACTTGAAAATCAGGAAGAACTGGAAGCATGGCTGACTTATAATGCGTCTGTCAATTCCATCCATCAAACAGAACTGACACATTTCTTAGGAGATTTCTATTCAGCCGGAATGAACAACGAAGCAATTGAAAGTGCCGGCATAAATCCTGTTCTTCCTTACATGGATCAGGTTAATCTCCTCAATTCATGGCAGCAACTACCCAGAATTCTGGGTCTTCTTCATAAAATCGGAATCAGACCCTTTTTTGATATGAAAGTAAGTGACGGATACATTTCTCCTGTAGCAACCCTTCCCGATTATGCAACAAGCCTTTCTTCTGCCAAACAAACCGAACTGATTTCAGGATTACTTGAGCTGACGGATGAGGAGTTTAATACTATTGAGAAGTCCGTAATGGTCATTCAGTCGATTGACGATTTCTGGATGAACGAAGCGATTTTATTTGATTCAGAACTTGAAACCGAAAAGGAATTCGGCTGGAAGGATTATCTGGCAGTCCTTGATGGCAAGAGCAGCCGGTTAGGCATCCGGCACGCACATCAGATTCAATATGCTTTTGCAAAATTGAGTGAAGTTTACACCCTCGAACAAATGAAAATTTATCTGAACTGGAGAATTCTGGAATCAACCTCACCGAACCTAAGCTATCCGTTCAGGGCAGTTTATGGTCAGTATTTCCCTGAAAATGACAATCAACCCAGATTTATACAAATTCTAAAAACAGCAGATTTGGTATTGGGTGATGAATTCAGTCGGTTCTATATGCCAAAATTGATTTCTCACAGTGATTTAAAAACAGCTACCGGAATTGTAACGGAAGAAAAAATCCGGTTAAAAGATGTGATCAGGACATCAGGGTTTTTATCAGGTGAAGAAAAACGGAATCTGGTTAAGCATATTGAAGAAATGGTAATTTCTTTTGGTCATCCGGAAACACTGAATTCCCTGACTAAAATCGAATTCAGCCGTACCGATTATCTTGGAAATTTGTTCATAGCAAAAACATGGAAAACCCGTCAGGATCTTCAAAAAGCATTAACCGGGAAGGTAGCAATTAGGGCTTCAGTTTATTCTCCCGACAGAAATGAATTGGTTCTGACTGCCGGATATATTTTTCAACCTATGACTTCAAGAAATGCAGAGACCTGGAATAAAATCAGAGCAACCATCAGAAAAGAATTGGTATCTCAGATTCTTGGTCATTCGGGAATTGTCGATAGCAGCACACTGAAAGATATGCTTGTAAGTTTGTAGGGATTTGGAAGCGGAGCAGGGGTCGTGTCGTTCTTCGATACAGCCCCGCTTTGCGGTGCCACTCAGAATGACACGACGAGTTTTCTGCTAAAACTAAAAGAAGTTAAATTTTAAACATACCCGTTCGGATTTTGAGACTGCCACCGCCATGCATCCGAACACATTGCATCAAGATTACGTTCGGCCTTCCAGCCAAGTTCCAGATTTGCCTTTGATGAATCAGCATAACAAGCTGCAATATCTCCGGGACGACGTTCTGAAATGCGGTAAGGAATTTTTCTCCCGGAGGCTTTTTCAAAGGCCTTGATCATATCCAGAACCGAGTAACCGATTCCTGTTCCCAGATTGTAAACCTGCAAGCCCGGATTTCCTTCCAGTTTTTTTACTGCTTTCACATGTCCGTCTGCAAGATCAACCACGTGAATGTAATCTCTCACACCCGTTCCGTCGGGTGTTGGGTAATCATTCCCGAAAACGGATAATTCTTTCAGTTTACCAACCGCAACCTGAGAAATATACGGGAGTAAATTATTCGGGATTCCGTTCGGATCTTCACCGATCTGTCCGGATTCATGTGCGCCAACAGGATTAAAATACCTGAGCAAAGTCAGATTCCATGATTTATCGGAAACGAACAAATCACGAAGGATTTCCTCGATGAACAATTTCGTCCGCCCGTATGGATTTGTTGCGGAGAGGGGAAACGTTTCAAGGATGGGAACAGAGGCCGGGTCACCATAAACGGTTGCAGATGAACTGAAAACCAGGTTTTTTACACCCGCCTTTTTCATCACTTCCAATAATAGTAGAGTTCCGGTAATGTTGTTATGATGGTAGTAAAGGGGAAGTCTGACCGATTCACCCACTGATTTTAATCCGGCAAAGTGAATAACCGCATCAATTTTTTCTTGTGCAAAAATGGCTTCCAGACCTGATTGATCTAACAGATCAGTTTGGTGGAAGGTTATTTTTTTGCCAGTTAACCGTTCAACTCTTTTCAGGGATTCAGTTTTGCTGTTGAGGAGGTTGTCAACCACAATAACGTGATAACCGGCATTGAGCAGGGCGAGGGACGTGTGGCTGCCGATGTATCCGGCTCCGCCTGTAACGAGAATAGTTTTCATAGAGATAGGCGTATAAGTTATTGTAAAATATGAGTATATGAGTAATGATTCCCCTCCTTTTTTAAAGGAGGGGTGGCGAAGCCGGGGTGGTTTGGCTGTTTTCTGAAAACCAAACTTAAGAAAACCACCCCATCCCGAAAGCGTTCGGGATTCCCCCTCCTTAAAAAGGAGGGGAGTTTGGGAAAACATTTTCAATTTAAAATTTATAATTTTGAATTAAAAATTATACCAATTTACCCCATCCAGATTTTGTCGTCGTCATCTGTCGGGTCAGGTGGCTTTTCCTGATTTGGATTTTGCTTTTTCCACTTTTTGACCGATTCCCTCAGGATGTATTCAATCTGGCCATTCAGACTTCTGAGTTCGTCAGCAGACATGGCATTCAGATCATTCCAGAGGGAAGGGTCAATACGGAGCAGCAAATTCTTCTTTTTATCGGCCGGTGAAGCCATCAGACACTCCGGCTATTTTTTTCAGCATTCCCTTTACGCCAGAAATTCCAGGCGGTAAACAGGAATAAAAGTCCCACAAACAACCAGATCAGCGGAAGATACTCTTTTCCTGCTTCTTTAAACAACCAGGCAGTTGTAAAAGCCATCGCTGAATTTGCAATACTTAATCCGATCTGGACAGGAAAATGATGTTTTTCAATCCAGAACAGACCTAACAGATTAAGTCCGCCCATTGCAAGATTCAGCGAAATGGCAATCCAGTTTCCATGGAAAACACTGTCTGTTCCCGCCAGAAAAAAGGGGAATGCAGAAAGCAGCAACAGTTTTTGATTTCGGGTTATTGCCATCTTAATAAATTGTACCCGCATTGATGATCGGTGTGGTTGATTTATCTCCGCAGAGAACGACAAGCAGATTGCTTATCATTGCAGCCTTCCGTTCTTCGTCGAGATCGACGACGCCTTCTTCTTTGAGTCTGATAAGAGCCATTTGAACCATACCAACTGCGCCATCCACAATTTTGGTTCTTGCCGCAATAATTGCTTCTGCCTGCTGACGCTGAAGCATAGCTCCGGCTATTTCGGGTGCGTAGGCCAGGTGGTTGATTCTGGCTTCTGAAATGATGACACCAGCATCTTTCACCCGTTCCTGAATTTCTTTTTCGAGTTCTTCAGAAACTTCTGACAGGGAAGATCTTAAACTGAATTCTTCAGAATCGGAACTGTCATAGGCATAAGAAGTTGCCACATGGCGGATTGCAGATTCGGCCTGAACGGTTACAAATTCATGCTGATTTTCAACATCAAACACAGCCTGGGCGGTATTTCCGATTTTCCAGACCACCACGACGGAAATTTCGATCGGATTCCCCTTTTTATCATTCACTTTCAGTTTCTGGCTGTCAAAGTTGCGGGTTCTGAGCGATAATTTCTTTTTGACGTTGAACGGATTCGTCCAGCGGAAACCTGATATTTTTTCAGTTCCCTCATATTTTCCGAAGAAAATCAGGACGGCTGATTCATTTGGTTCAAGGGTAAAAAATCCGCCAAACAGAATCAGAATGATAATTCCGGCCAGAAGGAGCGGAATCAGAAACCAGGGAACCAAGGATTCATCCAGTTGAGTGGTGAAGGCAATACCGGCGATATCTGCAATCAGGAGGAGAATGAGAAGGGGTAATACCAGCCATCCGCTTTGAGTTTTTGCAGAGAATTCCTGTGTCATTTTGTTTGTCCTTTCGTAATGATATTGAAATGATATCATAATGAATCAAAAGTATGAAGTTGGTTTTGAATTGTCAAGGAAAAAATACTGGGGAGACCGCAAAGGCGCAAAAGTCGCAAAGCGGTGGGATGGAAAACGGACAATTCGTAGGGCAAATGATAATTCTCCCCAAACGATTCGCGGAATTTAAATCAGTTGAAGATAAATTCTATAATAAGTGACACTTACTTTGGGCTGATTCCAATTAGTAAGGTGGCTGGTTTTGTTCAGGTGGGCTGTGGGTGTTAGCTTTCAGTGCCTGCAAATCACTATTTTCCGACTTTTGGGGTATCGGGTTGAAATTGTTTAGGGTCAATTATTGGAAGGATTGCTCCATGTAAAAAGGTTCCTTTGAAAGTAGAAAACATAACCCCTCTGGTTGTTGAAATCGAAATGCTGTTGAGTGTTTCAATCAACCGCAGAGGTAAAACAAGGTTCCCGTTCCCATCACTTTTAATTACTTCATCAAAATTGACAATTTCAAAAATGCAGCTCACCGAAAGTGCCCCAAGGACAAGTGAGTAGTCATCATTTTTTATATCAACATTGACAATTACAAAGACAAGTTTGTTTGGCGCATCCGCCCTACTTTCAATACTAATGTTAAAATTAAATGTTGTAACCGTAGTATTGGGGACTGCAGGTAACTGTAAGGAACCCTTTAATAGTTCAATTGCTTTTATTTTTATTTCGACGTTGACGTCTGCATTCTCAATCTTAGCCATTTTATGCCTGGTAATTTTTTGTGAGTGCTGTTTTGTTCCCTTGAATTGCAAATAGATTATACCCATAGACATCTATGCCATGTGACATAGGTGTTGTCATAAAAATAGTTGGTTGGGGGGCGGCAGCTTTAACGACAATTTCTTTTCGATAAATCATCTGGACTTGCTTTTTGCCAAATAAGGCAGGTAGCTCAACCCCAAGTGCAGAAGCAATTTCAGTCAACACATCAATGGTGAAATTTTGTGTGCCGCTAAACCATTTTGTAATTTCGGACGGATTTTTCCCAACCTTTTCAGCAAACTGCGACTTATTCCAACCTTTTGCATTCATATAATCTTCAATAGAAGCAGCAAGTTGCATTTTCACTTTTGTTTGTTCCATTTCCAATGGTGTAATTTCGTCCAATAGTTCATTGAGTATTGAACTATTATATTTTCTCGCTTTTGTTGGCTTATTCATCATCGTAATTTTTTAAATTTCCTTCTAACTCTGTTTTATCTTTTGACCAATACAAATCACCGTCATCAAGTCGCTTCAAAATATCCTTTGCATAGTCAATCATTTGATTTGCTTCTTTTGATAACTTTTCATCATCCTGCCATGCTCTGACACCCTCTGCTTTTTCTCCACCACCACCGAGAATAACAGCCACCATTCCGAACCGGATACAATACACTCTCAAATTCTTTTCCGGTACATCAAACAAGGCACAAACGAAGTCACCATACTTCCCTTCATGTTGCTTAAAGAACGAACTTCTTGCTCCTGTTGTATGACCAATCTGATAAATGGTTTTGATTATATCTTTTACTTCATTTTTAAATCCGGCCTTGTACTCCACCACGAACTTCTCGAACAAGGTTTCATCTTCTCCCTTTGGAATAAGGGAGTAAATCTTTGCCTCACTCCCACTGAATGGCTGTAATTCGACTATTTCGTAGTTCAAATGGTTTAAAGAATGGTTTAGTGAAAACGCCTATTTCGAGATTATGATTCACTTAAAAGTGAAATGATACTACAAATGTCGGTATAATTTTATGCAATTAGCAAATATCGTAAAGAAATGATTTACTTATAAGTAAAATATTGTGATTAGATCGACAAGTTAATGAACCTGGGTGATAAATGAAGCAAGAATGGTTAATGGCACCTGGCAAATAGGCGGAAAAGGGTGAACCTGATTTTCTACTACTCTCGATTACAAAGGAGGATTTTAAAAAACAGAACCCTTTTCCTGAATTTAAAGATGGATGAGTTTAGCGGACATTGCAAACAGCAATGAATGTGTCGAGCCTATGTCTGGTACTGAATAAAAAGCAAAACGGGACACTTTTCTTCAATGCAGGCTGTCGTACCAAGGTCAGGGCAGATTGAAAAGTTTCCCGTTTCAGGATAAAATTAGGCATCAAAACTTAAACTGGCAATTGTTTGTCTGAATTTACAACCTTCAACAAGTCACTTTTCCTTTTTGATGTTAATGATGGGTTTCAGAAATTATTGCATATCATAAACCAAAAATGAGTTCGGGACTTTTACCTGAAAGCTGATAAAAACAGAAAAAGGCATCCTGATTTCACTGTTGTCCCCATTATCAACCAGGTAACAGGAAGCCATTCAGCCTTCTTTTTATTCAAAATTAAACGCCGGGTATAATAATGGCAAGTGCACTCAGGAAAGAAAAGGTTGAACAACACAACGGTTGCTCTAAACTCAGTTGAAATAATAAACCAACTACCGTATTTTAGAAAAGTGTCATTCAGAAACACGGTGAATCTCCCAGCCGTAGGACTCATGAAAATGAGGTTCGCGTGGAAGTCGGGGAGCCTTCCCTGAATGACATGTTTTTATACAGGATAGATAACCTGGCCGTTTTTCAAAATGTCAAGATCCCAATCACTCAGAAACTGTCTTACCAGTTTTAAAACCAGTTCATCATTTGTATAACCTGGCACCTTTACCACCTGCTTACCTTTTTTGTCTTCCCAGGTAAAAGTCAAAACAGGAAGTTGATCTGGGTACCCAACGTAAATGAGATCCTGTTCAAGCAGTTCGATTTTAATGCTGGTTGGATCAATAACAACTTCACCCAGATCTGTCTCCAGAATCAGAGTTGGAATTATATCTTCATGAAAGTAGGTAGCTTTTTGGATTACCATAAAATGAACGCAGAAAATTGTAATTTCTTTTTTGAATGGTTAGGATAAATAAAATTGAATTGTAACCCGGACTCAAGAATTAAAAACGGTGGGGGCGTGTCAATGCCTTCCATTGGAAACCCTGCACGCAACGCCCAGAGCGTTTCCCCCACACAAAACAAAAATATCAGAACCGAAGAAAAAATGAAAACTGTCAATCTTAGGCCGCCAAAAGACAAAGCCCTGACCTGAAAAATGGGTTCCAGTTTTTATACTTTTTGAGTCAGCTTCAGTTGGTTGTCTGGGGTTTAAGCCCCAGACTTTCCCAACTTCCCTTTACCGCTATCCGGCGTATCCATGCCGGGACGGAAGGAATATTTGATGCATAAAGATGAAAATGTATCCAGAAGTATAACCCAAAATTTACCCAATCTGGTATCTGACTTTTCAATTTATAATTTAAAAGCCAAGACAAACCAAATTCAAAACTGGGTAAACCAGGAATTTTATGCTGTAAGATATAATATCTGTTGTTAGAGTATTAAACCATGAAAATAACGGTTGTAGTGAGGAACAAACTCCTGATTTTGTTTCATCATTCGACGTAATTTCCTGTGATGCTGTTTTTTCCAGGTCTTTCGGCTTTGAAATCCTACAAGTCGTTTTTCAGACAAATTAAGTTCGGACTGTTGTGATTTTAAAGCCATATCACGTTGTAATTCTCATTTTGACTTGTTTCTTTGAGAAATTATTGATTGCCACCACTTCCCTGATGATCTCATCATTTTCTAAAAGAAATGCCCATGATGGCGGGCACATTTTTTTCGAATTCTCAGACCCCGTCCAACCCAGTTTTTTTAATTCAAGAAAAAAGGAAGGATTCGTCTTTAAAAACCTAAAGAATTCCCTTTTTGAAATTTGAAAGGACTTTTGAGCCTCCTGTTCAGACGCCCCATAACCAATCAAATTCAGTTCCGGACAATAAAAAAAAGAATTTCCTTCACTCGTGTAAGAAATGATTGAAACCGGGAAGGTCCATCCTGGCGTTACCGTTATTTGTGTTTGGGGTGCCATCATATACCTGGATAAAGCGGTTCATTCTTTAAATTGAATAAAAGGAGGGGAAAAATTAAAATACCGAATAATTTGCTCAGGGGCATTTGCTGTTTAAGTCCACGGCACTGGAGTCTGCCAACTCAGACACGCCGACGCAAAGCCCCCGTTCAGTTGGGAAGAGCAACGGCAAAGGTAAGAAACCAGCACGAAAAAAAGCAAAGACAAACATGTCTTAAGTTGAGGACTTGTGAACCGGAGAAGAAGGAACTTGTAGCCAAAACAATGTATATCAGAAAAAGCGGTGGGGGCGTGTCAATACGTTCCAGTGGAACCCCCGCACTCATCGCCCTGAGCGTTTCCCCCACACAAAAAAAATGAGGCTCAGGGGCATTTGTTATTTCAGATTACGGCAATGGAGTCTGCTACCTCAGACACGCCGACACAAAGCCCCCGTTCAGGTAGGAAGAGCAATAGCAAAGGTAAGAAAAGGCTACAAAAAAAAGCAAAAAAAAACCCGCCCGAACCGGCACCGCTTCACATAGGTAAAGTTGGGTTTTCCGGCATTGTTGATGGCAGGTTTGTAGGTGCTTTTTCAAACACCAATTCAAATATACGAAATATACTATAAACCGAAAAAAGTTAAGAAAGTTATTTGGTTTTGGATAACCTATCATCACCAAATGGTTGATTCCAACTGATTTTGTAGATAATTTATTAGGTCGGAAGAAATCAGTTATCCTTTACGTACTGGTAAACCGATTTAACAAGGGTTTCGGGAAAATGGCCTAACCCTTCTTTTTGAAGTATGGTGATGCCTTTTTGATAATCACAGATACCGTATTTAATATCAAGTGACGCCAGAATAAATAAAAAGCCATGAACGGTTGCTTGTTTTTTAAAGGCTACTTTCCGGGCTTTTTTTTCATCAATCAAAAGTGTATGGGTATTATCAAGATACTGGTTTTGTGCAAAAACTTCAGATTCACCCGGATCAAGTTTTTCAATCTTGACATAAATTTCAACCGTTGCAGAATCGTATTCATTACATTGAATAAACCATCTCCGGTGACTTTCATAAAAGCTGGTAATAAACTTGAATCTGGCACTTGCTTCTGTCGGATCAGTACGGAAAAGAAATTCTGATTCAACTTTTCTTGGAACTCGGATTTCAGAGAATAAAAGATTCAGTTTATCAAGAATATTAAGACGGAAAAGACAAAGCAGAACTGAAGTATCAATGATAGCTGTTGGTTTCCTCATTTATCTTTAGTCAATGCCCATGCAGCTAAAAGTCCCAACCCCAAAAGAATGAGAGCGGAACCGGAACCGGCAGTTTCTTTACCTTTTTTTGTACGGGCCGAAAACTGACCTTTCAGAAATTCTGCAACTTCATATGAGGCTTTGTCAATCGAATTAAAATCTACCTCTACGGCTCTGATATTGTCATTTTTGGGGAAGCCACTCTGGGGCATCCCTTTTTGGAACAAAACAATAACCGGCTTATTTTTCTGTGAGGCATAAACAATTTCTTCATTCACGCCTTTAGAAACCCCTTCAAGAGCAAAGATTGCGACCATGTCAGCAGAATCAATCCGGGTTTTTGTTTCCTGGTTAATTGCACTTGAATTGGGACGGCGTAAAGGTAAAACAACTGAAAAGCCGTAAAGCCCGGCTATAGTTTGAAGCCTTAGTGCTGAATGCTGACCCATGTCAGAATCTTTATTGTAGGAAAGGAAAAGTATATTTTCCATGTTATCACCTCTGATTGCAAATATACGAAAATTACTTCTGTCATTTCTTTGCGGAAACAATGAGGTTTAAGTTCAAAAGGTTTCCTGTTGAATTGTAAAATGGAACCTAAACTACTTTTTCCGGCCAAAGATTGACAAAATGCTGTTTTTTGCCAGCTCACCGCAATTTTTATAGTCACAATATTACTATCTTGAAAACCTTTAATAGACCACATTCCATTTAATAAGACCCAAAAGCATACGTATGAACAAACAGCAATTGGCTGCAAAAATCTGGGAATCTGCCAACCAGATGAGGTCGAAAATTGAAGCAAATGAATACAAAGATTACATCCTCGGGTTTATCTTCTATAAATACCTCTCTGAGCAGGAAATCAAATTTGCCAAAAGGGAAGATTTTACAGAAAACGATTTAATATCTCTCTCTGATGATGATGCGGAATATTTCAAAAGCAATATTGGTTTTTTTATTGCCCATAAAGATTTGTTTTCGACCTGGATCAGCATGGGGAATGACTTCGATGTGTCTAATGTACGCGATGCCCTTTCTGCTTTCAACCGTTCAATCTTCCCGAAACACAAAAAATTGTTTGAGAAAATATTTAACACCCTTGAAACCGGATTAAGTAAACTGGGTGACAGTTCGGGAGCGCAGACAAAGGCCATCAGTCAGCTTATCCATCTCATTAAAGATATTCCGATGGATGGGCAACAGGATTATGATGTATTGGGATTTATCTATGAATACCTCATCGGAATGTTTGCTGCCAATGCCGGTAAAAAAGCCGGTGAATTTTACACGCCCCACGAAGTTTCGGTTCTGATGTCAGAAATTGTGGCCAATCATTTAAAAGACAGAACAGAAATCAAAATTTATGATCCGACAAGTGGGTCCGGATCCTTGTTGATCAATATTGGCCGGAGTGTAGCCCGGCACTTCGCCAACGATAACAGTATCATGTACTATGCTCAGGAATTGAAGGAGAATACCTACAACCTTACCCGGATGAACCTGGTGATGCGTGGAATTCTGGCCGATAATATTTTCACCCGCAATGCAGATACACTTGAGGATGACTGGCCTTTTTTCGAAGAAAACGACCCGGTAAATACCTACAATCCGCTTTATGTCGACGCCGTGGTTTCAAATCCGCCTTATTCACAGAAATGGGATTCTGCCAATAAAGAAACCGACCCCCGTTATGCCCGTTTTGGTTTGGCACCTAAAACCAAAGCCGATTATGCTTTTCTGCTTCACGATCTCTACCACGTTAAACCCGATGGTATTATGACCATCGTGCTGCCACACGGGGTGTTGTTTCGTGGGGGTGAAGAAGGAGCCATCCGTAAAAACCTGATTGAATGTAATCACATTGATACCATCATCGGGCTTCCGGGCAATATTTTCTTTGGTACAGGAATCCCTACCATTATCATGGTGCTGAAGCAAAAACGGACAAATACCGATGTACTCATTGTTGATGCCTCGAAAGGATTCAAAAAAGTTGGAAAAAACAACCAGCTCAGGGCTTCTGACATTAAACGGATTGCCGATACAGTGGTTGGCCGTTACCCAGTTCCCAATTTTTCGAAAGTGGTAAGCCGGGAAGAAATACGGTTAAATGACTATAACCTTAACATTCCCCGGTATGTCGATTCGTCTGAAAAGGCCGAAAGCTGGGATCTTTATGCCTCGATGTTTGGCGGAATACCCGAAAAGGAAATTGACGGGTTGGCGGTCTACTGGAATGCGTTGCCGGGTTTGCGGGAGGCATTGTTTCTGAATAACGGTTCACCCTATGCAGGTTTGAAAGTAACTGATGTAAAGGCGGCCATCAGGGAACATAAAAGTGTACAAACCTTTTCAGGCAAATTTAAAACCGCCTTCGCTGGTTTTGACGGCACACTACGGAATGACTTGCTTAAAAATATGCTGTCAGTGACTCTATCAAAAGAAGAAACCATTCTGAGCAATGAAATTTTTAACCGGCTCAAATCCTTTTCATTGATTGATAAATACGGGGCATTTCAGCTTCTTGATGATGAATGGATAAAAATAGCCGGTGATCTGGAAATCATACAAACCGAAGGATTTGAAACCACCCGAAAAGTAGACCCGAACCTGGTGTTGAAGAAGACCGTAGGAAACACTTCGCAGGAAGTACAGGACGGATGGACCGGGCGTGTGCTTCCCTTTGAACTCGTGCAAAAAACTTACCTCAACACAGAATACCAGAACCTGAAAACCATGGAAAACCGGCTGGCAGAAATTAGTGCCGGATTTGATGATATAATGGACTCGCTGACGGAAGAAGAAAAAGAAAGCGAACTAACCAACGAGGCCGGTGACAGCTTTGTAGCCTCTGCCATTACCAAAGAAGCAAAACAGATACAAGCCAGTCTGAAGAAAAATGAAGAGTTTGCAGAAGAAACCCTGGAAGCAAAAATTCTGAAACTCGCAGAACTGATTTCCGAGGAAAAGGATTTGAAAGCCCGGCTCAGAACCGAAACGGCGAAACTGCATAAACTCACCAAGGAAACCATTGAAGCGCTTACTGATGACCAGGTGCTCAACTTACTGGAATTAAAATGGATAACCCCTCTTTTGGTCTCGCTGCATAAACTGCCTGAAACAGTCATAGGCGAACTCGCGGCCAAAGTACAAACCCTCGCCACGAAATATGCCACTACTTATAAAGACGTGATGGAGCAGATTCATGAAACGGAAACAACATTAGCTTCCCTGATTGATGAACTTACGGGTAATGAACACGACCTGAAAGGACTTGCTGAATTTCAGTTGCTGTTAAAAGGGAACCGCAATGACTGAGAAAAAAACTAAACCGGATATTCGGTTTAAGGGATTTGATGGGGATTGGGATGAGTGTGAGTTAGAAACAATCGTAGAATTCAATCCAAAATCGGAGTTACCAGAAATCTTTGAATATGTTGATTTAGAATCTGTAGTAGGGACAGAAATGATTACACATAGAGAGGAACGAAAAGTTTCTGCCCCTTCGAGAGCACAGCGACTTGCAAAAAAAGGTGATTTGTTCTATCAAACTGTTAGGCCTTATCAAAAAAACAATTATCTATTTGAAAAGTCGTTTAATAACTATGTTTTCTCAACCGGATATGCCCAGATGCGACCATTAGGTGATGGTTACTTTTTACTCTGTTTGGTTCAGAATGATAAGTTTATAAAATCAGTTTTAAATAGGTGTACAGGTACAAGTTATCCATCAATTAATTCAACTGATTTGGCAAGAATTCAAGTAAATGTTCCTGTAGAGCTTGATGAACAAACCCAAACCGGCAACTATTTCCAACACATCGACACCCTTATCACACTTCATCAGCGCAAATACGACAAGTTGACAACTTTAAAAACGGCAATGCTCGAAAAAATGTTTCCCAAATCGGGTTCAGATGTGCCTGAAATTCGGTTTAAAGAGTTTACGGGGGGCTGGAAAGAACAGAAGTTGGGGGAAATTGCAGATAATTTGGATTATGGGTTAAATGCTGCTGCTATTAAATTTGATGGAATTAACAAATATATTCGAATAACAGATATTGATGATGAAAACAATGAATTCAAAACGGATGCATTAACTTCACCAGACACAAATTTGAGTAATGCTGGGGATTTCCGATTAAAAGAGGGTGATTTATTATTTGCAAGAACAGGTGCAAGTGTTGGAAAAACGTATTTTTACAAAATTTCTGATGGAGTGGTTTTCTTTGCAGGCTTCTTAATCAGGGCACGAATTAAACCTGAATACGACCCAGTTTTTATTTTTCAAAATACTTTAACAAATAAGTACAAAAGTTTTATCCGGTTTACTTCTCAGCGCTCAGGACAACCAGGTGTTAATGCTCAGGAATACAGCTCTTTTGAGATTTTTACTCCAATACTGAGTGAACAAGCCAAAATTGGTGCCTTTTTTAAACAACTCGACAACCTTCTTTCCTTTCAAAAAAAGGAATTAGAAAAACTGAAGACCATGAAAAAAGCCTTGCTGGAAAAGATGTTTGTATGAATACTTTCAGAATATAGGCACTAGGTGGATATTTTTGAAATTAAAGGGGTCGAATTCGACTCCTTTCGTCCTTAAACGTTTAAGTGGACAGAACTGAACACGATATTACCCCGGTGGTCAAATAGAGTTGAAAGTCTTCGATACAATCCTGCAAGCAGGATCACTCAGACTGACAAATTTGGATTTTCGTGATTCCTATTTTTCCGCCGGAGTAATAACAGTGAAAAAACTGAAATAAGAGCAAAATATGTCATTTGCCAGCGAATCCGGTTTTGAAGAAGCACTCATCGAAATCCTGAGGAATAAAGGGTGGGAAAACGATATTCTGGAACACCCCACTGAGGGTGAGTTACTGCAAAACTGGGCCTCAATTCTTTTCGAAAACAACCGTGGGATCGACCGCCTGAATGAAGCACCCCTCACCCCGGGTGAAATGGCACAGATTCTTGAGCAGATTACCCGGCTCAGAACGCCACTCAGACTGAACGGGTTTATCAATGGTAAAACCGTTTCAATCGTCCGTGACAATCCTGCCGATCCTGATCATTTTGGTAAAGAAGTCAGTCTGAAAATCTACGACCGCCGTGAGATTGCCGCCGGGCAAAGCCGGTACCAGATTGTGCATCAACCCCATTTTACGAGCAAATCAAAAATCCTGAATGACCGCCGGGGCGATCTGTTGCTGCTCATCAACGGTATGCCGGTAATTCACATCGAACTGAAACGGAGTGGAATTCCGGTTAGTCAGGCCTGTAACCAAATTGAAAAATATACTGGTGAGGGCATTTTTACAGGATTGTTTTCTCTCATTCAGATTTTTGTTGCTATGGAACCCGGCGAAACGGTCTATTTTGCCAATCCCGGTCCCGATGGCAAATTCAATAAAGATTATTATTTCCATTGGGCCGATTTCAACAATGAACCCATCAACCAATGGGCACTCATTGCTTCAACACTCCTCTCCATTCCGATGGCACATCAGCTAATCGGGTTCTACACCGTTGCCGATGATTCTGACGGCATTCTGAAGGTCATGCGCAGTTACCAGTATTATGCTGCCAATGCCATTTCGGATAAAGTTTCAAAAACCGACTGGAAAGCCCATTCCCAGCGGGGTGGATACATCTGGCATACAACGGGTTCCGGCAAAACCATGACCAGTTTTAAATCGGCACAACTTATAGCAAACTCGAAGGATGCTGACAAAGTTCTTTTTTTGATGGACCGGATAGAACTGGGAACCCAATCACTGAAAGAGTATAGCAATTTTGCAGACGAAAACGAAGAGGTTCAGGCCACCGAAAATACCGGCGTTTTAGTTTCCAAACTCAAAAGCACCAAACCTGCTGATACGCTTATCGTTACTTCCATCCAGAAAATGAGCAATATCAAAGATGAAGAAGGGGGACTCAATTCCCACGATATTAAGCTTATGAAGTCAAAACGGATTGTGTTTATTGTGGATGAAGCACACCGGTCAACCTTTGGCAAAATGCTGACATCGATCAAGAAAACATTTTCTGAGGCCTTGTTCTTTGGTTTTACCGGCACTCCCATTCAGGATGAGAACCAAAAAAAACTGAACACCACGTCAACTGTTTTTGGCGATGAGTTACATCGATACAGTATTGCCGATGGCATCCGGGACAAAAATGTTCTGGGTTTCGATCCGTATAAGGTTATGACCTATAAAGACCACGACCTGAGAAAAGCTGTTGCCATCGCAGAGGCAAAGGCAACCAGTGAAAAGGAAGCCATCAAAGACCCGAAAAAGAGCAAAGTTTATTATAAGTTTATGGATGCGTCAAAGGTGAAAATGGCCGGTTTCCTTGACACAAACGGGAAATATGTGAAAGGAATTGAGGATTACCTTCCAACTTCACAGTATGAGCGCATCGAGCATCAGCAGGCTGTCGTAAGTGATATTGCAGATAAATGGCTGACTCTTAGCCGGAACGGGAAGTTTCATGCGCTTTTTGCCACCAGCAGTATTTCTGAGGCTGTTGACTATTACCGTTTATTGAAAAAAGAAAAAACGGACTTGAAAATAACTGCACTTTTCGATCCGAATATTGATAATCACGGGAATGTAAAATTTAAAGAAGACGGTCTGGTTGAAATTATCGGAGACTACAATCAAACCTTTGGAATGGATTTTGCACTTTCAAGTCATGGGAATTTGAAAAAAGATATAGCCGCACGGCTTGCCCACAAGGAGCCCTACACCCGGATAGAAAAAAATCGGGAAAAACAGATTGATCTTTTAATTGTGGTCGATCAAATGCTGACCGGTTTTGATTCCAAATGGATCAATACCCTTTACATGGACAAGGTTCTTAAGTTTGAACACGTTATTCAGGCCTTTTCACGAACTAACCGCCTGTTTGGGCCAGATAAACCTTTCGGTACCATCCGGTATTACCGGAAACCACACACAGTAGAACAGTATGTGAATCAGGCAGTAAAAATGTATTCGGGAGACAAACCACTTGCACTGTTTGTCGATCATTTGGATGAAAACCTGAAAAAGCTGAATTCAGTATTCGATGAAATTTTTCAGGTATTCATACACGCCGGGATCCAAAACTTTGAAAAATTGCCGGATGATCTTTCTGAACGAGGCAATTTCGCAAGGCTTTTTAAAGAATTCAACACGTATCTGGAAGCATCCAAAATACAGGGCTTTACATGGAGTGAGTCAAAATATGAATTCGAGACGGTTTTAGGGAAAGCAAAATCAATCATCGAAATGAGTTTTGATGAAAATTCGTTTCTGATTCTGGCTCTTCGGTATAAGGAGTTAAATAGTGGTGGTGGTGGCGAAGGTGGATCTGAAGAAGTTCCATTTGAAATTGATGGTTATTTAACCGAGATCGATACCGGGATTATTAATGCAGAATATATGAACTCCCGTTTTGAAAAGTACCTTAAAATGCTGGAACAGAAAGATATTGACAGGGACCAAAAGGAACAGACCTTAAATGATCTGCACAAATCGTTTGCGTTTCTTACCCGGGACGAGCAGAAATTTGCCAACATATTCCTTCATGATGTTGAAAGCGGGGATGCTTCAATTGCAAGCGATAAAACCTTCCGTGATTATATTGCAGATTATCAATCCAAAGCAAAAAACGATCAGATCCGGCATATTTCAGAACTTCTTGGTCTGGATGAAACCAAACTGAGAGCCATGATGAATACGGGTATAAATGAACTGAATATCAATCAATTCGGGCGTTTTGATGATTTAAAGGAGTCTGTAGATAAAGAAAAGGCTAAAGCCTATTTTGAAAAAAAGGAAGGAAGTGTTATTCCACTTTTTAAGGTGAATATAAAAATTCACAACCTTCTTCAGCATTTTCTTATCAGTGGTGAGGTTGAGTTATAGATTTTTTATTGTTTTTTTAATTTTTATTTCCACTTCCTTTTCCCGCACCCCGATACATTCGTCTCCGGACGGACACCCGGTGACCGTTTCCTTTACAAGGTAAGGGGTACTGCGTATCTCGAATTCAATTCCCAAAACAATTTTATTCTTTGTATCGATTTAGTAACAGAATGGTGTTTTCACTACCTTTGCTGCATGTTTTACAGAAGAAAAATTATCCTGAGTTTATTGCAGCTTTTTGAGGGACAGATAGATAAAATCAGTCTGCAAAAGTTGCTTTTCCTTTTTACCCAACGTCAGGTCAAACCTGACTATGATTTTATCCCCTATAAGTTTGGGTGTTATTCCTATTCAGCCGTTGCCGATTTAGGTGCGATGGTTCGCCGGGGAATGGTAGATGAAACACCGGTACATTACATCAGTAAAGAGAAGACCGATTACTTAAAACTCCTCAAAGAAGATGACAGAAACCTGCTTGCCGGTATCAAAGCGCAATTTGGTGGCATGACCGCTGGCGAATTGATGAAATATACTTACCTTAAATTTCCTTATTGGGCAATAAACAGTATAAAGGCAAAAGAAATATTATCCGAAGCGCAATTTGAAAAGGTGAAATTAAGTCATCCCGGAAACGATAAAACCGTTCTCTTCACAATCGGTTATGAAGGTCTTTCGCTGGAAGACTATTTAAACCAGCTGGTCAAAAATGATATAAAAGTTTTAGTGGATGTCCGAAACAATCCGTTGAGTATGAAATTCGGTTTCAGCAAAAGTTCGTTAAGCCGTTATTGTGAGAGTTTGGGTATCCGGTATGTGCATTTTCCTGAAGTTGGTATTCAATCAGAACAACGCAGGGAATTGAATACACAAAGCGATTATGATCAATTATTCGCTGTTTACCGTCAAAACAATCTTACCGAAACGAGCGGTACTCAGTTACGCATTTTAAACTTGCTTCGGGAGAGTAAACGTATTGCTTTAACTTGTTTCGAAGCGAATAGTTGCCAATGCCACCGAAAACACCTGGCAGAGGCTATAGAAAACTTACCTGATTTTGAATACGAAGTCAACCATCTTTAAAAATGGCCAGAAGAAAAGTTCTTTTAACGGTAACGACCTATCCACTGCCATCCCGCAGTTATGACGAATTAGTTTGCACCGCTGGCATTCTGGAAACAGGTGAATGGATCCGCATCTATCCGGTTCCGCTGAAATTTTTACGCGGTTTGCGTAAAGATGGCAAGGTTGAGTCATTCAAGTATAACTGGATGGAACTGGACCTGGTGAAGCGAACGGATGATTTTCGTCCGGAGAGCCACTCACCTGTTAATTATGATTTTAAAGATATACAGCTTTTTGGTAAACTGGATACAAGAAATAATTGGGAGGAACGCAAAAAGATATGTACATCAGAAGTGTATACCAGTTAGACAAAATTGATTGAAGATTCTAAAGCACCCCTAAACCGATCACTGGCAACCTTTAAACCGAAAACCATCATCAGCTTTGAAGTAGAGAAGGAAGAAATCCGGGAGTGGAAAGACGAGTGGAAAGAACTTAGAAAACAAGGTGAGTTATTTGATCCGGATAAAAATCCTGAAATTCAAATTCCAAAATTACCTTATAAGTTTTACTACCGGTTTTTGGATGAAGAGGATAGGGAAAGCCGCATGATGATTGAAGATTGGGAAATTGGAGCACTCTATTGGAAATGTTTTAAATCGGCGGAGGGAATAGAAGCAGAAGCCCTCGAAAAAGTTCGTGAGAAATATGAACTGGAATTCCTGAAAGAAAAGGATATTTATCTCTTTCTCGGGTCAACAAAAGAATGGCACATGAGAAGAGCAAAAAATCCTTTCGTCATCATCGGGGTATTCTATCCTAAAAAAGAAACACAATTTTCTTTGTTCTGATTAAAGAGTCAGAGCATACACCCTGATAAAGATTTCCGCCATTACCACCCAGGTACCATTTTTCTCCCTTTCCTTTTAATTTCCCCTTTCTGATCTTGCACCCCGATATCCCGAAGTAAAGAGAGTTTCCAATGGCCATCGTCAAAGACAACATTATCACCACCGGTTTAAGCGGAAAGCTGGGGAAACAACTCATTTTTAAACAATCAGGCAGGGAGACCGTTCTTGCTCTCGCACCCAAAACCTGGCCATCCCGAACCTCTCCCGACCAAATTCAAAAACAAAACCGGTTCCGGGAAGCGGTTGCCTTTGCAAAAAGTGTTCTGTCAGATCCAGTGTCGCTGAAAAAGTATGAAGACCTTGCCGGTGAAAACCGAACCGCATATCATGCTGCGCTCTCCGATTTCCTAAGCAGGAGTGGAACAGACCCAGGTTAGTTCCACAACGAAAGACCAACGAAAGACGGACGAAGGAAAGCCGGAAGAACACTGAAATTTGGCCAAAGAAATGGAAGGGAAAAGTGGAAGAGTATTGTGTATTTGGTTTGACGGAAAAGGTATGGATTTGCTTCACACATTTCATGACCCGACTTTTGAGTGCATTGGTTCTGGGTATCCGGTCGTCGAGTAGTCCGTCGAAAGACGGACATACCGAGATGCAGAAATTTTAAATCCCAACCTCAACGCATACCCGGGCCCCTCGATAAATCAGTCTTACGACTGACACTCGGGGACCGGGTTTTTTTGTACAGCGTACCCCGTACAACGTACATCTTAAAACCAGATTGTATCTTGACAAACATTAAAATTTGTCACAAACTATTGACAGTAAGTGTTTTTTTTTGACATTTGTATCAGGTACCGGGTAGGCTACCACTCGTCCCACATAAATTAAGGAGATACAATGACAAAAATGCTGTTGCCAGGCATTTGCCTTGGCAGTTTACTTTTCATACTGGCTGGTTGTGCAGAACCCAAGTATCTGGAAGAAGGAGATAGTATAAATTCATCTTCTAAAACAAAGTTAAGACCCACACAGGGTTACCTCTTATCTTACCAGGAAGAAGTGATTTCGGTAAAACCCAGAATCCGTGCCGGATTGCTTGGAAAAACAAGTGGTGACTATCAGGATGCACCTATTTTAACCCGATATGAAAAATCACAGGTTAGTGGTGCATTTGATGGAAAGGGCACTTACCGGATTGATCAATTATTTATTGATGGAACCTATGATGGCAATGCATTTCCGCCGTCAAAACAAGGGAACCCGGGACCCGATGAAATTCAAAAATCCCAGAATGATATTGATAATGAAATCGTTCGTGTAGTTTTTGATGAAACAGGAATAACCAATTATGCAAGAAACGGAAAGGCAACCAAGTATTCGCCTTCTGGAGAAGAAATGGCGCTTCGAAACGAATGGAAGCAAAAATTCACATTGATGGCAGATTCACTTGACTTGGATACCTTACCTGGAATTGGAGGCAAGAAACTTGAGTTGATGCAGGCTGAAATTTTAAAAAGTGGCGGAAGTATTAACATCAATGATCAGGGTCTGATGTCAATTGTTCAGAAAAGCCAGGACAATACCTCAGTAACCCATACTATGATGGATAAAAAAACAGGAAATATTTTACAGGATGCAGTTTTTACAAATGGTAAACTTGATCTGCTAACCAAATATAATTACGTTTTAAAGGCCGGAAGATGGTTCCCAAGTGTTATTCATTCCCGTCTGTTCAGAGATGACGGAAATGGAGCGGAAGTTATTTCTGAAACTGTTGAAACCCGAACCCATATAAAAGTAATTGCCCGATAAGGAGCCTGAAATGAAAAAGATATTTATTTTACTTGCGTTTGTTTTTTCTGCATCTTCTGGTTTCAGTCAGGGATACGGTGTTGTTTTTATCCCTGGTCTCGGCGGAAGTCCTGATGAGTTTAAAAGTGGGTATGACCATACCCGGCTGGTTAATGATTTGAAATCTACACTTAATATCACAGACGCTGATATTGTGTATATTAACCATAATCTTGCAAACGGAGTTAAAACAAACTTGTCTGTTGATGATAGGGCTGCGCAGGTTGCAACCATCATGAGAACTCAAAATCTGACAAAGGAGTGGTTTTTAATTGGATATAGCACTGGAGGAGTAGTTGCAAAACTATTTAATGATCAACAACCCTATAATTCAACAAAATTCACCGTACAAAATTTAAAAATCAAGGGGGTGGTTACCATTGCCTCCCCAATGGGTGGTATGAATAATTTAAAAGGCGGATTAGCAGCTGCAAAAGCAAAATGGGCTTCTTACTATGCTCAATTAAGGACCGGACCAGATGGTTTTAACCCTATTATTGGCGATGATGAAACTTGGTGGGGTTGGATGGCAAATGTTGCTTTAATGGACAAATATTTGTCTTTGATGAATACCGGCATCATAAATGGTCTGGAAGGATATTTTGATAATTCCCGTGAAGATATTAAGTCACTTCAAAAAAACAGTGGTGGAAGTTATTCGCCTGGATCCAGTTTTTCAAATGCGAATAAAAACCGTTTTATTGGAGGTGAGGATTTTAAATATGCAACACTAAGAGCTGGAGGCTCTTTGCCTTCATATCTCACCGCAGGTTCTGTAAATTTAATTGAAAATTCCGGATTTTATCTTTCTGCCCCAGGCGCAGTAAATATAATGAGTTTGTTTGAGGGAATGGAAAATTTTAGTGATGATTTTTATAAAGGACCTCTAAATGCGGTTGGAAACATTGAGGCCGTTAAAAGTTATTTTCATTATAAAAGAAACAAATACAATGATAGGGCGAACTACTACAACCAGTGGTTCTTTTTTGGTTCCCATAGTGGCACGGTGGCAAACGCAAGAGCAGCAAGAGACCGGTATGCAGTTTCACGAGATGCCGTTGATAAATTGGACTGGGTTAGTCAGGATGTTTCAAATGATCTGAAATATACCTATGAAACCATAGTGGTAACGCATAAGGAAATTGATGAGGCCTGGCTTGAAAAGTGCGGTGATATTTATTATGGAAATCCTACACCGGAACCTGAAGTTGGGTTTAGTTTGTATGATTATGACAGGTTGCCCTCACTACTTTCGGCTGATGTATGTAGTGCCCCTATTTACTCCAGAATTTGGAATGAGACAATCATACGTGTTACTTCGGTAACTACTGTTGCCACTGATGGAATGGTTACCGTTTCAAACCAACAGGGTAATCAGGGTATTGTATACTTCAAGGCACCCAACACAAACCAGAATGACGGCCACAATCACGCTTCTTCTTTGTATGTGGTGAAACCTTGGAATGGGGATCAAACCACAACCATGATTGATGCAAAAAATTGGATTCGTGATCATAAATAGTAGCGTTAAATTATGAAGAACCTGATTTATTTTATCGCCTTATATATCATGTTGCTAATGGGTTGTAATAAAACAGAAGAGGGAGCAACTTCCTCTTCTGTTTTAAAACTTATTTGGAAATCACCTTTGAATAAAAACCTTGGATTGCAAGGATTTGAGTTACCAATAATAGATGGAAATCGTGTCTATTTTCCAAATGGCCCAAATATTGATTGCAGGGAGTTGACAACCGGGAAGTTACTTTGGACCAAAAATGTAGCAGGCACAACAAAAGATTATATTGGTACTAATTTCCCCGTCAATTCTACACAAATTGTCATAGATGATGCATTCTCAACTAGGGGTATGAATAAAATTACGGGTGAGCAACTTTGGTTGGCACCTGATTCGGGGGTTCAACGTGATTATGGTAGTTTGAGTTGGATAGACGAGAATTTTGGTTATCGCCATCCTACTATTGAAAACGCAAAGAAATTTATTCAATATGATCTTTTTTCGGGAAATACTATAAAAGAATTCGTTTTGGATACCGGAAGGGTAAATGCAGTAATTGGCATACCTGATGGTTTATTGATCAACACTTTTGCTTTTTCCTACGACTCACGCAATGACCCCATTTATGGGTTTGGCGAGATCATGAAATTTAATCCATACACCGGTCAACTTGAATTTAAAATCCGGGTAAAACCCAGGTATGTTCATCTTGATATCGGAAGCATATATTTATCAACAAAAAGTAATTTATTTTCTGCGCCGGTTTTAGACGGGGAGGTTGGGTTCAGTGTATTTGATGACGGTACAGTAATCAAATACAGGTTGACTGACGGAAAGGTTCTTTGGAAATTTGAACTTGAATACTCCGTTTACAGAAAAGACTATCCTAGTGCTAATTGTCTGATCCTGGATAAAGAAAAAAACAAATTGTTTGTTACTGGGAGTCGTGATAACTGGTACTGCCTTAATCCCGAAACCGGTAAATTAATATATTGGAAAAAGTTATCGGATTATGACGGCAATTCATTTCCAAGTAGTTATGATGGGAATCGGTATGTGTTCAAACCCCATACGTTTAGCCAGAACGAATGGTACATCATTGATATCAATACTGGTGAGATAATAGAAGAGTTTGATCAGCCCAATGATTCCATTTTGTCACAAGATATTAAAAACGGGTATATTGCTGCCTTTGGAGTGCTCAATTTTTATGTTTATCAGATTGTGAAATGAAGATGGCTGGTATAAGTATTTGAAATATTCCATTTTCATACTTTTTCTGATTTTACTTTCATTTTCCTGTTCTGAAAACGGAGGAGACCCAAAAGGGTCTTCCTCCGTTTTAAAATTAGTCTGGCAGACCAAGTTAAATAAAGTAGAACCCCACCAAGGTTGGGAGTCGCCCTTGATTGACGGTAACCGGGTTTATTTTCATAATGGACCAGATATTGAATGCCGTGAACTTGCAACAGGAAAGGAAATCTGGAAAGCAAATATAACTGGCAAAGAACGCGATATCGTTGGGTCTAATTTAACAATCAATTCTCGGCTCATTGTTGTAAACGATATCTTTTCAACCAAGGGATTCAATAAATATACCGGTGAATTGATTTGGATGTCACCAGATTCCGGTTTATTCAGAGATGATGGTGTTGTAAATTGGCTGGATGAGATAAAAGGGTTTAGAAATCCAAACGGTTTAAATGGGAAACAATTTATTGAATTTAATTCTCAAACGGGTCAAACAATAAGGGAAACACCTCTTGATACCGGAAGTGTTTCCTCAATTGTTACTAATTCGAATGGAATTTTTATAAACACTAGAGCATTCACCTACGACTCACGCAATGACCCAATTTATGGTTTTGGCGAAATAATGAAATTTAATCCAAACACCGGTGAACGTGAATTTAAAATCCGGGTAAAACCCAGATATGTTCATCTTGATATTGGAAGTATTTATTTATCAACAATCTCCGATTTATTTTCAGTGCCGGTTTTGGATGAAGAGGTTGGTTATAGTGTTTTTGATGACGGAACGGTAATCAAGTACCGGTTGACTGACGGAAAGGTTCTTTGGAAGTTTGAACTGGATTATTCCATTTACAGGAAAGACTACCCCAGAGCTCATGGTGTTATTTTAAGTCAGGATAAAACCAAGCTTTTTATAACTGGAGCCAGAGACAACTGGTATTGTCTGAACCCAGAAACTGGCAAGCTGATTTATTGGAAACGGTTAACTGATAATGATGGTGATCCCTTTCAAACCAGTTATGATGGCAACCGGTATATTTTCAAACCCCATACGTTTAGCCAGAACGAATGGTACATCATTGATATCAATACTGGTGAGATAATAGAAGAGTTTGATCAGCCCAATGATTCCATTTTGTCACAAGATATTAAAAACGGGTATATTG
>JAFLBE010000046.1:0-8796 GCA_017303995.1 Bacteroidota bacterium | reverse complement strand
CTGCCTTTGGAGTGCTCAATTTTTATGTTTATCAGATTGTGAAATGAAGATGGCTGGTATAAGTATTTGATGAGCTGTGTCCGGTTTTGTATCCTCTGTTTATTTATTCTTCTGATTTCGTTTGAGTTGGGTCATGCACAGCAGTCAATTCAGGATCCGACCCGTTTTCATCCTGCTATTCCCCAGCATTCATTTTCCTTACCAGTAAAGGCTCACCCCAAAAAGAACACTGATTCACCGGGAACAAAAAGGGTTTTTTTTGTCAGAAATGTCCTTGATCAGTCAAAATGGAATAAAATTTCATTTGTTTTAATCAGCCAGGAATCTCAGGTTAATTATTGGGTAGATACAGTTTCGGTTTATAAAAAGACAAATCCAAATCAGCTTGATTCCATCCTGACAGTATTCAACCAAAGAATGACAAAGACAACACCGTCTGGCTCGCTGGATTCTACATTGGGGATTGTACCGCTTGAAGCTAAATATATTAGTCCATTGCCAAATAGTGACGGTGATGGTTTTTTAGATGTACTCATTTTTGACATTCAGGATGGATTTGAATCTTCAGGGCAGTATGTCGCCGGATTTTTTGATCCGGTTGACCAGTTGGACTACCCATTCAGCAATAAACGTGATATTCTTTATCTGGATATTTGGCCAACCATCATCCAACCTGATACAATTTCTATCGAGCAGGGTGCACAAACCCTTGCCCATGAACTTCAGCATTTGATTCATTCGCAATTTTATTTGTTGGATAACCCTGAATGGATATCCATCAATGAAGGATGTTCAGAGCTTGTTGAGTATTTATGCGGTTTTAATCCCAGAAAAATCAGTTCATTCCAACATCAAACAGATAAAAGCTGGTATATCTGGAATGACAATGAAGCGATTTTATCTTATGAAAGAAGTTCAGTTTTCATAAGTTGGGTTTATTTCAGATATGGGTTAGCTACACTTGTAAATCTTATTCAAGCTGAATCAACGGGAATAAATGGACTTCTTGACGCTACCCAAGAAACCGCATTTTCAACTTTGATGTTAAATTGGGTACAAGACCTGGTTATGAGGGTCAGGCAAGGATCAGATAGTCCTTTTCCAAAAGACTGGCGACCAGAATTGGTTTTGTCTCCCTTGGAAGTAAATCGTTTTTACCCGGTTCAAAATTCAATTTCTCTTGAACCTGGTGGATTTCAGTTTATTCGTCTGGAAATGGCGAACCACTATCAGATTGCCTCTCAATCAGATAGCCCATTAACTTTTATTCCCGTGACTGACAGGTTTATACAGTTTTCTAAAAATGCTGTTTTGGGGACGGATCTGAATTTTAAAATTGAGTCTGCAAGTGATTCTTCAGTGTTACTTATTTTTATAAATACCAACGAGCCCAGGAACGAAGAAGATCACCGACAAACAAGTGGGAATTTTTTAATTGAAGGAAGTCCAAAAAATCAAATCAGAGTTTTGCAAACAGACGATGGACAACCTGACGAATTTTTCGGTTCAGCAAAATTTCTTCGGATTCCTGATTCCATTCAATCCTTTGCTACCTGGATTCCGGATTCTACCGGTTTGAATGGTGGAATAAGGGAGTTTTCTGCTTTAATCGGATATTTATCTGAATTTGAAGGAACAGGTGTCCCCTCAGGTCTTCCGAGGCGGTTTATCCTTAGTTTTGCCGATAGCAACCAGAATCTAATCGGAAACTCACTATTATTTGATAGTTCCCGTCCCTACGCGCAAATCGGTTTCGAAACCCACCAAATTCCAGAAAGCCACCCGGTTTACAGGCAAAAAAGGGGTGGAATCTGGGTGGTGATTTCCCCTGACCGGTCATTGAAAAATGGGCTTGCATTGGGGATGGATTATAATGGGCTGGATGCGTTTAAAGTGATTAATTCAGGTGGGAATTGGAGCAATCCTGAAAATATCTGGCCATCAGAGTATAACCTGGAAGGCTTTCAACCGATGGTTCGGCTTGGTGTCTCAAGACCGTTAAATTTCATTTCTAAACCTATTTCTATTCAATGCGGAATGACCCGGGATTCTTTGTTTTTTTCATTTCCAGATGGGGGAACTCGGGTTGGAAAGCTAACACTTTTCGGGGAAACAACAGAAAAGGTTTTTTCTTTTCAAACAAAAGACAACAAACCCCTAGCTGTTTTTTTTCCATTTTACGGGGATGCACTTGGCAGATTTGATTTTATTTCATCCGAAAGTATCCACTCGTTTCCCATAAGAATTTTAAGATTTCCGGTTTTAAATGAAAGAAAACTTGTTCCCTGGTCAGCAAAGCGCAATCAGTCGGTATCCATTTCTTCATCCGGTTCACCATTAGATTCCTTATGGGGTATTTTTAGTTATGAATCAGGGGATACAACCTTTTTAAACCCAATCAAAAAGGATCACCAGGTGCCGGGAGTTTCTTTATCAGTAACCGGTGGCGTGTCTTTTTATGGTTCAGGTGTTTACAAAAATTCAAAGGATTCCTGGTTTTGGGATCTTCAGCATACTATTTACTTTATTTCTGGTGATGAAGGCAATTCTGAATTTCAACCTGGTTTTTTGTCCGTTTCGAATGCATTTCCGAATCCGATGAATCCTTCAACTAAATTTCAGTTACAGTCAGACAGAGACACTGAATTTAAACTTGAGGTATTTAATGTTCTGGGACAACTTTTAAAATCAGACTATCTTCTGGCAAAAACTGGCCGGCAGTGGATTGAAGTTAACTTGATTGGTGCCACAACCGGTACCTATTGGGTTCGGTTTTCTTCAAAGGGAAAGGTTTCTACTCGGAAGTTTGTTCTGTTAAAGTAGAAAAATGGTTAAATGCATTGTCCCATAATCAAGTTGCATTTATCGCTTGGTGTAAATTCATCACAATCACGGGTCTCACTTTATGTCAGCCTTTAGGCTTGTTCCTAAATTGCCGGACATTTCAGGAATGTTTTGGTAAGATCGGCAACCATCTCCGTGACTGCCCGAAACCACCCCCGTACTGCCTTTAGTATAAGCCGACTTTTCCATATTGGCTTTGCATTTCAATTCAACATTTAAAATTCAAAATTTGCTACGCAGAACTATCGTTTCAACCTTCCACCTTATACCTTACTCCTTACGCCTTATACCTATCCTGTTGTTTTCTCCCTAAAAATTCCGGACATTTAGCAATCACCTCTGAAAACCTATTTTTCCCTTAGAATGGATCCCCAATCAAGTTGAGGATGACATTTTGTGGGTTTTCAAAGGTGAAACGAAATTTAAAGACTCTTACTTCAGTCAGGATTTTCATGGACAAATTCGTCATTCAAGGCGGGAAAAAACTTTCAGGAACTGTTACAGCTTCCGGGTCAAAAAACGCCTCACTTCCCCTTATGGCAGCTTCTTTGCTTGCCCGCGGAACGTTCACCATTCATCACACACCTGATCTGCAGGATGTGCATACCCTCGCCAATCTGCTCAGAATAATCGGTTGCCGGGTTCAGTATGATCCAGCCGGGAAAGACATTCTCATCAATACTGAAAATGTTCACCACTTTGAAGCACCCTATGAACTTGTTAAAAAGATGCGGGCCAGTATTTATGTTTTGGGTCCGCTTCTCGCCAGATACGGTTATGCAAAAGTAAGTTTGCCCGGCGGTTGTGCCTGGGGCCCGAGACCCGTTGATCTGCATATTGAAGGGATGAAACAACTCGGTGCAGAAATTGATCTGGATGGCGGATATATCATCGCCAAAAAAGACCGTCTTATTGGTAACCGCATCAAATTCCCCATTTCTTCAGTCGGTGCCACCGGTAACGTGCTGATGGCTGCTGTTCTTGCCAAAGGCGAAACCGTTCTTGAAAATTCAGCCATTGAACCTGAAATTATTGCACTTGAATATTTTCTTCAGGCGATGGGTGCAAAAATTGACGGCATCGGAACCCGTAAACTCACCATTCAGGGTGTCGATCAGCTTTATCCGACCCACTTCAACAACATCCCCGACCGGATTGAAATCGGCACGTTTATGATTGCTGCAGCCATGACTCATGGTGATGTGACGATTAATAATGTGATCAACGACCATATCGATTCGGTTTCTGAGCATCTTTCCAGAACCGGATGCACGATTGAAAAGGGAAGCAATTCAGTCAGAGTGATTGGTGGCGAAAAACTGCTGCCGGTTAATGTGATCACCGATGTTTTTCCGGGTTTCCCAACCGATATGCAGGCGCAATGGATTGCCTGTATGACCCAGGCAACCGGACCTTCATCAATCGTCGATCAGATTTATTTCGACCGTTGGAAACATGTTCCTGAACTCGAGCGTCTGAACGCCAAACTCCGCACCGACGGCAATATGTGCAAAATTGATGCACCGGTAACGTTGAAGGGTGCTCAGGTCATGTCAACCGATCTGCGTGCTTCCGCCAGTTTAATTCTTGCCGGACTTGCAGCCAAAGGAACCACTGAAGTCCTTAGGGTTTATCACCTCGACCGCGGCTATGAAAAACTTGAAGAAAAACTTGCAGGATTGGGTGCTGATATTGTCCGTGAGAAGTATGAAGAATTTGTAAAAATGGATACAGAGGAAAATTAAATGAAACTATTCAGAAACTTAGCCCTGATTTTATTTGTCGTGGTTCTGGCTGCCGCCTGTGAGAAAAAGGAAACGACTGATTTAATTGTAGATGAAATTTCAGTGCCGGGAGCAACTTGTGAGATGTGCCAGGCAACCATTTCTGCCTCGGTTAAAAAACTTGACGGCGTAAAAATTGTTGATGTTGATCTTACCAGAAAAGTGGCAACTATCGGGCACCTGCCTTCCGTTTCAAAAGCAGATCTTCAAAAAGCCATTGCCGCAAGCGGATATCATGCAGATGACGTTGTGAAAGACTCCACAGCCTATGAAAATTTACCTGAATGCTGCAAATAAAGGACTTCCCCATGAAAAAACTGACGTTACTGTTTATCGGCGGATTGTGGAGTTTTCTCTCGTTCGCCCAGGTTTCGGTTTCACCGTCTGCGACAATCAAGATGGGTGAAATTGAAGAGGGAACAGTAGTTTCTGCTGTATTTAAACTGACCAATACTTCACCTGGCAAAATAAAAATTGACAACATTCAGGCTGCATGTGGGTGTACTACCGCCGAACCATCAAAAAAAGAATTGGCTCCCGGTGAAACCAGCGAAATAAAAGTCATTTTTGACAGTAAAAACCGGTTGGGTGACTTCCATAAACCCGTTACCGTTTATCTGAGCGGAAGCGGAAAAACCCAGCAGGATCTCGTTTTGGTTGGAAAGGTTATTAATCCGGCAGGACCTGTTCTTGAATTGGATCAGAACCGGATTGAAATGGGCGTTGTTGCTTTCGGGAAAACACAGGTTAAAACTTTCCCGATCAGAAATAAGGGAAATGCGGCATTAACTCTGACTCAGGTTGAATTTGCCAAACAAAAATTGCTGACCAGCTCTATTACCATCCAGCCTAACTCTTCTTATTTATTCAGTTTAAATGTCCCGTCACCATCAACCCCGGGTATTTTTTCTGAATATCTGACTATTTCGTCAAATGATTCCAAAACAAAGAAGCAAATTGTTTCGGTTATTGGCTGGTATGAAGCCCGGGTTGGTGTTACCATTATTAAGGAAAAGGAGTTCAACCTTTTCTTTCAGGTGAGAATATCAAATGATTCTGATAAGAAGATTGCAGTTTCAGATTTTATCCCGAAGGATAAATATGAAATTACAAGCGGAAGTGAAAATCTGGCTCCGGGAGAATCGGCAACCATTCAGGTTATGAAGGGAACGATAGGTCAGTTGAAATTTTAAAACAAAAAAAAAGCCAGTCGTCTGACTGGCTTTTTTTTTGTTTAGTTCGGTTTTACAAGATATCCTTGCCGTCTGCCAAACCATCTGCTGGCTTCATGGCTGAACGAGAGGATGTCTGCAGTCTTCTCATACCGCGGATGCATGGTATCTTTTACCACCAGGGGGATGATGGCATAGACGGTATCGCGATAGCTGAACTGGCCGGCTTTACTGTGCCTGCGCAGCATATCCCGTGAGAGTGCGATCGTCCAGTTGTCAACCGAATCACCCGAGGCGGTGATGAACGGTGTTGAATCAGTCTGGGCAATTGCCGGGTTATATGAGGAAAAGGTTACCTGTTCAAGGGAATTGGAAAATAGTTTTCTTTTACTTTCCAGGGACTGTCTGTAAACGAGAACGGTGTCCTGAAGTGAGGTTATCTCTTTTCTGAACACGTTATTGGATTGGTATTGACCAAAGCCAAAGGAAAACAGCATCAGCGCCATCACCAGCAAAACTGCAGTAGAGGGTTGGAACTGTTTTTTTCTCATGGGGTCTCCGATTTAGTTAACATAACAACCTAATGTATGTCAACAACCGTGCCAAGATGGAACCGCTTTCAAGAGATAAAAAGACTCCGGTTATCCGAATCTCTGAAAAAGGACGGTCACAGCAATTGTGACCAACATTTTTAAACACATGGCAAAAACCGTTACAAACATTAAAAAAACGGGGATTTTTATCGCAATGTCAGGTTGTAGTCATAAGTAGACAACAGGTAAACGACACTTGGTTTGAAACCGGAATTGTTAACCAGAAGGAAGAAAAACGCAATGTTTGACAAGAAACTACTGTACAAAAAAGTGGTATTGATTACTGGTGGCGGAACCGGTTTAGGCCGGTCAATGGCTTTGGCAATGGGAAAGCACGGAGCAACTGTCGTCATCGCCAGCCGAAAAAGTGAGGTTTTAGAGTCAACCAAAGCTGATTTTGAACAGGAAGGGATTGATTGCCGGATTTTAACCTGCGACGTGAGAGACATTTTGTCAGTTGAAGAGATGGTAGCCAAAGTTGTCGAGGAATGTGGACACCTTGATATTTTAGTCAATAATGCCGCCGGAAATTTCATTTCCCCTACCGAATATCTATCGGCAAAAGGATTTGATGTTATCGTGGATATTGTTCTGAAAGGCACGTTTTACGTCACTCACACAGTGGGTTCTTACTGGATTAAAAATAAGATTCCGGGTACTGTTTTGAATATTACTACAACCTATGCAGATTCCGGAAGTGGTTATGTGGTGCCTTCCGCCTGCGGAAAAGCCGGTGTCAACGCGCTTACCAGATCGCTTGCTGTTGAATGGGCCAAGTACGGCATCCGGATGAATGCAATTGCCCCGGGACCAATCCCCACTGAAGGTGCCTTTTCCAGATTAATGCCGGGTGCTGACTGGGAAGAGAAAATAAAAAACCGGGTTCCGATGAAACGGTTTGGCACACATGATGAACTTTCGAATCTGGCTCTGTTTCTGGTTTCTGATCTTAGTTCCTTCATCAATGGGGAAGTGATCAACATGGATGGCGGTGAACAGATCAAAGGAGCCGGTCAGTTCAATGATCTCGATCAGATTCCGGCTGAAGTTTGGCCGGAACTGGCAAAGAAAATGAGAAAAGGGCAGAAATAGATTTCTTACCGGGAAAGTTGTATTTTTACACCTGATTCCGGTACAGATATAGTTTATACAAATGTTTCGCGTGATTTCAGCCAAGAAAAAATGCTTGGATAAAACGTTAATCCTCCTTTCGCAGCACCAGAGGTGCGACCCGTTTGTAGGAAAAAACCCAAGTCTGATAAGTAAGCTTCGTAGAAGCGACCTGTTATGAAATTGAATACAGGCAAACGGGTCGCTGCTCCGCAGCTTTATTTGATTTGAATTGTCGGTTTTCTACAAACAGGTCGGGGCTCTGCCCCTGCAATAAATTGAGAAATAAAATAAATCATTGAAAGATGATACTTAAAGGGAAGATTTTCGTTTTCGTAGCACCAGAGGTGCGACCCGTTTGTAGAAAAGAAAGCGGTGTCTGATAAATAAGCTTCGTGGAAGCGACCTGTTATGAAATTTGGGACAGGCAAACGGGTCGCTGCTCCGCAGCTTTAATTGATTTGAATTGTCGGTATTCTACAAACAGGTCGGGGCTCTGCCCCTGCAATAAATTGAGAAATAAAATAAATCATTGAAAGATGATACTTAAAGGGAAGATTTTCGTTTTCGTAGCACCAGAGGTGCGACCCGTTTGTAGAAAATAAAGTCTTGTCTGAAAAAAAAGCTTCGTAGAAGCGACCTGTTATGAAATTGGAAACAGGCAAACGGGTCGCTTCTCCGCAGCTTATTTGTTTTGAGTTAGAGGATTTCTACAAACAGGTCGGGGCTCTGCCCCTGCAATAAATTGAGAAATAAAATAAATCATTGAAAAATGATACTTATTATATAGAATGAAACTTAAAACCGTTATGCTTTTATGATAACTGAAACTGCCCGTGCCCTTTCCTTTTCTCCTGATTACCTGATTTGGGCTATTGCCGGATTTTTCCTTGTTTTCCTTTTTTTCAGTTCGTGGACTTACCTCACCACCCGCCCAGACATTCCTTTCCCCTGGAAAGGAATCTTGATTGCACTCCGTACCCTTTCTCTGACGCTGATTGCAGCTTTATTGCTTCACCCGGTTCTCACCACTGGTGTACAGAAAATAGATTATCATCCTGTGACAGTTTGGATGGATGCCAGCGGATCGATGGATAAATGGTTGACAAAAGACGCCAGAATTCAATTGGAATCTGATCTGAAGGAGCTGGCCGGTGATTCACTCTCACTTTCAGTTCGCTATTTTGGAGAGTCCGTTTCAGATATTCCTTTTGATCTGAAATCCTGGCGGTCTGAAACCCGGTTTTCTCCGGTTCTGGATCAGTCAAAGGAAGGATATAATCTCGTGATCAC
>JAFLBE010000045.1 GCA_017303995.1 Bacteroidota bacterium | reverse complement strand
GCTTTGGCCAGTTCGATTCCGATTGCTCCGCCGGATCCTAAAATAGTTTGCATGGTTTTTCCTCTTTTTGATTTTCACCAAATCACGTGAAAAACTGAAAATGAAGCAAATACCGGCGGATGAAGTGTTGATTTTGACGGATGGATCAGAAAGAGTGAGTGGTCACATTGATTGCTTGGTAAAAAAAGTAAGGTTCTAAAAGTTCAATCTATATAAAACCATCGGGAAAATGCCCTGCATATAGGTTGTTTTTACCTTTTTGGCCCTCTCATTATATTTTTCACGGTAAATATTCTTGTGGTTCGTGACGTTTGCAATATCGAGTGCCAGTTCATGGGTTGCTGAAGGCCGCTGAAAGATAACGCCAAATCTGATATCAGTGCGGAAGTAGGGTTTGACCTGTTTGTCATATGCCTGATTGTAAATATAAACATTGTCATTTCGCTCAATTGATTTTGCGAGATCAAAAGGAATAAGCCGTCTGCCACCGGCATAAACAACCCGTAAATTGGAACTTAACTGAATATTCGGTTTGATCTCAAATTCATATCCGCCAAGTGTATTTAAAACATAATTTCCGTTGTAAGCCGTATTTCGCCAAACCTTGTCAGAACCCTGGAAAAGGGAATTGAAAAGGGATGCTGTGACCAGAAAATAATAGTTTTCTGACAGGTATTTTTCCAGTGTGAATTCGATTCCGTAGTTTTTCCCGTAACCATTATTTACCAGACTGTCTTCTTCAGGAACACTCATTGCTGCTCCGGAATTGATCATCGAAAAATATCCTTTTGAAGCCTTAACCGGTACATTGAACAAGCGCTGATAATAAATCTCAGTTTTAAAATTCAGATTTTGGGTAACCGTGACCTGATGGGAAACTGCAACCTGATGACTTCGGGTGAAATCCAGATTCTGATTGGTTTTGAGGTCGCTGTAAATCTGCCGGCCGTTTGAATCGGTTCCTGTTTTTGACCGGATGAAATAAACGCTGACCGGCTGCATCTGGCTGTGGAGTCCGTAACCCAGGCCCAGTGTTTGCTGCTCGGTAACCTGCCAGGAAAGTCCGAATCGCGGATCTGCTGCAAAGGAATTGTTTAAGTTGAAATATGAACTATTTAAGCCGGAACTGAGGTAGAATTCATCGGTAAACTGATGTTTCCATTGAACATAAACCTGACCCAGAACCAGATTATCTGCTGATATTTCATAAGGTTTATCAATCGTAAAAATATTTTCGTGACTGTCATAATCAGAGGTCATCCGGCTGGCAGAAAATGAAAAATAATCGATCACAATTCCGGCTGAAACCGAGTTTTTTGAACTTATTTTATGGTTTATACTGGAAACCAGGGTAAGGTTATTCTGTCGGTACGAATTTTTATCGGTCTGAAGGTAAGACTGTTCATTGAGCAGCGAATCAACGGTTTCATGCGGACGGCGGAGAGAAAAGGCAAGACCTGTTTTGATTGCCGTTTCCGGATTTAAAATATGCAGATAATTTAAACCCAGAATCCCGGTTCCTGAGCCATTAACATTTTTTACCTGATAATTGCCGGTGGGTCTGGTTTCATCTTCTTCGATATCGGTAATCGAACTCAGTCCGCCAATACCAAATATAGAAATCCGGCCGGATTTCAGCGGAAAGTTGAGTTTAAACGAAACATCTTTGTAGTCAGGCAAACCTTCAGCCCACAACAGTTTTTGAACCAGACCCAGCATGGAATAACGAAGATTTATTAAATAAGATGATCTGGTCTCACGTAAAATTGGACCTTCTGCACCAAGCTCAAACCCGCCTAATCCCAACTGTCCCAGAAACTCGTGCTTTTCATCATTTCCGTTTCTCAGTTTCAGATCAAAAACACCCGATGTTGCATTTCCGTATTCGGCCGGGAAGGCACTCGTAAAAAAATCGGATCGTGCAAGCAGATTGTTGTTCAGCATGCTGATCGGTCCGCCAGTGGTTCCAAGAACATCAAAATGGTTGGGACTGGGAATCGGGATGCCTTCAAGTTGCCACAACAATCCGGTTGGAGAATTTCCACGGATGATGATGTCGTTTCGCTGATCACCGGCAACAAACACGCCGGCAAAATTGGTTGCCATCCGGGCGGGGTCACCCCAGCTTCCGGCATATTTTTCGGTTTCTTCCACAGAAAATGTCCGTCCGCTGACGGTTGTCATGTCATTAAGCGTTTTTTCCTTTCCAGATTCAACCACAATTTCACTCATCTGGATGACAGAAGGTTCCAGTTCAAAATCAAGGACCAGTTCTTTTCCTGATTTCAATAAAATCCGGTCAATTTTAGCGGGTTTATACCCCAGATAGGAAACCTGAATACTGACCCTTCCGACGGGAATATTTTCAAGTTTGTAATAGCCGTCAGCATTTGACGTTGTACCACGGGAATTCGCTTTTACCGAATCAAGGAGAAATACTGACGCCCCGATTAAAGGCGTTTCTGATTGCTGATCAATTACTCTTCCCCGAAGGGTTTGGGTTCTTTTTTCCGGTTGTGAAAAAAGAAGAGTTGTCATAACCGGAATCAGGCAAATGACTAATAAATACCGGATTGAGTTCATCAGATAGATTGAGATTTAATAAATACAATATTATCTGAATATACCGGATCGTTTTAACGAATTCAACCTTGGGGATTTATGAATTCGTCCTGATTCCAGAAGAAATCAGGACAAAAAAAATCAGAGAAACATGCCGCCTGAAGCTTCAATTCTCTGAGCATTGATCCAACCTGCCTGGTCACTGCAGAGAAAGAGGATAACACTGCCGATATCATCTGGCTGGCCGATCCGACCCAATGCAGTCTGAGAAGCGAGGAAGGGTTTGATGTTTGGGTTGTGTTCAAATGCTGGTCTTGTAAAGTCCGTTTCGATCGCACCTGGAGCCACAACATTTACCGTGATTTTTCTTGAGCCCAGTTCCTTTGCCATATATTTGGACAGAACTTCAACCGCACCTTTCATTGAAGCATAGGCACCATATCCCGGAATGGAAAATCGGGTCAATCCTGTCGAAATATTGATGATTTTTCCACCGTCTTCCATTATGGTGAGTGCTTGTTGTGAAAGCAGATAAACTGATTTAAAGTGAGTGTTCATCAGCAGATCGAATGTTGCTTCAGAGGTGGTTCCATACGGGGAATGAGCGTCCACACCGGCATTGTTGATGAGAATATCGAAGGTTTTCCGGTTAAATGTATCTGATAAAACCTTTGAAAGTTCTGTGAAAAATGTTGGGTACGCTCCGAAATCAGTAACATCCAACTGAAGGACAACTGCCTTTCCACCCGATTTTTCAATTTGGGAAGCAACTTCAAGTGCTTCTGTTTTTTTTGATTTATAAGTCAAAACTATTCCGGCACCATTTTCAGCAAGTTTAAGTGCAGTATTTTTTCCCAACCCACGGCTTCCGCCGGTGATAAGTGCAATTTTTCCGTTAAGTGTTTGAGCAGACATGATAAACTCCATTATTTGTTTTAGTAACCGGCTTTCTTTCCGGTGATCTTGAAAACAAAGATCTGTGAAGTTTGAAAAGGAGACAGAGTACCAGTTAAAGGGGTTTGGGTATAGATTAAAGGATGGACAAAAAAGCGTGCTGGTTATAACTTTTTTTGGATGGAAGTTTTGAATTCAGTGGGTGAAAGCCCCGTCTGTTTTCTGAAAAAACGGGCAAGATGAGTGGCATCCGTAAAGCCAAGACTGAGGGCAATATCCGACACAGATCGGTTGGTTTGTGAAAGTAATGTCCGGCATTCTGCTAAAGTCCGTTCCTGAATCCATGCGGATGGACTTTTCCCTGTTTCACTGGTTATAACAGTTGTGAGGTGATTGGGGTGGATGTTGAGGCGAGAACCCATTTCTTTAACGGATAATATTTTGGGTTCTTTTCCTTCAGCAAGATGACGGAAATTTTCATTCAGCAAGTTTTTAAACTGACTTACAATTTCACCATTCCGGCCCGATGAGGACAAGGTCACCCGGTGGGTTGTCAGCAATTCACGGGTTTTATAAAGCAAAATGAGTAACTGATTTTCGAGGATGGATTCCTGAAACTGACTTTTCCGGTTGGATTCTTTCCACATTTGTGAAAAAATGAGTTCCATTTCTGTAAATGGTTCGGCATCCAGTTTCATGACTGGTGTAGTTTCATGAATGAGAAAGGGGAAAAGAGTAAAAAACTGATCTTTCCCCATTTGCTTTAGAAATTTTTCCGAAAAAGTCAGGATAAATCCCTCAAGCGGGACATCAATTTTAAAAGATTTTAAATGGCCGGGATTTGTGAAATAGAATGAACCGGCACCCAATTCGAAGGAAGAACCATCAATTGAATAGGAACTTTTACCTGCACTGATCAGCAGAAAGGAAAAATAATCCGTTCGGAAGGAAGGAGATTGAATTGGATTTACACCGTGCAACCCTTTTAATGGATTTACAGTTAATTCCAACTCCTGATTGAGGGCCAACCCGACCGATTTTAAAAAATCCTGAAGTGTGCGGAAAAAGGGTTCCATGGAGTTTGATACTTATTGATTTTTTAATTTACAGTTCATAAGCAAATTAATTTATTTTCTCCTTTTTACGATCTCAATAAATTGTTTTACCAGTTCATTTAATGGCTCCCACCCTTGAAGATAAAAATCATGATTTGCATCCGGGATCTCGATAAACCATTTGTTATCATCGGGTCTGTCGACTGGCCAAACATTATATTCGGCATAAACCCCTTGATACCAATGATCATAAACCTGATGAACCAGATTACAATCATACATATCATTTGTTCCCATTAAATAAAGTACCAATGGATTGTGTCTGGGATAATGATTGTAGCGTCTAATGTCCCCTTCTTCAAGAATATTTCTGTTATATGCTGATTGAATTAATTCACCAACGACAACAGATTTATCAGCGATATTGTTTTTTAACATAGGTGGAATCCTGTCCAAAACAATTTGTGTTTTTAAATGCGTCGTTTTACCAATGGCATCCCATGGCCAAGCAGGAGGAGCATAAAGAAATGCACCAGCAATTCTTTCATCTTCAATTGCTGCTCTTTGTGCCGCAGCAGCACCTAGAGAATTTCCAAATACAATTAGTGGCTGTTTTATTTTAAAATGATATTGTAAGTGAGATATAAAATATCGGAGATCATCACTTTCAGCCTGACCAAAAGAAGGAATTCCGTTTTGTGACCACCCATGAAATCTATGATCAAAACTTGCAACAGAAAAATTATACATTTCAGCATACATTCTGGCAAGGTCAAAGAAACTTCCGGAATTATCCATAAAACCGTGTAAAAAGATGATGGTTCCTGAAGAGTTTTCGATTGAATTATGTATCCAACCCTTCAAATTAATTCCGTCAAAAGTTTTAAATTCTGTTTCCTCTGAATCATTCAACCGATTATTTACATTCTCTCGATTCCTGTTCTTAATTAATAATTGAAATATATGTTTACAGATTTCTTTTGAAGCTGTTTGAGTGACACCATTAAAGAGCTTTTTAGTTTCTTCAACCGGATTAATCATTTTTGAATCCTTAATTTATAGTTACATTTTAAGCTGAATTATAAGGGAGTAAATCCATTTATTCTACAAGAGCATTTTAGGAATTACTTTAACAAACAACCGAATTCAACCTTTTAAAGAAACCTGCCATTGAGCAAAATCTGACCGAAGGTGAAGTAAAATCCAGCATCAGCCAGAGTGAAAAGTCCCACGCCTACGAGTGTTCCGGTGGTGAGCTGAATATTCAGAATCCGGGTCTTTTCATGCAGCGTGCTTATGTTGTGTCCGGCTCTGTTCCTGTTAACCAAATAAATGCCAAAAATAACCAGCAGGGGAAAGGCATATCCAAAATTATAAATCAGAATGGTTCCTGCTGCAGCCGGAAGCGTGAGGTTAAGAACGGAATATTTCCCAAGAGCAATGAGATAGGGAATTGAAAAGGGAAAAAACGAAATGGAAATAAAAGCGCCGAGACCAAATGAAAAAAGAGTTGAGACCGATTTTAACCGTGCAACCAGCATATTATGTGTCCGGTCCGGCGGCGCATACCGGTATTTTCGATAGTACCAGATGCCGATTGCGGTCATTGTCATTCCGGAAGCGAACTCAAGCTGGTAATATCCGGTATCCGACATCGATGCGGTTGACGGAAAATATGAACTTAGAAAAGACATTAGCTGGTCAAATGCGAGAAAACCAAGAAAACCGCATATAAAATAAGCACCGATCAATCCACCCAAAAAAGCAAGACTGTTCTTAACCGGATTCACAGTTGATAAAAGAAGGGCAAAAATGACAATCTGCTGGGCAGTTGAAAAACTGTCAAATAATGACATTCCAAGCGTGTAAGAAAGGGTTTCCATCAGGGACTTTATTTTTCTTCTATTTCAGGTGAGTATTAAGGAAAATCATGACTTTGTTTTTGATTGCATCTGTACCGAATAACTCACCACTATGTGGTGCACCGGGTACGATGATCATTTCACTCGACACACCAGCAAGTTTTAGATAAGAATCGAGCAATTTGGACAAGGTGACCGGAACCTGCTGGTCTTTTTCTCCGTGGATGATCAAAAAAGGAGGATCGTATTTATCAATGTAAGTGGTCGGACTTGCAAATTTTGCCAGATCCGGTCTGAGCACTGGCTGAACGCCAAGCAAATTGGTTGAGGTGGATTTCTGATTGCCTTCATCCAGTTTCATACTTCCGATGCGGGCGATGAAATCAGACGGACCGTAAAAATCGACCACAGCACGGATTTTGAAATTGGGTTTTTCCCGGATTGGATAAAACTCCTGAATTTCATTATTGTTTGATGTTCCAACCAGAGAAGCCAAATGTCCGCCTGCTGAAAATCCGATCAGGGCAATCCGGTTTTTGTCAATGGAATAGTTTCCGGCGTTTTCATAAAGGAAGTTAATGGCCTGATTGCAATCCTGAATCTGAGAAGGGAAAACAGCCTCAGTTGCAAACCGGTAATTAATCGAGGCCAAAACGTAACCACTATCCAGAATGGACTTAACCAACAACTTCATGTAATCCATATCGCCGTACTTATTCCCGGCGGTCCATCCGCCGCCATGAATCCAGATCAGAAGCGGGTGTGATTTTTTTGGATTCGGCGGAAGGTAAATATCCAGTTTGTGGAAGGATGACGTATCTGCAGCATAAGAAATATCGGTGTGAATGACAGTTCCTTCCGGTAAAATTGATTTTACAAAGGAAGGAACTTGAGCAAAAAGCAGGGACCCGGTGAGAATGAAAAATACCAGAATAAAAGAAACTGTTTTCATTGGATAAACTGAGCTTTGTTTTGGGTTGGAACCATTTGAATTTTAAAGGCTTAAAATAAAAATGGATCATTTATTAGTTAAATATGGCAATTATTATCCATTTAACCCAAATAGCCGGCTTTATTTATGGTTGTAAATTGTTTCCTTTATGGTTCTGTTAAAATGAATGTTCAAGCTACAACAGGGTTGAGTCTGAGTTTTGGTTTTGTTTTTCTCCTGATAATCCATTCTCCGATACCCATGTTGATAACCCAGGCTAAAATCATCAACATATCGCGGGTAAACTGGCTGGGTTCGCCTATCAATAGCATAAACGGAAGCAGGGTAATCACCTGAGTGCCAGCACCTTGCCCGAGTGCATAAGCTCTGATCATCCAGGCACTGTGTTCTGAAATTTTCCGTTTTAAAATGGTGGTAAACCCAAGAACCAGACTTGTTACCATTGCAACAGCAACAAAGATACGGAAGTACATCAGCGGAGGACCTTGCTGCTGAAAAGGAATCGGATAAAGAACAGTCATCCACAACCCTGAAAGAGCCGAAAGTATTCCTGCGGGAATCAAAAGCCTACCCGTTATCCGGTGCCAGGTCAGGTTCCGCTTTCTTAACCCTGCCGAAAACTGAAATGCACCAAATACACAGTTGAAGCAGACTGAAATGATGTGAATGACAATTGGAACCGGGGCTTCGAAAAACCTTGAGTTTTCAGGTGAAACCGTCACGCCGCCGGAAAGACCAATCAGCCGGGAAATCCCGGCCGCCATTGGAATAAAAGTTAAAACAAGAAGCCAGATCGGAATCTTCCAATCTGATTTTGATGACACAGCTGTGGTATTATTTTCTGACATATTTTCCTCATTTGAAATTGAAATGATTACAATTTGAAGTCCTTGAAAGCCTATTATTCATTTTGCTTTTTAGAGGGCAACGATTGGAAAACACCGTCAATACTTTGGGAGGTTTCATTGCTTAATACATCGACAAGTGTATAGACTAATTCGGCAGCTGCAACACCGGCGACAATGGTGGGTAATTTTTCGTCTGAAGGTATATTTTTATTATTTGAAATTCCGATTCCCCAACCCAATGTGGGTCCGATCGCTGATATAAAAGGTTTGTCGTTGTCATCCAGATTGTTTAACCATAAACTGTCACCTTTTGCATCTACCATTTTCAAATTCATTTTTATGGAATGAGTTAAAAGAAGGACGTCTGAATATTCGTAAACTTCACTGAAAAGAATTGCATCAACATTGAGTAAGGAACACAAACTTTCGGGAGATATATTTTCAATTCCTTTTTCATTTAATGCGGTCTTTACAGATTCGGGTGACAAAACAGCATATTTTTTTTCGGTAAGTGTTTTTACAAGGGATTCTTCAATAACAGATACGTTTTTACTTACCTGATCTTTGTCTTCTGTTTCGGTGCACCTATTAATCACCGGCATAACGGCAATTGACCTGATTTTTTGCTTTTCAAAATCTGATTTAATAAAAAGGGGTGCTGATGAGCAACCCAGCATCAAATTGCTGATAATGAAAATGGTAAGGTAGGTAACCGGGACCAGTGATTTTAATTTCCGGGATGTGGAAAGGTTGGATAATTTCATAATAACTCCTTTTGTTTGAACGGATTGTCTTCTGTTTTTTGATCATCAATTATGACCTTACAAAAGTCCCGCAAACCGGAGTTTGGTACAATACTGATTTATCAGTATTCCTAACCTAAAAGACCATATTTTGAGGCAAATGTTACTGCTTCAAAGGAATTGTTTGCCCCAAGTTTTTCTAGAAACCGCTGACGGTGGGTATTCACAGTATGCAAACTGATTGACAGTTTGCTCGAAATTTCTTTGCTCAGAAGGCCATCTTTAACAAGTCTTAAAACTTCAATTTCTCTTTTTGTTAATTCAAACTCCATTTTTTGTGGAGTCTCAATTGGGTATATATTCCCGGTTTTGAAATTTAATAATTGGGTTTTTATTCCACTATATTCTTCCTGATTGGCAGAAAGATCAACAATGCCGATCATCAGCCAGATTTGTCCGGCTTTGTCCAATTCCAATACCTGATATTGCTCAATCAACCGTACATATTTGCCCTGGGTGTTAATCATTCTGTATTCACTTATCGATTTGTGACTTAGCTTTTCTTCAATTGAAAAATTGTTGAATATTTTAGTTACTGAAACACCGTAGATGTTTAGTTTTGCGATATCCTCCGGATGGATTTTTTCATAGAAAAATTGATGTCCTGATGCTTCATAATCGGAAGGTTTATATCCTAAAAGTTTACCAAAATTCGAAGAGAAATAGACAATCTGCCGCCTGTTGAGATCAAACACATGGATTCCCGAATTCCCAATAGAAGACATTGTCTGCAAAACAATTTTGTGTTTGTCCAATACACTGTAGTCTAAATTATTCTCATTAAATTTAAATTGGGATATAAATTTGAAAAAGAGATCCTCGTCGCTGTAGTGTTCTGTCATGGGATTATAAATAGTTGGTTGTTGTTCATAGTAAAAATAAAACTGAAAATAGTTTACTCCAACTGGCCTCAACTCAATGAAGCCAGTTGGGTCTTTAAAACTAGGAAGCAACCTCAGTGGTAACCGGAGAACTGAATCCTTTAACGATCAGCCAAACACCCATAAATAATTCCCAAAGTCCGCCAGGAATTGAAGACATATCAGCCAATCCTGAGCCCATGACTGCTGAAACCATTCCGACAAGAATGATTGTATATCCGACAAGTCCCCAGATTGCTATCCAGCGAGGTACCAGTTTCATCTTATAAAACACATAATTTAGGATTAAGCCAGAGAAACCAAGTGTGATCATCCCAAATTGATAGGCGTACTGACTGGCCTGTTGAGACAAGCTACTCAGTATCTGAAGTTGGGAAGCAGTTTCACCCGTTGCGTTCAAATATTCTTTTCCCAATGGTATTTGAAGCACCATAAAGAGAACCATGATGGCAATGAACATGGCGTCCATAATCCGGGTTGAAAGATAACCGTAGGCTAGCCGTTCACTCTGTTGCTTTAGAATTGGAAACATTACAATACCGTGAGCCGCATCGCCAACCACAGCGATAAGCCAAAGAATTGCACCAATTGCCAGTTTCATGCTGTTCTCAGAAACGATGGAAAGGGGGTTAGGTGCACCCAGAATGGATTGAATGAGTACAGTTCCCCCGATACCAACAACAAACCCTGCAAGGTACATAACGCCCACAACTTTTGCGGTCATTCTGTAATTGCCCATTAACTGTATTGCTTTCATCTTTTTTCCCCTTTTTATTTTTTAGGTAACGAAATCTGATTTAAAAAATGCTAACCAACCACGCGAAAAAGTAAAGCCCAACTCCAAATGCAGCATGATTCATCAAACTCCGAAGCCTTGCCTGGGAAGGGTTTGAGGTCTTTGACGCCGCGAATCCGAGCCCAAAAGCAGGCTGCAGGATAAAGAATGGCGCAAGAATCGTAATAATACCATAGACGAGTGCGGGAACCAGGGTGGGAAACTCAAGCCATTGGCTTCCCATAAAAACAATAAAAGCAATTGCAAACGCAATGCCAATCAAATAGTGGAAAATCCAACCAACAATGCATTCAGCGCTCTTTGGTGGTGCCGAAAAAAGATTGGAATGGGTAAAGGTTCCATCCGGCATGTATCGGATCCAACGACCCACCAGACATATATTTGAGGGAGTGATCTTAAAGGCAAATTTGAGAAACTGTGCCCAAAGATCAAAAGTCAGGGTCGCACCAAGCCCAATAATGATTGAGCTAATAAAAAGGAGAGTCAGATTATCCATTATTCACCTGCTTATTACTTGTTTGTGAAGAAAAACGACGGATGACAGAATCTAAAAATGGGACACCGATAAATACGATGAAGGGGACCAATGACAGGGTGAGAATGCAGGTTCGAAGGTATAACGGCAGTACCGATAGGAGCTCGCCAAATAAATACATAAATAGGGTTATAGATGGATAAATAATAATCCAGATTTTTAATGATGCAATTAATTTCATTTTCGTTTTCATACTGTTTCCTTTTTGAATGTTTTTCAGACCCTAAGGGCCCGTTTACAAAAGTACTTCGAAAGGAATTATGCGGGATAGAACAAAAATGAAGTTGAACAGGACTTATTTAAAATTTTGCCGGAATGCTTCTGGTGAATACCCGGTGTGCCTTTTAAAGAATCGGATAAAGTATGAAACATCTTCAAAGCCAAGTGTTGCTGCAATCTGATTCACTTGACTTGATGTGGCCAGGAGATGTCTTTTTGATTCAAGAATACAATAGTCATTAATAAGTTCTGAACAGGTTTTCCCAAGTATTTCTTTGGTAATTGCATTTAGCTGATAGGTTGAAATATGAAGCATTTCTGCATACTGAGATACTTGTTTATGGCTGACGATATGAGTTTCCAACAGAAATGAAAACTCTTCAAAACGTTGTTGGGAATATGGATTGACGCCGGTTGACGTTCTTTTATCATTTTTTCTGTGTCTGACAAGTTCAATAAAAAAATGCCCAGATTTGCCTTGATGACTTCCTGATAGCCTTCCTTTTTATCGGTATACTCCTGAAAGATATAACTCAGCAACTCAAACAATTTTTTGAAACTTTCGGAATCAAGCTGACAAAATTTTTTGGTACTGGCCAACTGCAGGATTTGACCAGATGCTTTGTCGTTGGGGTAAAAGAAGTCAGACTTGAATTGCATCACAAATCCCTGACTTCCAGTTTTCAGTGTTAGCTGATGAACCTGGCCGGGACGCATAAAGAAAACAGTATGGTCATGAATTTCGAAAGGGGTGAAATCAATAACGTGATGACCTGTTCCTTCTTTTATCGCCAGAATGTAAAAATAATCATGCCTGTGGAGCGCCTGAACCATATCCTCACCAGCAAGTAAATCCCCAATATTCCGAATGCTAAAACTTCCGCCAAAATTCGAATCACTCAATGGTGTCTGCATCTGTCTGACCGGAATATTTTTCATATCAATTTAATTTCAGCGGTTCGTTTTTTTTAAGGGATTTATATACCACACTTTTCTTTCAGCTTTTTATCATAGTCAGCATCATTTTAAATTTTTCTGTTGCTTTAAGTGAATGAGGTAGGTTTGCCGGCAGAATGATACTTTGTCCAGATTTCAATTGAAACGGACTTCCTCCGATGATAATTTCTGCCTCGCCATCCAGCAATTGAACCAATGCTTCAAATGGAGAGGTATGTTCAGATAATCCTTCACCCTTATCGAAAGCAAACAAGGTGATGTTTCCTGTTGGTTTTTTTAAAATGGTTTTGCTGACCACTGACCCGTCAGAATAGTCTATACTTTCCGTGGAAATAAATGTTTTAGAGATTTCAATTGTGCTGCTCATGATTTGTCTTTCTTTTTAAATATTATCATTGGGTCTAACCTGTTCCGCAAGTTTTTTTGGAGCCACTTCACAATACGCAGTTGTGAGCGCGTCAAGAAACAGCTCTTCCTGAACCAGATTGGTTTCAATAAATGTCCAGCCCTGTTTACCCCATTTGTTATCAACAGGGAACATTATTTTTTTATCGATGGATGAAAATACATCCTGATCAACTGCTGATAATTTAACGCAGGCCCTGCAATTTTTATCATCCCAGGTTGCAAAGATTTTATTTTTTACTCTAAAGGATAATTTTTCAAAATGAAGCCCTTCTGTTGTTTCAGGAAAAGAAAGGGCAAGATTTCTCAGGTCATCAAGGGTAATCATAGGTTCAGTTTTTCTGATTGGATGAATTCGGAGTCTATATCAGGTTGTAGCATCAACCTATTTTTCACTTACACTGATTACTGGAACATGATGAACCGGAAAGTTAACTGAGTTTGCGATAAAACAAAGTTCATTTGCATTTTTATGCAAGGTTGTTGCCTTTTCAATCATTTCTTTGCTGGAAACAGTTACAACCGGGTTCAGAGTAACCTCCGTAAAATGACCACCGCCATCAGCTGTTTCAGACATGATTCCGGTTGCCTGATCCTCATAATCAACTACAATAACTCCTGCCTCGGAACAAAGATGAAGATACCAAAGCATGTGACACGATGATAATGAGGCGACTAAAAGTTCTTCAGGATTATGTTTGATCCTGTCACCCCGAAATGCCGGATCAGAAGAAGCTGAAATATCGGGTTTATTGTCAATCCGGATGTCGTGACTTCGTTCGTATCCCCGGTAATTAGTGGTTCCAGTGCCGGTGTTTCCCGTCCACTCAATGGTGACTTTATACTGATGGTTTTTATTCATTTATTTCTCTGGAATTTAGATTTTAGCCCGTTCATTCTGCTTTCCATTTTCCTTTTTCTTTTGCCATAATGATGTGTTTCATTCCAAACTCTGTCATTAATCCCTGTTCAATCAGTCTTTCTGCCCTGCCAATATTAATTTCGCTCCAGTTACTTTTCTTTGGATTTCTGGGCGAGTAGGTCAGGTAATAACTTTCTCCATCCCGGCTTTTGCAAAGGCTGTCAATCCACCCAAAACAAAGGGCTTCTTCGGTTGCTTCAATCATCGAAACACTTTCCGTTTTGCTTTTTTTATGGAAAAGAATAAGCCAAACTGATTTTTCTTGCTGGCAATTTTCCTGAAGCCAGGTCCGCCAATCTGCACGGGTTTTGGCGTAAATGGCCGGCTTTCCGTCTTTAATTTCTGCTTTCATTCTGCATCCTGTATAAGGTGGATCCTATTTTGCAGCTTGTATCCAGTCTGATACAATCAGTTTGAGAGTTTCATTCGACGCCTCAATTTCTTTCATAGTTTTAAAGGTTGCAACTGCCCGGTCATTTTCTTTCCAGATCAACAGTCCCGTTTTATCCTGTATCAATCTGTTCTGTGGCTGTGATTTTACTTTTGCAACGCGGTGAAAGATGAGTTGGATTTGTTTTGGCGGATGGATTCTCATTGTAATTCTATCCTCACCGCAAAAACAATAATTGGGTCCGTTCACTTTATATTTTCGGTTATTTCAGAACTTACACTTAATATGAGATTTCTCAACTTCTCGATTTCGGTTCTGAGCGGATGGTTTTGTCCGTCAAGAAAGGTGGTGACGTCATGATTTAGGTTGATCATTTTTTACTCGTTTCTGATTCCTTATTATTTCTCTGAACTTTCAAGATTCTTTATTCCGTCAAAATGCAATTCTAATTTTTCTGCGGATGTAGATTCAAATAAATCCTCAATTAAAAACTGTTGACTTTCCGGAGTCGCCTGTTTCAGAAAATCCAGAAGTTCCAGTGAAGTCGGATATTGGCTTTGGTTTTTCACTTTATCCAGAAACGATTTAAGTGCCTGATTCAGTGTCTTTTCTCCGATATGTTCACTCAGAATGTAAAAAGCCAGGGCACCTTTCCCGTAAGTTAAATACGATTGTTCCGGTCTGGCAAGAAATAATGGAACCTCAACATTCGTTTCATTGGCTCTTCCCATGAGATACCGGGCATGCTGGATTTCAAGAAAGCGGATTGCACTTTTTTTACCATATTTCTTTTCATAAATCTTTGCAGTGATGTATTCAGCAACACTTTCAGTCATCATCGTGGCACCCAATGCATTGGCGGGATTAGCCTGATTACCCCACCATTGATGGGCAAGTTCATGGGCTGCCACATAAAAGGATAAATCAATTCCGCCTGAGCTGATTTTGCTGATGTCATTGGTAAACCGCACCTCCGACATTTGAATGCAGTTTGCTGATGTGGTTGCGTAGGTTCCCTCTGATCTGGGAAATTCAATAATCTGTGCTTCTTTGTGCTGATAAGGTCCGAAATTCATTTCATTGTAAGCCATTGATGCCTTCAATCCATCCATCAATTGATTCAGATTATAATGATGTTCAGGATGGAAGAAAATGCGGTAATCAATCCCGTTTACCTTTTCCCTGACCGTTTCAAATTCTCCTGAGTTAAAGCCGACGACCCATTTAATTGGATGATCCATTTTATAGTGAAAATAACGCCTGCCGCTTTGCATCCATTCCCTGGTGAGATATCCTGCTGTTAGTGCAATCTGAGACGGTGTCGTGTTGAGAATGGCTTCAAAATGAACGAGATCGGCATCAGAACTTTGATAGTGATTTTCCTGTGAAGTTGTATCTGATGGATGTTTTTTTGTGGATTCACCAAAATATCCCAATTTGGGGAAAATGTCGTTTTTCAGATAGGTCCCGTTTTTCAGAACTCCGGAATGACGGACGAGAAATGAATTTTCCTGATTTCGGACAGTGAAGTTAATTTTCATACTATCCAGCGGATTGAGACCGGGTTCAAGTTTATAAACATAAAACTGAAAGGCAGAATCTTCACTGATTAACCTAGCCGGAGAACTGAAGGAAAGCGTGGTGATTTCATCATAACCTGACCGGATCAGAAGTGAATCTACCCGTTTCCCGGTTTTATTGACCAGGGTGTAGGTTCCAGTTGCTTCAAAGGAATTGGTTTCTGGAAAAAGATCCAATTCAACAAAAACGGAAGTAATTCTGGGCTGTTCTACCTGCTGCAAATGATTATACTTTTTTTGAAACTGAGCAAGAATGGCATTTTCTTCTCGGGAAGTCAGGGTTTTATTTTCCGGTTTCATTTCCTGTTGATAAAGGAGATAACCAAAAACAAAAAAAAGTGCTAAAATTGAAAAAGTGAAAACAGACAGAATTCCGTGAAATCTTTTCGTGGCAGTTATCAGTCGTTGCCGGAAGGAAAAACTGATCTCCCGTTGCCAGAATAAAAGGGTGATGCAATAGAGTCCGAGTCCAAAAACAAACCAGTACCCTTTGTAAATCAAAAATGCCATCAGTGCATGACTATGACCATTGATATCGGAATAATGCAGATAAAAATCAGAGTTGGGTGCATCATTGAATCTGAAAATATAAGGTTCAATACCAAGTGAAGGAAGCTGTGAAATTCCAAGAGAAATTAAAATCAGTAAAAACAAACCCGGGTAAAGAGAATCGAACAGTGTGTGAATAAACAGAGCAAGAAACGACCAGGTTATGAGTCCGATCAGGTGAATCACAAACAAATCAAACAGATAATGTCCGATTTCAAACTGAACATGGCCACTGGTGAGCTGAAAAAGAAGTCCGGAGCCCATCAGCAGGAAAAATAAAAGGATTTGAATTTTCAAAAGGGTCAGAACTCTCGAAAACAACAAAACCCAGTTTGGAACCGTTGTTGCTGCAATCAGGTCATTCATTCTGGCGTTTTTAGCACGGTGAATCAAAATTCCTGCATAAAGGAACGTCAGAATCTGAATCAGGAAAGAAAAGAAGAAAACCGGAAGACCCAGAATCACCCGGGTTAGCGGCAATGACCGGGTTTCGGTCTGTGGGTTGACCTGAAGCAGAATCACCCCGATAAAAATGATCCCGGCAATCAGAATACTGATAAATGCACCGCTTTTGATCACAAAAAAGAAATCAGTTTTCGACAATTTCCATGAGGTCTTTAGGGCGGATAAAAACGAAAAATCAAGGCGGGTTTTAATCAGTTTGATTCGGGAAATGCTTTTTCCCTGAACTGGATTTCTGGCGCTGGGTTCAGCAGATTTTCTGAAAAATGAGCCTGCAGTCTGACTGAAGGAAAACCACTTGACCACGGGTATGAAAATGAGGAAGGAGAGGGAAATCCAGAACATCCGGTTGGCAAGAAGTTCAGAATTTAGTGGGAGCAAGGCAGTGTTTGTTTCAGCTTCGGTGAGAAACCGGGTAAAATGAAGGGTAACGGTTTCTGCAAACGGATCCGCCATGAAAAGAAACAATCCGGGTTCACCGGCAAACCGAAGCAGAATTTCCCTCAGAATCCAGAGCAGAATAACCGAAATAAAACCGGTGGTCATGTTTCGTGTCAACAGAGTGACACTGAAAACAACTGCACTGAACAAAAACAGATTCGGAATCAGATAAATGAAAAAGGTTTGAAGATAAGGTGCAGGGTTAAAAGGAGTTACCTGAACCGGATTGAGTCCCGGAATCAAGGACCCGGCAAGTAATCCGGCCTCAACTGCAAGAGCAAGAAGGGAAAGGATTAAAAAACTGCTCAGAAATTTGGCTGGCAGATAATGAAGTTTTGTAAACGGATAGGTGAATAAAATACTGTGAAAATTACTTTTAAAATCCTTGTAAAGTGTCGTTCCAACAATTGCCGGGATGAGGAACAACAGCAATTTGTTAAAGAAGGAAGTAAAGTTGTAAATACTGAGCGGAGAATTGGCCACTTCATTGAGATTGGAAGATCCTTCACCAAAAGCACCTGCAGCGCCCGCCATACTTGCAAAAGCCATCAGGAAAAGGACAAAGAAATAAGCGTAAAAGGATCCGCTTTTTAACCAGCATTTCAGTTCGAAGAAAAATATCGCTGAAAACATAGGTTAGTTTACATTTCCGGTTTGAAGGGTCAGAAAGTAAACATCTTCAAGATTGGGCGTTGAAACCATGAAACCGGCCGGTTGATCTTCAGAGAAGACCCTGACTGAAATGGAATTGTCGGGATTGTACCGGGAAGAAAGAACACAAAAAGTCTTTTCAGTTTTTTCGAGATCATCCGGTGAAACTGAACTCGTCCAGATTTTGCCTTCGATCTCTTTTTCAGCTTCCAATGGGTGGATTTTAGCAAGAATCCGCCCTTTGTTCATAATCGCCATATCGTTGCACAAATCTTTAATATCATCCACAATGTGGGTTGAGAAAATGATAATATTTTCGCTGGCAATATCTCTCAGCACATTTAAAAACCGGTTTCTTTCAGCCGGATCCAAACCTGCTGTAGGTTCATCCACAATAATGAGCTTTGGATTGTTCAGCAGAAGCTGGGCGATACCGAACCGCTGTTTCATCCCGCCTGAAAATCCGTCTACATTCTTTTTTCTGACGTCAAACAGGTTGGTGATCTCCAGAACCTGATTGATGAGTTCCGAACGTTCCCGGGAAACAGAAATTCCCTTGAGAACAGCAAGGTAGTCAAGCAAATCCCACGCCGACATTTTCGGATAAACGCCAAATTCCTGAGGCAGGTAACCCAAACGTTTTCTCAGTTCCATCGGATTTTTCAGCACATCCAGATCATCAAAAAAGATACTGCCTGAATCAGGAGTCTGAAGGGTGGCGAGTGTTCGCATAAACGAAGACTTTCCGGCACCGTTCGGACCCAGTAAACCGAACATTCCGCTTTTTATTTCAATGTTCAGACCATCGAGGGCTTTTACCCCGTTCGGATAAACTTTCGTAAGGTTGTTGATTTTCAGTATCATTTTATCCCGTTGAATAATCTGTAAAATAAATCGGTTGTAGCCAATCTGTTTGAAGTTTAACGGAAAGTCAACTGTTTTGTTGTCCGGGAGAACGTTTTGCTATCAGGTTGCTTATTCTTTTATCTGTGAACCAGGGTTTTTGGATTCAAATAAAATAAAGGATGGCAGAAATAAAAACGCCCAGTTGAGACTTCCGGTCTGGTCGTCACAAATGGGCGTGTAATTAAAACAATTTCGTTATTGCTGATGTAAAGATCAGCAGTTCGATCCGTTTTTTAGGGAATCAATAATCCATAGTAAGGATTCTGCCTTTGGTGAAATTGAAAAAGCCGTTTTTATTTGCCACCTGAATGCCATCCATCAGATCCTCAGGTTTAAACCCAGCAATTTTCAAACAAGTCGGGCAGGCGTAAACAGTAATTTTCTTTTCGATCAGTTTTTTTAGGTAAGTTTGAGCTGATTCAAATTCCGGGTGAGTCACATCTTTTGCACCTTTAACCAGCAATTCAACTGAATTGATATCCATATAGACCAGCACATCTTTGTCTTCTGCCATCATAACAGCCATTCTTAGTGGCATAAGTACCCGATGTGGATCTTTGTATCCTTGAGTAATGTGAATAAAAATTCCATCACGGACTGAATCACCGATTGATGAGGTCATTGCGGATTCAGAATGACCGGGCATTTCTGATTTTGGTGACGGGCTGCAGGACAAAGCCAACATGCCAATGAGTACAAGTAAAATACCTGTTTTCATTTTTATTTCCTTTTATTGGTTTGGTAAACTTATTAATAGAAACCGATTTTTTTTAATTGAATCAGGTAAATAGGATTAAATAAATTCAAATAAGTGTCAGAGGTTTACCAATCCTTTTTTCATCCGGTTTCGCAACTCTTTTAAATGTTTGTTGAGGTGATCTGAAACGACTTCCAGATGTTCTTTTCTGGAATAAGGTCGTGATCCCTTTTTGTACGGAATCATGCTGATGTTCTCGTTAAAAATATGTTGCTCGATTGTTTGTTGTGCTGCCGACAGTTTTTGGATGAGTTCGGGAATTGAAAAGTGGATTGATGATGAGACACTTCGCTGATTGACTTCCGACAAACTTCCCTTGAGCGGTGAGGGTTTCTTTTCGTTTCCAATATCACTGATATTTCTTGCAAAACTTTCGTGCCAGAAGACAAGATGTGCGAGTACCTGTTTTGCATTCCAGAATTCATAGATCATGGTTTCAAAGTCGTAATCCTGCCCGAAAAATTCACAAAGCTCAACTACTTTTGCCTGCAGTTTTTTTAAACTGATTTCAATGTCGTTTTGCGGTGATGGGTTCATTTCTTTCCCAGTGAAAATCAGATGGAGTTCCGCAGGACTATTTTCTTCCCAGGTTTTGGAGTATTCCTGTACTCAATTAGAATTAAAAAGAGTTTTTGGAGGTAATTTTAAAATGACCTTTTTTATCTATACTGATGATTTGTTCCAACTGACTTTTGCTCAAAATAGAACCGGACGAATTCCCTGTTGAATCGCAATTTAAATAGTTCATTGAATCCAACGTTCGAATCGTTTTATTTTCATTAATTTGAATGGTCGTATTACAAACCAGACATAAAGTACCTGGTACACAACCTTCTGAATTTAAAATGGAAGTGTCAGCGATTTGATTGAATTCCTTGTCAAAATTAGCAATCCGGAAATAGGGTCCATCACCAATTACCACATAAATCAAAGAAAAGAAATCTTTGGTATCTTTCAAATAGCCATAAGCTACAAAATTTCCATTTGGTTTAATAAAAAGTGTATCTGTTGAATTCGGATCAATTATTTGAGAATTTTTTAAAAGGGTTTTATCATCCAGATCGATTTTCAACGGTAAATCAAGTGGTTTGAATTTACTTATAAAGGTATTAAATGATGACCCTTTCTCATTGGTCAGCACATTGGTTGAGCAGGAGAAGAAGGTTGCAAATAACATCAAAATCCAAGGAATACCGAGTTTTTTACAATAAAACATCACTTGAAAATTCCTGGATTATGATTCAGCATAAAGATTGAAATACACAAATCAGACCTGTTGTTTTCCAACAATCTGTTTAGGAAGGGTTGTCTGTTCGAAAATGGGTTTTAAAAGTGAGCAGAATTCGATTTGTTCCTGCATATTTTTCCGGTTTTAGCCCGTGTTTTTCAATCCACTTGATAATGAATTAATTAAGCCAAGCAGCTTATTAAGCATTTTTTCCTTTTCAATGATGTTTTCATCAGTCATAGATCTCCATTGAATCAGGTGTTTGATATGCAGTTTATGGAGGATGACTAATTTATCATTTCTCCATTTAAGATTATCATATTGCCCTTTTCTTCTGACAGCAGCAGATTCATCGAATAATTCTGCAATCAGTTTACAACCGTTTTCATAATCTGAAATGATTTTATTCATAAACAGATCTCTTTCTTCTGTATTCTTGTCTAAACCGGCATATAGCTTCATGATTTCGACATTGGACAGAATCAGGTTTGTTTCAGTCTGAATCATTAAAAATTTGAGAAATGTCCAGTCATTAATGCTGTTCTTTAATTGATTGAAGTCATCCGGTTTTTCTTCTTTCAGTTTTTTCAAAGCTTCACCAAGTCCATACCATCCGGTAATCGCAATTCTGGAAAGGTTCCAGCTAAACACCCACGGAATTGCCCTGAGGTCTTTAAGCGTTCTGGTACCCGTTCGCCTTGCCGGTCTCGACCCGATTTTACTTTTCTCCAAAACATCAATACAGGTTGCGTTGCTGTAGAAATTAATAAAACCAGGCGTTTCGATTAACTCTCTGTAGTGTTCAAAAGATTTCAGGGCCAGAAATTCCATCGTTTCAGAGGGAAAGGAATTATCACTGCTGCTGTTTTTGCTTTTTAAAAGTTGTTTTGCAACTCCTGATCCTAACGCATTGATATTATAGGTTGCCGTTAACGGATTGCCAAACTGCTGTGCTAAAGATTCTCCCTGTACCGTTACTTTTATGGTTCCGTTTACCGTATTAACGGGCATGCTTTCAAGGAACCTGTGGTATTTTCCACCACCTCTGCTTATGGTACCACCAGTGCCGTGGAAAAAGAATATTTCTGTATTGTATTTTCTCCCCATTTCAGAGAGTTTCTGTTCAGCCTTAAATAAGTTCCATTTACTGGCAATGGTTCCGCCGTCTTTATTGCTGTCACTATAACCCAGCATAACTTCCTGCTTGAAAAACAATTTTCCGGCCCGTTCTTTTGTAACCGGATGCTGAAGGAATTTTTCAAGAATAACGGGTCCGTTGTGAAGATCTTCAATAGTTTCTAAAAGGGGAACCACCCGTATGTTGGTGTTAAGTAATTGAGTTTCCCGCATTAAAAGATACACGACAAGCAAATCGCTTAAACTTCTGGTCATGCTGATTATAAAAGAACCAATGCCATCAGAACCAAATTGATTAATGTGATGACGTACAACCCGGTAGCAATCCAATACATTATCAGCCTCTTCACCATAAGAAACCGTTACATCTGTAATTAATGTGTTGCTTTCCAGAAAACGGTTTAAAAGATTGACACGTTTTTCTTCATCCCAATTTTCAAAATCAGAATCTTCTGCTCCGTTCTTTTTTAAAATTTGTGAGACGGCTTTGTCGTGAAATCCACTGTTTTGTCTGATATCCAGCCTGGCCAAATGAAATCTGAAACAGGAAACAGATCGTTCAATAGGAAATAGTAAATCTTCAGCAATGCCTTTTAATCCATTTTCCGTAAGGATATCTCTTAAAAATCTCAGATCATCCTCAAGAGCAGAGCTTGACTTGTACCAGGCATTGGAATCAGTTACGGTATCTGATAAAGTATTTTCCAGTTTGACCAGGAGTAAACTCACATATTGTCTCCAGGGTTCGTATGGATTCCTGCTGACAGCATTTTTCCCTGATTCTCCCAACGCTTTTGATTTCTTATCAATTGCTTCTGATAACAGATAGGGCACGGGATTAATAATTGCAGAAACAGAAAGCCTGGTTACCAAATTCAGCAATTGTGATTTTATAATTGAAAGTGCTGTTTTTCTGTGTAGTAATAAAGTTTCTTTTGTAATGCCCGGAGTTACAAACGGATGACCGTCTCTATCACCCCCAACCCAACTTCCAAAGCTGATTTTCGGAAATAAATCCGGGTTTTTTATTTTCCGGGGATTTAGTCCCATTTCTATCCAGGAATTTCTCAATTGCTGATCACTTTTTTCCAGAACGGTGGGGAACACTTTACTGAGATAATGGATGATATTGGCTCTTTCATCCTTTATCTCGGGTTTTTCTAAATAGATTTCACCTGTTCTCCACCATCTTTCCAGTAAATTGGTGATTTTTTCTTTGATTTCATTTTGCTCCAGTTTACTCAGGGAGGCGTTTTCCCGCTGTACCAGGAGCAAATACAATTCCCGGTGTAATTCAATTACGGTAACTCTTTTTGCTTCTGTCGGATGTGCGGTAAGAACCGGAATAACATGAGTTTCGGAAATTGCCTTAAGCATTTCATCCTCAGAAATTCCCTGATCTTTCCAGTTTTGAAAAGCTTCAGCCCAGGAACCCCGTATTGATGTAATATTTTCCTGATTCTCCATTTTCCTGCGGTATTGCGTGGCAGCGTTTTCTTCAACCAACGTCATTAACTGGAAATAAATACTGAGCGATTGTATAATTTTTTCAGTTGAAACCGTGTCATTTTCTAAAACAGAAAAATCTGGAGTATCGATGTTTATCAGAGAAATAATTGGCTGTTCATTAATTCTGGATAACATATCAGAATAACAACCAAGGATGAAGTGTCTGTCATTGGTTATCTTTTGAAACGGACTCTCATTTGTTTTCATCATTTTTATTCGTTTACGTTTTATTCAATTGAGGGTTGGTGTCATTGCTTCACTATAAAAGACCGAACAAGCTCCAGTTCAGTACTGGTTATCTGATTGTCAAGTACTGAATTTTTAACGGAGACAATGAAATTCTGAAAGTTCTGATAATCAATTGACGGATTGGTTTTTAGCTGATCAAAATATTGGGTGACCAGATTTTTCATTTCGGTTGCATTGGCGCTGCCGGCAATTGAATTCAGCGTTGCACTTAAATCATCCAGCATGAACGAACTTGTAAAATCACGCAAATAAGTGAAGGCCAATTCATACGTACCTGAAGCATTTGAATACAGGAATCCCAGTATTGCAGAAGAGAACATGATGATGCCTGCTATACCAAGAATAACGACAAGCAGAAAAATCAATCCGCCAAATAGAACAAGATTCCGTAACCGCCTTTTAAACCGGATGTCAGTTCTGATCCGGTAGTGTATTTCTTCAAAATTAAGTCTCAAATTAACCTCAGACTGATTGTATTTGCTGACCGGTTGTGTTCTTAGGTTTAATATTACCCAGAAATTCTTCGCACTTATTCCAAAGTTTATTCTCTTCAGCCGGATTGTTGAATTTACATGTCTCTTCTTTTCTTTGCCTGAAGAATCCGCCACTTTTCCCGGGAAGTTTTTCAGACGTTGCAAGCCAAACGATAGTATCTGCACCTTGCTGAATTGTCTTACCTTCAATCAAGGCAAAAATCTTCAATAAGAGTTTTCCAAACATATTCTGCTCTCTGAAAAGTTCAGTATCCGGAATGAACCCGGGTGTTAACGAATAAACAGAAATAGAGTCAGCTGAGAGCCGTTTTGCCCATTCACGGGTAAGCATTCGGTTAGCCTGCTTGGATTGCTTGTAAGCAAGGGTTTCATTGTAACTTCTTCTGTCAAAATTGATATCATCACTGTCAAGTCCGCCGGCAAAGTGAGATGCGGTATTTATAATTCTTGACGGCGAAGCGTTTCTCAATTCAGTCAAAAGTAATTTGGTTAAAAGGTGATGACCCAGAACATTAACTGCAAAAGTTTGTTCAACATTTATATCAGTAAACTTTTTTGATTTTGTCCAGAGACCGGCATTGTTAATAAGCACATCAAGTTTTGATTCTTCTTTTTTGAATTGATCAACAAAACTCACTATCGAATCAACCGACGCCAGATCGAGATGTCTGACGAAAACAGTTTGATTTCCAGTTTCTTTAACTATTTCATCTCTGACCTCATTTGCAGAATCAAGTGATCTGCAGGCCATATAAATTCTGGCACCTTGCCTTGCAATTTCCCTTGTGGTTTCTTTACCGATACCTTTATTTGCACCTGTTATGATCACAACTTTGTCGTTCATGTTTCTTTACCTAATCCATAATTTATTATAGGATATAACAAAAACAGATTTGAAAACGTTCAATTTTAATGTCTGGAACGCCCTTTTTGGTAAAAACTAAATATACTTTACCGTTGGGAGTTTAAGGGAGTTTTTGGTGGTTCACTGAATTTTCAATGGCGGGATAATGAAACGATCTGGCTTTGATTTAAGCCGGGAGCGGAACCTCGGCATGCTCAATATAACAATTCTTGAATTTCCTGCGGGAAGGATAACCCATACAGAACAAATTTTGATTTAAGTGAATCCTGTTTACCTGCCAGAATTACAGTTGATTTAAATCAACTGCGTTCATCTGACTTTTTTGGCTTTTCGTCAATAATTTTGTTTAATCTCTTGAGAGAAATAAAGGTAATCAGAATTCCTACAAGTAAAGACCCGTAAATCCCAATATCCTCATTCATCCAGGATACTCTATCAAAAAGCATCCAGAGACTTCTGAATATTAATACCGAAGTGAAAATAAGAAGGAATTCGTAACCAATTATTTTATATAATCTCATGACTCACCTGTATGACTATTTTACGTCCGGACTGCCGGTTAAAAACTGATCGTCTGCGAAACATCAAAACAGCAATTTTGCCATGGTTCGAAAACGAACCGCGGGACCCCGGGTGGCAAAGTTAACCTTGGCCTTCCCTGGAAACCGGGATTATGAATCAAATTTGCAAAAGGTTTTGAATCCCATCCATCCTGGAGAGGCCAACGATGTTTTAAATTATTCCTTTAAGCTTCTTTTTCTTTTTTAAACAATGAAATTAAAATAGAGACAGTGATTATACTGGTGATAATCAGAAGAGACCAGCTGATAGGAAATTTTCCGCCGAAAGCTTCATTTAACCAGGCCATCTTTAATCCCACAAATACCAGAACGATTCCAAGTCCGTATTTAAGATAACGGAACTTATTAATGACTCCTGCCAGCATAAAATAAAGGGCACGTAAACCAAGTATTGCAAATACGTTGGAAGTAAATACAATCAAAGGTTCGTTTGTAATTGCAAAAATTGCCGGTACCGAATCAACAGCGAAAATGATATCAGAAACTTCAATGAAAACCAGTGCAACCATCAAAGGCGTTGCATATAAAATCCCCTCTTTGCGTAAAAAGAACTTTTGTCCTTCAAAAGTCGGGGTAACCGGAAAGAATTTTCTGAACAGTTTTATTACGGGATTTTTTTCCGGATCAATTGGCTTTTCAGGTGCGAAAATTATTTTAAATCCGGTTAGAATAAGAAACACGCCAAAGAATATAACAATCCACTGATATTGCAGCAGAATTGAGCCCATTGCAATAAAAATGATCCGGAAGATTAATGCACCAATAATTCCGAAAAATAGTACTCTGTGCTGGTATTTTAGCGGAATCGCAAAGAAATTAAATACCACTACAAAAACAAAAATGTTATCAACCGCTAACGTTTTTTCTACGATAAAACCGGTTAAAAATTCAAGTCCGATCTGTTTTGCTGAGGCATCGGGATCAAAGCCCGGGATGGCGAGAAGCCGCGGATCAGTTTCAAACTTCATACCGGCATATAAAAAAAACAGATAGTTAAAGATGAGGGCAAGTGAAATCCAAACAATACTCCACGTTAAGGATTCTTTGAAAGTGACTTCGTGAGCTTCCCGGTGAAAAACGCCTAAATCCAGGGCAAGGAGCAATAAAACAAATGCTGTAAATCCGGCATAAAAAAACCAGTAATCAGAAAAAGGGAAAAGGATAACGTTTTCCATCGGTTAATTCTCTCCTGAAAGTCTACTTTTATTTAATTTTATATACATCGAAAAAGGCAACTGAAAATTCTGGTGTAAAAAATCTTAAAAACTCAATCAATGTCCACGACTCCAAAGTTCGGCTGTGAACCGCATATCCGGTGTTCATGTTAGCCTGATTGCTCATTTGGTTTCAAATAAAGTGCTAAAAGCTTATAGTCGTACCCAAAGAAGCATAATTGAATAATGCGAAACCATAAACTTTATCACCATCCGAACCTCCTTCAAGAATTCGGTATCCAGCCCGAATTCCGATCTTGTCAGACAAGTTATAAGTTGCTGCAATCAGAACATCTTCAGCTCTGCCTTGCTTAGCTGCAAGTGCATCACCATCAAGAAGAAGCCCAAATTTATCATCTATTTTCCATAAAAGCCTGAAATTAATAATCGGCACAAACCCCACATTTGTTTTCTCATCGGGATGACCCTCTGAAGAAAGGCTGATTCTGGCATCTCTGATTTTTGCAGTTAGACCCAATCCAAATACAAGAGTTGGTTTGGTTACCATATCGTAACGGTAAGTTAGTCTGTATGAATTGAATTTATAAGTCCCGTAAATTTTGGTATTGGCAGGAAACAATTCATCCTGAAAGCGAATGTCTTTTGGTACACTGCCTTCTGATTTTATTTCCAAAGGAGCATATAAAAGTGAAAAGGTATGACGCAAATTAAAAGTGTAACTTGCCCGCAACCGGTAAAATATTTTTGTTTCTGGCTTTAAATCATCTTTAAAAGAAAAAAGAGTCCCCTTATCGGCCGGAATCCGAACATCATTATAGCCTGTAGCAACAAGACCTGTTTCAATATCAAGAGAAGGCTGGGCTTTTATTGTTGAGGCGAAACTTAAAAACAAAAATGTTAAAAACGAATTGATTATTATTTTCATATAGGTTGGTTTTGTGTATTTATTTCCTTGCAGTTTAAAAAACTTCAACAACTGTCATCTCCTCCCAAGTTAGTCAATAAAACCTCGGATCAGGAAATTTAGTTTCGGGGGATGGGATTGACGACCTTCTGCACAGCTCGTTCAGGATTTTCTTTTTCAGGCCAGGAACGTAAAAAGCATTGTTCTATTTGAGTACCGGCCAGATTGCCAGGTACCGTTTTAATGTTGAAATCAGAAATTCAATTCAATTCAATGAAAAACAACGCCTTCGCCAAATTTGAGGATTAAAAACTGATCCCGGTCGACCTTATAGGTTTTCAATGCCGCCTCAAGATCCTTTTCATGCTGATCGACATTTTGTTCAGGATGTTCAAGAAAAGTTGCAAAATGCATTCCGATACTTTGCTTTGACTGAAGAAAAAGATGCAGCCGGACTGCATCATCCGGATTCATGTGCTGACTTTTCATTATCCATCTTTTCTCATAACTCCCAATTGGCAAAATCGTCAGTCTGAAATCGGGAAACCGCTGATGCAAAGGTTGAACAAACTGGCCATAACCCGTATCTCCTGCAAAATAGACGCGACCAAAACTGCTTTCCAGTACAAACCCGCCCCATACCGATTCATTTTCATCAAATAACCCACGGCCCGATTGATGCAGGGCTGGAACAAAGGTGATTTTCATTCTTCCCGTTTCGGTTTCCACGTCCTGCCACCAGTCGGTTTCATAGACTTTGGAAAACAAGGTGGTATCGATCAGGTCTTTATTACCAAGTCCGGTTATGAGTACCGGCCGGTCCCGTTTTCCGATTCTGACAAGTGTTGGAAGGTCAAAATGATCATAATGATTATGGCTGACCAGAACAATATCAATGGAAGGAAGACTGTCAAACGGAATTCCCGGATTTCTGATTCTCTTCGATGCAAGGAATGAAACCGGACCGGCAAAATCCGAGAAAATCGGGTCTGTCAGAATATTCAGGCTGTCTGTTTGGATCAGCAGGGTTGCCTGGTTGATATAGGTAATCCGGAGCTGTCCGGTACCAACCCGTGCAGGCGGGGCAGGCTGCGGAGTATCCTGTATCCATTCCGGCCAATCCACAGTTTTCATTTCCCACATCCATTTCACGTGGTCTGCAAAGCCATGTTCTGACGAATCTGAAGCCGGATTGTAAAACCGGCTTCCGTCAAAATGATCAGAAACCGGTAACGTTGCACAGCCAGATAAACCCAGTAAGGCGGAAAGAAGCAGGAGCAGGTAACTCCTGTTTCTTTGATAGACAGGATTTCCGGTCAGATTGGATAAAAAATTGGGTTTCATTTTATTTTCCTGTGGTGAAATTAAAAGACAGGAACCGGAATATCAGAATAAATTCCTTCTTCAGGCGGAAGTGAAATAGACGTCACTGTTCCTGTTTCCAGATCGATATCAACGTACAGTTTTGGTTTTTGCTGTTTCAGGTTTTTAAGGATGTCGCTGGAATCTGACTCTTCAGTCAGGTAAGCTTTTGAAACCAGGACCCGCTTTTTCAAAGGATTAACATCTTCCGGATTCCCGTGCGACACGGTTCTGGCTGCAGGATCATCACCTTCGTTGAATCCGGTTGTCATTCCCAGTTCTGATACTTTCCAGGTTTGGGGCATCACATACATAATTTTGGCATCTCCACCGGTAAAAAGAGAATCCATTCGGGCTTTAACCCGTTGATCGGCCAGCAGAATATCCACGGTTTTTTGGGTGATTTCAGGCGGAATATAGTTGAGTGATACTGCCATGTAACCTTCTCCGGCTGCGGTTGACATGCAGGGAATGGAATACTCACGTAAAACCCGGGCAGAAAGAATTGTAAGAGTAATTGAAATCACGTAAATCATGAACACCGAAGCTGTATAAAAAGCTGGGCTTTTGGGAAACGGAATCCGGAAACCTGAACCAGACCGGAAAAAGGGATGAAATCTGCCTGTTTTTTTAAAGTACGCCGGATAGGTTTCCGGAAATTTTTCCATGCATTCCTTTTCTTCCGCACGGGCAAGAAAGTAATAAATGAAAATCATGGAAACGTACATGATCCAGACAATCAGCCTTGACCAGATCAGAGCCATCCCCAGCCCAAAAAGTATCCAGGCCGCATATTGCGGATGCCGGATCAAGGAATAAATACCACCGGTTACGGCTCCTTTTTTTCTGAATTTGGCATAGTAAATCTGGAAAAATCCAACCGAAAATGCACACAGACCGATCACCATCAGGATCCAACCGGAATCTACTGTCCAATGAATGATCTGACTGTTGGTTTCTACAAAGTGAGGGAAAACCGTCTGAATCAGTCCGGCAGTCAGTGCGTTCTCGTTTAAAAATTTCAGTGGAAACTGGTAAACCGAATAAAAGTAAACGGCAAATGGTGTGGCCATATAAAGCATCTCAAACAGAATCAAAAAATAGGGAAACCAGGCCAGGTTCATCCATTTTGATTTTTTCTTTGTTTTTTCCATGGTAGAATTCCTTTGGTTGAAGGTGTAAAAAAAATAGTGTGTAAAAATGAACCTAAAATGAAATACTCATCAGCAACCCGGCCCCATCAGAACTGAACATTGGGAAGAATTGCAGGGAAGAAACTTCACCTGAGACCGGACTTCCTTCTCTGAATTGCCGGCCCACAGTTGACCCAATGGCATAACCCATTGCCGTTCCGGCCACAATTTCTGAAAACCAGTGAGCCGAACCTCTTTCATCAATTAAAACCGTTACCGCCAGCAGACTGACGTATCCGTACCCGATTCCTTTCAGCCAGTTTTCATTGTCATAATAGGAGGTCAGGGTTGATACCATGGCCATGTTCGTCATCAGATGTCCGGATGGCCAGCCGTAATGCATATCCCCTCCGAAAAAGGAAAAATGAAACTCTCTGCTGAGTTTGTTTTTATCCGGATGATCCGGATCCGGCGGTGTTCGTCCGGTGACGGATTTCAGAACTGAACTATAGGAAAAGGCAATTCCAACCGACTGTACAACGGCCATTGAAGCAATTTGCAGGTCATCATTTTCATCACCAAATCCGTACATCAATCCGGGAACCAGAAGCGGTGCCAGATATCCCGTATAAATTCCGGTTGTGCCGATTGCGGAATAGACCGGCTTATCCATTTTGGAAGTCTTTTCCAGCATCCGGCCATCCCAGTTTTCTTCCACACTCAGCCAGGTAAATCCGGCAGATCCAAGATGAAGCATCAGGGGAAAACCCTGATAGCTTTTTTTAAGATTTTCACCTAAAAAAGTAAACGGCGTGATTTCTTTCCTGCTGATCGGTTGTGCGAAAGTCACAGAAAAAGACAAACAACCTGTGACCATTAAAATGAGTCTGATTTTCATGGAATGCTTCCTTGAGTTAAGTCAGGTTCGGTGTAAATTATTGAATCTGATTTACTTTTTTGAGGGCAAATCCGGGTGCAAGCCGGGAAATCAGATACAGGATTTTAGCACTTCCAACCCGGATTTCCGGTTTGTCCTTTTTAAGTCCGGCAAGCATTTCCCTGACCGCCTGACTGACCGGTATGGCGATTTTTGGGGGATTTCCCTGATGCCAGGGTGTATCAACGGCAGGAAACAGAACCTCAAAAACCTGAATATTTTTTCCGGCAAGTGAAAGTCTTAACGTTTGGGTGAAAGAATGAAGTGCAGATTTTGAAGAGTTGTAAAAGGGATAGATGACCCTCGGTGCATAAACAAGACCGGTGGTAACGTTGATGATAGCCGGTGATTCATTTTTAATCAGGATGGGGTAGAGAAGTTTGATTAATCTGATTGGTGCCAGAAGATTAGTCTGGTATTCCAGGTTTGCCTGTTCAAGAGCCCTGTCGTCATTGAAAAAATCAGTCTTGCTGACAATGGCTGCATTATTGATCAGAACATTCAGATCCGGGTGATTTTCACTGATCCATTGAACCAGCTTTTTTATTTCTTCGGGTTCGGCGACATCACAAACAAAAGGAAGAAGTCTGGGTTCTGATTGAACTGCAGCCTGCAGCCTTTCTGCAGACCGTCCGCAAATGATGACTTTATTCCCTTTGCCGGCCAGGTTCTTTGCCAGTTCCAGACCGATACCAGAGCTGCCTCCGGTGATGAGAATGGATTGGTTTTTAAGATTCATTTTATTCTCCGGTTAAATTGATGGTTCAAAATTACCGGAAGAATTTTTGCGAAAAATTGACTTAGATCAAGAACTGATTTTTTTTCGGATTCTGCTTAAGGTTTCTGGTTTTATCCCGAGATAGGAGGCTACAATTACCTGTTTGACCCGTTGATCCATTCCGGGAAATTCCCCCAGAAAATTTTCATACCGGGTTTCGGCATCCAGCAAAAGCAGATCCCGTTCCCGTTTCTCTTTGATCATAAAACCCATTTCCACAAAGGACAGTAAAAACCTGACCCAGAAAACATCTTTCTCCATTAACTGCTGAATAGACGACCAATTAACTTCCAGAATTTCAGAATCTTCGAGAGCCTCAATGGAAAAGAAGGATGGTTTTTGCTGAATCATGGCTGAATAGGAACTCAGGAAATGATGTTCACTGATAATGCCTTTTGTAAACTCATCACCACGGTCATTTACATAAACATACCGGAAAAGTCCAGAGCTGATAAAAGCGACTTTGTAAGGCACTTCACCGGCTTTTACAAAATAGTCTGATGTCAGGATGGTTTTTACTTTCCCGATTCGTACAAATTCCTCTGCTCTGGATTCGGGTAGAATTTTCATCAGATGTTGTTGAAAGGTCGAAGGGTTGTTGCTCAAAACGTGCATAAGTTGTCTTTCTGCGTTTGTGTTGCTCTTTTGTTTGACATAAAAGGCATTGCCACTGTCATCATTTTGACAGGTTAAAAATAGTCACGACCCCTTTTCCAACAATAAAAAACACAATTAACCCAACAATCAGATCCGGATAGTTTGAGTTCGTCAGGTAGACAAGACTGCCTGCAACAATGACGCCCAAGTTTACAATGACATCATTCGATGTGAAAATCATGCTTGCCCGCATGTGAGCGTCATTACTTTTACTTTTTTGAAGTAAATACAGGCAAAGTCCGTTGCCAATCAGGGCAAGAATTGAAATAAGAATCATGGTTTGGTAGTCCGGAACCGTTTCTATTCCTATAAACCGCCTGATCACTTCAATGATGCCCAAAACGGCAAGAATCATCTGCAGGTAACCAGCAGATTTTGCGATGTTCTTTTTTAGTATCAGGGTGCCACCGACTGCAAAAAGTGCAAGTCCGTAAACGAAGCTGTCGGCAAGCATATCCAAACTGTCAGCAACAAGTCCCATGGAGTTTGAGATAAACCCTGTTGTCAGTTCCAGTCCGAAAAAGAAAATATTGATGGCCAAAACCTGACGGAGTAATTTTCTTTCGCTATCGTGTTTGTAGGTTTCTTTTGTGTAATTTTCTACGGGAACGCTGTCAAGTAGCGATGTATCAAATTTTAAAGCGTCAAGTTGCTGAAAAATCGGGTTGTAATAGCCAGTGTGAAAAACGGTCAGTTGCCGGTTGGGAATATCAAATACCATCGAGCTGATCGATTCCTGGTCAGCAAGTTTCATCCGAATCAGTTGCTCTTCGGATGGACAATCCATTTTTGATATTTTAAATGTCGATTTCTGCATCGGTTGGTGGTGTTAACGATTAAATATTCAGCCAAATGACACAATCAATTTTCCAAAAGCTGGTTTTCACTTTCTGATTTTGATTCAGAATTTCTAAATAATTCAAAATAGTAACCGACAACAAGAAAATCCCGTCCTGTTTCATCATTAATTTTATAGTCAAATTGATGCAAGTACCCAAGTTGAATTGTTGAGCTCTTCGAGAGTTTATAATTCAGCGCCAATTGAATTCTGTTACGTTCAAAATAAGGTTCATTGTCTGTAAAGAACAATTCATTACTGAGACTTACCTGAAAAGGTTTGTAACCGTTGTTTTCATTGCCAAACGGAAGAGAAACCCCAGCCCGGTAACGAAAACGATTTCGATAGCCTTTGCTGGTCCATCTCATCTCCGACCGGTAACGTTGGTCAATTTTAAAATTATTGATTTGCTGCAAAAGTAAAATCTGCGGCCAAAGTCTGAATTCATTATTGTTTTTTGGCGTCTGAAGGTTTCCGCCTTCTCTGTAGGTTTGATAACTTCCTGCTCCTAAAGTCAGAAGAACTGATTTATGGATAAGATAGTTAAATCCACCTTTTATTTCATAATAATGAAATTGATCAAAAAAGCTCAGCGAACGTAGTTGACCCTCACCAAACAGACTTAATTCAGCAGAATGGTTGTATTTGACGTTTAACAGGTTCCAAGTCCCCAAATCGACAGGTTGTGAAATGGTTATCAGTGGGGACATTGCAAAAAAGTAGAGTAAAAGTATCGTTCTCAAATTGATTCTCTTTTTAAAATTGCCATAACCGGCTTTTCTTTTGGTGATATTAAAATACATAACCGATATTGATTTTCAATTCCGGATAAATTGACATCAAAGGTGATCGATCATAGTCTTCTGAAAATGTCTTTTTAATTCCGGCAATCGGAGTTAGGCTAAGCTGATTTTCTTTAAGGAATCGCCAGGAATAGGAAGCGAGGACGCCAACAGTTGCTGATGTTTCCTTGTCAATGATTTCCGGTTTAGCATCCTTTTTTTTCCAGGCAGTATGGAAACCCCCGGTAAACGATACCCCTAGCTTATTCATATTTTCACTTAACGGATAGTAGGTCAATTTAAATTCCGCCCAGCGATCTTTTACTTCTCTGACTTCCCACCAGACGGCTCCACCGATTGTAAGTGATTTGTATATTGAGTATTCGGCATCAAGTGTTGGATTTAGTGTAACAACCCCCAGTAAATTGGTTGAAATACTAAAAGTTGTGGGCATTGCTGTTTCATTTGGTTGGGCTTTAAGGATATTTGGTGAGGAAAGAATATTGATTCCGGCAAGCATTAGTGGAAAAAAAAGGCTTGTGAATTTTGCTGATTTAATTGATAAAGAAATGGTGGACATAATTTTAACCTCCTTTTTGATTATGAAAATAGGCACCAGTTTTTTTCTTCTCCATTTTCCAACCCAGGCTAGCAAATTCGAAAATGGGTACTATTTTTCAAATTCTCAGGTTGTTAAATTTCAACATAAAAACTTCATTTTTCCCCAACCGGATTACCTGCTTCGTCAAGCAAAATGTTATGTTTCTTTCGCCAGGTAAAGAGTTTGGTCCACGTCAGGCAGGTTTTAGCCGGCAATTTCTGTTTATTTACCTTGCCAATCAATTAAACAACAGGCAGTCACCCTGATCAAGTTTTATGATTGGATTTGATTTTGATGTTTGCTTGTGGTCGTCTGTAAAAGGATTCCATAGCCAGAAACAATTATTTTATCTTGCCATCATCGTGGGTACGATGTTGTAAATAAAGGCCGATCCATTTTGGTTGACGAGTCCAAACCATCCTCTGTCGTCCCAAACTGTTGGTGACATTTTTTCGTTCAGACAAGTCAAACGCATGGTTCTGTAATATTCCCTAACAATATCGGTGTTACGTTCTGAAGCATTTGCATTACGGCCAACGCCAAATTCACCATAATTAACTGGCACCTTTAATGACTTCGCATAATTAGAGGCTGTTTTTAACGAGTTCGCTATGGAAATACTGCCAGGCCAGGAAGTATTGCGCCCAGTTTCACCGCAAAAAGCCCATGGGTCATAGGTATGAACCTGAAAGGCCAGAAACTTATCTGATCCGCCACCCGGCAGGCTGGCTACAGACGGATACACTTCGTCTAACTGACTATGATTTCCCATTCCATTTGTAGAAACCATGATAACACGGTTGCTATTCAGTCCACCTGTTTTCCTGATTGCATCATAACCAACATTATTTATTTGCCGGGTTAATTCCAATGCTGTTTTGCTGGATGGACTTGCTCCTCCGTTCCAATCACCAAAGACTCCCTGCGGTTCGTTTAAAACTTCAAAAATGAGCAGGTGAGAATAATCTTTAAAGTGTGTTGCTATACCGGTCCAAAGATTTGTGAATGCAGTATTAAAGGGTGCAGAACCGTCATAGTTAGTATTGAGCCAATGTTCATGATGTGTATTTAAAACAACAAACATTTTCTTTTTGATCGCATAATCAATAACCGATTTCAACTGGTTAAACCTGGAATGGGAAAAGTTTATATTTCCATTTGCATCTGCAAGCGTATTGCCACCAAACCCGTCCATCCAGGTAACGGGTATTCTGATATGTTTCATGCCGGCATTAAAATACAGGTCGATAATGGGGTAAATTGATGTTGGATTGGTGCTTTGGATGTTATAGTCAAAAGTATTTCCCAGATTGAAACCCGTCCCCATAGAATCAATAACAGCTGCAGCCGAAACAAAAGTTGATGAAACAGCAGGAGGCGCTTCCAGAGGATCTTCATCCTTTGAACATGACAAAAGAGTCATTACGAATAAAGGGGTTAAAAGTGCAATAAAAACAGGTCTGATTAAGTTAGGACTATTAATTTTTTTCATTTTACTTTTTACTTGAATTATTGAACAGTAATAGCATCAATTCGGTTTTGGCTCAGGAAATCTAATGTTTCAAATATTCCTTCACAATAATTGATTTTGTAGTTGCAGATTTTGCTCTTAGTTGGGCAACATTTTTGTATTCTACAGATGAGGTAAATTTTTGAAGTTCCTCAATTGAATCCCATTCTAAAATGATTAATCGGTTTGGATTCCAATTTCCCTCACCTTGAATAATTTTCTGATCAGGGTCATTCTCAAAAGCCATTCCACCGGAACGGACTAAATACTTCCCGCCATATTTCTGAATAACCGGTTCAATATTTATTCTGTACTGCTCGTATAGGATTGAATCAGTTACGGTAATATCAAGAACAACAAAAACTTTGGGGGTTCTTTATGAAAATGAGTGGGTAACATAAGGATTAATATTAAAGAAATTGAGTTTTGCGCCAATTAAATAAATCATGGTTATGAAATTTTTACCGTACCCTCTGGCCTTTGCCTTCGCTGCCTG
>JAFLBE010000044.1 GCA_017303995.1 Bacteroidota bacterium | reverse complement strand
CGGGGTTAAATGCCTTTTTTCCGGATTCGATCCGTGAAAACCGGTTTGAACCGGCTGTTGTCATTACCGCCATCAAAGTTCTGGATAAACCTGCAACGGGAAAACGGGATCCGGATGAACGGGATTCCTTCAGCCTTCCCTGGAGCCGTAATTTTCTGACCATTGAATTTGCTGCACTTGACTTTACCCAACCGGAAAATAATCAGTTTGAATTTTCCATGGAAGGCGTGTCGAACGGTTGGGTTCGTCTGCAACGTCAGCGGTTTGTTTCGTTCACCAATCTCGATCCCGGAACTTACACACTCATGATCAGAGCCACCAATCACGATGGCGTCTGGACGACTCAGCCGAAAATTCTAACGATTTCGATCACCCCTCCTTTCTGGATGACCACCTGGTTCAGAATCACAGGCGTTTTAATCCTTATCTCAGTTGTATTGCTCGTGTTTTTTCTCCGGCTGAGAAATGAACGGAAACAAAAACAGATTCTGGAGCAACTTGTTTTAAACCGGACGGCGGAAGTTCGCCTGAAATCGGAAGAACTGGCAGCAAAAAATGATCAGCTCATAGAAACGCTGGATCAGCTTCAGAAAGCCCAGCTGCAATTGGTTCAGTCAGAGAAAATGGCGTCGGTAGGACAAATGACTGCCGGGCTTGCACATGAAATGAACAATCCGCTTAATTTTATTTCGTCCAGTTCAGTCACATTGAAAAAGGATATGGAAGAAGTCACCTGGTTTATCAGGGAAATGCGGCAATTGATTGGAACTCACACTGAGCTTGCACAACGTTTAAAAACAGTGGAGAAACAGGCCGATATCGAAACCCTGCTGCCAGAAATAAACGACCTGATTTCAGCGATTGATTCGGGTGCATTGAGAACGGCAGCCATTGTGCGGGATTTAAGAAAGTTCACCCGGCTGGATGAAAATGTCATCAAAAAGGCAGATATCCACGACGGGTTGAATTCAGCACTTGAGCTGTTGAATCCGAAAATCAGCATCAACGTGGATGTGATCAGAGCTTATGACCACCATTTGCCACTTATCGACGCCAACCACGGCGAACTGAATCAGGTTTATCTTGCCGTTTTCAACAATGCCCTGGATGCCATGCCCGATGGCGGAACCCTGACTATCCACACAGAAAAATCAGGAAATATGGCAAAAGTCACTGTTTCTGATACCGGCGACGGAATTCCGGCAGATCTGCTGCCGAGAATTTTTGAACCTTTTTTTACCACCAAACCGGTTGGTTCAGGTCAGGGACTTGGACTTGCAGTTTGCTTCAGTATCCTGAAAAAACACGGCGGCACGATTGAAGCCAAAAGCTCAGTTGGCAGCGGAACGACCATTATCATTCAGATTCCATTGACAGGATTTAGCATTTAATGGTTAATGGTAAATGGTAAATGATCATTAACCATTTACCATTTACCATTATTTCAGCACTATCATTTTCTTTGACAGAACTTTTCCTGATTGGGTGGTTAGCCGGTAGAGATACGTTCCTGATGCCAAGTTCCTGCCAGAAATCCTGACTTCATTCACACCTTCAGGTTTTACACCTGTATCTGCAACAGTTACCAATCTGCCATTCATATCATAAACTTCAAGTTTAACTTGCTGGGCGGATGGCAAATAGTATCTGACAACCGTTTCAGGGTTGAACGGGTTTGGAAAGTTATCATAGAGAACAACAGCATTGGGTTTAAATTCATCGAGAACTTTAACAGTTGTAGATGTGTATTTTGCTGAATAAACTCCGTTTCCGTGAGTACCGGCAACAACCAGTCCGTCGGCCTGTCTTGATCTCAATGCCTCAACCACCACATTCCCGATGGTGGATTTTCCTTGCTGAACCCAAACCGTTGACATGCCATTTAAGGTTGCAGCAGCATAGAGTCCAGTACTTGTTCCGGCAAAAAATAATTTTCCGTTGCTTACCGGCAAAATCGCTGCTGAACGGACGGAAGGTCCGTCACCAGTTCCATCGGACTTCTGTTCCAGATTTCCTGAAATATTCGTCCAGGACGTTCCGCCGTTTGCTGAATGAAACACACTGAAGATCCCATAATTCGAAAAAGTCACCACAAGTTCATTTCCATCATCCGGATTAACAGCAATTGAACTGATATAGCCACCTGAAGGGAAATTGCTTCCGGTGATTGAAACCGGTGCAGGATTGCCCGAATTTGCACCCTCAAGTTTCATGAGTTTGTTAGATGTTCCGTTATGTGATGCATAATAAACCCGGTTGGCCGGTGTTTTACAAACCGCAATGGCAGATAAGGTAAAACCTGACGAAGTGGTTGAGGTTAATTTTGTCCAGCTGACTGAAGCTGCTTCTGCATTCACCGTCCGCCACAATGTTGTTCCGTTGAATAAATACATGATTTTGGAATCAGTCGGATCCAGAACAAACGGGTTGATAAATTCATAGGTTTCTGTTGCCGTTGAAGGTTTAATACTGGTATAACTCCCTGAAGTAAGCCGGTATATAATCCCTTGTTGGGCAGAAACATAAAGATTTGAATTGCTGTTTGAGATCGCACAATAGGCACCATCGCCAGAAAATAAGTTTGTCCAGGCAGTTAAACCTGAAGTCGTGACCGTACGCCAGGTGCCGTTATCCTGCATCCCACCAAATAAGATCGGATCATTGGCAACAACCGCATTGATTGCAAGGGTATAAAATTGGGTTGTGAGATAACCATTGTTTTTAGATGACCAAACAATTTGGGGTGCCAAAGCATTTGTGGTTTTACTTATCCCGCCATCATGTCCGGAATAAAGTTCAGCCGAATTAGACGGATTAAAAGCCAGACTATGCTGATCGGGATGGTGGTTATCATATTGGGAAATATCGTTATCAATTGCATAGCCGCCAACCCAGTTTGTCTTGGTTTTAGTGGCAAATCCATCGGTTGACCGGTAAAGATTGGTTCCGCCGATAAAAACAACATTTTCATTATCGGGTTTGACCTTAATGACAAGATCGTAGGATCCCTGAGAATTGAAATTACCAACCGGATCACCGTAAGCAGGTAAATTTCCTGACCGGTTTGACCACGTTCCGCCAGATCCGGAACCATCACCAGACACATAAGTATATTTCCAAAAACTATGGTCATTTAAGCCAGTCCCCGGCGTTTCAGCAAGAAAGTAAACCACTTTTTCATTGGATGGGGCAATCCCAATGACAACACGGTTAAAGGTTGACGGAAAGGTTGAAGGCGTAATATCCGTCCATGAAAGTCCATCTGTCGACCTGAAAATTCCATAGTTGTCGCCATCTGAACTCATGGTTGCATAAATTACACCTGCAGAAGTTGAAGCAACATCAGTATAATAAGCGTTATTACCTGCAGTATTGCTTTTTAGTGTCATCGAAAAAGTTGAAAAACCGTCGGCTGATCTGTAGATTCCGCCATAAGTTGCAGCATAAATTTCAGTTCCCGAGTTATTTGACGGATCAATTGCCAACGTCCAGGAAAAATCGAGGAAAGAATCGAATTTGGTTACACTTGTTGATTTTGTGGCTGAAATCTGGGTCCACGTTTCGCCATTATCTGTTGATTTAAAAATTCCGTCACCGTTATAATAGGCACCTTCTTTGCTTGTAGAATTCCCTGAAAGCTCTCCTGTTCCATAGTACCACGTCGCTGTTTTACCTGATCTTGGATCCTGAATCAGACTGGAAACCGGGTGAAAGGCTTCTGGTTTCGTCGTCTTTTTCCAGGTATTTCCGGCATCTGATGACTTCCACATTCCGCCGCTGACTCCGCCAGCAATAATAATGGATACATTGTTTTTGTCAATTTCCAACGCACGGGTTCGCCCACCCACATTTGCAGGTCCCCGGTGACTCCAGATATCTGCTGAGGTTTTGCCTAAGACAGCCTTTTCAACTGAAATCAGGTCATAGGCCGGCAACAATTTTGCAAATTCAATTTCCCGGTCTCTGATTCCGGTCGGAATCTCTTTTGTTAAAGGATCAATCAACCGTTTTCTTTCCCAATCGGATCTGCCGTTTGGGTTGTCTAAAGATCTGATTTCAGATTTGACTTCTTTTTTAATTTTTGATTTTTCAGTTTTTGCACGGAGTTTTTCACTCACCGGTGTTTCACGGTTGATCTGACCAATCCAGATTGCAGAACTGAGTATAAAGACAAATAAAACGCTGGTCCAGGTTTTCATTGACTGATTCCTTAAAGACGGTTATAAGTAAAAGCTTTGTAAATGACCGGGGTGGATTCCATTCCCATTTTTTGACCTGGTGCTGAAAGAATGGTTTCAAAGGAATCCCCAACTTTTAAACCAGGCAATGCTTGTTCAAGTTCTGGAACTAAACCGGCGGTTGGCTCAAGTGTAAATTCAAAATGAACCGTTAGTTCAGAAGTTTCGGTTATGGGTTGCTTGAAGGAATTACCTTTTGCAATCACTTTTAAAATCTTTACAACTGCTTTGCAGGCGTGGTTTGCGCAAAGTCCTTTGTTTTTTTCGGATGAAACCGGAAGCACTGAAACGATGGTTCCGGTAATTCTGCACTGGTCAGGTCCCGGGTCAGGAAGATTTATTGGCATTGCAAGTTCTGTTTCAGCTTTGAGTACGGCTTTAGGTTCTTTGTCAGTGTTTTTCTCTTTGGTTGATCCGCACGCCGAAAGAAGGATAAGCAGGAGAGGAAGAAGAAATTTCATGGGGAGTCCTTTTTTGCAAGTCTGTGAAATTAGGAGTTTTACCAGATAAACCAAAGCCTTTTCAATGGAAAAGCCTCAAAGCTGGTTTTGGTAAATAAAAAAAGGGGAATAATAATGTTATTCCCCAACCAAAAACAAAGAAAGACTTGCTTCCCTGTTTTTAATGATTTAATATTTTAAACTGAGTGAACCACTTCCAACGCTATGGTTATAGTCTACGTCCCTTTCGTAGTAATTGCCGTTTCTGTAAATATTCACATTACGTGATTGAACATCCAGATTGGTTAGTACCGCTTCAACCAGACCGCCATTTTTTGCGTAATAGATAAAGCCAGAAACCTTTTGGGTAAACGTTGTGGTGTCTGAATAGAAATTATTTAAACTCCATGAGTAAAAATAAGTATACTCTGATTTACCTGTATGGGTCAGTTCGATTTTCAAAACATCTGAAAATTTTGTTCCTGATTTTGCGGTGTAGGATGACAGATAATCCACCAATTTTAGTTTAACCTGTTCGTCACTTGAACGCTGTGGATTTGCAATCCACTCTTTCCCAATTTTAAATTCAGAAGGAAGCAATATGACTGGCTGACCTTCTGATGAGCCGTCATATCCCAACACAGAAGCGTTGTTTATTGCCAAATAGGCAATTGTCTCTAAAGAATTTTCTTTTACTTGATTCAGAGGATAGGCCAGAACAGATTGAATAATTTCTCCTGTTCCAATAGTCATCTTCAGTTCTTCATTGGAAGCGGTGAAAGAGCTTGTGACAATTCCGAGTGAATCATAATTTGTTGAGGTTCCTGATGCTATAAATGACATCGATTTGCCGGCAGAGACTGACATAAAATCGGAGCCTTTGAAAGTCATGTTGGCTTTTTCGTCACTGTTGACATTATCTTCATTATCACACCCGGCAACCAGCACAACCGAAATAAGAATTCCCATTACATGTTTCATATCTATCCTTTCCTTTTTATTGATCCTATTTTTCCCAAAAAATTTTCCACTGAAGATTCTTTTTATCAGCATGATGAGTCAGGAGGGTCTGCTCCTGAAAACCGTATTTTAAAAACTGAGTATTTTTTTTATTATAATCCAGGACTAAAAGAATAGAGTCAGTTGCAGAATAATAACCCCTCTGGTAGGTTGAAAACCCACTATGGAGGATTGTTTTGCGATAAGAATTCCCCAAAACATCCTTTTCAATAATCAGGTCCCTACTTAACGACATGGAAAAAACACAGGAACTATCAGCACCCAAAACCAAACTACCTTTTCCAAACTGATCCATTGAAAAGGAAAGTGTTTCATTCGCTGAAACAGAAGTCACTTCAGCCCGGAATGCTTTCCACTCACCGGGAAGGTCTTTTTGCGAAGAATACTCTTTTTTGTCGGAACAGCCAGAAAGGAGAACAACCATTAAAAAATAAAGAATTCGCACAATACTCGTCCTGTTACATTGATCAATTTTTATCTTACCCAAAATACTAAATATATTTTTAATATCTTTCTTGTTGTTCCGTTTTTTCCTTAACTATTTATTAGATTTTTTACTTTTATATTCCAAATAAAAATTTCTGACGGAAACTCTTGACACTGAAATAGTTTCCGTTTAACTTTACAGGAAACTAAATACACGAGAATAGTTTCCTGATGAAACAGACCATTTTAGAAAAGACGCTATTCAAATTTCTTGCTTCCGGATTCAACCGGGTTACGACCGACGAAATTTCGGCCGATATGGGAATCAGCAAGAAAACCCTCTACAAATATTTTGAAACCAAGGATATTCTGGTTGAAGCAGTTGTTCAGCACCTGATGGACTCCATCAGGGAAAAGGTTGAAGCCATTGTGGCCGATTCTTCCCTGAATGCCGTTCAGAAACTTGAAAAACTGTTTGAAACCATTTCGCATTACATTTTCAGGGTTTCAAAACAAACGCTTGATGATTTGCAGCGGTCTCGACCTGATTTATTTCAGCGGATCGTTGAATTCAGAACGACAAATATTAAAAAAAACCTGGTCATCGTGCTTCGTGAAGGTCAGCAGGAAGGGCTGATTCGTGATGATCTTGATATTCAGCTCGCCATTGATATGTTTATGGCGGTCATTAACGGCATCATTGTTCCCGATTATCTGATGAACTCTCCCCACACGCCTAAAACGGCACTGGAAACGATTTACAATGTTGTTTTCCATGGAATTTTAAAGAAGTAAAAGGAAAGAAAATGAAAGCGCAGCTTTTTACCATTGCCACATTTTTTGTTTTGTCAGCCTGTTCAGACAACGGGAAAATTGAAACCTCAGGAACCATTGAAGGAACCGAAATAATTGTGAGTTCGCAGGTTTCCGGACTGATCACGTCCATTCTTAAAGAAGAAGGATCGGTGGTAAAACCCGGTGAACTTCTGATTCAGGTTGATACGGCTGATTATTTCATTCAGCTTCGCCAGGTTCAGGCAGTGGCCAATCAGGCAAAAGCCCAATATGATCTGGCTTTGAAAGGTGCCCGTTCTGAGGATATTAAAGCAGCACATGAAGCCGTTTCCTCCGCTCAGGCGAGTTTTGAAAGTGCAAAAAAGGATGCCGACCGTTTTGCTGATTTGATGAAAACCAATTCTGCCAGCCAGAAACAAGCCGATGATGCCAAAACCCGACTTTCGGTGACCCAGGCTCAGTTAAACCAAAGTCAGGAATTACTGAAAAAACTTGAGAACGGCAGCCGCCCCGAAGAACTTTCTCTGGCAAAAGGCAGGTTTGAACAGGCTCAGGCACAGGTTGATCAGATTCAGAAAAAAATCCGGGATTGTTCAATCCGTGCTGCAGGAACCGGAACGGTCACAACTATTTCGGTTGATCAGGGGGAATTGGTAAATCCGGGTGCACAGATTGCAAAAATAACGGATCTCTCGGTGCTGAAACTGAAAATCTATGTCAAAGAAACCGATCTCGGATTTGTAAAAACCGGTGATGACGTTTCGATCAAAGTTGATTCCTTTCCTGATTCTTCCTTTACCGGCAAAGTAGCCTATATTTCACCTGTTGCTGAATTCACGCCAAAAAATGTACAATCAAAAGATGACCGGGTGAAACTGGTTTATGAAGTCAGGGTTCATATCCAAAATCCGGATGGCGTCTTAAAACCGGGAATGCCTGCAGATGCTTTGGTGGGGAGATGAAGCTTTTAGCTATTAGCTTTTAGCTGTTGGCTATTAGGTAAATACGGTCACTGAGCGGAGTCGAAGTGTCCGTATTTAGATATGGTTGTTTCAGGGTAATTCAAACTTCAAATGATAAGAATTGCTGGTTTTCAGGAAATTCAAAAAACAATTAAATACCAAAAATTTATGCGGAATTATAAAGAGTTGAAAGTTTGGGAAAAAGCACATTCTGTTACACTTGATGTTTACCATTTGACGTCAAAATTCCCAAAACAAGAACAATTTGGTCTCACTTCCCAGATGCGACGGGCGGCTGTTTCAGTTGCCTCAAATATTGTTGAAGGCAGTGCAAGAAAAACGGATAAGGAATTTATTCAATTTCTTTACATCGCCCTGGGTTCCGCTAATGAACTGGACTACCAGCTATTTTTAGCAAAAGATCTGACCTTTATTACAGAAGAAATATATCTGGATGCTGATAAAAATATTAACGAAGTAAAACGAATGCTAAACTCGTTTATTTCCCATTTGTCCAATGCCAAAAACAATTAAAATGCTGTTAGCTACGGTCCCTGAGCGGAGTCGAAGGGTTGGCTGTTAGATAAATACGATCACTGAACATGTCATCCTGATTAATTTTTCACTTAGTGAAAAATTGTATCGAAGGACTAAGCTTTAAGAGAAGAAACAGAAACCATTTACCGTATGAAATTTTGCAATTCGAATTACCTAACAGCCAACAGCTAATAGCTAAAAACCTTAAACCTTATGCCTAACACCTTGCTCTCAACATCCGACCTTCACCATTCCTTCGCCGGAATTCAGGCGCTGAACGGAATTTCCTTGTCCGTTAAAAAAGGTGAACTTTTCGGGATTATTGGTCCGGATGGGGCAGGAAAATCAACTTTAATCAGATCAATACTTGGCATCATAGAGCCTGATCAGGGAGATATTCAGCTCTTCGGTGAAGACCGCCGGAAAAACCGGAATCTGGTGAAAACCCGGGCCGGCTATTTAAGTCAGCAATTTTCTCTTTATGAAGATCTGACCGTCAAAGAGAATATTGAGTTTTTTGCACGTATTCACGGGGTTGAAAACTTCAATGAACGGCGGATCGAACTGCTTGAATTTACCCGGATGACGCCTTTCGGTGACCGCCTCGCCGGTAAACTCTCAGGCGGGATGAAACAGAAACTGGCTCTGGCCTGCACGCTCATCCATAAACCGGAAATTCTTTTTCTCGATGAACCCACGACCGGAGTTGATCCGCTTTCACGCCGTGATTTCTGGAAAATCCTGTTCGATCTGCTTAAAACCGGACTGACCATAATCGTTGCAACACCCTATATGGATGAAGCCGAACGTTGCCACCGGATTGCCCTGATCCACAAGGGAAAACTCATTGCTATTGCAACTCCTGAAGATCTTAAAAATGAGCTGGGATTTAAGGTTCTGGAAATCGTGGCCGCCGATCCGAGAAAATTGCTGAAAGTCATGAAATCAACATTCAGTGAAATTGATATGCATCTGGTGGGTGAACGGGTTCATATTCTGTTAAATCCGGCTCAAACCAATCCGGACGTTTTTATCAGTTCCATTTCAGGCAAAAATGAAATCACATCGTGGCGGGTCACTGAACCGTCAATGGAAACGGTCTTTATTCAGAGAATTGGTCAGGGGTAGGCGGAAGCTGTTAGCTGTTAGCTGTTAGCTATTGGGTATTGGTTTAAATCCCCCTCCGACGGAGGGGGTAAGGGGGTGGGTCTGGAAAATGGAAAAAAGTGTAACGGTTTGTGTTTTTTTTGATAGCAAACCACCCCGCCTACGGCACCCCTCCTTGAAAAGGAGGGGAATAAAAATCAAAAATATACTTTATTTATCGTTCAGGATTACTAAAATGAAAACTACCGTTTTTCTCTTTTTAACTGTCATTCCCTTGACAGTTTTGGGTCAAAACAAACTGACACTTGAGGATGCCATTCAGAAGGCTTTGGGTTCTTACGAATCCATCGGCATTGAATCTGTAAAATCACAATCTGCACAGCTAACGGCTGAAAATGCTTTTGATAACCGGCTGCCAACCCTGAAGGCGACCGCCCGGGTTTCGAAGTTATCTGAAGTTGATCCGTTTTCAATTCCTATTCCGCTTTTGGGTAACAGAGTAATAAGCCCTTCAATTACAGAAGCTTATGCGCTAAAACTCACTGCAACACAACCTCTTTTTACCGGATTCAAACTCACAGGAATTCAGGAATCAGCAGAACAACTTTCTCTGGCATCCCAATCTGATCTGAAAGCAAAACGGGCCGAGCTGACTGTTCTTGTCGTTACAACTTACCTGAATACCCTTGCAGCAAGAGAGATTTTATCCCTGCTGAAATCCACCGAAAAAGCGTTGACCGAACGGCAGAAAGATTCCGAAGCTTTGCTCAAAAACGGACTGATCACCGAATCAGATCTGTTGAAGGTGAAAGTCAAACTGACCGAAACCCAGGCGAACCGGATTCAGGCTGAACACAACGTCAAAATCACCGCTTTGAATCTGTCACAGTTAACCGGAAAACAAGTTTCAGAATCCACCCAACTCATTTCCCCTGAACCTGAACCGGCATTGCCAAGTTCAGGTGAACGGCCGGAACTTCAGGCAGCAGGTTTCCGGGTTCTTGCCGCAGAAAGCATGACCAACGTTAGCCGGGCAGACTGGTACCCTTCCCTTTTTCTGCAGGCAAACTGGGATTACGCCAATCCGAATTCCCGCATTTTTCCGCAGGAAGCAAAATTTAAATCCACATGGGATGTGAATCTGGTAATGAGTATTGATCTCTGGACCTGGGGAACCCGCTGGCGGAATTCTGAAATGTCTGAGCTGCAGCTTCAGCAGGCAAAACTGGCCAAATCCCAAATCGAAAAGGTTGTTTCTCTCGAAGAACAATCGGTTCTTGCCAGTCTGGATAAAGCTAAAGCAATGACTTCAGTTTCTCAGCTTCAGGTTGAACAAACATCAAAAAATTTATCCCTGACTGAGAATCAATACCGGAACGGACTCATTTCAGCTACCGATCTGCTTGATGCCCAGACTCAGGAACTTTCTGCCCGGGTTCAGCAGATTCAAAATCGCCTCGACCTGATCACCAACCAATGGAAACTGAAAAAAGCCCGGGGAGTGCTGCCGTGACCAACGGATTTTCCATTGACATCAAAAATCTGACGAAAAAATTCGGTGCTTTTACGGCGGTGGATGATGTATCCTTTTCCGTCAAAAAAGGAGAAATCTTTGGGTTTTTAGGTCCGAACGGATCAGGAAAATCCACCACTATCCGGATGCTGTGCGGACTTATGTCACCCACGTCAGGAACGGCTGAAGTTGCCGGGTTCGACATCAACCAAAACCCTGAGCAGGTGAAAACGAAAATCGGCTACATGAGTCAACGGTTCAGTTTGTACAACGACATTACCGTGAGTCAGAACATTGATTTCTGGGGAACTCTGTACAAAGTGAGTGCATCAGACCTGAAAGAAAGAAAAGAATCACTGATTGCAGACCTGAATCTCGAAGACTGGAAAAACCGGCTGACCCAAACCCTTCCGGGCGGAATCAAGCAACGGCTTGCTCTGGGTTGTGCCATGCTTCACCAGCCTGAAATTATTTTTCTGGATGAACCTACCGGTGGCGTTGATCCGGTTTCCAGACGGAATTTCTGGTCGGTTATTGATCAACTTTCTGCTTCTGGAACCACGGTTTTTGTGACCACCCACTTTCTCGATGAAGCCGAATATTGCCAGAATGTGGGAATGATTTACAATGCAAAACTCATTGCGTTGGGGAGTCCGACAGCCCTAAGGGAAAATACGTTTAAAGAAACCAGTATTGAGCTGGATGTTTCAAACCCGATGGAAGCTGTGAGCATCATTCCGGATCACCCCGATGTGGCAGAATCTTCCATTTTCGGAAATCTGGTTCATGCCATTCTGAAGCCGGGCATCAGCTGGTCACCGGATGTTGAAACTTCATTCCGGACGTTTCTTGAAAGCCGCCACCTGGTTTTGAAATCGGCTGAACCGGTCGTTCCCAGCCTTGAAGATGTTTTTATCCACCTGATCGATCAGATCTCAAAAGGAAAAGCTTAATGAAAGAAATTCGTGAAGATATTCAGATTCTGGCTCCGGCAGGCGTTGTCTGGTCCATTTTGATGGATTTTGAAAAGTACCCGGAATGGAATCCGTTTATCCTTTCCATTTCCGGTAAAAAAGAAAAAGGGGCCAAACTGAAGGTAAAACTACAGCCATTAGGTCAGCGGACAATGACTTTCCGCCCGACGGTCATTGAACTGGAAACCGGGAAACATTTTGCCTGGCTCGGGAAAGTTTTGTTTCACGGACTTTTCGACGGTGAACATCATTTCAAACTCATTGAAAAAGATGAGCATACCACGTTATTCCGTCACTATGAATATTTTTCGGGAATTCTGGTTACTCCGCTGATGAAAAATCTGATGGGACCTACCCGGGAAGGATTTGCAGCCATGAACCTTGCTTTAAAACAAAGAGCAGAACAAATCAAATGAAATCATTGAATTTTGGGCGGATGAAAGTCGTTGCCCTGAAGGAGTTCCGTCAGATTGGCCGGGACCGCCGGAGTCTGGGAATCTACATTTTCCTGCCCATTTTTATGCTGCTGATGTTTGGCTACGCCCTTACCTACGACGTCAAAGAAGTACGTCTTGGCATTCTTGATCAGAGCAGAACGGCTGATTCCCGTGAATTCATCAGCAAGTTTACCGAAACTGAATTTTTTGCTTACGGAATGACGGTTGACCGGTATGGTGATGCTGACTATTTGTTGGATAAACGCATTGTGGTTGCAATTCTGGTCATCCCGCCCGATTTCAGCCGAAGCATTCTTGCCGGTACGGAAAGCCGGGTTCAGATTCTGGTTGATGGAAGCAACGCCAACGAAGCCACACAGGTTCAGAGTTATTTTTCACTGATTACAAGTCAGTTCAATCAAAAGTTCAGGATGGATTTTCTTGCCCGGAACGGACAAAATCAATATTTGCCGATGGATATCCGTCCCAGAATCTGGTACAATCCGGAACTGAGAAGTTCACGGTATCTGGTTCCAGGGCTGATTGTTTACATCATGATGCTGCTTGCCGTTATTTCAACTGCGGTTTCCATCGTCAGGGAAAAAGAACGCCGTACACTTGAACAGCTCATGATTTCCCCAATCAAACCGGCTGAACTGATTCTGGGAAAAACCATTCCCTATCTCATTATTTCCCTGATTGCTGCTTACGGAATTCTGACCGCCGCCTGGTTCCTTTTTGGTGCAACGGTAGCCGGCAGTCACCTGTATTTATTCCTGATTGTGCTTCTATTCCTGATTGGTGCGCTCGGGCTCGGACTTCTCATTTCAACGATTGCACCCAATCAATCGGTTGCATTCATGATTGCAGCGTTTGTCTCGGTTCTGCCCACGATTTTGCTTTCCGGTTTTATTTTCCCCATTGAATCGATGCATCCGTTTTTGCAAGCCATTTCACTCGTCATCCCGGGACGGTATTTTCTGGAAGCCTTAAGATTTATTATCATCAAAGGCGCCGGTCCAGAGGCCTGGTGGCCAGATCTGGTCGGACTCATCGTCTTTGTCGCCATCGTTCTGGGAATTACAAGAACAAAACTGAATCAGTTAATCAGATGAGAATGAAACCGGATAGACTTTAATTGATAGAAAATGTGATTTGGATTTAAATACATTTCTGACCGCCGTCATCCGATCGACGCATTGGCCATGCTTCGACAGGCTCAGCAACCAACGACTACCAGCCAAAAGTCATAAAGTAGATATTGCGGGCGGTAGGCCCCTGAGCCTGTCGAAGGGTTGCCTACTTTTGTTTTAACCCGTGCGTTAAGCTTGGGTGCAGTCAAAAGTAGGTTCCCAAAGGGGCATTGGCTATTAAATTTTTCAAACAGGCCGAACATCTAAGTCTAACTATAAAACAAAAATCTTATGCAAACCCTGCTAGCTATGATCCGGAAAGAGTTCCTTCAGCTGAAGGAAGACAAACGCCTGCTGGCGATTTCTCTGGTTGCCCCAGTTATCATGGTGACCCTTTTTTCCTATGCCGCCAATATTGATGTCAATAATATCAAAGTGGCTTTTGTCGATCCTGATAACTCTTCAATTACCCGTGAAATCCGGGATAAATTCAGTCAGTCGGGATATTTCACAGTGACCGAAGTCGGGAAAGATGCCCGTGAAGCTGATTACTGGCTCGATGCCGGCAAAGCCCGGGTTGTCGTCGTTTTTCCTGCGGAATTCTCAGCGAAAATCCAGCAGCGGATTTCTGCTCCGGTTCAGCTTTTAATTGATGGTGCTGACGGCAATACAGCCAGTATTGCAACTGCCTATTCGATGGGAATTCTGAATACTTACAATCAGCAGATCATCACCGAAATCATGAACGGGATGCCGGTGAAACCCAAAATCGCCTCTGTTTCTGCGGAAACCCGAATCTGGTACAACCCCGATCTGAAAACCATGAATTTCATGGTGCCCGGCATCCTGTGTCTGGTTTTACTGATTTCGACAATGATCACCACATCCATGTCAATTGTAAAAGAAAAAGAACTGGGAACGCTGGAACAACTGATCGTGACACCCATTAAACCCTGGCAGATTATCGGCGGAAAACTGCTTCCCTTTTCAATTACCGCCACGATCGTAGTTATTTTGCTTCTTGGCGTCAATTCAGTTCTAATGGAAGTTCCGCTCAGAGGAAATGTCTTTGCTCTTATTTTTCTGATTTACATTTATCTGATCACCACGCTCGGACTCGGTCTTTTCATTTCAACGGTTTCAAACACCCAGCAACAAGCCGCTTTAACCGCCATTTTCATGATCATGCCGCCGATGATTTTCTTTTCCGGTTTCATTTTCCCGGTTGAAAATATGCCGGTGATTATTCAATGGATTTCAGTGATTATCCCGTTGAAATATATGCTGGTCATGGTTCGTGGCATTTTCCTGAAAGGAATCGGACTGGAGCTGATGTGGCAGGAAGCCTTGATCCTCTTCGGATTTTCAGTGCTGATTTTATGGGGCGCAATTATGAGATTCAGTAAAAAGCTGGAGTGACCTACATCCTCAAAAAAAACGTTGGTTGTGTTTTCTTTTTTCAAATTATGTATCTTTTTGGAAACTAAAACAGGGTGATCCAACTTGTGCCCATCTTTTCGTTCTATCCCGGTTTTTAAAAGCTGGTTTTTAACCACCATCCTGCTTTGTTTCGGGACGATTTCTCTAATTAGCCAGACGATTTCGACCCCATCCCGTTTACCTGATTCTCTTCTAAACAAACCAGACAGCATCCTCATCAATTCATATCTGTCACTCGGACAAAAATTTGCAGATTCAAGCAACGTCCATGCAATGATTTTCCTGACGACCGGACTTGAACTTGCCCAGAAAAATAAAAGTCATCTTAAAGCCGCCCAGTTTTTTTCCAGTATTGCCAGCATTCACAGCCGATGGGGCGATTATTCGGTTGCTCTTGAAAACTTCATCCGGGCCTATGAGATTTTTGATAGCTTAAAGGCCGAAGCTAACATGGCCAGAACGTTACTGAGAATCGGGAATCTTTTCTGGTTTCAGAAGGATTATAAAAATGCTATTTCCTATTATGAACGGTCGAAAACAATCAGTGATAAAATTGGTGACGCCATTGTTTCCAATTATGCATTCGGGAATATCGGTTTGTGTTTCAGTCAGTTGGGTGAGTATGAAAAAGCACTTGAAATTCATCAGACAAAATTAAAAAAATCGACTGAATTAAAAGATACCATTGGCATTGCAATTGATCTCCTGAATCTTGCAGCAGACTATTCTGGCTTGAAACAATATGCTCAAGCCTTGGTTTATTACAGAAAGGCTGAATCCTTCACCGGAAAACATCTGGCAAAAGATGCAGTTACCAAATTATATCTGGATATGGCTTCGCTGTTTGTTTCAATGAAAGATTTTCAGAATGCCGATTTTTATATTTCAAAAAGTCTTCGCTATAGTCGTCTGTACAAATTCCCTGTTATAAAAACCGATGCCCTGGTGGTAAAAGCCAGAATTGATTCTGCTTTTGGGAATTTCCTTAGCGCATATCTTTCACTTGCTGAAAACCGGGTATTAAGCGACAGTATCAGTTCTGCTGAAATTAAAAAGCAAACCAGTTTAATTGAAAAACAATTTGACCTCAAAATGTCCCAGCGGGAAAAGGAATTACTCAAACAGGAAAATGCAATTCAAAAGCAATTACTCGAAAAAAGTGAAAATCTGAACGTTTTAATTACGCTGATCGGACTCATTCTCTTTATCCTGATAGTTACGGTTTTCCTTGCTTATCGTTTTAAACAAAAAGCTCATTTGCAATCTGTTGCCCAAAATACCCTTTTAAATAAAACCAATTTGAAACTTCAGGAATTGAATGCAACAAAAGACAAGTTTTTTTCAATTATTGCCCATGATATCAGAAATCCACTGACACCTGCACTTGGTTTTTCAGATCTTCTTTTTAATCAGTTTGATCATTTAGATGATGGAACCCGCAAAAAGCATATAAAACGAATTTACCTTGCAATCTCTGATCTGCACAAATTGCTAGAAAATTTGCTTCAATGGAGTCGTGCACAAACAGGTGCACTTTCTTATTCACCAAAACCGATCAGGTTAAAGACAGAAACTGAAACTGTTTTCGATCTATATCATCCAGTTGCAGAAGAAAAAATGATTGCTCTGATCAATGAAACAGATTCCGATTTAGTTCTTTGGTCTGATAGTGATTTACTTTCAGGAATTCTAAGGAATCTGATCAATAATGCAATTAAATTTACTGGTAAAGGCGGTACTGTAAAAATTCAATCAGAATTGATCAGCAAAGAATGGGTGAGGATTAAAGTCACTGACAATGGTGTTGGCATCACTCTTGAAAATCAGTATAAAATTTTCAGATTAGATCAAACCATTACTCAGAATGGAACCATTGGCGAAAAAGGAACAGGGCTTGGTCTTATTTTATGTAAGGAATTTGCAGAAAAAAATGGAGGAGAAATAGGTTTTTCAAGCCATGAGGGGGAAGGAACAACTTTTTGGTTTACAGTTCCTATTGCTCAATTAGGGTAGACAAAAGTGGTATGCCATGGCCTTTATGAAGGGAAAATAGAGGTTTTGCTTTTGGGTAAAAAATGAGGCTGATTTTTAATTTACCAGCCCCATTTAAATTTGGTTACTTCGTCTTTTTCACCACACTCATTGCAGTGGCAATCAGCGAAGAAATATCACCGAAATTTGCCGGCAGAATCAAGGTCGTGCTTTCTTTGGCAAGTTTTCCGTATTGTTCAACGAGTTTTTCTGCAACACGAAGCTGAACAGCTTCCATTCCGCCTTCTGATTCAACTGCTTTTGCAACCGCTTTGATTCCGTCTGCAGTCGCATTGGCGATGGCTCTGATGGCTTCGGCCTGACCGGTTGCTTCATTGATTTGTTTCTGACTAACAGCTTCAGATTCAAGAACAACTTTTTGTTTTTGTCCTTCTGCCACGTTGATCGCCGATTGTTTTTCACCTTCCGACTGAAGAATAATCGCCCGTTTTTCCCGTTCAGCCTGCATCTGTTTTTCCATGGCACGCAAAACGGTTTCGGGCGGAATGATATTCTTGATTTCGTATCTCAGAATTTTAACGCCCCACGTCCGGGAAGCATCGTTGATTGAACCCACAATGGCCGAATTGATGACGGTTCTTTCCTCAAAAGTTTTATCAAGATCAATTTTTCCGATTTCACTTCTCATGGTTGTCTGGGCCAGCTGAATGATCGAAAACAAATAATTACTGATGCCATACGAAGACATCTGCGGATCAAAAACCTGAATAAAAATTACCCCGTCAACACCAACCTGAACGTTGTCACGGGTGATACAGATTTGTTCGGGAATATCAATGGTTTGCTCTTTAAGCGTATGCCGGTAAGCAACCCGGTCAATGAAGGGAACAATGTAGCTCACGCCAGCCTGAAGAGTTACATAAAACTTCCCAAGCCGTTCAATGATAAAAGCACTTTGCTGCGGTACTACACGAACGCCGGAGATAATGATCAGTACGACCAATCCGGTGAAAATGAGAAAAAAAGTCGACATAATCGGTAATCCTTTTACTTATAAAACAGGTTTCACTTTAACTCTGATGCCTTCAATTGCAAATATTTCAACTTTACTTCCTTCTGAAATGGATTCTGTGTGATCAGAAAAAGCAATCCATTCAGAACCCCGGTAAGCAATCACACCTTCACCATCAACCGGAATTTCTTTCAGCACGGTGACCTTTTCACCCACATATTCAGGAACCCGGTCATTGGTTCCGGCGAACATTTTTTTCGCTGTTTTTCTGAATAAAAAGACAGCTAAAAGTGAAGTTACCGAAAACACGCCTAGCTGACTGCTGATTTCCGGTGTCAATCCGGTCCAGGTGGTCAATGCAGTGAGAATTGCACCGATGCCAAAAAAGGATAAAATAAAAGTGAAGGTCACCAGCTCAAGGGCTAGCAGCACAATTCCCAGAATAGCCCAGATCAGTTCGGGGGAAAAGGTAAATCCATCCATATCTTAAAGCTCCGTTCTTGAATGAGTTAATTTCCCGGTCGTTCAGTTAGCCTGAACAGCAATTCATTGAAGTAAATTAACGTAAATCAGAGACTTATCCAAATGACATTCTTGTCTTTTTCGAATTAGGAAATCATCGTCCCGACTAAAAAGAAATCCCCCTTAACCCTACTAATTTGTCTGGTTTTTATGAGTTTGGGGATTACATTCCCAGAATTCGGTTGTTTTTGGGGATCATATTCTCCAATTTAATAATTCCCCAAAGTTCCACAGTTCATAAAAAATTACCTTCCGCAACCCACCTTCCTGAATGGCGTAAAGTCTGCTTTCCCCAACATGAAAGGACGTTTATGAAACCCGCAATCCGAGTTATTCTTTTCACCTTTTCAAGCCTTGTGTTTTCCTCCTGTGACTCCTGGATTCAACATCCCGAAGTTGAAATTTCTTCCCAATCCGGGGTTGTCAAAGAGTATTCAGTATACAGACAATCTGTTACTGTTACCAATACCAGTAACGCTTACACGGCTTATAACATTTCTATTGATGCTGAAATGAAATCGGGCTCAATGATTATTGCACAGGGTGGTGCTTCTGTCGGGACACTTGAACCTGGAGAAAGCATGAATGTTACGGTCCTGATGACATCCAGAGGTTCAGGGCAAAGTCAGGGAAGCACAAAACTGATTTTATACTGGACGGATGAACATGACCGGCAATGGTCCAAGAAGTATTGAAGGAGAGAAAAAATAATTCTAAATACTTATATTACAACAACTTATTATTTTTAAACTCCCCTCCTTTGAAAAAGGAGGGGGAATTCGGTCACTGAGCGGAGTCGAAGTGCCCGGATTGGGGTGGTTTTCTTTTAAATTTGAACAAAAAGCCAAACCACCCCGGCTTCGCCACCCCCACTTTGAAAAAGGAGGGGAACCATTTACTAAACCGGTAACGTTTACTTTTGATTTATAGTTAAAAACAGGGCACTTTCCCGACTCTCGGGACTCAGTGTCCTGCATTTTTTCACTTACCACTTATAACTTACCACTAGTAACTATTCCCTCTTCCCCGCCATTTCCTTTTTCTTCATTTCCGGATGATCCACCCGGTACATGAATCTTGACAGAACATCTGCGAGATCAGGTTTACCGATTTCAGCAAGATCGTAGGTCACCCGTACTGAAGGTTTTTTGATCTTTAGAATCCTGCGGAGATCAATCGGTGTTCCGATAATGACGGCATCACAATCGGTGGCATTGATCGTGGTTTCCAGGTCCTTTATCTGCAGATCGCCATAGCCCATCGCAGGAAGAACGGTTCCGATATTCGGATATTTTTTAAAGGTTTCAGAAATTTCACCGACGGTATATGGTCTCGGATCAATAATTTCTGATGCTCCGAATTTCATAGCAGCAATTACACCGGCACCATATTTCATTTCACCGTGAGTGAGAGTCGGACCGTCTTCAACCACCAAAACCCTTTTACCGCGAATAACTTCTGCATCTTCAATAGAAACCGGGGATGCAGCATCAATTATCACTGCATTTGCATTTACCGATCTGATATTCAGGCGAAGCTGTTCAATATTTTTATAATCTGCAGAATCAATCTTATTGATAATCACGACATCAGCCAGCCGTAGATTGGTTTCGCCCGGATAGTAAGCAAGTTCATTTCCCGTCCGGTGCGGATCAGTCACGACAATGTGCAGATCAGGTTTGTAAAACGGCAGGTCATTATTTCCTCCATCCCACAAAATGATATCAGCTTCTTTTTCAGCTTCACGAACGATGGCTTCATAATCAACACCCGAATAAATAATCGTTCCTGATGTGATATGAGGTTCGTATTCTTCCCGTTCTTCAATCGTGCATTCATGTTTATCGAGGTCAGAAAGCTGGGCAAAACGTTGTACTTTTTGCTTGTTCAAGTCGCCGTATGGCATCGGGTGACGGATGGCCACCACTTTTTTACCCATTTCCTGAAGAATCTGACTCACTTTTCGTGTGGTCTGACTTTTTCCGCAACCGGTTCTGACGGCACAAACCGAAACGACTGGTTTTGTACTTTTGATCATGGTCGGATGGCCGCCGATCAGTTTAAAATCAACACCGGCAGCATTCACTCTTGATGCCCGTGACATCACATAACTGTAATTCACATCGCTGTATGAGAAAACAACTTCATCAGGGTGATATTTTGAAATCAGGTCTTCCAGTTGCGATTCAGGGAAAATCGGAATTCCCGCAGGATAGAGATATCCGGCCAGTTCTTTCGGGTATTTTCTGTCGTCAATATTTGGGATTTGCGTTGCAGTAAATGCTACAACTTCATAATCGGGATTGTTGCGGAAGATCGTGTTGAAATTATGGAAGTCACGGCCTGCGGCTCCCATAATCAGTACTTTACGGCGTGTCATAGTATCCTCAGTTTGGTTTGTCCGTGTCAGGAAAAGGTCAGTTTCCTGGGTTTCATTTGGTCTGAGGAAAGATAGCGAAAGTCCCGTTCATCCGGGAGAAGGGGACTTTCTTCTAATGGAGTTTTAATTCCTGAGGTATCAGTCAGGTTTTTGCAGTCCCTATAACACCGAACTCATTTTTGGCAGGTTTAGAAGTCCGAATAAAATCGGATTTGCCTGATTGGACAATCTGATCAGAGTCTCACACTCAAGCGAGGAAAGCGTCGTGTTTCTGAATCCCCAGAAAAATCCGTTCATCTCATTTAATTTGGCTCCAAGACCGGAACCAACGAGGTAACTGCTTTTTTCATATTTGAAAAAGGGAAGCAATACTTCACTCACCAAGGAATACTGATTTGCCCATTGTTTGATCTGTGGATTCGGATTTCTGAGCAGATCATTGCTGAAAACCTCTTTTTTCATGGTAATCAGACGGTGAAGATTTGAAGAGTTTTCACGGTTAACCAGTTTTAAATCATTTAAAAACGGAATATCCCCTTTTTCTTTTACCAAAACATAATTGAACTGATTGGTCTGCATAAAAAAACCAATTGATGAGAAATCAAAAATTTCATTCAATCCGCCCATATAGTTTTCAATGGCAGTTTCATGATTGAGCGCAAGTGAATCTTTTGCCAGGAGAGTTGTTAATTTATGTTTTTTGCGGGCAAGAAATTCATCCGGGTCTGATTCGCTGAAGCGGGATGAATCAAGTATGGCAAAAGTTTGAACCAAATGGAGTAATTCCCGTTCTGCAAAGGGTTTTTTCAAAAACCCAACTGCACCCTGGTGAAAGGCAATTTTTGCTTTTTCTTCATTTGCATCACTGGTTACGACAACGACGGGAATGGTATTCAGTTTTTTGTCTTTTTTAAGCATCGTTAAAAAAGAGAGTCCATCAATGCCATTCATGTGGATGTCAGTAATAATCAGACTGATATCTTCTGATTTCAGCTTATCAATACCTTCCTGAACATTGAATGCATGAACCAGTGGCATTCCAATCGATTGAATCATTTTCCCAACCAGCACATGTGACATCTGGTCATCATCAATAAATAGAATTTTCATTCCGGACTTTCGATTAATTTATTAGGTTGCAGGTAAATGAAATCTGACCAACCTGTGTTTATTTGGTTTTAAATACCCTTACAATGCCAAATTACGTGCCAAAGCGCAAAATATCATTTTCAACCAAATGATCAGTTTTTTGCTCTTTGGAAATTACGAAAGGTAATCACATCGGGAAAATTAACCGGAGAGAGGGATTGGAAATCGGTTTAAACAAATTGAATTCAATATGAATCCTAATACTAGTGACGAAATTCAAATTTGGGAATATTAACTATGGAATAGAGTCGACAGAAAGCCTAAACCAGATATTAGGGTAACCCACCATAATACTGAATAAATAATCAGTCTTTTTGTTGATTTAATTTGCTTTTTCCGTTGTAGACTATCTATTTTAGTAACCATTGTATAAGGTTGGATAATATGGTTACAAAAGAGTATTTAACACTTGATGAAACATCTAAACTCATTGGTAAAAGCAAGGAAACACTTAGAAGATGGGATAGAGAAGGAACTTTTAGTGCAGTTCGTGAACCAGTTAGTAATTATAGAGTTTATAAAAAAGAGGATGTTGAAAACCTTTTTTTCAATTTTATTGAACCTGTACCAAATGAACCCGATATTAACTTTGTTGAACCGTTAAAAGATTACTCAGTCTTAGAACTTTTTGCAGGAGCAGGGGGATTAGCGGTTGGATTAGAAAAATCAGGATTGAAATGTGTTGCCCTTAATGAAATTGATAAATGGGCATGTAAAACCTTAAGAGCAAACCGTCCAAAATGGGAGGTTCTTGAAGGGGACATTAAATCCTTTGATTTTTCAACCTATTTAGATACGATTGATGTCGTTACTGGTGGATTTCCTTGTCAGGCGTTTAGTTATGCAGGAAAAAAACTTGGATTAAACGATGCTAGAGGAACTTTATTTTATGAGTTTGCAAGGGTTGTAAAGGAAGTAAATCCTTTGATTTGTATTGGAGAAAACGTTCGGGGGTTATTAAGTCATGATAATGGTAGAACGTTACAAGGTATGATTTCAATTCTTGATGAAATTGGTTATAAAGTTGAACCCATTCAGATCCTTAAAGCGGTAAACTTTAAAGTTCCGCAAAAAAGGGAAAGAATTATTTTGGTTGGAATAAGAAAAGATATAAATCTTAACTTTGAATACCCTAAACCCTATAAGAGAATTTATACGCTTTCGGATGCCCTGAAAAAGGGAGAATTATTTAATACTGATGTTCCACCTTCATCTGGTGTGACCTATCCAAAAAGGAAAAAAGAAATCTTAGATTTAGTGCCCCCAAAGGGCTACTGGCGGGATTTGCCAATTCATATCCAAAAGGAATTTATGGGACAAAGTTTTTATTTGGGAGGTGGAAAAACAGGAATGGGAAGACGAATTGGTTGGGATGAACCCTGTTTAACTTTAACTTGTAGCCCGGCACAAAAGCAAACTGAAAGATGCCATCCTGATGAAACACGACCGTTTACTGTTCGCGAATATGCAAGAATTCAAACTTTTCCTGACGATTGGGTTTTCTCGGGTTCCACTGCACAGCAATACAAACAGATCGGGAATGCTGTGCCAGTAAATCTGGGCAAGGAGATAGGATATTCCATTATAAAATTTCTAAATGCGTATACCACTTCAATCAAAATTGAATAGTAATGAAGCTTTTATTTCTTTTACAAGGTTATTAAACCCAATTTCAAAAAAACCATTGGTTTCAAGTGAATTTATACAGGCATGCAGATCGGTTACCAGGTGGTTATAAAAATCCGGATATCCTGTAATCCTAAACCAGAATTCACTTCCTGCATAGACCGGATGAATTTTATCAATTTCCCGGTAGTGCATACTTAATTCTGAAGTTTCTCCGTAGAGCACCCCAACAATAAAATCCGAATTACTGATTCCCTTCATTGCACTATTCGTTCTTGCAAGATTTATAGTATCTGTAAACTTTTTAATCAGTGGCTTAACATCTTCTGAATTAATTGTATTGGGTCCCGCCTTCAATTGGCACCATTTTTTTCTGCCATCAAACCGATCAGTAAACTCAATATCCATTCCCTTAATGAGAGAACCTTCTGCTATTTTAAGTTCAACAAACATTTTTTGGATTTGGGTACCAAATGAAGTATTTATTGAGGTTCCCAGCACTCTTGGGTAATAAAGAGCCTTTGCTACTCCTTCCGGGGTATATTTATCATCAAGTATCTTTGATAAATACTTCACAACGATGGGATTAATATTATAACTTTTCAGATTGGAATGACTCTTTAATGTTGAATTAATGTGGTTTTTAAAAATATTCTTTTCAAAATATTCAACAATACACTTTAAGAGTTCAGCTTCTGACATAGTAAATATTTTGATTAAATGGGGTTCAAATCTGAATGGTTAGTACAATGGGTGTGACAATAAGTATGATTATCTGCAATACCACCACTCATCCTTAGCAGAAAAAAACACAGGTTGTTTCGAAACCAGAAACAACCTGTAGAAAAGATCAGAAACCTTCTACTGCCTTATCAACTGTTGGTGCAGTTTCAAAAAGGTTCATCAGTTTGGTGACCACAAGAAGACTTTCAATTTTTTCGGATACGCCTGCAAGACGGATTTTCCCGTTATGTGTACTCAATGTCGAAAAACAAGCCATCAAGGTTCCAATTCCTGAAGAATTCATCCACTTCACATCACTGAGATCAACAACAATTTTCACAATTTTCTTTTCTGCAAGAGCTTTCACAGAATCATGCAGTTGTGCGGTTTCAAGTCCGCCCATCATATTACCCGAAACGGTTAGGATGGCTACTTCGCCTTTAATTGTTTCTTTTACTTTCATAATTGTCTCCAGAGAATACTGATTTAGAACGGAATAGATTGAAGTTAATCATTTTTTGCGGAAAAATTAAACCCTTTTTTTCAGGAAATAACTTTTAATCTCTTCCATTTTCAAGTTGAATTTACCCGGCACCTTTCCTACCTTCAATTTTTAATGTGATGGGAACCACAAAAATGAATATTCTTGGTGTTGACGTCGGTGGATCCGGCATAAAAGGCGCAATTGTAAATACCACAACTGGCGAACTGATTACCGACCGGCACCGGATTCCAACACCAGACCCATCAACCCCACAAGCGGTTGCAGACGGAATTCACCAGCTTGCCAAATCTTTCGATTACCACGGCCCTATTGGCGTCGGATTCCCTTCCGTCATTCATAACGGAATTGCAAAAACAGCTTCCAATATTCATAAATCCTGGATTTCGACCAATGCCCGTGACTTGTTTTCAAAAATGACAGGGGCTCAGGTAACCGTACTAAATGACGCAGATGCCGCCGGTTTGGCTGAAATGACCTTCGGAAGCGGAAAAGATCATAAAGGAACGGTCCTTCTGGTCACGATCGGAACCGGAATTGGTACTGTTTTATTTGTAAACGGAAATATGGTTCCGAACCTTGAAATGGGACATATCTTTCTTCATAACGGACTTGCAGGCGAAAAATATGCTTCAGATGCCGTAAGAAAAGCAAAAGATTTAAACTGGAATGCCTGGGCCAAACGATTAAATACCTACCTGATAACCATGGAAGATTTAACCTGGCCTGATCTGATTATCATCGGTGGCGGGGTGAGTAAAAAGCAGGAGAAGTTCTTTCCGGAACTGAAACTCAGAACTCCGTTTGTCGCCGCTCATTTCAGAAATGAAGCCGGCATTATCGGTGCAGCAATGGCAGCAAGACAGAGTTTTGGGAAAAAATAGGAATCAGTGGTAAGTTACAAGTTATAAGTGGTAAGAATTTAATTAAAAAGTCCCCCTTCGAAGGGGGAACGGCGAAGCCGGGGGGATGTATTTTTCTCCAGGTGCAAAGAAGAGCCAGTTAAGCCGGGTTGAAATTCTAATAATTGTAAAACCATCAAAATCCGGGCACTTCGTCCTTCGATACAATTTTTTGCTTCACAAAAAATTACTCAGGATGACACACTAAGTGACCGGATTTTCCTCTCCTTAAAAAGTTGAAAATCCGTCCACTGACGGAGAGGGGAATTTAAAACCCAACAGCAAACCCTTCGATATAAATTTGAATTTTATTCAAATTCACTCAGGGTGACACTATATAATTCACTTACCACTTATAACTTATAACTTTCCACTTATCACCTTCCCCCTCAATTTCTCCAAAACCTTCACCATCCCAAGTGTATCCATCCGGCAGTAAGCTTCAAGATCCGTTTTCATTTTATCCCGTTCTGCAGAAGGCCCCATCCTGATCATGGCATTCCACATGAGCTGAGTTTCAAGTCCCGATTGAACCTGAAGATCGTGGTACGTTAATTCAGGTACTAAAACCGGAAGAATCTGTTTCAGAGACGTCCGGCCATGAAATCCCGGATGGTAATAACATTCCGAAACCACCGCATGCAAATCCCACATCCGCTCAGCAAAGGGCTTTAATTGTTCTGCAAAATCAGGAAACCAGTTCATCTGATCCTGAATAACTTTCTGCTCAAAAAGTTTATTGTAAACGATAATCGTCCCAACCGGACCTACAAATTCAAGCAAAGCTTCAACAAATGGAATCCGGGAATCTGAGTCTTCAGTATGAAGAAACATTTTCTCTTCCAAACGGCCGTCTTCATGTAAAATATGCAGACTGAACTGGTAAGGAATCAGATCAAACGGCTTCGTTCCGGTATATTTTGGATAGGGCGGGCAATCAGCCTCAAAGTCAATAAAATAAAGAGGATAGATCAGCTGATCCAACCAGGAATTTAACTTTCCCTGATCCAGAATTTCTTTATTCTCAAGTGTTGCAGCCAAAATTTCTTTCTGACGTGGATTCAGATGCAGATCAGCCGGAAGCTTTTTCATGTCAAAGCTCTGATGCTCATTCAGCACATCAATCTGGAGTGCACCCAATCCGGGAAGAAAAAACACAGGCAACTCAGGAACCGGTTCCCAGCAATGTTTCATGGCGTAACAATCGAGACACAGGTAACTTTTCCTGACGGAAGGCGGGGTTTGCTGATCAGGAATTGCCCAGAATAAATCCATCCGTCCTTTAACAAAATCCAATCTGCCCATGACCTTATTCGTGAGATCGTGATGCGTAAACAGTGTTTCGGGATCATTCACGGTTGCATCCGGATTGATGGTCAACAACACCACACGGGAAATGTTCACCCCATTTTCCCTGGCAACATAGACCTGAATCGTAAGTTCTTCTGCATACCGGTCATAAAACCGGGTTGCTGCCTTCACCTTGTAAACCGTCCAGCCAGTTTCATTTTTTTCGAGGATATCACAACGAATCCGGTATTTTTCTGAGGTAAAAGTGGCCTCAAATAACGCCGGTGACTTTTTTGAAATCGCATCACGTGTTTGGTCTACTGCCAGATTCCAGTCATCACTGATTCTGATTCCGCCCGGGAATAACTGACGGGCAAAATGATACACATCAGCTTTTTGATAGTTGAACTTCCAGCTGGGTTTACGGTCTTCAGGTTCACGTTCAGTATGGTATCTGAACCAGAGTTTCCGTTCGCAGGCGACTCCGGTCAGATATCTTTTCACAGAAAATTGGGTTTCACTCATTGAGGGAGGATTTTATAGAATTGATTTGGAGGACGGTCTGGCGGTAACCTTCATTGAAAAGTGCATCTACTTTTTTCCGGAAATCAGTCCGGCTGAACTCTTCAAGATTCAGTTCAACAACTGCATCCGCCTCCTGAAGAAAATATTCCGTCCGTTGCCAGGCGGCAATTTCAAAGGCATTTAAGAGCACGTCGATGTAACCTTCCGGTTTCCGGAATTTTGATTTCGGATTAAAACTGACGGCAATGATATAATCTGCACCCATCGGTTTGAGCGGAGAAACGGGGATATTTTCTGTTATCAGCCCATCAACCAGCATCCGCCCATCGAGAATGACCGGAGAAAAAACGCCGGGAATACAAGTCGATGCCATAATGGCATCAGAAACTTTCCCCTTTTTTAAGATCACCGTTTCACCGGTTGCAATATCACTGGCAACAATTGCCAGTTTTATTTTGGCGTCTTCAATGTTTTTGGAACCGATGATCGATTCAATAATCCGGCCAACATCTGCATTCGACATGAATCCTGTTCTGGAAAGGGAAAAGCGGGTAAATTTGAACCATTTCAGCGATTCTGCAAATTTTCTGATTTCCGAAATCGGGACATTAAAAGCATAAAGGGCAGCCACAACGGCTCCAATACTGGTTCCTGAGATATAATCCGGCTTCAGATTAAAATCTTCAAGTGCCTGAATAACGCCAAGGTGAGCACTTCCCCGTGCTGCACCGCCACAAAGTGCGAGTCCGATTTTCTTTTTCATGGATGGAATTTACGGAATTGAACAGGAAAAAACAGATTTTGAGTACATGAATACGGTTAACCACAGAGTTACACAGAGGAAAGACAGGAGATTTAAAGAATTCTGCTTATCATGAACACGGTGGGTACTTCGAAAAATGTCATCCCGGACTTGATCCGGGATCCATCCAGGCATTTTATTCTGGATGAACTTCGCAGAACTTCGTTAACCCGCCTTTCAGTCTGCTGACTGATTTTTAACGCGGGAATGACACTAAGTTCAGAATGTCTCAAAAAAAAGGCTTATCATCTGACAAGCCTTTAAAAATAAAAATCCTTTGCGCTCTTGGTCTTATTCCCGCGTCTTAGCGAATAATCCGGTATTTCAACCAAAGATGTTTTTCAGCGTCCGGCTCATGAAGGATGGATTCAAACTTTTCTTTACAGAAGGGACGTAGAAAACATCATCACCTTTAATATGGTTGGTCAGCCAGACTTTCAATTCTGACCGGACGATCAAGGCCACATCTTCTCCACGGTCAAATCGGGTTTTGAGTGACTGAACCCGATTCCGGAATGCTTCATGCAATTTTTTATGCGGATCAATCATGGGATAGCCCGCCTGCTCCATCAGGGTTTCCTCAAAGATGAAATGGGAATAGGTATAATCGATCAGATCATCCAGAATCACCCCAATCCGCTCGTTCGTTTTATTGACTGCAATTGCCTCATCCAACTGGTTCACATAATCAACAATCCGTTTATGTTGCGAATCAATCTCCTGAATGCCTGTATTCAATCCGTTATCCCAAACCCAAAAAGCCATATCAACCCCTGTTTTTGCAAATTGCAAATAAAGAAAAAGAATATTTAATTTTGAAACTGATTACATCTTCAGATTTAGATTCTAATTGGTTTCTAACGGAGATGCTTTAATTTGTTTGGTGCAGGGATAAAATGCGGAGATACCGAATTTCACATTCAACATCCCCCATCTGGCTGAAGCCAGATTTCCCCCTTCAAAGGGGGACTAATGGAAATTACCTAAAACCTAACAGCCAATAGCTAACAGCTTTTCCCTCCGCGGTCTCCCTTTCACTCCCTAAATCCGCATTTCATTTGTTTGAACCGCCTCCCTATTTGTAAATTGTCTGCATAATTCTCCTGACCAGAGAAAAACCCTATTTTAAACTCAAAAAAGACCAGAATTCATACCAAACCATGACTCATTCTTCAACTCATAAAATCCGTTTTGTAACTGCCGCTTCCCTTTTCGACGGACATGATGCTTCCATCAATATTATGCGCCGGATTCTTCAGTCAACCGGGGCTGAGGTCATCCATCTGGGGCATAACCGCTCTGTCAGGGAAATCGTCGACACGGCCATTCAGGAAGATGTTCAGGGCATTGCCATTTCGTCTTATCAGGGCGGACATGTTGAATATTTTAAATACATGGCCGATCTGCTGAAAGAACAGGGCTGCGGTCACATCAAAATCTTCGGCGGCGGCGGCGGTGTGATTATCCCGCAGGAAATTCAGGACCTGCACGACTACGGCATCTGCCGGATTTTCTCAACTGAAGATGGTCGGCTCATGGGACTTCAGGGCATGATTGATTTCATGATGACCGAATGTGACTTTTCAACGCTTGCCGTTCAATCCCCTTCCGAATTTAAAACGATATCCCGGAATCCCCGTGATCTGGGCCGGCTGATTACTTTGCTTGAAAATCACGCCACCGGTGAAGTTCCCGATCTCACCCAACCTCTTTACAACCAACTCACTTCCGGACTTCTTTCTCATCATCCACCTGCCGGAATTCCGGTTATCGGGATAACGGGTACAGGCGGAGCAGGAAAATCTTCTCTCACTGATGAACTTGTCCGCCGGTTTCTTGATCAGTTTCCAGATAAATCTGCAGCAATTCTTTCCGTCGATCCTTCAAAAAGAAAAACCGGTGGCGCTTTGCTGGGTGACCGGATCAGGATGAACGCCATTTACAGCGACCGGATTTACATGCGCTCCCTGGCAACCCGGGCTGCGAATATGGCGACATCAAAAGCGCTGAAAGAAGCCGTTCATGTTTGCAAACTGGCGGGATTTGATCTTGTCATCATCGAAACGGCAGGAATTGGTCAGTCTGATTCTTCCATCACCGATCTGGTTGATGTTTCAGTTTATGTGATGACACCCGAATACGGTGCTGCCACTCAGCTTGAAAAAATTGACATGCTCGATTTTGCCGATCTGGTTGTGTTGAACAAATTCGAAAAACGGGGCGCAGAAGATGCCCTTCGTGACATCAGGAAAACGTATCAGCGGAATCATAAACGGTTTGATGAGAATACTGACCTCATGCCGGTTTATCCAACCATTGCTTCGCAGTTCAATGATGCCGGAACCAACTGGTTTTTCTTCAATCTCATTCAGGCCGTCAATAAAAAAACCGGCGTCAACTGGCAACCTGAAACCGTTGCAGAAATCAGCGATCCAAGAAAACAGGTCGTGATTCCTGCCGAAAAAACCCGTTATCTCGCCGAAATTGCTGATACCGTTCAAACTTACAAAAAACAGGCAACCGCCCAGGCGGAGCTGGCTTCTCTGGCTTTTTCCTGTTACCAGATTCTGAAATCACTGGGGTCAGCCGTTCCCAAACCGGCAGAACTTTTCGGAAAAGACGAGTTATTCCACACGGGCAAAACGATTGAACTCCTTCGCCAGCGTTACAATGAAGCATTGCTCGATCTCACGTCTGAAAGCCGGATGCTGCTGCAAACCTGGGATCAGACCCGGCATGAGTACCTCGATGATGTTCATCATTATGAAGTGCGGGGCAAAGTCATTGATGTTGAAAATTACACTGAATCGCTCTCACATCTGAAAATCCCGAAAGTGGCTCTGCCGAAATTCCGCGATTGGGGTGATAGTTTGTACTGGCAGCTGCTTGAAAACGTACCCGGGAAATTCCCGTTTGTTGCCGGCGTTTTTGAATATAAGCGGAAAGGTGAAGATCCGACCCGGATGTTTGCCGGTGAAGGAACGCCGGAAAGAACAAACCGTCGCTTCCATTACGTTTCAAAAGGACAACCGGCAGCCCGGCTTTCAACAGCTTTCGATTCGGTGACGCTTTACGGTGAAGATCCTGCCATCCGTCCCGACATTTTCGGGAAAATCGGGAATTCCGGCGTCTCTATCTGCACACTTGACGATGCAAAAAAACTGTACTCCGGTTTTGATCTTTGTGCACCAACCACCTCAGTTTCCATGACAATCAACGGACCTGCACCCGTTATTCTTGCGTTTTTCATGAATGCCGCCATTGATCAGCAGGCAGAACAGTTACTTCGCAAGTCGGGTCAGTGGGAAGCTGCGGTTGAATCCATCCGTAAAAAATTCAAAACGCTGGGCATCACACAACTGGTTTATACCGGATCGTTACCCGAAGGAAACACAGGGCTTGGTTTGGGACTTCTGGGCGTTTCAGCTTCTGAAGTTCTCGATCAGGACACCTACCGGAAACTGCGCAAAGAAACCCTGTCGATGGTTCGGGGAACGGTTCAGGCGGATATCCTGAAGGAAGACCAGGCCCAGAACACCTGCATTTTTTCTACGGAGTTTGCACTCAGAATGATGGGTGACATTCAGCTCTTTTTCAATCGGAACCACATCCGGAATTATTACTCGGTTTCGATTTCAGGTTATCACATCGCTGAAGCCGGTGCAAACCCAATTTCACAGCTTGCTTTTACTCTGGCGAACGGATTCACCTATGTGGAATATTACCTGAGCCGGGGCATGAAAATTGACGATTTCGCACCGAATCTGTCGTTTTTCTTTTCGAACGGAATTGATGCGGAATATGCGGTTATCGGACGGGTTGCCCGCCGGATCTGGGCGACGGCCATGAAAAACCGGTACGGCGCCAATGACCGCAGTCAGAAGCTGAAATATCACATTCAGACTTCCGGACGGTCGCTGCACTCGATGGAAATTGATTTCAACGACATCCGGACGACGCTGCAGGCTTTGTATGCCATTTACGACAACTGCAATTCGCTTCATACTAATGCCTATGATGAAGCCATCACCACGCCGACCGAAGAATCAGTCCGCCGGGCAATGGCCATTCAGCTCATCATCAACAAGGAACTGGGTTTAACAAAAAATGAGAATCCGCTTCAGGGTGCGTTTATCATCGAAGAACTGACGGAACTGGTGGAAGAAGCCGTCCTTCTCGAATTTCGCCGCATATCGGATCGTGGCGGTGTTCTGGGTGCCATGGAAACCATGTATCAGCGGGGAAAAATCCAGGAAGAATCGCTGTATTACGAAACGCTGAAACATAACGGTGAGCTTCCGGTGATCGGCGTCAACACGTTCCTGAATCAGAATCCTGCCTCGTACGAAAAAATGGAACTGTCCCGTTCGACAGATCAGGAAAAGCAGGATCAGATCCGGAATCTGGAAGCTTTTCACCTCCGTCATGCAGGAGAATCCGCAGAAGCGTTAGCAAGACTGAAATCGGTTGCAGTTTCAGGCGGAAATATATTCGAAGAACTGATGGAAACGGTAAAAGTCTGTTCGCTGGGACAAATCTCAGGTGCGCTTTACAGCGTTGGCGGACAGTATCGCAGGAATATGTAGGAATAGTGACAAGTGATAAGTTATAAGTGGTAAGTAGGGGCGACCGGCTGGTCGCCCGGCATAAATAATTAATGTCACACTGAGTGTCCCGTCCCGGGAAACGGGATCGGGACGTCGTAGATCCGGCAACCGACGGGTATCGAAGTGCGACACCTTTTCAGCGAAAATCGAAGGCCCGCTTTTATAATCTGAGAATAACATAAAAAAGGTCAGCAGCAATGAATCCAATCATCAGAAACACACTGGCCGTGCTGGCCGGACTTATCATTGGCGGTATTGTAAATATGGGACTCATCATGATCAGCAGTTCCGTTATTCCACCGCCAAACGGTGCCGATGTGACGACAACGGAAGGGTTAAAAGCCTCGATGCATTTGTTTGAGCCGAGACACTTTCTCTTCCCTTTTCTGGCTCATGCGCTCGGAACGTTTACCGGTGCTTTCGTAGCGGCTTTATTGGCTGCATCCCACAAAATGAAATTTGCACTTGCTATTGCTGGTTTTAACCTGCTTGGTGGCATTGCCAGTGTTTTCATGCTTCCCTCTCCCGTTTGGTTTACGGTGATCGATCTGGTTGGTGCTTACCTTCCAATGGGATATCTGGCCGGGAAATTGGCGATTGGGAAAAGGTAAAGCTGATTTTTGAGTAATTTTTTGGCTGTCATTCCCGCGAAGGCGGGAATCCAGTTTAGAAGGCATGGATCCCCGCCTTCGCGGGGATGACAGCAGGCGCCGCAAGCAGCGGGGAATTTACCCCCAATGATTCACACAAAAAGCCGGGTGAATTCTCTCCACCCGGCTTTGAGTACAATCAGGCCTGATAAGCAACCGCAAATTCCTTAGCGAAATCAGCTGCCGAGGTTTTGGTGGTGTTAGCTTCCGTCCGGATGAAACCATCGGTCAGCTTACCCTCGTTTGCACGGTTACAAAACTCCACGTAATTCTTCGCCAGATCGGCTGGGACTCCCATTCCAACCATTCCCTGATACGCATCTGCATCGGAGAAACGGGTCCAGGTCAGTTCGGGCTTTCCGATAGCTGCTCCGACTATTCCGGATACTTCATTCAGTGTATAATCCCGGTCTCCGGCAACAAATTCATGTCCCTGACCGGTGAAATCCAGATTCAGTAAATGATGAGTTGCCTTTTCTGCAATGTCATGGGTATGAACAAACGACATGGTCACATTTCCTTCAATTGGAAATCCGCCAAAAATCCCGGCTTGTTTCAGAAGGCCAATACTGCCTAAAAGGTTTTCCAGAAAAAAGCCGGCACGCAGGTGAAGAACGTTGGTGCTGGTGAGCGCCTTGAATTTTTGTTCCATGTCATACAATCCCTGAACAACCCCGGCACCGGCAGTCAGATGCGCACCGAAACTGCTCAGCGTGACCACATGGGTGACAGAAGAGGATTTCAGAGCAGTAACCAGGGCATCGGCCACACGGTTCTGATAGGCACGGAACTGATCGGTGGCAAAATTGGGCGGAATCAATGCATAAACTGCCTTTGCCCCTTTGAAAACCGTCGTCAGAAAAGCAGCATCTTCCAGATTACCGATGGCAACCTGAGCGCCGGCCTTTTTCAACTCCTCCAGTTTATCGGCAGACCGGCCGACAACGGTAACTGATTTTCCTGCTTTCAGCAGACTGTGTGCGATGATGGAACCGGTATGTCCGGTGGCTCCTGTGATAACGTACATGGGTATCTCCTTGTTTTGTTTGTAAGCTTGATACATACCGGTTGGTATGTTTATAGGCAAATTTTTTTAAGTACGAAGGCTGTTAATGTAAGAAATGAGTGCTTCAATGGCCGTCAAAAACGACCCGGTGCTTTGACTGGCTTTCCCGATGGAAAAACTACCCTCAACCGAAGCCCAGACCAGGTGTGCGACACCGGTCGGATTTACCTCAGGACGGATACTTCCCTCCCGGATTCCTGCTTCGATGGTTTCTCTGATCATGCCAATGATCTGCTGACTGAGCGAGTCGAGTCTTTGTTTGAATCCGTCATCAATGGGTGACATTTCCTGCACCAGATTGTTCAGTGGACAGCCAAGCCGGATATTTTGGGAATCAGCACGTGACGCCACCAATCGGATAACTAAAATCAACCGGTCGGGCGCTTGTCCGGTTTGCTGGCGAACCTGTCCCCAGAGTTTCAGATAACCCGGTGCCAGCATTTCATCAATCACAGCGTATCCCAAATCCTTTTTCGAGGGAAAATAGTAGTAGAACGCACCCTTGGTGATTCCCAGATCCTCTATGATCTTATCGGACCGCGTTCCCTGAAAGCCGTTCAGGCGCATGACCTCGAAATTTTTCTCCAGAATGGCTTGTCTTGTATCTGTCATGGATGCAAAGTTAAACATACCAACCAGTATGTGTCAAGCAGGAGGAAGAAAAAAAAGGTCAACAACTGAAAGGTGGCAGTTTTGAAGGAATCGTAATCGGCGATCGGCCAAATGATTCTGTTAACTTTAACGGGAAAAGCAAAGCTCATCTAGTATAAGGAAAATAAAAAGGTTTATAATGGTCCCCTAAAATTCCCGGAAAGTTTCAAAATAAATTTATAAATTCTTGTCAATAAGCCAGTTATCCTCTGGAATCAAAACCGAATCCGGAACACATTGATACCTTAATGGAGGATTTAATTGAACAGAATAGGTGGTATCATAAATCACACGATTTGAAAATAGATCAGTAATAAATAATAGCGAGTCACCTTCAAAATAACCACTCATTCGTGAAACCGTTTTCTTGTAAAATGTAGGACCACTGACACCATCATCTTTAAAATACTGTGCTGCGAAATATTTTATGCCATTCTTATTTTCGATTTCATAAGTTCCCCAACGTCTGCCTCTATTTAGTTTCTTTGATTCTGGTATTTCATTAAACCCAATTAAATACCCGTCATCTGTCAAAACAAAATTAAGAGGCTCACGAAATGTCATTGAACTAAAAAAGTAGGCGTAAACCCCGTACGTATCAGAACTATATTTCGTATTTTTCATAAAATACATATACTTTTTAACTTGGTAAGTTGGTTTCCCATTTTGAAACGATTTTCTCCAGGAGTAATCCCAATAGGTATCAATGATTGGGGTGCATCCTGATAAGGTAATAAGCAAAATAAGAATTAAGATTTTCATGGAATCAACACTTTAAACCAATTTGAAAAATGAACCCGCGCAGTTAAGATAAAATTTTACCAGTTGTGAAACCAATCATTTTAAAATAAATCTAACTTTTCTTAGTGACCCTGATCCATCCAATTCAACTTGCATTGATCCAATGTTTTCACTTTCCTTTATCATTTTCCCTTTGACTTTCAATTGAATGTCTGGTGTTTTCACTATTAAGAAGCCTTATTTGCAAGTAAATAATTAGTCAAATGAGCAGTTGAATAGTAAAGAATAGTCAAAACTTCATGAAACGGAGGCCTGAGAAGATGGAGGAAACTTCCAACCTACCCTCTTGGAAAAAACACAGGCATCCGGTATATTCAGACCTTAATGGGGTACAACAAATTAAAGACGACCGGGATTTACACGCACGTTTGCCGATTTACCCTAGAACTAATAGGATCACCGTTTGATGGACCTTTAAGTAACACGAAACAAACATGCGCACAACCGCCTGATTTTCGCAACTAAGAGAAATTTTTTTCCCCCACAAGGGAGTTAAGTGCAAGCGTAATGGACGATAAAACAATCATCGACTGACCGAAATAACATAGAAAAAAAGAATGGCATTGAGCTGGAACGAAATAAAAGACCGAGCGTTAAATTTCTCAAAAGAATGGGCTGACACTTCAAACGAAGAAGCAGACGCTAAACCATTTTTAGTTGAGTTTTTTAATGTGTTTGGTATTAGCAGTAAAAGAGTTTCGACCTTTGAACACAGAGTAAAAAAATTGGACGACAAAGACGGTTATATAGACTTGCTTTGGAAAGGGACGATTTTAATTGAAATGAAAAGTCTTGGCAAAAACCTTGACAAAGCCTATCAACAAGCGATTGACTATACACACGGTTTAAAACAACACGAATTACCAAAATACATACTTGTTTCCGACTTTGAAAACTTTCGACTTTACGACCTCGAAGAAGATAAACACATTGAATTTAAACTCAATGACCTTGTAAATAATGTTCAGCATTTCGGCTACATTTCAGGTTATCAAAAAAAGGTTTACAAAGAACAAGACCCTGCAAACATAAAAGCAGCAGAGTTAATGGGTAAACTCCACGACAGACTTGAAGAAATTGGATATACAGGACATCCGTTAGAAGTTTATTTGGTTCGTATTTTGTTTTGTTTGTTTGCTGAAGACACAACAATATTTAATAAGCAACAATTTCAAGATTATTTAGAAAAACGAACAGCCGAAGATGGAAGTGACCTTGCATCAAAACTTCAAGAATTATTTCAAGTATTAAATACAGCGAAAGAAAATCGTTTTAAAAATCTTGATGAACAACTTGACGACTTTCCTTATGTAAATGGTAAACTATTTGAAGAAAATTTGCCTACAGCAAGTTTCGACACAAAAATGCGTCAAGCCTTGCTTGAATGCTGTTACATTGATTGGAGCAAAATATCACCTGCGATTTTTGGTTCAATGTTTCAAAGTGTAATGAACCCGATAGAACGAAGAAACTTGGGAGCACATTACACAAGCGAAACCAATATTTTAAAACTTATCAAACCACTTTTCTTGGACGAACTTTGGAAAGAATTTGAAAGTATAAAAGACAATAAAAACAAGCTTCCTGAATTTCATAAAAAATTAAGTGCGCTTAAATTCCTTGACCCTGCTTGTGGTTGCGGAAATTTTTTGGTTATTACATACAGAGAATTACGTTTGTTAGAATTAGAGATTTTAAGAGCCTCCTACAAAGGAGGACAACAAGTAATGGATGTTAGCAGTATTATTTGGCTTGACGTTGATATGATGTGCGGAATTGAGTATGAAGAATTTCCTGCAAGAATTGCCGAAGTTGCTATGTGGCTTATAGATCATCAAATGAATATGCAAATAAGTAATGAGTTTGGGCAATACTTTGTTCGTTTACCATTGAAGAAATCAGCTAAAATTGTGCACGGTAATGCATTAAGAATAGATTGGGAGACAGTAGTTTCAAATGTAGATTTTATATTTGGAAATCCTCCTTTTATTGGTTATCAATGGCAGAATGAAATTCAAAAACAAGATGTCCTTTCGATATTCAAAACGCACAAAGGGGCATCAAGTTTAGATTATGTAACGTGTTGGTTTGCTTTATTACCACGGCGGATAAATAGCATTTAAATAAAATATTAAGTATCTTGTATTTATGGAAAAACAAGATGTTAGAAAATTAGATCAAGCAACTCAGGAAGCCCTAAGAAAGCAAGCCATGAAGTTG
>JAFLBE010000043.1 GCA_017303995.1 Bacteroidota bacterium | reverse complement strand
AAAAGGTGGTCTGCCTCCAACTTTTGGGTCTACAACAGGAAATGCAGATTCAAGTAATGGACGAAAGTCTTCCCAATTAATCATCGAATTGAGTTTAATCAATGGATCTTTTTGCTTCTCAATTTTCTCGAAACGTTGTTGTTGGTCAAACAATGAAAGGGATTTTTTCTTCTGCATCGGCTTCGCTTTGTTTTTTTACAAATTTCGCCATTTTATCTCTTTTATGCTACTTTAAAGGAGGTTTCTAGAGATGCCCTAAAATTATTGGTACCCAAGAGTGGACTATTGAGAATTTGCGAACAACAAAATTCAATGATGGTACTTCAATTGAAAAAATTTCCAATCCTATTAAATGGAAAAAATCAACAAAGGGGGCATATTGTGCATATGACAGTTCAGAAGTTTATGTTTCCACTTATGGGTATTTATACAATTGGCATATTGCAACTTCAGCAATAATTGCACCCGCAACTGGTGGTTGGAGAGTCCCAAATGAAGATGATTGGAATAAATTGATAACCTTTGTTGGCGGTTCTGAGAAAGCTGGCTACAAACTGAAAGCAAATACAGGCTGGCATTCTGGATTTGGTGATGATCAATACGGTTTTTTTGCTGTTCCTTCCGGTATTAACCAGGATGGTAAATTTACTGGTATCGGGTATATGGTTAGCTTTTGGTCCCAAACCGGCAAGGATAACACTTCAGCATGGTGCCAGGAAATGAGTCATACAAACGAAATGTGCCTGAAACAAAGCAGGCCCAAACATGCCGGCCTGTCAATTAGGTTAGTAAGAGACCGAAAATAGGTCTAACTATCACTTTCTGACTGATTTTTTGCGGCTGGATCCTTGTGGAAGGCCCAGCAATTTTGAATGGTTTTTGGCTTCGGTGAATTCACGTGCAAACCACAGAAGCTGCGCATCAATGATCATTGAGTTTATACAAAATTGAGTTGTATTAAATATATCCATCATGTATATGACTGGCTGGTATTAATATTAACACTACTAACTAACAACAAAACATCAGGTAACAATATGTTAAAATCACTTTTGATCAGCTTTTCTCTAACCATGTTAACCTTCTTGTATTCCTGTGACAAGGAAGATGAAAGTTCAGAACAACCTGATCAGATTCTGAATGTTGTTCTCGAGTATTATGATAGTTATTATGATGAAGAGACCGATTTAATGATTACTGGTCCTTTTACAATGGTGAGTGGCTTTTTGTCTGCAGATCCGGTTCCAAAAATGATTGATGTGAAGGTTAATGGGCAACTGGTTTTTGATGAGTTTTTTTACTCATACGGGATTGTCAGTTTTTATGATGAAACATCCTTTTTTGGAAGGGGGAAGCCAATTCCTTTTTCCGGCGGATTGCAAGTGGTTACAGTAAAAACCTCCCTGGGAGAAATTACAGGAAAAGTAATAGTACCAACTCAAATTACCAGTGTCAGTTTTTCTCCTTCAGCTGCAATGACAATCAATCAGCCGGTAACCGTTTCATGGCAAGGGTCGAATGCAGACTTTTATTCAGTAGGAATTTACTATAACGGTGTTGTAGATACTATTGTGAAAGGAAATACAGTTACCTTTCCCGGAAAGTATTTCAAGTACCCGGGGAGAATTGAAGAAGCTTCCATTTATCCGGTTAACGGGCCATTTCCCGGCGAAAACACCTCCGGGAATTTGTCTGGAGCTGGTCAAGGAAACCTTTACTATGGTGGAAATCCGTTTGAATGGGAAGGTCAAATCGTAATTGGTTCCGGAATTGAAAGCGCAAGTTCAGAAAAAAGGAATGAAAATAAAATCAGGGAATTCAGACAAAGCTTGAAAAATAAATTGCTTGGTAAGTAAACCATTATAATTAAAAGGTTTATTAACTCTTAAATAGTTAATTTATTATTTCTCCCCAAAATTTTAGATTGGAAAAGAAAGTATGAAAAATTCAATTTGTATGTTTTTAAAGAAATCGACAGTTATGGTCGCAATCCTTTCAAGCTTATTTATTTCAGCATGTGATTCTGAGGATGCTGAAAGTAAAACAGAATCGAAGGATAGCCAACGATTCTATATTTTTCTTGACTACCAGGATTCATATTGGGTTTACCCAACTGGATCTGTTAAAGGCCCTTTTACGAGCGTAAGGGGATACCTTATTGCAAACCCACTTCCCAAAGTTTTGGATGTTCAGGTTAATGATACTTCCGTTTTTAATGAGTATAAGTATTTCCCCGGCCAAATTATTTTTTCTGGATATTCTCCATCAAGTGAAGAAGACGATCCATTAATTCGCTATACAGGTCCTAAACACACCGTAGTTGCAAAAACAACCTTTGGTGAGGTAAGAGGAGAGGTTGACAGGCCAGAGGGGATACCAGTTATTCAGGTTTCTGAAACAGAATCTTTAAAGTTGGGTGAAGAATTAACAATTACATGGACAAAGTCAAAAGCAGACTTTTATTATGTCATGATTTTTTATCCCAACGTCGTAAATCCCGGTGATTTTCTGTTTCCAAATGTAGTTGATACCGTCGTTTCAGAGCAAACTGTAACTCTACCTAAAAACTTTTTCCCCTATGATGGTTACATTTCCAATATAACTGTAACTCCGATAAATGGTCCTGATGGTAAGGTTGGCAGCAAGGGAAATTTAAATGGTGTGGGATCTGGGTATCTTTATTATTCAGGATATAATGGATATTTGGGTTTACGATTAACTGTTGGAGCTGGATTTCCAGGTGCTCAGAACCAGTATGATTTTAATAAATCTGAAGAGAAATTGAACAAAGTACGAAACGAAAAAATCATGAAACTGACAAAAAAAATCGGTTCTGATTAATAATTTCTGCCAAAATCCATTTTGATAAAATTAAATAATAAAGGGCGGAATTTTTCCGCCCTTTATTATTTCAACAACACAAGTTTTACAGTTTGACTTTGGTTCCCCGTTTTTAGTCTTGCAAAATAAATTCCTGCCGGATTTGAATTGGCATTCCAATTGATGGAATGTTCACCTGCAGAAACAACTCCATTCTTCAACACTTCAACCAGTTTTCCCTGAATATCAAATATCTCAAGTGTGAGTGGCGAGGCTTTTGGCAGGAAAAAAGAAATCCGGGTTTCTGGGTTAAACGGATTTGGGTAGTTTTGAAAAAGTTGAAAAGTGTGGGTATGCTGTGTTTGATCTTGAATTGAGGTAACCGATCCGCTGATCAGCCACGACACAATTTTCACACTTAAATTTCTGATTTCAGGCGTCCAGATTGTTCTTCCTCCATAATGCCCACCCATATTCCAATAAGCAGTTCTGCCTTGTCCTGCTTTTCCGAAAACAACGGCATCACCACTTCTACTGCCCTTATAAATGACTTTTGCCTGTTCTGCAGCGGTCGTATCTGCTTTGGTGACACTGAAAGACCATCCGGAACTTGGCATGTTGAGGGAATCTGCAAAACCCAGACCTGCACCATCAGGTTGCAATCTGTATTTTTCAGTTCCGGAAGACCACGATCCGCTATAGGCAGCCGGGATTGCATTCAATAGAATCGGAAATTTTGTTGATCCCCACAAAATCCACTCGGTAACGAGAAGCGAACCGCCGGATTTTACAAAATTGACCAGTTTGGTTTGAACTGAATCGGCAATACCGTTGGAATAAAACGCGCCATTGAGCAAAACAACTGTTTTATACCGGTTCAGATTTTCCCCGGTGTAAGTGTAATACAAACCGGCCTTATCTGCCGTGATTCCTTTTTCAGCTAAAACAACGGCGAGACTATCTTCAGTTGATCCATCACCAAGCAATAAAACTTCCGCTTGCTGGGCAATTACCTGTACTGAAAATAATATCAAAAATGCACAACTGGTCATCAATCTTTTCCGGAAAGACATAGGGTTATCCTTGTTTTGGGTTTAAACAGCGAGATTGTTTGAATTTAGTATAAATAACCGGGATTTTTTAAAAAATTGCAAGCAATTGAACAGGTTAGTCCATTCGTACCCAATTAGCGTAGGACGTACTACGTAAAGCGTACCACGTCCTTAGTAACTGATTCTAAACTCCCAAATCCTTCAGAAAAGCTTTCGGATTCGGTTCTCTTCCCAGAAATTCCCTCACCAGTTGAAGCGGATCAACAGTGCCACCAGGTTCCAGAATCCATTTTTTGAATCGTTTTCCAGTTTCAGGATTGAGTGCGCCGGTTTCTTCAAAAACTGACCAGATATCCTGAGCATAAACCTTCGCCCACAGGTACGAATAGTACCCGGCTGCATATCCCGAAAGATGCCCGAAGGAAGCGTGAAAATGATTTCCTTCAGAATAAGGAAAAAGAGTCAGCTCTGTCTTTAATTTTTTAAGAATATCCGTTGTGGTTAACTCACCACCGGGAATAAATCCGTCATGCAGGGTGAAATCAAAACTTCCGTAGAGAATCTGCGCCTGGGTGGCAATTCCTGAACCCATGTTCCGTGCATCGAGGATTTTATTGAAAAGGTCTTTTGGAAAGGGTTCTCCGGTTTGATGATGCTTTGCAAAAGAGGTTACAGTATCATAGTCAAAAATAAAATTTTCAAAAAACTGAGAAGGGGTTTCAACGAAATCCATCAAAACATTGGTACCCGCAAATCCCTGAAGTGGAGAAGTCGTAACCATGCCATGAAGCAAGTGGCCAAATTCATGGAAAAAGGTATTTACATCAGAAAAAAGGAGAAGTGAAGGTTGTTCTGCGGTCGGTTTTGGAAAGTTGCAAACCAGTGCTGCAACTGGTTTTTCGTAACCGGATGCAGTTTCACAACCACCAACAAGCGGAAACATGGCTGCATGTGAATATTTATTTTCCCGGGGAAATAAATCAAGATAAAAAGTGCCGATTGGTTGTGAGGTTTCCTGATCAATCACATCAAATTGTCTGACATCTTCATGCCAAACCGATTTGTTTTCCACTTCCTTAAAATCCAGATCCAAAATCCTGCTATTGATTGAAAAAAGTCCGTTGATAACTGAATTCAATTCAAAATATTGTTTAACCAACTGATCATCAACTGCATATTTTCGTTCTTTCATCTGGTTTGAAATGAAAGCAGTTTCCCATTCCAGGATTTTATTTTCCGGCTTTCCTGTCAGTTCAGATTTCATTTCTAAAAGTGCATGATAATCCAGTTCTGCTTTTGGCCGGATGGTTTCGGAAAGTTCTTTTTCAAATTGCCATACAGTTGCCGGTGTTTTGGCCATCCGGTCTTCCAGTGCATAATGAGCAAAACTCTGGTAGCCCAGAAGATCTGCAAGTTCTTTTCGCTTCAGCAAAATCTGGTCAAGAATCTCAAGATTTCCTGGGAATGCCCGGTTATTGTACTTCAGCCATAATTCTTTTCGCCTGGCCTCATTTTGACTGTATTTCATGAAGGGTTGGTAGGATGGATAACTCAGATCAACTTTAATTTTTCCCGAATCGGTTTTTCGTACCGAAATAAAATCAGCAGGAAGTCCGTCGGTTTCATCGGATCCAAGTTCAATAAAATCAGTGCTTTCTGCAATATTCTTCTGAAAGTCCAGGCTGAGTTTATCCAACTCAACCCGAATGGATTTCAGTTTTTCCCGGTCTTCTTTTGTGAGGTCAAAACCCGATCGTTTAAATCCGAGAAGAGTTTCATCCAGATATCGTTTTTTATAGCCGGTTAAATTCAGAGACTCAGTGGTTTTACTGAAAGATTTAACTGCTTTATAAACATCTTCATTAATAGCAAGCTGATTCAAATATTCCGAAAATGTTTCAATGCTTTCTCTGCTTTTGTCCCGGACGTCTGACTCAGGATGGGTTTCGGCAAGCAGATAAATTGGATTAAAAACCCTGAAAATGGTGCTGTAAAGCTGATCAATTGCTTTTAAGGTATTCTCAAAAGTTTTCGTTTCCGGTTTGAGTAAATTCTCTAAAAGCGAATCTGCTTCATTTAAAACAGCAGATGTTGCTTCAGAAACGGTTAACGCCGTTACTGTATTGAAATTAAGTTGAGTATTGAGTCCACGAAGGAAAGGATTTGCAGAATTCATGAAAATTGTAAATTAAAAAAATGAAAAATTAGAACAAACTTCGACAGGCTTAGCACCAAGTATTTTGTAACTTATAACCCGGAAATGAGTTCGGGATCACATCTTCACTCGACTTGTAACCAGTATTTTGTGACCCGTGACCCGTAATTTGTAACTAGTATTTGTACCTTGTTCCCCGTCCCAAGTCACTCGTCCCTCGTCACTGGAATTCTCAGGCAGTAATCACTTCAATCTTGGGATCAACCGTATGGCGAAGCATGGCTTGTATCGCATTCAGAGTTCCGGTGGATGAACTTGGGCAGCTTCCGCAGGCACCCTGATACCTGATTTTGAGCTGATAACCTTCCATTCCCAAAACCTGAAGGGAACCACCATCATTTGCGAGATAGGGAAGAACTCTGACTTTCAGGATTTCCTGAACCTTATCAAGCATCGCATCTTCGGTGGTCAATGTGGGGTCAGCTGGCTGATCATGACCGGCATGTAGTGCAGCAAGATCGACGGATTCAATGGTTTTTTTGATTTCTTCCATGATCATTGACCACGAAATATCAGGATTTTTGGAAACGGTGACGAATTTATCCATGTAAAAAACAGTTTCAATATGCCGGTGACCAAATAAAGCCGAGGCCAAAACATCATTCTGGGCAGCAGATTTTCCTGAGAACGAACGGGTTCCTTTTTCGAGCAATTTCTGATCAACAACAAACTTTAAAGCATCAGGATTTGGAGTAACTTCGATATTGGTAACGATAACAGACATTTTTCACCACATTTAATTTTTATGAAGTTCAGAAAATTCTGAACGAATTTCAATTTTACCTGATAACTGCAAACTTGTCCTAAAAATTTCATTTGGGTTTTTAAATGTTTTTGCATTCGTGATCGAAAGGTCACTGAGCGGAGTCGAAGTGCCCTTTCGTCCCCCGTCCCAGGTCCCTAGTCCCCGCATTAAAACCCGTTACCTGTAATAAGTGACCCGTAATTCCTTCTAACTTCCAACTTCTATCTTCTTCCTTCTGATTTACATTTCAATTTCAGACCATTTTTGCTTAATTTATACAAAACCCGGGCAGACCACCCGGATGACCATCAGACAGAAAAGGAAACCATAGTATGAAAGCCGTCTCGACCCGCAAACCCATCGCTGCAGGAACTTTATATCCATCAGATCCCGACACTCTTAAAAACCACGTCACTGAAATTTTGGCTAGAGTAAAAACACCGTCTGCTGAATCCCCAAAATTGATTGTTGTACCTCAGGGAAGTTTTAAGGATTGTGCGGATTTATATGCAGAAGCCTACTCAACAGTAATCGGAAAACAGGTTGATACGGTTGTTATCATCGCCTACTCTGAAACCGAATTCTTTAATTTTATCTCAATTTTTTCGGGGGATGAATATCAGACGCCTCTTGGCGGACTTAAAATTGATTATCTCATGCGGGATGAATTTGCCGACGAAGATGATGACATTTTTGTGAGTGACAAAGGCCATTTTAACAAAGATTCCTTTATTGAACTTCAGTTGCCCTTTCTTCAGGTTGCCCTTGAACCTGGCTTTAAAATTCTGCCGATTGTTATTGGGAATCAATCGCGGGAGTTTTGTGATGAAGTTTCACACGCCATGGGTGAAATTCTGTCGAGCAGGAACGTTTTGATTGTTATCTGTGCGGATATGATCAGTGACCCGGCAACTCCCAAGCCGGAATTAAAGGCACTTATTGATGAGCTTGAAGGTGATTTACTAAATCATAAAACAGAGCATTTTTTCTCCAGAGACTGGAAGCATAAATTCCAGTCAGGTGCTTATGGCCCCTTGCATATTGCTGCCAAAGTTTCTCAAATGATCAATTATAAAACACTTCACATTTTAAAGACCCAGACAGAACTTGAAAAGTGGGATAATGGCGATCACCTGGTGACCTATTTTTCGATGGCATATACACGTTCCGGGAAAACAAGACAATCTTAACTATTAATTGATCAGGGCCGTGGTGCACAAAAAACTTTCTCTCAGGCAACATAAAATATCGATTATCGGAGCCGGCAGATTGGGATCTGCCCTTGCACGACATCTGCATAAGACGGGTAATTCGCCTTTTTCGCTGATTTCGAATAAGCTAGACTGGCTCGAAAAATTGTCTTCAGAAAGTCACCCGGTCAACATCAGTAAATCTGTTGATGATCTTCACCGGGAATCAACTCTGATTTTTCTTTGTGTTCCTGATCAGGCGTTGACTTCACTGGTTCAGCAATTGGCCCAGATTCTTTTTTTTGACTGGCAGAACACGGTTATCCTTCACTGTTCAGGAGCAAATACCACACAGGTTTTAGCACCACTTGCCAGGTTGGGTGCGGCAACTGCAGCGATTCATCCTATTCAGACTTTTCCCACTTTGAATGAAGGGTCTGAACGCTTTTCCGGAATTTACTGGGGAGTTGAGGCCAGTCCGTCTTTGCTGAAAAATGTGAAAGAACTGGTTCATGATCTGGGCGGACTTCCGGTTCAGATCCCCACACAGGCAAAAGCTTTATATCATCTCGCCTGTGTGGTCTCGAGCAATTATCTTGTGACTTTGGTTAGTTTATCTTCCGAAATTCTTGCCGGTTGCGGACTTCCAAAAGACGATGCTTTCAAAATGATGGCGCCGTTGATAAAAGGAACGCTTGAAAGTCTGAGCTGGCAATCTCCTGAACTGGCGCTCACAGGTCCGGTTTCACGGGGTGATGTTGCCACCATTCAAACTCATTTGAATGAACTTGAAGAGCAACTGCCGCATTTGGTTCCGGTTTATAAATCCCTTGCTTCAGAAACCTTGAGAGTTGCAGTCAGAAAAGGATCAGTTTCTGCACAGGATTCTGCACTTCTCATGAAATTGCTCACCGCCGCAAGTCAGGATCCTCAGGAAAACCGGAATGGCTGAGGCGAAAAAACCGAATTTGCCGGTTTATTTTATTCTCACCTTATTTTTCCTTTCCGGTTCTGTTTTTGCCCAAAATCAAACTCCTGCACCCGTAACGTATCAGTATCAGCAGTTTTTAAATACTGCAAAAGCTGATCTCAATGTTAACCTTCCGTTTTCATTTTCTTCAGTTCAGGGTAAGACACTTTTTCGTTACCAGACACAGATTAATAAAAATAATCAGAACCAGATCCGTGATGAATTTGTCTGGGATTTTTCACAACGGATTCCGGTAGTAGATTCATTTGGTGTTGTAACTGACTTAAAAACGGTAAGTGTTTTTTTGGATCAGGAAAAGCAATTCAGCCGGTCATTGGAATGGGCTGGAACTGCCGGTGTTTTTTACCAGACCGATTGGCAGAATACGCAGGCAGGCTATGGCCGTTGGCTGATTGAACAAAACCACAGACAGGAAGACGGTCCTGCTTTTGACGTCAGACATCAGTCAACACTTCCCGTAGCCGACTGGATTTCAGGGAATATGGATTTAAACTGGTTTAACGGATCGGCAGGTAAAAGGGAACTCGACCGGAAGAATTTATCTTTTTCTGTCAAAGATCCAGATTCCAGACGATTTGCTTTGACTTATCAGCGATATCAGATCGACAGGGATTATCTTTCTGGCCCACAGGTTCAAGGTCTTGTCAACCTTGACTATAGAAAGGAATCGTCAGATCGGCTTGGATTCCAGTTTGATTCACCTGAATGGTTTGATTGGTTGAGATTTGATGTTCATTCGTCATGGTCAAATCGAACCGTCATCAGAAAATCAGACCTTGCAACTGCTCTGAATCCGAATTATCAGGTTCGGTCGGGGACTTTCGAAAATGAAATTGGTGTGTCTGTCCGGCTTTTTGATTGGAGTCTTCGTTTCCCGGTTGCAGTAAGTTCTGGCGACGAAAAGTATTCTGTTCTTTCCACAACCGGTTTGACTGGTTATAACGAAGAAATTCAGGATCAAAAGCTGAAAAGGCGAAATCTTGAAACTGCAAAATTCCGGGTAAACCCGTCACTAACCTATAATGATGAAAAATTCGGGTCTGAAACAGAGGTGATGGTTACAAAAGACCAGTTATTTAATCCGGAAAACAGCAGATATGATGACTATGATATCATTGCTGTGGGTGTCAGGCAGGAACTTATCTGGAGACGAACATTTCAGTCTGAATTTGTTTTGGAAGGTGATCTTCAGCTTGCCCATCAGGTATTTATTCATCAGGATCGCTCGGGAGATAATTTCAGAAATACTTTTTCAAGAGTAGCGGGAACCTGGAGTGAACTGATTTTTCCGAAATTAACCAATCTGGTGCGTGTACAGATTTCAAGTCAGCTTCGTACTTACGATTATGACGCCAAGTTTATATCAAAAAAAAGCTTTTCATTCCGGGTTTTAACGATCGAAGACTCACTTGCTTATCGCTTAGGAGAGCAGGTGTGGTTTTTTAGAGGAAAAACCACCGAAACTTCTCAGGGAATTTACTATCCGGATCCAGTTAAGGAATACCCGGTCAGGCATTTGTCATACTATCTGGCTGAGCCTGGTGTTTGGATCTGGCAACAACGTATTGCACTGTCCTGGCGGTTTATGAATCAGGATCAGTTTGGATATCAGGGCGGAAAAAAAGTTCTGCAGCAAAAAATTGAACAATCAGGTCCAGTCATCATGGGTTCCTTTTTTGTCCCTTGGATGGAAATATCAGGTGACATCTGGCTGATGAGCCGGAAATTAACAGGTCAGAAGGCAGAATTTCTTCCTTCAGTGACAATAAGTTGCCGGTATGAGTTCTAAAATTGGTCAGGAATTGCGAATGATAAACGGATATTTTATTTTCAGCTTAAGAAATACAAGAGGCGCATGGAACTTACCATTCTTTCAGATCCTTCAAACGTCAGAAAGGTCGAAGATTTTATCTTTGAAACCTGTGAAACGTTTCGATTAAGTGATGATGACATCAATGCATTGATGATTGCAGTCACAGAAGCCTCAAACAATGCCATTCATCATGGAAATCATGGTGATCCGTCAAAAACTGTTAAAGTTTCAATGATTCTTGACGGTAATTCTCTCACTGTTTCTGTTTCAGATCAGGGAAAAGGATTTGATCCGCATTCGCTTCCAGATCCGCTTGCCGAAGAAAACATTCTGAAAACGTCCGGCCGTGGTGTTTTTCTGATGAAAAATATAATGAAAAGTGTGAAATATGATTTTTCCCCCGAAGGTACCACCGTTACCATGTTGTTTCATGTAAGTCCGGTTTCATGAGCCGTTCCTCCGGAATCGGACTTGTTCAATTTTTTTTCTTGGCCTTTGCCATTCTCTTTTTTTCCTCAGGATCAGCATTCCAGATTACCCTGATTTTAATCTCTGCACTACTTTTCGGCTGGACCTGGTTTGAGCTTGATCATTCAGATTCTGATTCGTCTGATGGGTTTTGGCTGCCTTGGATTGCATTTCTGGTTATTGGTGTTTTTTCACTGAACCGGTTTACAAGTCTTCCGTTTGCGTCATCCGAATATTATCGGTATTTCTGGGATGCAATTGTTTCAGCACATGGTTTAAATCCGTTTTTGAATACCCCAGAAGCCGTTATAAGTAAAATCCCGGTATTGACAGGCATTTCTGAGCAAACCGGAATAACGACAGGTATTTCATTGCATCCCCCGATTTCACAATGGCTTTTTTCTTTAGCACTCTACTATCCGGTGATGACCATTTCATCAGAGTTGTTTATCTACCGGCTCGAAATCCTGTTTACGACAATTTTTGTTGTCTCTTCCTGGCTGTTGTTAGTTCTCAACCGGAATAAATCAGGTTCTTCCCGCTGGACGGTCGCCTTCTTGCTTTGTCCTGTTTTTTTGTTTCAGGGAATATTAGAGGTTCACTCTGGTTTTATTGCAGTTCCCTGGATAATTCTGACGGCTTTGATGTTGAATAAAAATCTGCATTTTCTTGCCGGTGTGGTTCTTGCAGCAGCGGTTGGTTCAGATCTGATGGTCATTATTCTGATTCCGTTTTTATTTTTCCTACGGATGGAAATAAAAACTGCCGGGCTGATTTTATCAGGATTCGTTCTGGCTTCCTTTTTTATCTGGATACCGGTTCTATTTGCACAGGATTTACCGGGTTTTCAATCAGTTATACATGAAATTCGTCTTAATGAGTTCAATTCCTTTTTTCCGTCACTTTGGGTAACAGTTTCAGGTTTTTTGAATGTTCAGTTTTCTGATCTCCTTATCAGAACGATATTTTTTATTCTTTTTCTTTTTGGATGGGTTTTTCTCATTTACTTTTCTGTTCGGCAATCCGAATGGAAAGTCAGGTTGCGCTTTGGTCTTTTCGGATTGCTGATTTTTCTACTGTTCTCACCCGAAGTTCAACCCTGGATGATGATTCTTCCTTTTACACTTGCCTTTATTCTTCAGATTGTTCCTTTCAGCCTGGGTGCCTGGTTTACGTTCTCGATGTTTACCATCCTGATCAACAATCAGCCTTATGCTCCGAATTCTTACTGGCAATTCAGAATTTGGGAATATTCCATCGTGATTCCTTTGCTGATTGCAGACGGATATCGGTTTCTTGGGCCGTTTGTTTTTCAGCATAAAACCGAAAAATGTGCCGATGAAATGAACCATGAAGGAAACGGTGATGTTTCCACAGAAACGCAGTCACTTGGCTGATTTTATTGTTGTCTTTCGCTTCAGTCCGGATTAATCGGTATTTTTCAAATTGACGTACCACGTACCACGTACCACGTACCACGTACCACGTACCACGTACCACGTACCACTTGTAACTTTTAACTTGTAACTTATAACTTGCTCCTTATGTCTGAAACTCTCGAAATAAAAGAAAAAAAGAAGTACGTCAGGTCAATGTTTAACAGCATTGCCGAAACTTATGATTTGCTCAACCACGTACTATCTTTCGGTATTGATTTTTATTGGCGGTGGCGGGCAATCAGGCGATTAAAACCTGTAAATCCTGCGTTGTTGCTTGATATGGCAACAGGTACCGGTGACTTTGCAATTGCTGCTTCAAAACAACTTAAAGCCAGAATTGTTGGCCTTGACCTTTCTGAGCAAATGCTGGCAGTTGGGCACCGGAAACTCTTTAAAAAACACCTGACTGAGACCATTCATTTTGCCTGTGCCGATGCTGAAAATATCCCTGTTGGCGATAACCTTTTTGATGCGGCAACCGTTGGTTTTGGTGTTCGCAATTTTGAAAATCTGACAAAAGGACTTCGGGAGTTTTGTCGGGTTCTGCGCCCTGGTGGTCATCTCGTAATTCTCGAGTTTTCACGCCCGCGCATTTTTCCATTTAAACAGCTATATTTTTTCTATTTCAGAACCATTCTTCCTCTGGTCGGAAAATTAATTTCGAAAGATCCTGAAGCATATACCTATCTGCCTGATTCAGTCGCTAAGTTTCCTGAACCTGAATCACTTGCTGAAATCCTGAAAAATGCCGGATTCAGTTCGGTGGAATATAAACCTCTCACATTCGGAATTGTCCACATCCATCATGCCATCAAATAACAACTGGTTTGAGACCTGGTTCAATCACCCGCTCTACCTTCAGGTTTATTCTCATCGTGATGATGCGGATGCAAAAAAACTTTTAAATCTGGTTCTTCCCCAAACCGGATTATCACCCAGCTCAAATGTTCTTGATCTGGCATGCGGAGCCGGTCGTCATGCTATCCTTTTGGCGGAACAGGGATTTCACGTTACCGGTCTTGATCTTGCTGAAAATTTACTTGCAGTTGCCCGTAAGGACGCCGAAAACAAATCTTTGAAAATTGATTTTTCCCGCGGGGATATGCGGTATTTTCATTTCCCAAAACCTTTTCAAGGAATATTCAATCTATTTACCAGTTTTGGCTATTTTGATGATGACCGTGAAAATTTCAGTGTTTTTAAAACGGTTGCTGATCACCTTGAACCGGGTGGCGTTTTTGTTTTTGATTACCTGAACGGACCTTTTATCCGCCGGAATCTGGTTCCTCAGGATGAAAAAATGGTTAATGGTACCCGTATTTTTCAGCAACGCCGGATTGAAGGAAACACAGTCAAAAAAAGGGTTTTGCTCGAACATAAAGATCTGGGAAAGCTTGAATTCGAAGAATCAGTAAAGTTATATGACCCGTCCCTGATTGAACGGGTTTTGTTAACATTTAACCTGAAGGTAGTCTATAAGGCCGGTGATTTTGATGGGAGTCAGTTGTCAGAAGAAAGTCCACGCATGATTCTGGTTGCAAGGAAAGAGGGATGAAAAACTCAATCTTATTGTGGATTTTAATTCTGCTGAGCGGATGTGATTTATTTGAACTTCGTAAACATGAAGAACCCTCTTCCTTCCGATCGTCTTTTGTTCAGCCGGTTGTCCCTGAAAATGTCCCGGAAAATCTCAGACTCTCTTTCTCTGAAGCCAACAAGGAAAATTTCAGGAAATGTTTAGGTGATCCTGATGATCCAGATTCGTATCTATTTATACCCAGTCCAGAACTTCAATCCCAAATTCCATTTCTTGATCAGCAACAGGAAGTTTCTTCTTTTTCCAATTTGGTGCTTGATTTGCTTCCCGAAGAAAAAAAAATAACCCTCCAGTTTATTGAACCCAAACTCGTGAATCAGATTGATTCTGCTGAATGGCAGGCCGGTTATAGTTTGTTCATTTCCCGATCAAGCACTGACTATCCAAGTTTTATTGATGGCAAAATGGTTTTAAATCTCAGAAAAGATAAACAGGGATTTTGGTACATTTACCGTTGGCGGGATTATTCCCTTTCTGATACTTACTGCTGGAGCAAATTGAAATGGCGGTTTGTTCGGTAGTATAACGGGGTGAAGGTTTTTTGCGGGAGTTTATCGAATCGTTCTAAAAAGTCAGTTGGGTTTAAAAATGGTTTGGTTTAGCATTTTGAGCCTGGATTCCGAAGCAGAATGATCGGTTGAATTTCTTTTGAAATGCCGGTTTTCTTCTTGATAATCGGGTCTGTTTTTTCCGCTGAAATCAAGATAATCGGTTCTTTCAAATTCATTTGGGTTGAACTTGTTTAATCTTTGTGGTGCGTTAAATTCAACTGTAATCAGATTGGTTGAAATAAGTGGAAAGGCCGGGTTATCTGTTTTTACTGGCTTTTGGCTCAGTAATGAAATAGTTACCGATGAAGGAAGTGTAAACCACTGCCTGAGATCAGCTTTCTCGGTTACGTCATTGGTCACCTTCATGATATTTCCGAAAATATTAATTCCAATCAGAACTGCATCTACCCCATCAGATTCTTCAACCTTCTCTCCTTTTTCCTTCTTTTTCTGACGTTCTTCTTCCCGCTCTTCAAGCATTTTATCTGAAATCTGAGTGGCTGCTTCTGCCAGTATAAATTTTGTTGCTACCCGGGTAAATGTTTTTGGCAAAAGTGCCTTTTCTGAAATTTCGAACTGCTTTTCAAATTCTGCATTGACGTCCATTCCGGAAGACCGTGTTGTGCCGGTTAATGGACCCACGTTTGATGGTGTTGATAGAAATGGATTGAAATTTACAGGATAGGCCACTTTTAGGGTGTGCACGTCTTCATCAGTGGTGACAATCAAACGGTAGTAGGCTTCGTTCAACTCAGAAATAAGTCCGTTCAGGCTGATTTTCAGATGAGCATTGTCTTTAGCGGGCAACGTATATTTCAGAGAATCAAAATCAACCCCGGTTAATCTGAAATTTACACGGGCATCATTTTCATCACCGTTTAGCCAGGCAATCCAGGCAGAATATTCATTGAAAAGTTTAAAATCTGCTCGTTTGATTTTGTATGGATCCTGATGACTTTCAAGATAATCCAGTTTAAGCTGCAACTTTCTGACTTCAATGGCAGCACCCTGAATATTATCCTGCTGAAGAAAGATCAGAGATTTAAAAAAATGCACAAAAAGATGCTCAACCGGGTAACCTGCATAATTTACAGAATATTGGTTGGTTAGTACACTTGAAACTTCCTGTGAAACCCGGCGGGTATATTGATCTTCAATAATATCTTCAGCCAGATCAAATGCGATGAGGCTGGAATCAAATTTCTGGCTGAAAAAGAAAAGTCCGCCACGGTTGAGTTGTCTGAACAGGCGGAATTGAATGGATTTGCTGTCGGGGATTTTATCAAGCTTTTGAATGGATGCAGAGGTAGTCGAACGTGAAATGACATCATCCTGAATTGAAGTTCTCTGGGTGACAAAAGATGCTTGTCCGCATCCGCTGAGAAGAACAACAGTTGCCAGAAGAATCAGTTTTGGATAGGTTCGGATTGACATCATGGCTAACTTGTACGGTCGCACCCGTGTAAAAGATTCAGGAAGACAAAAATTCAAAAACGGAGGACGCATGTTTGACTGCAGGATCCTGCCATAACTTCCATTGTTCATGTGCTTCCGGACCCACGATGTTGCTTATTCCCAGAACGGCAGAGAAAGGAATGTGGAAAAGATTGCATGCCCGCCAAACTGAAAAAACCTCGAGATGTTCTGCATCCGCACCAAAATGATCACGGAGTTCAACAGCACTTTTTTCAGATTTGGTAATTGACGGAACGGTCAGGATTTTCCCGTTTTTCACCTTGAAGGGAAAAGTTGGTTCCAGGCAAAGTGTGATGGGTTCTGATTTCATTACCTGAATATCAGGAACATAACTGGTTCCGCCGGCAAGACCTGCATCACCAAATAAAAATTCAGAACCGATAACCACGTCACCGGGTGATAAATAACGGCCAGGATAGGCTCCGGCCGTCCCAATAAACCAAACCTGGGTGGGTTTCAGAACTGAAAGAAGTTTTGCAGTCTGTATTCCTGCATCAACAGGTCCAACTCCGCATACACCCAATTTTAAATTTGAGCCGGATTTTCCGACATTCAAATACTGTTGTTCTCTTTGAACGGCGCTCAGAACAAGGATGGTTTCCATATATGAATATTCGATTAGCTTACAGTCCTGATTCGGACGATTTTTTTATGTTTTATCCGGCCATGATGGGCTGGATTCCAACCGGTGAATATCAATTTCTGGCTCAGACTTTTGACACCCAAAAGTTAAATCAAATGGCCAATGAAAGCAACCGGTTTGATGTTTCTGCAATTTCTCTTCATGCCTATGCTGATCTGGCTGATCATTATCTCATTTTATCACATGGCGCCAGCGTTGGCCGGAATTACGGACCTGTTCTGGTTTCGAAGAATCAGGACTCACTATCTGATCTTTCGTCCTCAAAAATTGCCATTCCGGGACTAAAAACAACGGCGTATCTGGTTTTGAAACTCATGATCCCAAGTCATTCTCCGGTAGTAACGCCAATTGAACCTTTTTACCGGATTTTTGATTCCATTGAAAAAGGTGAAGTAGATGCTGGCTTGATTATTCATGAAGGCCGGCTGATTTATAAAGACCGTGGACTTCATCTCGTTGAGGATATCGGGAAATGGTGGTTTCGCCAGTTTCAGCTTCCGTTGCCATTGGGAGTAAATGTCATCAGCCGAAAACTTGGCAGTGAACATATCCGCCGGGTTTCTGATATTTTACAGGAATCAATTCGGTTTTCATTGAAACACCGGGATAAAATGATTGACCTCTGGATGGAAAATGATCCGAGAGGAATTAAGGAATTGGGGAATTACAATAAGATTGATGAATATTTGGCACTTTATGCAAATGCAGATACTGAGACAACTTCCACTGATGTAAAATTGGCGGCTGATCTGCTGATGAAACTTGGCGTTGAGCATCACATTCTTGCAAAACCGGTGAAGCTGGAGTGGGCTTAAATGGGGGATACGTGATACGTTGAACGTAGTACGGTGTAAGTTCGGGAAAAATTGATCAGGTTCTCCCCTTTGCCAAAGGGGAGATGCCGAAGGCAGAGGGGTTTTATTTTCACAACTTCCCAAAACCAAAAAAACTGCCCCTTTTTTAAATCACTCACCTGTCCAAAAAACTAACCATTTAAAAATGTAAACGTTTACATTGAGGTTCTGTATGGGTTTTTAATGGGGCATGATTTTTGCACTATAACTTAACCCACACTTAAATGGAAAATGGTTAGTTATGGCACCCGATAGTATGATCCGGTTGAAATGTGAATCACAACTGGAACTCGACCTTCTTCTTGAGCTGATTAATCAGCATCAACTCGCTCCGCTGCAAGTCAGCAAAACTTCCTCAGACGGAATTGAAATAATCCTCCGCATCACCAACGACCTCGATACTTCGACTTTCTTCTCAAAACTCATGCTTTACGATATTTACTACACCAATTTTCGGAATTAAAATCGGTTACGGGTTACGGGTTACGGGTTACGGGTTACGGGTTACGGGTTACACCAAAGCAGATAATAATATATTTCGTTTTTCTAGAATTTCCTACTGCCTACTATCTACTACCTACCGGGCGACCCCAAGGCTTTGCCGCGGGTCATTGACAGCCAGTCGCCCCTAAAATCCATTCATTTTGCAATTAAATTCTTAACAACCAACTTCCTGCTGACTCCTGACTTCTGTCTTCTACCTTCCAACTTCTAACTTCTTCCTCAATACTTCATAAAATACTTTCCCGGAATTTGTCTGACCAGCGCTTTAAATTCCAGGGTCAATAAATGAATGAGCAATTCCGACGTTTTCATTTCACACTTTTCTGCAAGAACATCAATGTGGATGGGTTCGCCGCCTAAGGCATTGTAAATTTTCTCTTCAAACAAACTCAATTCAGGCAACGAAATTTTCTCTTTCTGATTCACGGAAAACCCCGGAAGTTCAGCAAGAATATCCTGTGCAGACAGAACCAGTTTTGCCTGTCCGTTTAGAATCAGCCGGTTGGTTCCTTTGCTTCTGTCCTGAAAAACTTCTCCCGGTACCGCAAAAACTTCTTTGTTCTGTTCAAGTGCATAGGCAGCGGTAATTAAAGCACCACCCGATTCTGCAGCTTCAACAACCAGCGTTCCGTAACTTAATCCCGAAATAATCCGGTTCCGGTCAGGGAAATGTCCCGGGTCTGGCAGGGTAAACGGACTATATTCTGATAAAATGCCGCCGTTTTCAATGAGCTTTGGGATGAGTGTTTTATTTTCGGAAGGATAAATATGCTTGAATCCCGATCCCATAACTGCAATCGTAGTGCCGCCTTCTTTAATAGTCGTTTGATGGGCAATGGTATCGATGCCACGGGCAAAACCTGAGACGATGGTGAGTCCTGCCTTGACGAGATCACGGGTGAAGAAGTCAGCGGCGGTTATGCCATATTGGGTAGGTTTCCGGGTGCCGACAACAGCGATTGAATCCGATTCCAGAGCAGATTTATTTCCGACCCAATAAAGCAATAAGGGCATTCCATCCAGATTTTTCAATCGTGACGGGTAGTCGTCCGACCAGAACGGAATAATTTCGCCTTTAATCCTGTCGAGAAAACGGAATTCTTCGGCGATGGCTTCACGGTCATATTCAAATGAAGTGAGATCGGCGGCACGGACTTTCCCGATTCCGTCGATAGCTTCAAGATGCCGGGCAGAGACTTTCTTAAACTGGTCGAATGACTCGTAATAAGTCAGAATCCGCCGGATAAGAAAATCCCCAAGACCGGGCACCTGATTGAGCAGGAGCGCCAGTTCGGTTTTGTTCAGCGATGTTTGCATAACAAGGAAAAATTAGGGGCGCCAGACTTCCTCTGCCTTTGGGGCAAGAGAGGCTTCATACGCCAGTTTTTTTGACTCGGTGATCAGGTTCCATAACGTGTGAACAAGTTCTTTTGTACCTGTTTCGGTGACTGCAGAAATCTCATGCACAGGAGCTTTAGCTTTAAGTTTCTTTCGCTTGGCCGAAAATTCTGCCTCATCCTGTGCCAGATCCATTTTGGAAATGATGACTACGTAAGGTTTCGAAGCAAGCGATTTGGAGAATTTTTTACATTCATCCCGCAAAATTTTCAGTTCAGCTGCAAAATCGGGTGCATCAGACGGAATTAGGAAAGCCAGCACATGATTCCGTTCGATATGTTTTAAAAACTGGATGCCAAGACCTTTTCCTTCGGCAGCACCTTCAATGATACCGGGCATATCAGCCATCACGAACGACTGATGATGATCGTGAAACACGATTCCCAGATTCGGAACAAGTGTTGTAAAAGGATAATCTGCAATTTTGGGCTTTGCCGATGAAACCGAAGAAATAAGTGTAGATTTTCCTGCATTCGGGAAACCCACAAGTCCGACATCAGCAAGTAATTTCAGTTCAACTTTGACTTCACGTTCAGTGCCTTGTTTACCTTCAGTAGCATAATAAGGTGCGCGGTTGGTTGATGTTGCAAAATTGGCATTTCCGAGTCCGCCACGACCACCACGGGCGATGCAGATTTTCTGTTCATGTTCGGTGATTTCTGCAATGATTTCGTTGGTCACCAAATCAGTAACAACGGTTCCAAGCGGAACGGGAACTGTAATATCTTCGGAATCTTTTCCATGACAGAGAGAACCCATTCCATGCTGGGCACGGGCAATCTGATATTTTTTCTGGTATCTAAGGTCAAGCAGGGTGTTGATATTCCGGTCGCCAATCATGTAAATGGATCCGCCATTACCACCATCACCACCGCCGGGACCGCCTTTGGGAACGAATTTCTCACGCCGGAAAGCGACACAACCATTACCGCCGTCACCGGCTTTTAAATAAATCTGGGTTTCATCAATAAATTTCATGGTACAAAGATACGGAAAAAGGGGGACAGACAGAAGTCGAAGTACAATGAAGATCCCGAATGCTTTCGGGATCAGGATACAGAAGTCGTAGTGTAACGAAGATCCCGAACACTTTCGGGGACAGAAGTGAGAAGTTAGACGGGAAAATGAGGGGAAACCGGCCGGGAAGGAAATCAATTTGCATTTTCATTTTTGAAACACCAGAGGTGTGACCCGTTTGTAGAACAACAAAACAGGAAAAGAGTAAAAGCTCCGTCGGAGCGACCTGTTCTGCATTTTGTCCTGAAAACGGGTCGCTGCTCTGCAGCTTTTTTTGTTTTTTATAGTTTTCTACAAACAGGTCAGGGCTACGCCCTTACTAAATAAATTGAATTTGGAGTCCAAATTGGAATGACCAATTCAAACCACCCCGTTAAAAGGATTTCTTAAAAGGCAAAAAGTCTGGATCCCTCCCGCAAGCGGGACGGGGATGACAGCCATCTTTGAATTGTTTAACCCGTAATATGTGACCCGTTACCCGTGACCTATCTTGAGACAAATGTCATGATCGAATGGGCTCTGGTGGTAGATTTTACGGTTTTCCCGTTGATCCAGACGTTGAAGTCTTTCGTTTTTCCGGTCAGATTTAAAACCACCGTTGCCAGTGATCCATCCGGATTTAGGAAGGACGTTGCCTGAAGTTCGTCATCATTTGAAGAACAGAGAACCCGTTTTGCACCTGGACGGATGAATTTGGAGAAATGTCCGAGATAATAATAAGACGACATGTAAACCAGTTCGCCGGTTTTGGTATTCCCGATGACAGGTGCATAACAGAAATTATTGACGTGATTCGGTCCGCCGGTTTCATCAAGAAGTATATTCCAGTCGGTCCAGGCAGCAGTTCCAGCATTCAGATCGTTCACGAGTGATTTTCCGTAGTTTTCACCCCAATGCCAGTTGGCTAAACTATCATAGTTGAACGGGTAGTTGCATCCTTCCGTAAAAATCAGGTTTTTATCAGGGAAAGCTTCGGCGTGGAGCTGAACGTTATCAAAGTGATCGCCAACATACCAGTGAAAACCCGTTCCCCAAACATATTTCGAAGCTTCCGGGTCGTTGTAAACTGCAGCAGCACGCTGAACCATGAGTCCACGGTTATGATCCCAGATAATCAGTTTGGCATCCTTGAACGCAGATTTAGCCAAGGTCGGTCCGAGGTAGTTTTTCACAAAATCCCGTTCATCTTCAGCGGTGTAAATGCAGGATTCCCACGTTTGAGTTGCCATCGGTTCGTTCTGAACTGTTAATCCCCAAAAGGGAATGCCTTCCTTCTGATACTCTTCAAAAAACTTCACGTAATAATTTGCCCAGGTTTGATGATATTCCGGAAGTAATACGCCACCCTGAAGCATATTTTTATTTGATTTCATCCAGGCTGGCGGACTCCAGGGTGATGCAAATAAAGTAAGAGTTCCACCGGCAGCGGCAATGGCTTCCTTGATGAAAGGAATCCGGTATTTTTTATCCGGTTCGATGGAAAAATTGGCCAGCAGTGTATCATTTTCAGTTTCTGTGTAGGCATAACTGCTGCTTGAAAAATCACAGCTGTTAATGTGGGTTCTGCCGATTGAATATCCGATTCCCTTATCCAGAGAAAAATAGGCTTCGATAAATTCTTTTTGTTTTTCTTTCGGAAGTTTATAAAAGGTTTCAGCAGATGCATCAGTCAAAGCACCGCCAATTCCGACCAAAGTCTGAAATTGATGGGTCGGATCAACTAAAATGGCAGCTTCATTTTCAACGGGCTGAGCCAGATCAATGAACTCAAGACTTCCGGTTGAAGTCAGTTTCAGGTCGGTATCTTTCGCCGTTACGAAAACTTCTGCTTTATTCAGTTCAAGTGAAACGGGTGTTATTTCAGCAGCCTTTTCTGGGTTTTTACAGGCCGATGCCAGCAAAAACAGACTGAAAACTGAAAGTATCAGCCGGGTTTGGTTTTTCATGGAAAGTTCCTTTCGGATTGGTGATTGGTTTTTGGAAAATTGGATCAGGGAATTTGGACCACATACCAGGCTGCCTGTGACTCAGCTTTTAGCGTTGCAGTGCCCAGACAGGCCGGAATCAAAAATGAGTCCCCTTTGCTGAAAACTTCAACACCGCCCGGCCAGGAAACGGATAGTTTTCCTTCCGTCAATAAAAAAACTGACGGTTTTTCATTTGAGGAAAAGGGAGAGGTAAAGCCAGCTGGTTTCGTAAATCCTGTAATTTCAAATTCTGCAGCTTCGGTTTTGAAAATCACCTGGTCTGTTTTCTGTTCCTTGTTGATCAGGTCAAATTCGCCAAATTGGTAAACAATGATATCCAGAAGGGTGTCAACATCCTTAAATTTTGGGGTGAGTCCGGCCCGGACGACATTGTCAGAGTTGGCCATACATTCCACAATATTACCGTCAAGATAGGCGTGCGGAATTCCTGCTCCGGTAAAAATGGCCTGTCCGGCTTTGAGCTCAATCAGATTGAAAAAGAAAAAGGAAAATAGACCAACATCATTTCCATAACGAAGATGCTGGGTGAGAAACTGGGATTCTGAAGGGGACTTTTTATTTGAGGAAGAAAGACGTTCAACAAGTTTTGGTATCACCCGGTCCAATTCAGGTTTTGCTTCTGCCTTTTTCATGATGGCAGCATATAATTTCTTGACGGCGTCTTCTGCTACATCTTCGTTTTTAGCAGAAATCACCGCTTCCGTAAAAGTGGTTCCGGCAAATTCACCGATTTCTGGATTTGCAATCAGATTTTTTTGAATGGAAGCAACCGGCTGAAATCCTGCCAGGGCTGTTAAATGATCGAGGGCAATGGCAATTTCGGGTTTGTGATTATCGTCAGGATAGTTTTTTGGATCCTTTTTGTGTAGAACTTCTGCCTGCGATTTATTGGGATGAAGCTGGATTGAAAGAGCCTGTCCGGCAGAAAGAACTTTAAGAAGGAAGGGAAGTTGATTGCCTGATTTCTGAGAAACCTGTTTTCCAAGAATGTCTTCAGGAAACGTGCTGATGACCTGATTAAGCAGCGTTGATTTTCCATCAACCCAAATTTCAGACGGACATTTCGGATGTGCACCGATCCATAATTCTGCATAAGGAGTGTCAGGTTCTGGTTTCTGTCCAAGAAAATGGGGAATAAAAGCATTTTGGTTCCGGGTGCCCCATTCATAATGCTGAACGGTGTTGACCAGCCGGTAAGGTTTCGGTTGGAAAGAAGCCATGAAAAATATCTGCCTGAAATTGGATTGCGACCGGTGAAATTAGTGAACAAAATTGTCTTTTTCAAAGAAAAGCTGGGAAAGGGGAAAACGGAGGAATTCAAATTCATATGAACAGGGATAGTCAGGATGAACAGGATGAAAACCAAATTCAGTTTTTGGAATGGGAAATTCTGAATCTAAAGTAATCAAAGATTAGGATTAGTCGGTAGATCAACAAAAAAAATGAATTTATCATGACCATCCTGTAAGTCCCTGTTAAATGGATTTGGTTTTAAAATTCAAATGAACAGGGATAGTCAGGATAAACAGGATGAATCCAAATTCAGTTTTTAGAAAAGGAAAATTAAAACTCGGGAAAATCAAAGATCCTGAATCACAGATATTTTTTAAATTGAAATTATCCTGACTATCCTGTTAATCCTTGTTAAAAAGAATATGCATCGGGAAATTCTGGTTCTGTTTGAATCAATTCTGATCTGAAAGTTTGTTTATTCCGCAGATCAAGTCTTCTGTATTCAAGTTTTGAACTACCAAAGTTAATCAATAATCCGACTTCAATTTGCGTGGCTTTGAGGTAGTTTATGACTTGAGCCTGGTGTTCCGGTAAAATAGTTTTGACTGCCTTAACTTCAACAATGACTTTATTTTCAACCAATAAATCAGCATAGAATTGACCCACCGGCCTGTTTCTGAAACTTACTTCAATTGGATATTGTGGTTGAACAAATATGTTTTTGTCAGTTAGTGCAAACGCTAAAGCTTTGTGATAAACTTGTTCCAGAAAACCGGAACCAAGTTCATTTATAACTTCAAATGAAGCACCAATTATGGCTTCTGTAATGTCAGCATGTTTCATTTTTTTATTCGGGATTTTATTTGAAAGTTACTCAGGACGGTCAAAAATAATTCAAATGAGTAATAAATTCAAAAAAGTGCTCATTTTGGAGATTAATAATTCAAATGAACAGGGATAGTCAGGATGAACAGGAAAAATAAAGAATACAGTTTTTGGAATGGGCAATTTTTTGTTTTGAATTTATCCTGACCATCCTGTTTATCCCTGTTAAAATGCATTAGAACTCTCCCCGAAGTGTCAGTGAAAAATTTCTTCCGGGCGCACTGATTCCTGAGGCGAAAACACGGTAATTCTGGTCCAGTATGTTTTCCAGAGACGTTTGGATTCTGAAGTGATCGGTTGTCTGCCATGACACTCTCAGATTAAGGGTAAACCAGGCAGGATTTCCTTTTTCCGTTGCATATTGCAGATTGTCCTCTCCGTTCGGATTGTAATCCTTCAAATGTTTCCAGCCGTTATAAAGTGCAAAGAATTCTGACCGGAGGGACCCGGTCGAATAAGACACTCCGGTTCTGCCATAAACCGGTGGAACGTGATCAAGGGGGAAGGTTTTTGAACGGGTCTCAAGTCGACCGTAAGTATAAGTCAGGCTGGAAGAAAATAAAAATCCGTCTGAAAGTCCTGCACTAAAATAAGCTGAAAAGCCGTAAATAAACCCTTTGTTTGCATTGGTTTGCGAACTGACTCTGCTTAGCATTCCATCGTAAAGGATTGAATCTTTTCCATTGAAAAGTGCCGGTTCGGTGGTAATTGCTTCCCGGTAAAGGGTGTAAAATCCTGTTGTTTCCACTTTGATTCCTTCCCCAACAAAACCTGAGATTCCGGCTTCCCCTGTATAAGTATATTCCGGTTTTAAATCAGGATTTGGAACGATGACTGAACCCGGGACGGATTCAAAAAGTTTACCAACATCATCCACATTTGGCGCACGGAATCCGCTGGAGGCTGAAAGTGAAAATTTCCAGTCCGAAACGGGAAGCCAGACAATGCCGGCATTGCCATTAACAGCACCTGAACTCTGGCTGACGCTGCTGAACGGAAAAGGAAAAAAGGAGGTGTCATTAAAGTCTGCATTCAATGAAACGTAACTTGCCCGGAGTCCACCTGAAAAAATCAAATCCGGAGCTAGTTTCCAGGTGTCTGTCAAATATCCCGCAACGGTTGTCATATCCGAACCGCCGTCTGGGTAACGGGTATCAAGAGGGATTTTTACACCGGTTGAAATATTTTCCTGGTTTGCTTTTGAGCTGACTTTGTTGAGACTGCCTTCAAATCCATAACTCAATAAATGTTGGTTGATGGATTTTCCAAAATCCAGATTGGCAGACAGAACCGTTATATTTTCTATGCGGTGATTCAGTTTTGAACTTCCGAAATTCCGGGTGTGGCGGCTTTCTTCAATGGATTGATAACCCAGAATGAGTTTGGATGACTCAAATAAAGATGTTTTCGCAGTCAAATCAGCAGTGTAAGCAGCCAGAAACCGTTTTTGCGGACCGTAATACCACTCTGCACTTTTTGGTTTTCCGTTTGAGCCGGTTTCTGTCAGGCGGTCGTATCGGGGAATATCCGTGGAAGTTGAATACTGGATATTGAGGTGGTGATTCAGATTTTCATCCTGACGGAAAAGAATTTTCTCCATAAAATCCCACTGGGTATAACCGGTGGGTTTCTGAAGGTTTGGATCTGAATTCACAACCGCCGAGTCTTTCCCGCCGATTCGTTCTGAGTAAAAAGTCCGTTTCCCCCAGCTGCCGTAAAATGGATTCCGGTTTGCTCCCTGTTTGAGATCACCAAAATCTGACCGGGTCACACTGGTCAGAAAAGCAACGTTTTCAATTCCAATATTGACACTTCCGTGAATCGTTTTTTCCTGATTGACTGAAGAATACCGGGTAAAGGCATCGGTGTTCACTTTGAACTCACCATTTTCAGATAAAACCGGTCGCCTGGTAAAAAACTGGATAACGCCACCCAAAGCATCACTTCCGAAAGTTACAGAACCCGGACCCTGAAGCACTTCAAGTTTTTCGAGGCTTGCAGGATCAACCGTGATAATATTTTGAAGATGTCCGGATCGGTAAACAGCATTGTTCATCCGGATGCCATCAACAACCATCAGAATTTTATTGGCTTCAAATCCACGTAAAACCGGACTTCCGCCGCCGGCCTGACTTTTTTGGACAAAAACATCACCCGAATTCTGCAGAACATCAGCCGAAGTTTGGGCATTCCGGAATTCGATCTCCATTTCCCCCAGAATCAGCGTTTGCCGGGGTGTTTCTGATTGAATAGATCCGATACGATTTGCAGATACCACAACTTCATCAATCTGAAACGGATTAATTTCCATTCTGACAAGGAAGGAAGCAGATTCCAGCTCACGGTAACTTTTTGTTAGCGTAAAATAGCCAAGGTGACGGATGGTAATCTTTTTAGCTTTTTCAAATCCTGACAAATCTGCTAGGCCTGAGTCATTGGTTGTGACATTGATAACGGGTTCAAACGATGAAACGGTAACTTGTGAAATGGGTTTGGATGTCGATGCGTCAGTTACGACAAGGGTTTGCGTATAACCCGGACTTGAAAGCCCGAGGAAAAGTAATAAAACACCAAAGTTGGGTCGACTCATTTTTTCTTTCCGTTGGCAACTTTTTTAACAAAGTCGAGAAGCAACGGAAATCCCGGTTTTGTCATGCCATGATCATAACCTTGAAGTTCAAGTAGTTTGGTTTGCTTGTGACCGGCCACTTTCATCATCCGCATCATGTAGGCATTTTCTTCATAGCGGCCAAGAAGTTCCAACTCACGGTCACCCGTGATAAGCAGAAGAGGCGGGGCGTCTGGCCTGACGTGAAAAAGAGGAGCAAATTTGTCTATGGCAGGCTGAGTTTCTGGAATTCCTCTTTCTTTTCTGATGGAAAAGTGGGTGATCATTTGTCCGCTGAAAGGAATAATTCCGGCGAGACGGTTTGCATCGATCTGATGAGCTGCCAACCAGCTTTTATCAAGTCCGACCATTGCAGCCAGATAACCACCTGCAGAATGTCCGGAAACAAAAATTAAGGTAGAATCCCCGCCATATTTTGTGATATTATTAAAAACCCAGGAAACTGCCGCCGCTGCATCTTCTAGGTAATCTGGAGATTTTGCCTGAGGGGTAAGCCGGTAACCCACCCCGATTATAGCGATTCCTTTTCCCCTTAATTCTGCTGGAATTTCCTTTTCGCCACCACTGAGTCCGCCGCCGTGAAACCAGATAATGGTTGAAAATCCGGTTTTATTTTCAGGAAGGTAAATATCAAGTTTACACTTTTCCTGAATATTAGTATTCAGTTTTGATACAGATTCCGGATAGTAGGAAATGTTTGTCAGGTTCTGGGCCGAAAGGGTTGTTGTGAAAATCAGAAGCAGAGGGAAAATGAATTTCATGGTTTTTTGTGATTTATTTTGGTTAGCTTTTGTAATAAAAAATGGATTGGTTATTCCAGACACCCGTTTTAAAAGAGATTCGGGCACGATCATTTTTCAGGAAATTGAATTGAAAAAGGTGATAAACTCATGATTTGAAAATTAAGGAAATCGCAGCGGAAAAACCATTCAAATCCCCTTTGGTTTGTGATTCTCCTGCCTGAATCCTACTTTTGTAACCGCTTTTACAGGAATCCATGAAATCAATCACCGTTATTGACTACGGCATCGGCAACATTAAAAGTGCCGTTAAAGCCCTTGAAACTGTCGGATATGCCGTCACCTTTTCCGCTGATACATCCGTGATCCGCCAGTCTGACCGCATTTTACTTCCGGGTGTCGGGGCCTTTCAACCTGCCATGAAAAAACTGGATTCGTTGAATCTGAGTGATCTTTTGCGTGAACATGCCTCAAAGGGAAAACCACTTCTGGGAATTTGTCTGGGCATGCAGCTTCTTGCAAAAAGTAGTGATGAATTCGGTTTTCACCCTGGTCTTGGCCTACTCAATTCAGATATTACAGCCTTTCGTGACCTCCCGAAAATCCCTCACATGGGATGGAATGAGTTGTCCCTGATCACATCCGATCCGCTGTTCCGGAATGTTAATTCGGGCGATTATGTTTATTTCGTACACAGTTTTTATGCACCGCTTTCTTCGGAAACGATTGCAGAAACTGATTATCACGGGCCTTTTTCTTCCATCATGAGAAAAGATAATGTGGTTGGAATGCAGTTTCATCCGGAAAAAAGTCAGAAAACCGGACTCACTCTGCTGAAAAATTTTGGAGATATTTAAATCATGCTCGTAATTCCGGCAATTGATATCAAAGGCGGACAGTGTGTTCGCTTGCAACAAGGCAAGTTTGAAAATGAAACCGTTTACTTTTCTGATCCGGTCAAAACAGCTCAGCTCTGGCGGATTGAAAATGCCAAGATTCTCCATCTGGTTGATTTGGATGGTGCTCTTTCGGGAACCCGTGACAATTTGCCGGTCATCGAGAAAATTGTAAAAAACATCGATATCCCGGTTCAGGTTGGTGGCGGTATCCGAACACTTGAAGACATCCGATCCTATCTGAACAGCGGTGTTTGCCGGGTCATTATCGGAACCGCTGCAGTTAAAAATCCCGATCTCGTCCGTCAGGCCATAGAAGAGTTTGGTCCAAGAGCCATTATTGTTGGAATTGATGCCTCGAATGGAAAAGTTGCCATCAAGGGCTGGACAGAAACTTCAGCACTTGATGCTGTTGATCTTGCCCTTCAGATGAAAGAATATGGCTTACAACGCATCATTTTCACTGATATTTCCAAAGATGGTATGCTTCAGGGTCCGAATCTCGAAGCAACCAAAGACATGGCGGTGAGATCCGGAATTAAAATTACCGCTTCAGGTGGCGTATCTGGTTTTAAAGATCTGGTAGCTCTGAAGGAATTGGTTCCGTTTGGTGTTGATTCCGTCATCGTCGGAAAAGCTTTGTACGAGAACAAATTTCCCTGCCAGGTTTTATGGCGGGAATGTGAAAAATCTCTGGAAGTTGAACAGGAAATCAAAATTTTCACTGAGCATGATTTTAAAAAGAAACCCGGCGCCACATGCTGACCAAACGAATTATTCCCTGTCTTGATGTTCATGACGGCCGGGTTGTCAAAGGAATAAACTTTGTAAATCTGCAGGATGCCGGTGATCCCGTTGAACAAGCCAGATTCTACAACGATTCCGGTGCAGATGAATTGGTTTTTCTGGATATAACGGCAACTTCAGACAATCGCAAGTCAATGTATGATGTGGTTGAAAGAACGGCTGAATCCGTATTTATTCCGTTTACGGTGGGTGGTGGAATCCGTTCGGTTGCAGACATGAAAGCCATGCTTGATCGTGGTGCAGATAAAATTTCGGTGAATTCAAGTGCGATTTTTAATCCGGATCTGATTTCTGAAGGGGCTGAAAAATTCGGGTCCCAATGTATTGTTCTGGCTATTGATGCCAAGCAAACGGGTGAAAATAAATGGGAAGTTTTTACTCACGGCGGAAGAAAACCTGCAGGGTTGGATGCGCTTGAGTGGGCCGTAAAAGGTGTTGAAAAAGGTGCGGGTGAGCTGCTTGTCACGTCAATGGATCGTGACGGAACCAAAGCCGGTTTCGACAATGAACTTCTGAGCAGAATTGCAGATCTCGTAAAAGTGCCGGTAATCGCCAGTGGCGGGGCTGGTTCGTTGGAACATTTGCTTGATGCCTTTCTGATCGGGAAAGCAGATGCAGTTCTGGCAGCTTCGATCTTCCACTATAAACAATTTACAATTGCTGAAGCCAAAATATTTCTTGCAAAAAGTGGAATTCCGGTGCGGAAAGTAAAGGTTGAAAATGAATTGGTCTGAACTGAAACTTAACTCAGACGGACACCTTCCGGTTGTCGTTCAGGATTTTGAAACGGGTGTGGTGCTGATGGTGGGATATATGAATGAAGAATCCTTCCTGAAGACGCTCGAAACCCGTGAAATGTGGTACTTTTCACGTTCCAGACAGGAATTGTGGCACAAAGGCGCCACTTCCGGACATATTCAAAAAGTAAAGGAGTTGTGGATTGACTGCGATTCTGATACGTTGCTTGCAAAAGTTGATCAGGTTGGAAAGTCGGCCTGCCATACCGGATCAGTTTCCTGCTTTTTTTCCCCGGTCACCCTTCCCGTTCGTTAAACGGATCAGATATTATCATCTTTTCGGCTTCTTCAACATACCGCACAAATTTATTGTGGTTGTCAACCAGAATATTTTTTGGTGTGATGGGTTCATCAGTTAAAGTGAATCCCATAATGATGAGTTCTTCTCCTCGTTTGATTAAATGAGCCGCTGCACCATTCATGTGGATGGCCCCGGCACCCCGTTCGCCTTTGATGACGTAAGTTTCAAGACGTGAACCTGATGTATTGCTCACAACCAGAACCTTTTCGCCAGGCCAGAGTCCGGTTCTTTCAATCAGATCTTCATCTATTGTAATGCTGCCAACATAAGCCAGATTGGCTTCAGTTACAACTGCTTTTTGGATTTTTGAGCTCAACGCCCATTTAAGTTTTGCCATAAATATGAAAATTTGTTTGGCAGACAAATAGGATTAGAGAAAGTCCGCATTTGTCATGCTGAGTGTCTTTTTTAAGGAAAAAGGGTGTCATCCCAGACTTGATCCGGGATCTAGTATTTGTTCTTTGGGGGCACATTACCCAGCCTTTTCGGATATCCCGTGCTGAACCCAGTTTTTTATTCAATCAGTCAGAAAAAATAACTGTTCACACAATTTTGCAAAGTACGTAGAAATTAAAGGCATGGATGAGCTTTGCAGAACTTCGTTAACCGGATCAAGTCCGGGATGACACATAGTAATTATTTACGAACTGAGGAGAATAGTCATTCCCGTGAAGACGGGTCATAACATGTGCGAAGCAAATCCATGTGTTTCTTTACCAAAAATAACCAATTTAACTGGAAAAATGAATTATCTGAAATAAGTACCAGTTGACCCCTACCAGAAAATCAAAAGCGAGAAGCGTTCTTTTACCTTCCGGAATGTTTGATGATCCGGCATGAATCCGCCCCTGAAGGTCTATAACCATATTTTTCCTTGACCAGACTTCATATCCCGTTCCTGCAACTACCGACGGACCGAAGTAAAACTTGACTTCACTTTTATTCCGGGTATCATAAAAAGTCATGCCATCAATTGTCAACCCGGCACCTCCCAAAACCCACCATTTGTCGGCATACCAGTATTGAACTGAGGGTAAAAGTCCTTCAAAAATACGGTCCCGGTGACGGCCTGATCCTATATAGGAATACACATTCCCGGGAATGTAAAGTGAAATCTCAGTTTTTGGATTCAGCATCCATCCAAACTTGACATTCGGAATGGAATAGTAGATTTCTGAATTGTCTGACAATGAACTAGTTGTGAGCTGAAGAGAAGAAATTCCGCCTGAAATGCTGAAAACGTATCCAGTTCTTTCTGACGTTTGGGCGAAAGACTGCTCTGTTTTAAAAAACAAAAATGAAATGAAAAAGAAAAAAAGAAGTCTCAAAAACTCTGTGTTTCTCCGTATCAACTCTGTGAACCTCTGTGGTAAAGTCCCTGAATCATTCTTCAATTTGTACTTTCCACAGCAAATATCCACCCGCCAGAAACAAAACAGAAATTGATAAAATACCCATTCTTGGGCTTCCTGAAAGAACAGTTACGGTTCCCATCAGTACCGGACCAATGATGGTTGCAAATTTTCCCATCATGTTGTAAAATCCGAAATATTCACCTGATTTTTCAGGCGGAACAATTCTTGCAAAAAGACTTCGGCTAAGTGATTGAATTCCGCCCTGAACCATGGCAACCCCGATAGCAAGGAGATAAAATTTACTCACGTTTACGCCACCAATAACAACCGGCACATTATCTAGCTGACTTCCAAGAATTGTAATTGCCAGATAGCCGACAATGCAAACGAGTATCGTCCGTTTAGCACCAAACTTCTGACCCAGCCAGCCGAACAGAATCGCAAACGGAAATCCAATAAACTGAACCAATAAAAGTGCTGTAATCAAATCACTGTTCGGGATTCCGATTGATTTCCCGAAATCGACCGACATGGCAATAATGGTATCAACACCGTCAATGTAGAGCCAATAAGCAACCAGAAAAAGGGAAACAGTTTTATTGCTGAAAATGGTTTTTAGGGACTGCCGGAATTCTGCCAGACCAAACTTAAGAACTTCACTGCTATTCAAATGAGCCAGGGGTGCGGGTTCTTTCACAAAAAGAAAAAGTGGAATTGAAAAAAGAAGCCACCAGAGTGCAACACTCAAAAATGACCATTTAACGGCCTCTGCAGGTGAAGAAAAACCAAACCATTCAGGTTGCTGCACCATAATCACATTAATAAGAAACAGAATTCCGCCACCAATATAGCCCATCCCATAACCCTGACTTGACACCAAGTCAACGGTTTTTGAGGAACTTACTGTCGTGATCAGGGAATCATAGAAAACATTCGAGCAAAGAAAACCAACCGATGCCAGAGTGTACATGATGGCCGCTAGTTGCCAGTCACCGGCCTGAAGAAAGTAGAGTCCGCCAGTCATTACAATTCCAAGTCCGGCAAAACTGGCCAGAAAGACTTTTTTCTTTGACCCAAGGTCAGAAAACGCACCAAGAAGAGGAGAAAGGACAGCAACAATTAATCCTGCTGATGAGATTGCAACCCCAAGCCAAAAAGTTGACTGCTCAACCGGGGAATTTTTGCTCCAGTAATCTTTGAAAAAAATCGGGAAAAATCCTGCAATGACGGTTGTGGCGAACGCACTGTTGGCCCAATCGTAAAAGGCCCAGCTTAAAACTGAGCGTTTATTCACAGTTCCTCACCATGAATATTTTTTTGGATGGAAGCTGAATGGCGGTGAGGTGACCGTAACCGGCATATTTTTTTGAATTGACATAGACACATCCGGTATCAATGACGATCAGTTTTTCTTTGATGAGCGGATGTTTGTGAGGCGTGTGACCGCAAACCACTGTTTTTTCCCAAACGGGTTTTTCAACCGGGAGATGTGAACGCTCCCAGACAAAATCATCCCAGCGTTCCTGTGCAACAGATTCTCCAAGTTTGCGAAATGGATTTGCACCGGCATGGACGAAAAAGAAATCAGGCGTGTCAATAAACCACTCGGTCCTGTCTAGAAAAAGTGCGTGGGATTCTGGCAATTCAAAGACAAAAGCATCGTCCTGAACATAACTGGCAAGAGTTTGACGTGCTCCATTCAGTTCCCAGCTTTCTGTTTTCCCTGATTTGAGAGCATCAGCCATCATGACTTCATGATTCCCAACCAAAAAATAACACTGATAACGGGTGGAAAGCTGAATCAGAAAATCAATGACGCCTTTTGAGTCAGGACCCCGGTCAATGTAATCGCCCAGGAAAATCAGAACTGAATCCTGATTAAGCGGAAGGGTGGAAAGCAGGGATTTTAATGACTTCAGGCACCCGTGGATATCACCAATTGCGTAGGTATTATTTGTTGGAATGGATGCAAGTTTCATTGGATTTTACGAATTGATGAGGCCCCGGCCGGTTTTTTCGATTTTACCCTGCTTTTTTAAATCTTCCAAAACAGCATCAAGAACACCGTTAATGAACTTATTGCTTTGATCAGTTGAGTAACTTTTAGCAATTTCAAGAAGTTCGTTCATGGTTACTTTAGGCGGAATATCAGGGAAAAAAAGAAATTCAGCAGTTCCCATTTTGAGCAAAATCAGATCGATGACTGCAATTCTGGCCATGTCCCAGTTATTGGTGTGCTTCAGTAGCCATTCATTGATTTCGTCAGGTTTGTTGATGACTACATTAAGCATTCTGGCTGCATAGTCATAATCAGTGGTCGATTCTTTAATATCGGCAAGTACTGTGGTTCTGAGATGGGAAATCGGATCACCGGTCATGTCATGGGCATAGAGAGCCTGCATAACTTTTGCACGAAGTTCCCGGCGGGATATTTTGTCTGGGTCGGCCATAATTTCAAATAACAAGTAGTGAAGTTTAAATTTTCAAGACTGTAAGAATACGGCAAAAAAAGGAAAGAAGCGAATTGAAAACAGGTCAGACAGGACCCATTCCCAATTCCAGCCTCACCATTTCAACTGCAAACCATGAATCTTAGCTTTGGCCGGATATACTCCCGGAGTCCAGGGTTCGGTAGTTTTACCAGAAAGGTAGTCAGTCAGCCACTTAACCTGACTTCTGATCGGAAGGACAAATGCATAAATCTGTCCGTTGATTTCTGCTGTATCTCCGATCGCAAAGATGGAATCATCACTGGTTTTTAGAAAATCGCTTGCTTTGATTCCTCTTCCCGTTTCTAAACCTGCTTGTTTTGCCAGTTCAGTTCTGGGAAGAAACCCAACCGCCACCAAAATTAAATCAGCAGAAAAAGAATCCCCTTCTGGAAGCAAAACTTTTCCAGGTTCGAATCCCTTAACCATCGTGTTTAATCTGATATCAATCCCCAAGAATTGAAAATGGGCGAGTAGTTCTGCAGATTGCGATTCAGATAACTGCCGCTCCATCAGCCGGTCGACGCCATGAAACAACGTCACTTTTTTCCCGGCTTTGTTTAAGTCTGAGGCAACTTCACAGCCAATTAATCCGCCACCTACAATTGCAATTGAATTTTGGACTTCTCCAACTTTGGGAAGAAGATTTTCAAGATCGTTATAACTGTTCAGTAATGAAAAATGTGTTTTCTGAGCTTTCCACGGACCCGGAATGAGTGCATCAGAACCGGTAGCAAGAACCAGCTGGTCGTAAGGTAATTCACCGGATGATGAGTTTGATTCCCATAAAACTGATTTTTCCTCCCGGTTAATTGAAAGTACCCGGGTGCCTGTCATTACGGTTACCCCGGCAGTTTCCATGTCTTTCCAGCTTTTCAACATCATCCGGTCTTTGGTTGTCTGATCACTGAAAGCATGTGAAAGTAGAGGCCGCGAATAGTAGCCTGCTGTTTCGCCGGTGATCAGAGTAACAGGTATTTGTCTTGCAGCCAGTTCCAGAGCCAGACCAGATCCGGCCATGCCGGATCCGATTATGACAATTTTTGATTGAGGTTGCATGATCAACCTGCGTACAATTCAAAATCTTCTTTGGTTACTCCACAATCCGGACAGCTCCAGTCATCAGGAAGCTGGTCAAACGGAGTTCCGGGTGCAATTCCTGAATCAGGATCACCAAGTGCAGGATCGTAAATGTGGTTACAAACAATACAGATATACTTTTGCATGAGAATTTTTCCTTTTCTTTAATTTTTGTTTTAACTCCCCTCATTTTTAAGGAGGGGAAATCCGGCAAAGCCGGATGGGGTGGTTGCATTGTCGTCCTGAGTGATCCGGCTTTTGCCGGATTGTATCGAAGGATGACGTTTTTAAAATCAGTTATTTCCCGGCTTTCACGTTCTTCAATGCTGCCAGGTACCGATCAGCGTGAATACCTTCAACACGTTTCAGAGCACCAAATCTTTTTGCAGCTTTTGCAAAGATTTCAGCATGTTCTTTTGATTCTTCAGCTTGCTCACGGAATTCATGGGCGGCTTCTGCATCACCTTCCGCAATTGCTTGTTGCTCAAACTCCGGATACATTTTCATGTTTTCGTAGCGCTCGCCATTTTCAGCAAGTTCAAGAATCCGCTCAATGGTGAGGGTTTCTTTTGCAAAAATCAGATCGAGGTGGGCGAAGGCATGCTGGGTTTCCTGTGCAGCGGTTTCTTCAAATAATTTAGCGATTTCTTCGTTGCCGAGTTCACGGGCCTTTTTGGCGAAAAATAAATATTTGCGGTTAGCCATTGATTCACCGCCGAAAGCAGCTTCGAGATTTTTAAAAGTTTGGGTGGATGAAAATGCAGTCATGATTTTTTTCCTTAAGAATTAGTGTTTCGTTTTGATGATACAAAGATCCGGCAAAATAACTTATAAACAAAATCAATTAATAGTATCTCTCCGATAGATAAAATAAATAGTAAATCGAATTGGTTACGACCTGTGTGTCGTTTTGTTCGACCGGACGGTCGTGTCGGTGTTGATTTAAGTACAAAGGAAAACGCTCCATCATCAATAATAATAATGAGTTAGGTAATTATTTGGTCTTGGCACTGTACTTGCAACAAGTGGGAAAGAACACTTTGAAAGGAAATTGAAATGAAACGTACTTTTCTCACTCTTACCCTGATGCTGGCAACCGGATTATTTTTCTCGGTTTCAGCTCAAACTGTAAAACCTTCAGATGATAAATCGAAAATCAAAGCACCCACTGTTCACGGTCCCCGTTTCGTTGATAAAAATGGCGATGGCTTTAACGACAACGCACCTGATCATGACGGTGACGGAATCCCAAACGGCGTCGATCCGGATTACAAAAAGGGAACCGGAATGGGTTCAGGCTTTGTAGATAAAAATGGAGACGGAATCAATGATAACGCCGGTCGCGGACAGGGAATGGGTCGTGGCGGTAAAGGTGGCCGTGGTCAGGGAGCCGGACGTGGACAGGGCAGAGGCCCTTGTGCTCAAAATCCGGTTACACCTGCAACAACTCCAACCAAGTAATCTGAAAAAACAGAGTAAACCATGAAAACCAGTCTTGCTTCAATTCTGATGATGGCTTTTTTATTGTTGACGGATAGCAGTTTTGCACAAGACTGGTATTTTTCTGCCCAAACCGGGCAGGAATACACTGAAACTCCATTTTCCTACCGATACACCAATCCATCACTGATTTCTTCATTTTCCGGCGAAATCGGGTGGTCAAATGATTTTCTATCTATCTATTGGGATCCACGGTTTCAATCTTATTCAGGTGATCCAGATTACAATTATTTGGGTGAAGATCTGACCCTGAGTTTTTTATCAGGAAACTGGACTTCTGAATTTGGATTAAGCCACCAACTTTCCATTAACGAAGTTGCCGGACTTACTTTCATACGGCCATTTGCCGGCTTCTATTTTAGAGATGAATCTGAAACCGGTTGGTTTGAATCTGGTGCTTCCGTTTCAGGAACCTGGTATCAGGATGCTGAAGAACTGGATCAGCTTGTTCTTTCCGGTTATACAGAATGGAATTCCAGTTTTGAAACCCGTACTTCCCTGACTCTGGGTACCGAACTTTCTGGAAAATATTTTTTAACAGAACCCGCAACCGGGGCTGGCATTATTCCGGCAACAACAAGTATGATGTCTGAAGAGTTTACCGGACTTTCAATTGAAGGAAACGGCCGTGGAAAAGGGCAGGGAAATGGTATTGAAGGTTCCAGCATGATGGGAACCGGTAAAAATGCAGGATCATCCCGGATTGCAAAGCAACTTGCCGGAATTTCAGATTCCTGGTTTAAAGTTTCGCAAAATATCAATTCCTGGTCCTCAGTTAATTTATCTGGTGATATGCACTGGGTTTTATCAGCCCAGAATGAGAAAAAATCTTCCTCAGTGAGTGCAATTGCTTCAGAATGGCTTGATGATAATTCCGGGTACAATTCCCAAAGTGTGCAGGCAGGGGTAACCTTTTTACTTCCTTTAGAATGGAAAACAACCCTCACCGGATCTTATCTGTTGAAACAATATACATCTCAGGTTGCCTGGTCAGATTCTGTACTGGTATCGTCCGATTTCAGAACAGATGACCGTCCGGGAATTTCTCTTTCTGCAGCAAAAACTTTCTATTTTGATTTTGCACCCGGACAATCCCTCGATTTTAATCTCACCGGTTATTATCAGAAAAATAATTCCAACAGTTATTGGTACCAGTATCCGGCATCAGGCGCAAAACTTTCCCTTTCCTGGACATT
>JAFLBE010000042.1 GCA_017303995.1 Bacteroidota bacterium | reverse complement strand
ACAAGCCGGCCGGTGATATCCAGTCATCTGCCAAAAAGGAGTTTTCATGGCCCAGGACACAATGGAAAAACTGGTTTCCCTTTCCAAACGGAGAGGATTCGTCTTCCAGTCAAGCGAAATTTATGGCGGACTTAATTCCTGCTGGGATTACGGCCCTCTCGGCGTCGAGCTGAAAAGAAATGTAAAAGATGCCTGGTGGAAGGCCATGACCCAGAAGCATGATAATATTGAAGGAATTGATGCTTCCATCCTCATGCACCCAACCGTCTGGAAAGCCTCCGGTCACGTTGACGGCTTTACCGACCCTATGGTGGATTGCAAACAGTGTAAATCCCGTTTCCGTTCAGATAAAATTGATCTGACCAAACCCTGCCCAACCTGTGGGACCCGTGATTCCTACACTGAACCCAGAATGTTTAACCTCATGTTCAAGACCTTTATGGGTCCGGTTGAAGAAGATACCAACATTGTTTACCTCCGCCCCGAAACGGCTCAGGGAATATATGTAAACTTCCATAACGTGCGGGAATCTGCCCGCCAGAAACTGCCGTTTGGTATCGCCCAGATTGGAAAAGCTTTCCGGAATGAAATCACACCCGGTAACTTCATTTTCAGAACCCGTGAATTTGAACAGATGGAAATGCAGTTTTTCATTAAACCCGGCACCGAAGATGGCTGGATGAATACCTGGCGTGAAGAACGGTTTAACTGGTACCTCGAAAACGGAATCAAAAAAGATAAACTTCGTTTTCACCAGCATGGCCCGACCGAACTGGCTCACTATGCTTCTGATGCCTACGACATCGAATATGAATTTCCGTTTGGCTGGCAGGAACTGGAAGGTATTCACTCCAGAACTGACTTCGATCTGAAAAACCATCAGCAATATTCAGGTAAAAACCTGCAGTATTACGATCAGGAAGCCAACGAAAAATACATTCCGTTTATCGTTGAAACTTCAGCTGGTTGTGACCGTTCGGTTCTGACCTTCATGGTTGATGCTTATGATGAAGACGAATTGGGTGGAGAAACCCGCGTGGTCATGAGATTTCACCCGAAAATGGCGCCGATCAAAGCTGCCGTGCTTCCTTTGGTTAAAAAAGACGGACTCTCAGAACTTGCCGACAATCTCTTCCGCGATCTGCAGAAAAACTGGAAAGTTTTCTATGATGAATCGGGAGCAATCGGCCGCCGGTACCGCCGTCAGGATGAGGCAGGTACACCGTTCTGTTTCACTGTTGATTACCAGACAAAAGAAGACAATACGGTAACGGTTCGCTACCGCGATTCGGGCGAACAGGAACGCATTTCGCTGGATAAAGTTAAAGCTTTTCTGGCAGAAAAAATCGGATAAAATCCAACAAAAAACAGGGGCTCATTGCCCCTGTTTTTTATATCCCAAAAACCATTACCTTTTTACTTATTACATTTTTATCAGTAATTTTCTGATAAAATTAATGTAGAATTTACGTATTCGTTATTTTCTTTAGCTATCTACCCTCCTATCTTTGCCTTACCCGAATATCATCCCCAGTCATATTGGCATCAGTGAAGAAAGGGGAATAGTCCATGAAGATTATTCTGAAATCGAAAAGCAGCCATAGTCATTATTACAACGTTACCTTTGATTTTTCAGATGGAAAAGTCCGCATTTTATGTGACTGCCCCCATGGGGATTGGAAAAGGGTTTGCCGCCACCGCCTCGCCATGATCAATGGCGATAAATCAATTCTTTTTGATAAAAAACAGGCCGATCAGCTTGATGCTGTGCTCAAAGCTCTTCGCCAACCCGGCTTTGATGGTGAACTGATTTCCTACTACAAACGCCTGCAGCTTATCGAAAAACAAAAATCGAAGCGCGACGACCTTGTCAGGCAGGTAAATTACGATTTTGGTCAGAAGCTAAATGAGGGAATTTCAGTCGCGGTAAATTGATTTGAAGAAGTTAGTATTTCGACAGTTCGACAAGCTCACTGACCACAGGCTCAGTAACCAAAGAATGAATTTAATTATTTCCCCCAGTAGCAACAGTGGTTCGGCCTCTTGGTAGAAATCCAAAATCCCAGTTTCCCCCAGTAGCACCAGCGGTGTGGCCTCTCGGTAGAAATCCAACAATTCCAATCTCCACCAGTAGCACCAGCGGTGCGGCCTCTTGGTAGAAGACACCTGCCCATACAATCCCCTAGCTCCGTAGGAGCGACCTCTCTCAATTCAGTTGAAAAATAAATACCAATTCCATATTTTTATATAATTCCGAGATAAAAATATGGCCAATACATACACCCAATTGTTCATTCATATTGTTTTTACCGTTCAGGGAAGAAATAATCTCATTGCTGAAAAACACAGAGAAGAATTAGAACGCTACATTGTTGGCATGACTTTGGTCAGAAATCATAAACCTTTGGCCATATTTTGTATGCCTGATCATCTTCATTTTCTTGTAGGAATAAACCCCAATCAATCTCTTTCTGATTTGGTCAGGGATATTAAAAGCAGTTCATCCAATTTCATAAATAATAATAGCTGGATGCCGGGAAAATTTTCATGGCAGGAGGGTTATGGGGCATTTAGTTATTCAAAAAGTCAGGTGAAGAACGTAATAACTTATATTCGAAATCAACCTGATCATCACCAAAAAAACACATTTCATGATGAATATATTAAGCTACTGGAATTATTTGATATTGAATATAATCCAAAATATTTATTTGACTGGGTAGATTGATGGGTCACCCCTCCGGGGCTTGTTTTCCCTTTATAACCAGCTTTCTACCGAGAGGGCGCTCCTACCGGAGCTAATTAAAAAAATTGCCTTTTATTATTTGAAAGATATTTCTTTGATTTTTCGTCATGATAAATCACTAAAATGAGCCGTTTCCCCCTGTAGCACCAGCGGTGCGGCCTCTCGGTAGAAATCCAACAATTCCAATCTCCCCCTGTAGCACCAGCGGTGCGACCTCTTGGTAGAAATCCCAAAGCCAATTTTTCCCCTGTAGCACCAGCGGTGCGGCCTCTCGGTAGAAATCCAACAATTCCAATTTCCCCTGTAGCACCAGCGGTGCGGCCTCTTGGTAAAAATCCCAAAGCCAATTTTCCCCTGTAGCACCAGCGGTGCGGCCTCTCGGTAGAAATCCCAAAGCCAATTTTTCCCCTGTAGCACCAGCGGTGCGGCCTCTCGGTAGAAATCCAACAATTCCAATTTCCCCTGTAGCACCAGCGGTGCGACCTCTTGGTAAAAATCCAACAATTCCAATCTCCCCCAGTAGCACCAGCGGTGTGGCCTCTTGGTAGAAAACACCCTCCCACCGATTCATTCCAACCAAATCCACCACATTTTAAATTTCAGATCACCACTACCCGGGGTGCGCTCCTGCAGCCCCTAATTTCGATGAACCCTCCCCTCAATTTTGTTTTCTTCTGCCATCCCCCGATTTTTGCCCGACATGAAATTCAAACTCCTTTTCTCAATTCTCCTTTTTGCTTTTCAGGTTCAGGCCCAGGACCTGATTCCGCTTTTCCAGCAACGAATTGCCAATGGCAATCAAATCATTATGCTGGATTCTCTCAACGGATTTGCATCTGCCGGTGGTGGCGGATTTGAAACGGCAGGCGGATTTTACCAATTCAAAAACGGCAAATGGAAAGTCTCAATGGCTTTCCCCTATTCTGATTCACCCATTCTTAAAGTCTTTTCGCCAACTTCTGTTTTTGGTCTTCACCATCTTGTCCATTACGACAATTGGAAATACATTTTCTATCACTTCAACGGACAAAACTGGAACCGCATTGACATCCCGCTGATTAAATGGGATGAAATCGACTACACAATCATCAAATCTATCGATGGCTGGTCTGAAAATGACATCTGGCTGGTCGGACAAAAAAGTGCAATTCTCAGGTATAAAAACAAATCCTGGGTGCCGGTTCATTCACCCGTAATCTGGAAGGATGGCGATGGTGATTTCGACAAAGATTTTAATGTTGTTAAAGCCATCGGCCCCAACCTTGTTTATGTTGCCGGCCGGAACGGACTATTCATCCGGTTTGATGATGCTTTCGGCAAACTGATTCCGCTTCCAATTAAAACCACCATCATCAGTATGGATGCAGATGAAAACGGCACACTCTTTCTTGCAACCGATCAGGGTGAGGTGGTCAGTTTTGATGGAAAAGTTTCCAGCCTGATTCCAACTCCATTTCCGGGTTTAAGGATAAATGCGATCCGAAAGACAAAATCCGGTTCACTTTTTATCACTCAAAACAACACTATCTTCCGGCTGAAATCTGACAACTCCTGGCTGCCTGTTCTGGATGCCGGTCAGTTAAAATCCGGATTGAATGCAGTCAGTGAAATTCCAGGCTCCACAGACGATAAACTCATTTTCCTCACGTCAGATGGAATTTACAGGTCATCCAAACGGGGAAAAATTTCCTTCCGTGAAAGTTCAGCCGAAGCCAACATTACTGCAACGTCCCGTGGCGGACTTTTCTTCGATGCGGATGGTGATCATGCCCCAGACCTGTTGCTCACCGGCGAAATGGGTCAGCCAGATTTGCTAATGAAAAATAACGGAACCGGCATTTTTTCTGATGTGACTTTTGAATCGGGCCTTCTAAAAAGCAGCAACGGATCTCTCACCGCTGTTTCTGGTGATATTGACAATGATAACGATCAGGATTTGGTAACAGTCAGAACCGATAATCACCAACTGACGATCTGGCGAAATACTGGAAACGCTAAATTCACTGATGTTACAGATTGGTCGGGTCTTGGCAGTTATCAACCGGTTTTTTCGCAGATATACTGGGGTCACTCGCTTCAATTTGTTGACATTGACCTCGATGGTGACAATGACCTGATAAAATCTGATTGGGATAACGGACTCATCGTTTTCCTGAATAATGGAATCGGACAGTTTTCACGTTCACCACTTCCTGATTATTCCTTTCTGAATTCTAAAAAAGAACACCGGCTGATGAGCACCAATTTCATTCTCCGGCCTGATGGAAAATGGAATCAGCTTATTACTTCTGCCGTTTCTGGCTCCTGGCTTGGGGTTCTTGATCCAAAAACACTAACCTTCACCACTCTGACGGCCTATCCAAAACTACTCACGACCGCTTCGGTCGTTTTTCAAAATCCGGCTGATTCAGTTCCCTCCATTTTCCTTCCTGACCGTAATATTTCTGATCGTTTCGGCCGGATATCAGGAGACAGTTTACTTATTTACAACAACCCGGTTTACCTCGGTTCTGCACCTGTTTACCCGGGATTCCCTAACGGATTCAATTCAGCCGCAGACGTGAACCTTGACGGCAAACCCGATTTATTTATTAGTAATCACCTGCTCATCAGCGACTCTTTGGGCTTTAATGACACCCGGGAAACCAACGGACTGAGTCCGGAAGGAAATATATTTACGGCTGATTACAATGGCGACGGCGCAACTGATATTCTCATTTCCCAGGGAAGTGAATTCGGAAGAAAATCAACCAAACTTTTTGCCAATCTGGCTTCCAGAGAAAAATTCATCCGAATCCGCCCTGAAGGATCTTCTTCAGTTGCAGACGGACAGACCTGCCAGATTGAAATTTATCCGTCAGGAACAGTAGTTGCGGGAAATCCGCTAAGTCAGACAACGGTTGGGTTTAACGGATCAGCTGCGGCAACTTCTCTTTCGTTGCCAGTCATCCTTTCAACCCGAAATTTGGACAAGGTTTCCGTTCGGGTTGTTTTTCCTTCAGGATCAGAAAGATGGATAAATGAAGTAACTGCCGGCTCACTGGTAACTGTTACCGAGTTTTCTGAACCTCTTCATTCAGTCTATTTATTTTTCCGTGGTGTGACCAAGTTGGTTCGCTATTTTATTTGGTGGGAAGAACTTGCAAAACTCTGGTTTCATAGCATCCTTATTTTCGGGATTTTTAGGTTACTTAAAAGCCGGGATTTGAAATCAATATATAAATGGCCGGTCTGGTGGATTGGATTCTCGCTCCTTTATCTATTCGGATTTTACTTTACCATTCAGCTTGAACCCTGGAAAAATTGGCTGATCCCTACTCTTTTTGCCACTCTTTTCCCCGTGTCCGGAATCGGACTTTCCTTTGCCTGGAAGAGATATATCCGCACAAATTATATTGGTCCATACCGTATTGAACGGCTTATTGGGGAAGGTTCATCGGGAAAAGTATTTCAGGTTTTTAGTCCGTCTGATAAAAAAATGCTGGCTTTGAAAGTGTATCACACCAGAACCTTCGATACAGCAGAAGGGGTGATCAGGTTTCAGCGTGAAGTTGCAGCAGGCAGTCAGCTCGAACACCCTTCCATCGTGAAAATCTATGGTCAGGGTTCAACCGGTTCATCACGTTATCTGACTATGGATTATGTGGATGGTGAGAATCTTCGTAACTGGCTTGCCCGTGAGGTTTCGGTTGAGCAGATTGTGCTCTGGCTGAAAACACTTGCCGATGCGATACAGTATATGCACAACTCGGGGATTTTTCACCGTGATCTGAAAACTGAAAATATTATGGTAACGAAGTCTGGTGAAGTGAAAATTATGGATCTGGGATTGGCAAAAACCAACGTCTTTGCTACGATGACACGACTTGGGACATCGGTGGGAACACTGGCCTACATGTCTCCCCAGCAAGCCGTTGGAATGCCGCTGGATGAATCGTCAGATGTTTACTCGCTTGGGGTAATCGGGTATGAATTGCTCTCGGGGGGAACGTTACCTGTCACGGGTGATAATGATATGGCGTTTGTCTACAATATTTTCAACCAGAAACCTGAGCCGGTTTCAGTTTACAATGACAAAGTTGACCCAGACCTTGAAGCAATTATCATGAAATCAATTGCGAAACAACCCGAAGACCGTTTTGGTTCAGCAAAAGATTTTGGTGAAGAATTGGAGAGATGGCTGGAAGGGAAGGAAGGTAGATAGCTGTTAGCTGTTGGCTATTAGGTTGAATTCTTATTTGCCTTTAGAATTGGTTTACCTAACAGCTAACAGCCAATAGCTAATAGCTTTTAAATCAAGGAATCAGCTTATACCCAACACCATGAATGGTAATGATATGTTTCGGGTGTGCAGAATCTTCTTCCATTTTCTGGCGGATTTTCAGAATGAAGTTATCAACGGTTCTTGAGCTGATGGTTTCGTCATATCCCCAAACCTGAGTAAGCAGTTCATCACGGCTGACGGTCTGATTCTTCCGCTCCCACAAAAATTTCAAAACTTCTATTTCTTTCGGGGTCATGGCAACCGACTCACCATTGTGGTTTGCTGTATAATTGGCAAAATCAACGGTAAGAATACCAATAGTGACCGGTGTCGTGACTGAAATAGGTGAACCAGACTGACGACGGAGAACGGCCTTTACACGGGCAAACAATTCACGCAAACTAAAGGGTTTGGTCATGTAATCATCTGCACCCAGTTCAAGCCCGAGAACTTTGTCAATCTCATCTGACTTGGCGGTGACCATGATAACCGGAGTCACATTTCCCAGTTGTCTGATTCGTTTCAGAATTTCAAAACCAGACATGCCTGGAAGCATCACATCTAAAAGGACCAGATCAAACTGGCTTTTGGTGAGCTGTTCATATCCTTCGAGACCATTATTGGCAACCTCAACCTGGTAACCTTCAAGTTCCAGGTTATCTTTCAACCCGAATGCGAGTTGAATTTCATCTTCAACAATAAGAATTTTTTGCATGGTAAACGCCTTTAACTAAAGCCGATGTAAGAGAATTGAGCAAATTTACATCATTTTTTTAAGAAAATACTTGATAGAGTTAACTAATTTCGTGCAGGAAACCATAAAATGAAGATTGAACCTTCACCTGGTGAGCTCTTTAGTTCAATGGTTCCGCCGTGACTTTTCACAATGTGCTGAACCAGGGCAAGACCCAGCCCCGACCCTTTGGTATTGTGAACCAATCCCGTTGATACCCTGAAGAACTTATCAAATATCATGCCGTGGTACTTCTGATCAATGCCAGAACCACTGTCGCTCACTGATATTCCGACTGCCCCCTGGCGTTTTAATGTCTTTATTCTGATGACTTTTCGTTCACCCGAATACTTAACTGCATTGTCTAAAAGGTTATGAATGGCTTCAAAAATGGCTTCCTTATCTGCCATAATCTGGGCCACTTCTTCCTTTTCAAATTTCCAGTCAAATCCCTGAGATTCAAACTGGACTTCATAGAGCGAAACCACACTTTCCACAAGCGGATTCACTTCCAGAGGTGAAAGTTGGTACGGATTCCTGACAGATTCAATTCGTGAAAAGTTTAAAATATTGTTGATCAGCCGGCCTAACCGGTCAGTTTCAGAAAGAATAATGCGGTAATAATTCTGTCGCTTTTCATCACTCACAACCCGGTTCATTTCGAGGGTTTCAGCATACATTCTGATGAGAGCCAGCGGGGTTCGCAACTCGTGTGAAACATTCGAAACAAAATCTGTTTTCAGGCGGACGAGATCAACTTCACGCCTGACCAACCGATAGATATAAACGACACCGATGACCAATACAATAGACAAAATGCCAATTAAAACCATATTAAGCACCAGCCGGTTTTCAATAATTTCGTCGGCAGTCGCACCTTTAAGCCTGATGCCGATCCGGTATTCTGGCAAAATCCACAACGGCTTGGTCACTTTGAATTCAAGATTTTCCATTTCCTGAGTTGCATAGACAATCTGTTCTGGATTTCCGGCCAGAACACCAATGATAAACTCGTCACCCGCAACCTCATTGAGTCTTGACCTCATTACTTCACGGGTAAACCGGCCTGCGTCAACTGCGAAACCAAGCAAACGGTCAGGATCATTCCGGGAGGAAAAAACAACTACGACCATTTTTTCAATCGGATTTACGGAAGGAAGTGTAAACGGCTCAAACTTCCGGTAATTATTGCCGGCCATAAAACGGTTGAGTTGACTGAGTCTATCCTTTTTTGCCTGAAGACTGTCTCTGAGTCCGGTAGGAAAAACAGAATGAACAGCAGAAGCCCCAACCAGGCGGATCGAGGAAAGCAGACTGTCGGTTGTCAAAATTAAACGAAGGGATGGATTCCGGGTCAGAAAATCCTGCAGGGTGTCAATATTGGTTCCTGAAAGCTGGTCTACCGAAGTTGCCCATTCATCAATCTGGTTCCATGCATATTGATTCAGGGTGATCAGTGCTGCGTTTAACTGCTGATTGTAAACCTGTGAAAGTATTTTTTCACTGGTATTCAGTGAATTAATCACCCAACCTGCATAGAAAATGACAGGAAGAAGAATCACCACCAGAAAAACAAAGGTAAACCGTTTAAACATGCAAGTCCGTTTTTTAACCGTGGCAAATATCGGGAAAAGGGAAGAGGGAACCAAAAAGGCAACCCAATAAGGTTTCAAACCCAAGCATGATTCTATATTATTATTTTTTGCTTTTCACCTGGCGAAACAATAAATTAGATGTTTCTTATATTTATCGAAAAATAAAAGGGTTTTTTCATCGTCCATGATGTTTAGGAATGATTCCTGATCCCTTGAAAATTCTCACTCTATTCCCAAGTTATATATGCGATTTCTTTTTGGTTTTATTGTCTTTTTCATTTCAAATCTTTCCTTTTCACAGTCAACTGAAGTTGATCTCTTTATCAAGGGCAATCAAAAGGTTGTCTTCAATGTGAAAACTGTACATTCTGGAGGACTTCAGGGTGATTCAAAAACATTTGCAAATTTTAAAATTATTGATTCATTGTATGTCAGAAATGATTCACTTTTAGCCAGTATCGAGGCTTTGCTCGACAATGAAACGATCATCCGGCACCAAAACTATGTTACTGTAAATTTAACAACGTGCCGGTTTCAAGTGCATATTCCGGATGAAAACAATGGTTTTTCCAACTCCTCTTTTGGCGTTTCATTTTCCACAATACAAGGCACCTTGCTTGGCTTTCATTTGGATTCTGAATTGAAAAATTTTGAAAATCTAATAATCAGACTGGATTTTTCCACAGGCTTTTATAACAAAACAAACCCATTTCTTTCCTCACTTAATCTTGGTGCCGCTTTAGGCTATCAATTTCAAGTTTTCATGAAACCTGAGTTTTATGTAGGTTACGGCCTTTTTAGTGGTAACAGCACTGATACTAAAAGCATTCTCAGAACAAGGCCTTATCTGATCAGTGCTGTAAATTGGGATTTCGAGGAAGTTGAATGGGTTGAAATAAATGGGGGCATTTCGGTTTATCCCAATCCAATTATTTTCAAAAAACAGTCAGACTATTTTTCTCTTTTTATTGGATTGAATTTCAAAATCTGAGTTTTAATAAACCGCGATTCTTTTAAAATACCAGCAGGTTACCATGAAATTGTCAATTGTGATTCCATTTTTTCTTTTCGCATCTCAGGTCTTTTCACAATCACTCAGTGTTGAAGTATTCTTAAAAAATAAACTGAGCCTCTCAAGCGAGGCAGTTGAAATAAGATCAAACGGATTTCTGAATGAGGAACAAGTCTTTTTGTATTTCAAAGTTATTGACTCGCTGCATGTCTATGATAATGAAATCACCAGCCAATTTGTAAAAACCCTTGAAGGCGAAATCATCACACAACATCCTGGGTTTTCAACCGTAGATCTGAAAAATTGTACTTACCCGGTTATTCTGCCCAGAAGCGGAAGGTTCTTTTCAAATACAATTGCAGGGGTTTCAGTTTCAAACTTTTACCGCACACTTGCCGGATTCCATCTGGATTCAGAATTAGTCTCACGGCCAAATATGTTTCTCCGCCTGGATTTTTCAACCGGATTTGCAACCAAACAAGATATTATGCTCTCATCATACAATCTTGGCGGAGCTGTTGGAATAAAACTACCGATCTTTTTAAAGCCACAGGGTTTTATCGGTTTCGGTGCATTCAGTTCAACAGATCTGATTGATGAAGAAAATACTCAATATCGAATCTATATTAATGGAGCTATTGAAATGGATGTTTATGGGGTTGACTGGATCAGTGTCACTGCTGGTTTAACCACATTTATGATGCCCGTAAAAGTTGATGGAAAAGATAATACGGTTAATTATTCTGCCGGTATAAATTTTAATCTCACCAAATTTTAGCTACCCTTTAGGATATTCAGGCCCCCCAATCCTGATGATTTTGACTGCTTTTTTATTGTATCAGAGGAGTTCAAAATGAAAAAATTTCTCCTGTTTTTACCCTTTTGTATTCTGGTTGGTTGTGATTTTAAAACGGAAAAAGAGGATCCTGAGTATACAAAAGAACCGGTTTCTGGCAAAATATATGACATTACAACCCATCAGCCACTACCCAACTTTACATTAAAGCTGGTTGAATCGATCAGTAACGGAATTCTTTCTCCAACAACTTATGTTTTCTTGGGTGAAACCAAAACCGGGTCTGATGGTTCCTTTTACTTTCCGCCGACAAATGCTTTTTCACTGCAATTAACCATTTCCAGCCCTGAAACCTTTCAGACAGATGGTGTTGCCAAACTAAAATACACAGTTGAAGTTCGTTCTTTTGGCACTGAGGGCAGATCAAACCAGAATATTGGTTTGAAGCCCAATGCAACTTTATTGGTTCGTTTTGAAACAGATTCATCACTCACCAACGATGAATATCTCCGGTTTCATGCACCTGGAGAGGGAGCTAATTACTCCGTATCCAATCAGCCCCCGCGTGCCAGAGAAATGATCTGTCAGGGTAATATAAATTTTGGTATAAGCTGGATTTTAAAACGAAATGGAAAACCCGAAGAATCTTTTACGGATACGGTTTTTGTAAATGCTTTTACAAAAAGGGAAAAAGTAGTGAGATATTAGGAAGGTGCCCACTTTTATAAAAACCCACTATCAGAATCAGGATTTGCAAGACTTATGGATGAACAGAATGAAAAAAAATCAGCAAAAATTTGAATCTGCTTTCATTCCGTAAAAATATTCAGGATTTTCAATCCAATCCTGCAAATCAATAAATCCCGAAAATCCTGATTCTGACAATTAACCATTCCCCATTTGTATTTTTCCTATTTGAATCTGACCCATATTAAGACTAAATTTGGTCTGGTTAATGGAGTACAAAAAAAATGAAACTTTCCGAACAAATAAAACCAATCAGTTACCTGAAGGCACATGCAGCTGAAATGATCAGAACCCTTGGTGAAAACGGTGAATCAATCGTCATAACCCAGAATGGCGAAGCAAAAGCCGTACTTCAGGACATCAGGTCATGGGAGCAAAACCAGGAAACAATGGCACTTCTAAAGATTCTTGCCATTGGGAATCAGGAAATTGCAGCCGGAGCGGTGATTCCTCTTGAACAAAGTCTTCAATCTATCAGGGAAAAAATCAGAAAATGAGTACGATTTTTCAGGTCTTTTTAACTGTTTCAGCTCAAAAAGATCTGGAAGAAATTTTTTCTTTCCTGGTTGATAACGACAGCAAAAACGCTGCAGAATACGTTCTTTCTTCTATTGAAAAAAAACTGGAGACGCTGCGGGAATTTCCGCTTAGAGGTGTTTACCCAAACGAGTTGGCAGTTCTTGGAATTCTTGATTACCGTGAATTATTTTTTAAACCATACCGGATTATTTACAAAGTTCAGGATTTGAAGGTCTACATCATTTTAATTTCTGACGGTCGGCGTGACATGCAAACCCTATTGCAAAAGCGTATTTTGAGCTAACCACTGTCAGAATCAGGATTTGCAGGATTTATGGATGAACAGAATGAAATACAATCAGAAAGAAATTTGAATCAGAATTGAACCCATTAAAAAGATGAAAAAGAGTCATCTTTCCAATCCTGTAAATCCTTAAATCCCGAAAATCCTGATTCTGACAATTTACCATTATTCACCCCTTCCTGATTAGAATTTCCCGGCTTTCTTTCTGATATTTGCATTTTATTCCGGATGATTATGAATATTCTTTTTATCAATTCAATCGGCGTCAATAAACTGGGTGGCGGTGAAAAATGGATGGTTCGTGCTGCACGCGGGCTCCATAAGGCCGGTCACAAAGTTTTTGTAGGCGGGAAAAAAGGCTCTGAAGTCCTTCAGGAAGCCGAAAAAGCTGGCGTTCCTACCCGCATATTCAACATCCGTGCCGATATCGGCCCCATCATGACCTGGAAAATTGCCCGGTTTCTCAAAGCTGAAGATATTGAAATCATGGTCTGTAACCTGAACAAAGACGTTCGGGTTGCTGGCCTTGCCGCACGAATTGTTGGAAAGCCAGTTGTCATCGCCCGACACGGCATTCAGCTTGCCGGCAACAAATGGAAACACAAAGTCACCCTTACCAATCTTACCGATGGCATTCTCACCAATTCGATAACCATCAAAAAAGCCTACGAAGGTTACGGTTGGTTTAAACCCGATCACGTAAAAGTCATTTACAACGGAATTGCAGATAAATCTGGTGTTGTTGCCTATGATTTTTCAAAAGATTACCCTGGGAAAAAGGTCATTCTCAGCGCCGGTCGATTGTCTGATCAAAAGGGATTTGATGACCTGATTACTGCTTTCGCTACCGTTTCGCACAAACGGGATGATCTGGTTCTGGTGATTGCCGGAAAAGGTAAACTTGAAGACGAACTGAAAGCCCATGCACGGAATCTTGGCGTTGAAGAAAAAGTAAAATTTCTCGGGTTTATTGAAAATGTCGATCCGCTCATGAAAGGTTGCGATCTTTTCGTTCTCAGTTCCTTATTTGAAGGCATGCCAAACGTAGTTATGGAAGCCATGGCCGTCGGGAAACCGGTAATTGCAACCGATGTTAATGGTGCCCGGGAATTAATGAACGACGGCGAAACCGGTATCATTGTTCCGGCTAAAAACCCCGACATTCTTGCACAAAAAATACTGGAACTTCTGGGAAACCCTGAGCAAATGGCTGCTTTTGGAAAAGCAGGTGAAGCCCGTGTGAAATCAGAATTTACTATCCCGGCCATGGTTCGCCAGCTGGAAACTTACTTTCAAAGCAAGCTGGATGAAAAAAGAAAAACAGGACATTAAAAAAGACATCAACCGGAAAAACAAACGGTGGCTCATCCGTTTGCTGGGTTGGATGACAGGTCCGCTCCCTGAAAAGCTAAAACCAGAAGGTGAAATCAGTTCTGTGATGATTCTTGCCCAGGAAAAACTGGGAGATTGCATTTTATTAACGCCAACGATCCGCCTTTTAAAAACCCACAAGCCGGATCTCGACATCAATTTAGTTTGTTTCAGCCGGGTTTCTGCCAGTTTTTTCGAGCAGGATCCCAACATTTCTGCCGTTTACCGGGTAAAAGAAAACATCCGGAAGTATTACCGTTTTGGATGGAATAAGCAGGTTGATGTTTTATTTAACACGAAAGATCACCCGTCGTTCAATTTCATGATTCAAACACTTTTCATTAAAGCCCGGTATAAAGTGGGCATTTATCATGACTATCATCCCAATTATTTTAATTTTCTGTTTCATGTGGATTTTTACAGCCATATCATCGAAAAAAATGCCCTGATCGCCCGTTATCTGGGTATATCTTATTCCGAAAAAGAATTAAAACCGTATCTGCCGCCTGCAGAAATCCGGCCGGAAATCAAAGAATTGGCTGTTTCTCTTTCCGGGCAAAAAGTGATCGGTCTCAATCTCAGCGCCGGAAATCCTGACCGGGAATGGACGGTTGAAAACTGGAAAAACCTGATCAGCCTGATGGGAAAAGAAGTTATTGTTTTTGCCGTTGGTGACCGGATGGACGACAAAAAATCTCTGGAAGCCTTCTCTGGACTGGTCATTCCATCACCCGATACAAAAAGTATTTTCGAAGCTGGTGAACTTATTTCGAAACTCGCCCTTTTAATTACCCCAGACACGTCGCAGATTCACGTTGCCTCCTGTTTTGGTATTCCGGTTTGCGGGTTATTTCAAGCTGGTAATCTTCACTCCGGCCGGTTTTACCCGTATGGAATTCCCTACCGCACGGTTCAGTCTGAATCGTACCAGGTTGCAGACATCAAACCCGATGCGGTTTGGGTTGCGGCAAAGGAGCTGTTGAATTGAAACCTGAACATATCGTCATTCTTTCAGAAGACTTTCCTCCTTATCCAGGCGGCATTGCCCAATGGGCTGCCGGAATTGGAAAAGGATTGACTTCTGCCGGGAAAAAAGTTACGGTTTTATTCCGCCCGAGACCTGATCTTGCCGAATTTGAATCAGAAAAATGGCCATTTAAAACCGTTCCGATTGAAGGGAAAAACTGGAAACAATTCAGAACCTGGATCTGCAAACGGGCAGTTCAAAAGTTGTTGTCAACCGGTGAAAAACCTGATCTGATTATTGCCACAACCTGGAATGTGGCGAGGGGAATTGTATCCATTTGCAAAAAAAATGAGATCCCGCTCATTCTTGTGGTTCACGGACTTGAAGTCACCCGGCCAATGCCATTCCTGAAAAAACTCTGGCTGAAACATACGCTTAACAAGGTTACCAAAATTGTTGCCGTCAGTCAGTTTACCAAAGATCAAATTGACGCAAACTATCACCTTCCTGAAAGAAAAGTAGTTGTGCTCCCGAATGGTGTTGACGTTGCCGATTTCTACCCGGTTTCAGATGTGACATTATTGCAGAATCGGCATCACACTGAAGGTAAAAAAATCATTCTTACTTTCGCCAGAGTCATTGAACGAAAAGGTCATGATGTGGTGATTCAATCCCTTCCGAAAATAAAAACCGTGTTCCCTGAACTGGTTTATCTGATTTGCGGAAAGGGAGATGCTGAATACATCAGCAAACTCAAAGCACTTGCAGCCGATCTTGGTGTCGAAGACGACGTGGTTTTTACCGGATTTGTCGATCCGAAAGAAAAAAATCAGTATTATAATCTTTGCGATGTGTACATCATGCCCAGCCGTGAAATTAACGGCGACACAGAGGGATTCGGCATAACTTATCTCGAAGCCAACGCCTGTGAAAAACCGGTTATCGGCGGAAACTCAGGTGGCGTTGCCGATGCCATTGTTCAGGGTGAAACCGGTTATCTGGTTGAACCGTTAAACGTGAAGGAAATAGAAGGTCGCCTGCTTGAATTACTCGGAACCCCCGAACTTGCACATAAACTTGGGCAACAAGGCCGTGACCGGATTTTAAATTCCCTGACGTGGGAAGCTGTGGCAAAAAAACTTGTAATTAGTCTATAAAGTATGTTTGATTTATTTTTTTTAAAACACTTCTTTTCTAGTAAGAATAAGAAAAAAAAACTTCTGCAGATAAAACACGCAAATGTGCTGGCAGAAAAAATAAAAGCAAGATTGCCAGAGTGCCCCGATCGGGTTCCTGTTATCATTATTTGTTATAATAATATCCGATATGTTTCTAATATTGTTCAATTTTTAAACAAGAGAAAATTTACACCCATTATCATTGATAACGCCTCAACGAATATCCATACACTCAAAATATTGAATGAAATGGGTTCCTCAGGGAAAGCTATTATTATAAAAAGTACTTATAATTTTGGTCATATGGTGGGTTTCCGCCCCGAAATTTATCCGCTTTGGCCTGAACACTTTGCTTACACCGACCCTGATCTCGAACTTAACCCAATCCTGCCAGATAACTTTATTGAGATTCTGATTTCCCTTACTGAAGAATTCAAAGTTTTTAAAGCCGGATTTGCGCTAACCTTAGATCCTCCCGGCCAAATCGGCAATCTGGTTACTCATAAAATCGGAAGAACCCCGTTTCCATTCACAAAATCCTATTCAATCAGGGAGTGGGAAGAACAGTTCTGGTCTCAGCAGGTAAAACATGATGCTCTTGAAATATACGGTGCCCCGATCGACACAACCTTTGCAGTCTACAATAAAAGCCAGTACCGGTTTAATTTTGTTTCTGCTGTCAGAGTAGCCGGTTCGTTTTCTGCTGTTCATCTTCCCTGGTTTCCTGCTTTAGATATCATGTCCCATCAGGAACGGGATGCTTATTTTACAAACAATGTGTCTGCCAGCTGGTTACCTGACCGGGAAAAACAGGGTAAACCAAACCCATAAATCCTGGTAAAAACCCAAAACAGTATACCCTTCAACCAAGAAAAAGTTTTCAAGAGTTTTTCATGTCATTGCTCATTTTATATGCCCATTTTCATCCGGATGCAACAGTATCTGAACATACTTTTTATACACTGAATAAACTGAAAAAGGCAAAGGGAACACTTTGTTTTGTTTCTTCTTCACCCATTCAAGATCAGGCTGTATTAAGCAGGCTGAAGAGCCTGTGTTCTGAGATTGTTTTTTGTGAAAACATTGGGTACGACTTTTACTCGTGGAAGCAGGGTGTAAACAGATACAGAAATGAGATTGGAAGCCATTATACAGAGGTTTTGTTTATCAACAGCAGTATAATCGGGCCGTTTTATGGATTCAAAACCTATCTCAGACGCCTTATGGCAGTTGAGGCAGATTTGACCGGAGCAATTCTCAGCTTTCAGATCGAAAGGCATATTCAGAGTTTTCTCTTTTTATATCATCAGAAGATTCTCAAAGATCCGGCCTTTCTTCAGTTCTGGGATTCCATCGTTCCTATCAACGACAGGCAAAAAGTGATTGACACCTATGAATTCGGGCTAACCCGGTTTTTCGAAAAAGCCGGGTTCACAGTATCGGGGTTATATCATGGGAACGACCGACGTAACCATACCATCAGGTCCCCTTTTCGGTTATTTTTTCATGGATGTCCGTTTGTAAAAATAAAATTACTCACCCCCCAAAGACTCAAAAATAATGTTATTCTGTTCAGGCTGGTTTTGCGGCTTTCAAATTGGTGGATACCCCGGTTACCCGATTTTCGCAGGCCCTGAACTGAAACTGGTTCAGAACCGTCAATTTTTCAGTGGAGAATTCATGTTTGGATTTAAATCAAAAAAAGTAAAATTCAGTTTTGTTATCCTGACCTGGAATCGCTATAAGTTTCTGGATTTATGTCTAAATAGTCTTACCAAAAGTATTTCTTCTCCTGATCTGTGTGAAATACTTGTACTGGATAATGGCTCCACAGACAAAACTGAAGAAACTGCGTTGAAATATTCATCTGTAACCTATAAAAAACTGAAAAAGAACTTTGGTCTCAATTCCTACAAACAACTTTTTAGAATGTCAAAAGGAGAATACATTGTCATTGTTGATGATGATGTAATTGAATTTCCTGAAAACATCGATACCATTTTTGAAAAGTACATGTCCAACTTTTCTGATTTTGGTTATCTGGCTCTGAATGTTATTCAGAATGAATTTACCAATGGCGCCAAACCAGGACCCGAAATGTACACACTTGTGAGTCGAAACGATCTTGTCATCGAAGAAGGTCCCACCGGTGGATGGTGTTCCTGTATGAGAAAGTCAGAGTATAAAAAGATCAGGTGGAAATTCATTTTTACAGATCTTTCGATGAAAAAGGGTGAGTATGGTGCCTTAACCCGTCAATTGAAAAAAAGACTTGGCCTTCGGAATGGAATTATCAGGGATCACACTTGTTTCCATGCCTCAGGTCAACATTATACCAAATTATTTGGCCACCTTGACCGGGAAATTGAAAAGTACGCAATGGTTGGCATGACAAGATTCGTTGAAATTTACCAGCAGGAAAAAAACAAAGATTCCGAAAAAGTGGATAACCCGTGAGCCAGAATGCCCGTGTTTCAGCCATTATGGCTGTTTACAATCCAAACCACCATGTTGTAAGAGCCATTGAATCTGTTTTGAATCAAACTTATCCGGTAAGTGAATTTTTGATTATTAACGATGGCGGACCAGAGGAATTTATAAAATCTGTGCTTCCGGATGATCCCCGGATCAGGTATATTCTTCAGAAAAACGGTCGGGTTGCCGCTGCCAGAAATACCGGAATCGAGAATGCAACAGGTGATTATCTTGCCTTTCTTGATCAGGATGATTTTTGGTTTCCTGAAAAATTAAGCGAACAACTAAATTTGGTTGAGTTTAAAGCTGTTCCTTGTATGATTGTCTCACCGGTTCAGGTAATAGATAATCAGGATCGGGTTTTAAAAACAACCCAAACAAAGCTGGAAATTTACCTGAAAAAAGCAGAATCAGCAGACCAGCTTTCTGCATTGCTGGCCGGGAATTTTATATATTCATCAGTTCCTGTCATTCATCACTCTGTATTTAAAGTTGCAGGACGTTTTCAAACCAGGTTTGAACCACATGACGACTGGGCCATGTATCTGAAAATTAGCGAGCATGGGTTTCCCATCTATTTTTATGTGGATAAGCCCTTGTCGGTTTGGCGGCGACATTCTCAAAATGAATCAAATAACTGGGTAAGAATGCTTCGAACAAGCTCACAGATTGTAAGACATTATCAGAATCTGCCACTTCCAGCATCAACCCAGGATATTCTTAAACTCAAATTATGTGAGATTAATCTCGATCGTGTTAATTCTTTACTTTACAGAATCAGACCAAAAACATTCAGGAAAATGGTTCCGCATTTCATGTATGAGTTTTTCATGACAAACAGAAAACTAAACCAGTATGGCTATCCTGCCAAAAAAAAGTCGCTTGGAAAATCAATCAAGCGATACCTGATTTCTCTTGTTATGGCCTGGTTTAACCGATAAAAATCCTGCAAATAATAAGAATTTAAATCCATGAAAAAAAAACTATTTTTTTATCTTGATCAATCTGCAGGTCTGCATTGAAAAAGGCATCTTACCGTCTTCATTATTTCTTTTTGGAATAAAAATTGTTTCCCATTTTCCAAAACTAGTGATTCCCCGATCAGAATTTAACCCGGATGTGCCCACTTTGCTTTCCCGTTTTATGAATTCAGCTTATCTTCGCTATTCTAAACAATTGCCGGCAACATGAAAAAAACCAGACATTTCGCCATTTTCACCGAAAACTTTCCACCCTGTGCTGGGGGTGGTATCGCAGAATGGGCCATGGGCGTTGCCGAAAACATTGGGAAAACAGGAGAAAAAGTCACCGTTTTTTCCCGTTGGAAAACAAAACCTGATTTGAGTCTTCATCAGGGGAAACCTTATGAAATTGAAAAAATGGCAGCTCATGACTGGAAGACCTGGCGTTGGCTCTACAGTTTTTGGTATTCCTGGAAATTTTTAAGGAAAAACCCAGAAGGTATCATCATTGCAACAACCTGGGAACTGGCTGCACCGATTCGTTTTTTGAGAAAGGTTTACCCGAAAGCACAGTGGCTAACCATTGCTCATGGTCTCGAAGTAACCAAATTAAAAAAAGCATCTGATATTGGGGCATTTAAAGAAACAATTGCACTGTCAACTGCGGTTATCGCGGTCAGTAATTTTACCCGTGATGCTATCCTCGAAAAAATGGCCAATAAAAGACACGATCATATCTACTTTGTGCCAAATGGCGTTGACCTGAACCGGTTTAAACATTCTGAGAATACGCTTGACTTCAAACGGAAATTGGGCATCCCTGAAACCTCAAAAGTGATCCTGACCTTATCAAGGGTAATTGAACGAAAAGGGCATGATACGGTAATCGAAGCACTCCCAAAAATCCTGAACGAATTTCCGGAAGCCGTTTATGTGATTGGCGGACCCTGGCGTGAAGATTTTTACCAGAAACTTCAACTGTTGATTTCAAAGTATAAACTTGAAAAACAAGTTTTTTTCACTGGCTTTATCAATGATGAAGATTTGAATGATTACTACAGCATGGCAGATGTCTACATCATGGTGAGCCGGGTTTTAAAAGCTAACAATGACAGTGAGGGTTTTGGAATTACTTTTCTTGAAGCCAATGCTTGCCTGACTCCGGTTATTGGTAGTTATTCTGGTGGAATTCCTGATGCTATTGAAGATGGTGTCAATGGATATCTGGTTCAACCCGATGACAAAGAAGCAGTTGCTGATCGGATTCTTACTATTTTCAGAAATCCGGATTTAAAGAAAAAGCTAGGCATAAGCGGGCTTTCAAGAATTCAGACAGGTTTCACCTGGGAAATTCTTACACGAAGGATGCTGGATTTATTTAACTTTCATTCTGGTTTACCGAAAAATTAAACAGTAAAATTTTCATGAAAAATGTGACGGGCTCCCCCCTCGTTTCGGTCATTGTTCCGGTTTATAACGGAATAAAGTATCTTGATGCTTGCCTGAACAGCATCACTGTACAAACCTGGCCAAACCTGGAAACCATTATTATTGATGACGGATCTACAGACAAGTCGCTTGAAACTGCAGAACACTGGCAGGGCACAAAGACAATTCTTTGTCAGAAGAACGGTGACGTAGCGTCTGCCCGGAATGCCGGTGTAAAAGCAGCAAAAGGTGAATTCATTGCCTTTCTTGATCAGGATGATATCTGGGAACCAGAGAAAATTGAACAGCAAATGGCCTGCTTTTTAAAGAATCCAGACCTGGATCTGGTTTTTACCGATCTGATTAAGTTTTTTCCGGAAGGGAAACGCCATCATGCATCAGATAAACACATACTGGCTAGTTCACTAAATTCAGAAAATCTTTTTAAAAAACTGGTTATAAAAAATGTGCTGATGCCCAGCGCAGTCATGGTGAAAAAATCAAGTTTTGAAAAAGCCGGTTGTTTCGATGAATCTTTTAAAACCTGCGGTGACTACGAACTCTGGCTTCGCATGGCATCATTGGGAATGAATTTCTATTACCTTCCAAAACCACTCACCCTATATCGTTATCATGGCGGAAATACCTCCAAAAAAACAGCCATCATGCATGCTGACCGCGTAAAAGTGATGGAGAAAATCTTCAGACAGGCAAATCTTAAACCTGAGTATAAGGCTCTTGAAAACAAAGCCACTGCTGAAGTGTACATGATCGGGGCACACTCTTTTTTCAGTGACCGGAATTATGGAAAATTTCTTGAAAACTTTTATATAGCCTCCCGTCTGAGCAAATCATCGATTACCCCACGAAGTCTGAAACGCTGGCTAAAAAGCTGGTATTACCTGAAATTAAATAAATAACCGGATGCTGATGGTCTCTTTTCGCAAATTTACACCACCCTGGCTGCAGTTTATGTTTTGGATTTTTATATCCGGAATGATTCTTTCAACCGGATTCCGGCTCATGCTTTTGGTGATGAATTTTCACCTTATCGACCGCGACTCAGCTGAATTTCTATTTCTTTCCTTTTACCATGGATTAGCCTTCGATGCAAGGGTCATTTCTGGGGTGGTTGTAATCCCCTATCTGCTGCTTGCTTTTACTTGGCTCTTTAAATGGCAGCCCAAATGGCTGGTAAGGTTTTTTAGCATTTATTTTATGGCTGCCTTCGCTTTTGTAATCGCCTGTGCTATGTCTGATCCGCCTTATTTTGATTATTATGGAAGCCGGCTCTCAAATGACATTCTCACCTGGAGTGATAACCCCGGAATGATGATGGAGTTATTGCTGGCCGACTGGTCTTTTATCCCCTTTATTATCTGGGGCTTTATGATCGGGTTTCTTTTCTGGTACCTGATTCTCCGCATTGAAGTTTCCTGTTTTAGAAACCCGGAACCTGCTCTTAAACCTGGAACGAAAGCAGGAGTTCTATTCCTTTCCTTTGCCGGACTTTTTCTCGGTATGCGTGGTGATTATGATTTCAACGGAAAACCAGCCGTTACAGCTGATGCATTTTTCAGTGATTTTACTTTTATTAACCAGCTTGCCCTGAATCCTGTTTTTAATCTTGTTGATTCCTATGCAGTTTATAAAGTTGAGTATACTGATGATGAAACTGCAATTTCAAATGCAAGGAAGTACCTGGGAATCACATCAGATCTTGCCAGCCCCATCGCCAGAAAGGTGATTCCAGACTCCGTTGAATCGCCTAAAAATGTGGTTCTTCTGATCCTTGAAAGTCAGACTGCATACAAAACCGGACTTTACGGCCGTGAAAAAGGTCTTTCACCGTTTCTTGATAGTCTTGCAAGTATTTCTCTGCTTTATAAAAACACCTACACAACGGGTGTGCATACCCGAAACGGAATTTATGGCACCATGACCGGTTTCCCTACTTTAAAAGGTAACCGGCCAATGCAGGCCTCAATTGGTAACGGAAAGCCCTATGCCGGGCTTCCGCTAACCCTGAAAAATCTGGGTTATAACACCGCCTTCTTCTGTACCGGTAAAAAAGATTTTGACAACATGGGTGGTTTTCTCTCCTTTAACGGTTTCGATCGTGTTTTCAGCCAGGCTGATTACCCGATGGAAGCCATTTTCAACAAGTGGGGCGTGACCGATCACTTCATGTTTAACTGGTCACTTCCGGTTCTTGACAGCCTTCATAAGCAGAACAAACCCTTTCTTGCCTCCTTTCTTACCATTTCCGCCCATGAAAAAACTGCATTGGCAAGACCTCCCGGCTTTATTCCGACAGCGAAAAAGGATGATGATCAGAGATTTCAGTTAGCCGACTGGAGTTTGAAAGAATTTTTTAAATTGGCCGAAAAACAGCCCTGGTATAAAAACACAATTTTTGTGCTCGTCGCAGATCATGGATTTAAAGTGAACCACGTTTACGATCAGCCCCTTTGCTACCATCACACTCCACTGATTTTTTTCTCCCCTGATCATATTCAACCAAAGTCAGATGATAAATTGTCTCTTCAAATTGATATTTTTCCAACACTGATGGGCATTTTAAAACAACCTTACATCAACAACACGCTGGGTGTTGACCTCACCAAAGAATCACGACCCTTCGCTTATTTTTCAAGTGGAACCAACATTGGCTGTCTGGATGACGAGTTTTATCTGATTTTAGGTGGTTCGGGTAAGGAGTTTCTTTTCAGGTATAAAGATGAGGAAGAAACCAACCTGATTGAAAAATATCCCGACCTGGTAAGAGAAATGAAAGCGTACACGCTCACGATGTTTCAAACCACTCAATGGATGATTCAAAATCGTAAAAATGGTCTGGTTGGGGAAAAACCTGGTGAATAAACCCCATTTGATTTATGTGAACAAAGTCAGAATGGATGAAAATCTTCCTGCAGTCAATTTCACATTATTCAATGCAATTGGTCTGGCGGAAGCTGGTTCTGAAACCACCCTTTTTGTTCAATCGAAAAGTGCCGACTTTACTACGGATCAGCTTTTTCAAAAGTTCGGACTCAATTCGATAGAGAACCTGACAATAAAAATGCTTCCTGAGAAACGATTCTTTGGTATTAAAACCAATCAGTGGTTTTATTTTAAAGTTTTCAGTGCAATCAGAAAGATTCATAATGCCAATCATCCGGTAACTGCAGTAATATCCCGTGATCCGGGGGCATTGCCTTTTCTCGTCAGGTTAAAAAAGAAAACCGGTATCCCGGTTTTCTACCAGCCACACAATTTTTACCTTGATCTTTCCCTTCAGCCAGATCTTAATCCGAAAAATGCCGCGAAGTATCATTTACTTGAAAAAAAGTTCATTCCAGAGTTAACTGGTTTGCTTTGCCTTCAGGAATCACAAGCCGGATGGTTCAGGAAATATCTCCCATCCGGCTTTTCTGTTCAATCTGCCATGCCTGGGTTGGTAGCAATTCATCAGCCCGAATACGCTCCCGAAGGCACAATTCCGGTCATAGGTTACAGTGGCAGCCTTCAGCTAAAAAAAGGGATGAATACACTTCTTGATGCTGTATCAATTCTGAAAAAGAAAGAAATCCCGTTCCGGCTTGTACTTATTGGTGGGCGGAATGATGAAGAAATCAAACCGGTTGCAGAGAGAATTTGTGCCCTCGAACTTGATAAAGAAGTTGAAATTACAGGCTGGATTCCTTTTACTGAGGTTGAAAAACACCTAAAAACGTTAACAGTTGGTGTTATTCCGTTAACAGCTGTGTTTTATAACCAGTTTCTGACTGCACCTAATAAATTTTTTGATTACCTTTCATACGGAATTCCCGTTGTGGCTTCTGATCTTCCTTCAGTCAGAGACTTTATGTCATCTGGTAAAGAAGGCTTGCTTGCCGAACCGGAAAATGCTCAAGCACTGGCCGATGCTCTGATATCTTTGCTTACTGACAAAGTATTGCTCACCCGTTTTCGTGAAAATGCACAGGCCACCGCCACTGATTTTCTTTGGAAACGACGGGGTATTATAATGACAGAAAAAATTCTCAGCAGAGTTTCCAAAGACCCTTTAATATTTAGTTGAGACTATGGATTTATATTTAAAAGTTCTCGCTTTTGCAAAACCCTGGTGGAAACATATTGTTCTTTCCTTTTTTCTCACCCTGTTTTTCATCATGTTCAACTCGGTTTCCCTTTGGGTCTCGGTTGATTTTATTCAGCAGTTATTCAACCCTGATGTCGTTTCTGGTCAGGCTGATCTTAAAACACAGACAAACTCCAATCAAGTCACCAAACTGGTTGGCGGACAAAGTTTTTATGATAAAATCAGTCTGGGAATTAAATCTCTTATTGTTCAGGAAAACCGGTTTGATACGCTTAAAATTGTCTGTCTGATTATCTTTTTTTCCTACCTTTTTAAAAACATTGTCGAGTATTACCGCAAAATTCTGCTCAGTTATATTGAACTGAAAATTATCACCCTGATGCGTGATAAACTCACCTCTGCTTTGGTCAGACTTCCCGTTTCTTTTTATGAAGGAAATAATTCAGGAGAACTTACCTCTATTGTATTTAATGATGTAAATGCAGTTAACTCAATGATTAACAATAGTTTCGGAAGAATGCTTTTAGCTCCTTTCCAGATTATTGTGAATATAATTATCATGTTTCTGATTGACTGGCAACTGGCATTGATTACGCTAACCGTTATTCCCCTTTCAGCCTTTTCTATCTGGAAAATCGGACAAAGTATTCGCCGGAGAAGCCGACGGGTATTTGCTCAAATTGGTGTTGTATTCAATTATTTCCAGGAAATGCTGATGGCCATCCGGGTTGTGAAAGCATTTACCAATGAACAGCATGAAGAAAAACGGGTTCAGGATGCAAATAAAGGTTATTTCCGTGCGAATTTTCGTGCAACCCGCCTCACTCATTTAACCTCGCCTCTAAATGAAGTCATCATTGTAATGGTTCTTGTATTTCTGCTTTGGTATGGCGGGTCACAGGTTTACACCGGCGAAGGTCTGAAGGCAGAAGATTTTATCAGGTTCCTGGTATTTTTGATGACCATTTTCCAGCCATTGAAAGAGTTGACGAATGTCAATAATGTTATCCAAAACGGAATGGCTGCAGCTGAACGGATTGTTAAAACGCTTGATGCTATTCCTGAAGTTTATGATTCTCAGACTGCCGTTACCCTTCAACCTTTCAGCCAGAGTATTGAATTCAAAAATGTATCTTTCAGGTATAATCCTGAAGATCCGATCGTGCTTCACTCAGTTAATCTGACTATAAATCGGGGTGAAACGGTTGCATTTGTCGGTCATTCTGGTGCCGGAAAAACAACAATCGTTGATTTGGTTCCGCGGTTTTATGAAATCAATGAAGGTACAATTTCAATTGATGGTTTTAATATCAGAGACGTAAAACTTGAATCGCTGAGAAAACAGATTGGAATTGTAGCTCAGGAATCGGTTTTATTCAATGAAACCGTTCGCTACAATATCAGTTATGGTATGGATTCAGTTACCGACGAACAAGTCATTGATGCTGCAAAAAATGCAAATGCCTGGGAATTCATCGAGAAAATGGAACATGGACTTGATACCATAACGGGCGAGCGCGGAATAAAGCTTTCTGGCGGACAAAAACAACGACTTTCTATAGCCAGAGCCATTTTAAAGAATCCACCCATCTTAATTCTTGACGAGGCAACTTCCGCACTTGATACAGAGTCAGAAAAACTGGTGCAGGATGCAATATACAAACTCATGAAAAACCGGACTGTTCTGGCCATTGCCCACCGGCTTTCGACCATTCAGCATGCAGACAAAATTGTTGTTTTAAGCGGAGGTAATATCGTGGCGGCTGGCAGGCATGAAGAACTTCTGGTTAGTTCTCCTGACTATCAGAGACTCCATCATCTGCAATTCAGAAATGACCCTAAAACCACCCAGGAACCTTCCTGATCATCGGGTAAACATGTGACTATTTTATTTTTGAATTCTGCAAAAACCTGGGGTGGAAACGAGCGATGGATGCTTCAGGCATCCAGAAAACTTAGTGAAGATCATACGGTTTTACTTGCATTCAGAGATGAAGCAATCGGTGACCGGTTTTTACTCCCAAAATTCAAATTGCCCTTTTTTTCTGAAGCTGATGTTTATACTCTTAGCCTTCTCATCAAACTGATCAACCGTCATCATGTTGACGTTCTGATTCCAACCAAGCGAAAAGATTATGTTCTGGCTGGGCTTGCTGCCCGACTGACAGGCCGGGTAAACGTTCTCAGACTTGGAATTGCCCGGAACCCAAAACCTGGTTTTTTTCATCAGTTTATATATTCCTTCCTTGCAGATGGCATCATCGTTAACGCCAATTCAATCCGAACCGAGCTTCTCGAAATCCCATATATGAATCCTGAACGAATCAAGGTGATTTATAACGGTATTTTTTACAATGAAGTTGAAAATCTGGCGGCACAACCTGCCCCCGAGTTTCCTGATTTTACGTTCCGGGTTGTTTCAGTTGGTGAATTGTCACCAAGAAAGGGACATGATCTTGCAATAATTGGTTTTTCAGATTTTATAAACCGGCACGCCTGGCCTGATGGAAAACCAGGATTGATTATTATTGGTGGCGGACCTGATGAGAAAAGATTAAAATCACTTGCCACGGAACTTGGAATTCAAAATCAGGTCATTTTTACAGGATTTGTGAAAAATCCATATCCTATTGTTTCGGGTTCTGATGTATTTCTGATGACGTCTGCGAGTGAAGGTATTTCGAACGCACTTTTAGAAGCAATGGTTCTTGGCGTACCAACCATAACAACTTCAGGTGCTGGCGGTGCTGAGGAATTTATGGTTCATGGTGAAACCGGATGGCTGATTGGAAAAAACATCGAACAGGATACAACGCTCTTTCTTGATGAAGCCTTTTTGAATCCTGAAAAAAGACGACTTGTTGCAGAAGAAGCCCGAAAAATGGTTATTACAACATTTGACTCCGACCGCATGAAACGGGAAATTGTTGCCTTCCTTGAGTTTGTGAGTTTACGGCACAAGTAACTTTATAATCCCCTCTATCGTAAACCAAAATTTACCCTTAACCGGAGCTAGATATGAACAGACCTGTACTTCCACCACGAACCGGATTTGCTCTTCTTCTGATTGCCATTGGACTTTTTATTCTTCTGGATAAGTTAGAGGTTTATGATTTTGGTGATTTGGTATCAACATGGTGGCCTCTGATTTTAATCTACATTGGTTCCCATCAGCTGATCACACGAGGTAATAACCGGTCTACTGGCAGTTATATTCTAATTGCAGTTGGCCTTTTTTTCCTTTTTCATACGCTCGACCTGTTTGATTATGATCTGATCCAAACCTGGTGGCCTGCCTTGCTTGTACTCGTTGGTATCTGGATTCTGATTGACGCCTTTTCACGAAAAAATATCACTGCGAATACTCCCGATTCAATTACACCTGTTGAAGGAAATGAAGATATGCTGAACAGCTCAACCTTTTTATCCGGTTCAAATATCCGGTCAATGTCCCAAAACTTTACCGGTGGAAAAATCACCGTTGTACTTGGCGGAGCTGAAATTGATCTTCGGCAGGCTAAATTGGTAACAGGTGCAACAATTGATATCATGGTGCTTCTTGGCGGATGTGAACTTTATGTTCCGTATGAATGGGATATTGACATTCAGGCACAGGCTTTCTTGGGTGGAATTGAAGATAAGCGACTTAGAAATCAGGTTTCGTCTGAAACTCCTGCACCCATTCTCAGGATCACTGGAACTGCCGTTTTAGGCGGAATTGAAATTAAATAAATTACTTTTTGATTTATTAAACACAAAAGGCGGGAATACCGCCTTTTGTGTTTAAGGGAAAAAACTTATTTAAAATTCTCAGGGGGCTACTATTCTATAGACATTTGAAGGGGTATTATTCAGGTTCGTATAAACAAATCTTCCGGTTTCAAGGTCAGTGTACCCACTGATTTTTGTTCCGTCTGTGGCAGGATATGCAATAAAAAATGCCTCATTTCCTGATGAAATACCAGCATCTCGAAATGACGTAACAGATATGGTAAAGTTTGAAGTACCAGTTGGGTAGGTTGCTATCCAGCCAGTTGAATAGCTGTAATTTTTAGGGTCTTTTGAAACCGTTGATGTGGGGCTGACAAAAAACTGTATCCGCTTCGAAGTTGAAAATGGTTCGGATAGTGTAATTTTAATCGAAGTTGCTGAAGTACCGAATGATAGTTCAGAAACAGTAAAGGTCGGAGGTTCGCAAATATAAACAGTTCCGATAAAAGAAGTTCCACCACCAATGTACTGGTAAGCTACGGTTTTCGAAAGACCAAATCCTGCTTTGGCATAAACAAGAGTATAAACTCCCGAGGATATCCCAGAAAAAATAAACGACCCGTCTGATTTTGTTGTGGTTGTTTGCGAGGTCCCCTCTATTGTAACTGCAATCCCTGATTTATCACCTACAAACTCGCCGTCCGCTGAAACCGGGATTACAAAACCAGCTATGCTTCCCTTTAATGCCGGACCCTCTGGTCCGGTTGAGCCTTCGCACCCAAAAAGAATTGGAATCAGTAAAATATACAGCAGCTTAAATAGACTTCTTTCTTTCATATTTTCCCCTTTGGTTTTGTAGAGATTTGGTGGTTATGAATGAAGATAGCATATGATTAAATTATGTTCAAATTATTAGAATTATAAAACGATTAGCAACCTCATTCTTTTCAATAGATTATAACTTCATTATTATTCTCTGATTCCCTTCCATATTTGATTTTTAGTCCGTAGCTTATAAAGAGTTTATTGTCCATTTTCCCTTTCCGGTAAATAAACCGGATTTCCTTCAATTCCATCACCCTATTTCAGACGGCAGAGGAGGAACCCTTGAAAGATACAGTTGCAATCATTCTCGCCGGTGGCCGGGGAGAACGGCTTTATCCGCTTACCCGTGACCGGTCTAAGCCTGCTGTTTATTTCGGTGGCATTTACCGGATTATTGATATTGCACTGAGTAATTGTGTGAATTCCGAGATATACAATATTATGGTTTTTCCGCAATACAAGGCTCAGTCCCTCATGGATCATATTGATGAGGGATGGAATATATTCAATCATTCTCTGGGTCATTATCTTAGAATTGTACCACCGCAAATGCGGGTAAGCTCAGACTGGTATAAAGGGACCGCAGATTCCGTCCGGCAAAACCTATATCTCATCGAATCAACACAGGCAAGCCATTTTCTTATCCTTTCCGGCGACCATATTTACAAAATGAATTATGAACTGTTTCGGGATTTCCACCTTGAAACCGATGCAGCACTTTCAATTTCAGCCATAGAAGTACCTGTTGAAGAAGCAGGAAAATATGGGGTTTTGACCGTAAACGAACAGTATCAGGTTATTGGATTTGAAGAAAAACCGGTAAGCCCGGCCACAATTCCCGGAAACCCGGCAATGGCATTGGTTTCGATGGGGATTTATCTTTTCAACCGGGATAATTTAATTCACACCCTACGTGAAATACCGGGCGATGATTTTGGGCAGCACATATTACCCCGATTAATCAGTCAGGAAAAAGTTTGTGCCTATCCGTTTTCTAAGCTGAATAAAATAAGAGATTATCTATTTAAAAGTTATCCGGATGGCCGACGGGAACGGGTTTTGGATCCCCGGACACCCGATTCTGGTTACTGGCGTGATGTGGGTGATCTTGATTCCTATTGGGCTGCGAATATGGATCTGACTGGAATTGCACCTGCATTTAATATGTACAGTACGCTGTGGCCGCTGAGAACAGCATTCAAAACTTACCCGCCTGCAAAAACTATTTTCCAGAATACACAGGAAGGCCGTGTCGGATTTATGCTGGATTCGCTCGTTGCACCCGGCACCATCATTTCTGGCGGAAAAGTAAATAAATCAGTGTTACATTACGATGTCAGGGTGAATTCCTGGGCAGAAGTGCATGAATCTGTCATTTTCCCGCATGTTGACATCGGCAGATACTGCAAGATAAAAAGGGCAATTATTGACCGGGATAACCACATTCCAGCCGGAACCATTATTGGCTATGATGCGGAAGAAGATAAAAAACGGTTTACGGTTTCTGATGGCGGAATCGTTGTGGTTGGAAGACGGCAGTTTAAGTAGGGTTTAATTCCATCAAAATTTTCAAAAACCGGACGAAGCTGATTATTTTTCAGCCAATTTTGACCTGATCTCTGATTAACCTTTCGATCTCTCTGATTAGATCCTCATCTTCATGATAAGGGGTTATCATTTTCCATTTTCCCGAATGCAATAAAGCTTCAATTCTGTAAAATGGTGGCCCTTGCCCCTGTCTGGTTTTCTCTCTTCTGACTTTAACTTCAAATAACCTGATATCTGAAAGTGATAAAACCGTATTAAGATGCCAGGGAAGCGGACCATGAGTTATGGTCATCAGATGATCTGATATTACAATCCTGGTCTTGTTGAAGAAGCGGGCTAAGCAATAATAGGTAAAAGCAAGAAGTGCAAAAGCCACGGCACAGATTACAATTGCAAAGGGTTTTTCCAGAAAGGTAAACCCTGTAAAGGTCAGCGTTTTCCATTGGGTACTGATCATGACCGTAACAGCAACAACACCCAAAATCAATGCAAGAATGTAAACAAATGATCGCCATTTGAGTTCAATTTCCAGCCCACCTGTTTGGTTGGTAACTGTTAAAGCACTGAGATCAATTAGATACGATTTTTTCTTCATTGGCTAAAATAAATGAAGCGTTTTCTATTACACTTATAAAACCAAAAGCATTTGAGAACTTCACAATGATCAACTTGAAAAATGTAAAACAAGAGCACTTCGACTCCGCTCTGTGACCTTGCTTTATCACTTGTAACTTGCCACTTTTAACTTGTAACTATTTTCCATTTTCCCGTTGATGGACTACGATTTGGGGAAACGGAATTACAATTCCATTCTCACGGAATGATTTTTCAATTGCAAGCCGAAGATCTTCTGCCACCCGGAATTCATCTTTGTAATGCGAAACCCTGCAAATCAAAGTTAGCAGCAATTCCGAATCCTTAAATTCTATAAAAAATGATTTTGGTTCCGGATCTTCCAGAACTTCAGGGTGTGCTTTCGCCAGGTTCACCAGAAGTGCTTTTACCATGTTCACATCAGTACCATAAGCTACAGGAATATCAAGTTTGATCCGTGAAGCCGGATCAGGATAACTTAAATTGATAAGCTGGCTTTTTGCAATTTCTGAATTCGGAATAATCACCACATGGTTATCAAAATTGAGGATTTTTGTCGAACGAAGTCCGATTCTGATAACATCCCCAATTAAACCAGAAGTTACCATTTTAACCCGGTCACCTACCCTGAACGGGCGGTCAATCATGATCACAAATCCTGCAATCATATTTGCCAACGTATCCTGCGAAGCATAACCCACGGCAAAGGATACGGCAGCACCTCCAATGGCAAGCCCGGTAAGGTCAACATCAAAATATTTGAGAACCACACCGGTACCTGCAACGTAAATAAATATCTTGACCAGACGGTCAATAAGAGGTGCAAGTTCATCATCAATTGAAGTTTCTGTTTTTGATGCTACATTTTCGATAAACCATTGCAGAACAATATCAAAAAGCCTCGAAAAAAACCGACAGATCAAAAACACAAAAATGGTTACTGCAATCCCAATTATAATCTTTTGTGAATGCTCAGAAAAATGTTCTCTGATCTCATCAAAAGAAAAATAAAATGCAATGATGTAAATAACCTGAGCAATTGACTGATTGACTAGCGACAGAACTTTGTCATCCAGATCAGTTTCTGTTGCCGTCGTAACATACTTTTCAACGAGTTTTACGATAAGCTTAACAATCATAGCCAGAACAAATCCGGCTGTGAGCATAAGACCCATAAAAGCAAGATCACCCATTACACTATCAGGAACGTAATAGGCAATCCAGGCTCTGACTGATTTTAAATCTAAAATTATTGCGGCAATTCCCATTTTTGTAACTCATCCAAAAATTTGTATGCGGTTAAATCGAATTGAATTGGTGTAATTGAAATAAAGTTTTGTGAGACAGCAATTTCATCCTGGTCATCAGCGTCATCCACAATAATCAGCTTTCCGGTCAACCAATAGTACGTATTATCATGCGGATCTTTACGGTGATCAAAATCATCATCCCAGATTGAATTTCCCATCCGGGTAACTTTTACACCTTTGATCTCTTCTTTCGGTACAGGCGGAATGTTTACATTTAACAACAAGCCACCAGGAATACCTTTTTCAAGAACCATTAAACCGAGACGTACGGCATAATCTGCAGCAAGTGAAAAATCTGGAACGCCATAAGTTGCCAGACTGATGGCAATAGCCGGAATTCCTAGAAAAGTGGCTTCGGTGGCAGCAGAGACTGTTCCTGAGTAAATAATTGAAGTTGAGGTGTTTCCACCATGATTGATACCAGAAATGATCAGATCAGGTTGATTCTCTTTCATGATAGAGCGAAGTGCAAGTTTCACACAATCCGCCGGGGTTCCATTTACTGCGTAACCAAAAAACTCACCATCAATTTTATATTCAGAAACCCTGAGTGGGGAGTGAATGGTGATAGCATGCCCAACAGCACTCATTTGTTTATCGGGTGCAACAACGGTTACCTCAAAATGTTTTTTAAGTGCGGTAGCAAGAGCCTGAATTCCGGGGGCATTAATCCCGTCATCATTACAAACTAATACTTTTGGTTTTGACATGTTTTACTTTTGATTTAATTAGTTTCTCTGTAAAAAGTTTCAAGGGCACTTCGACTCCGCTCAGTGACCTTAATTATTGAATTCCCTGTGAACATGCAACCCCAATTGCCTTTTAGTCCCTTGTCCCACGTCCCTTGTCCTTGCAGTAACCCGTAATCTGTGGCCCCCCGAAAGCATTCGGGGCTGGCTGTAACCCGTAATTGCCTTTTAGTCCCTCGTCACTTGTCCCACGTCCCTGCATTTAATAGCTTTCCTCTTTTGAAGGGAAGTTCTTATCCTTCACATCTTTTACGTAAGATTTAATTGCAGAATCAACCTGTTCACCTAGTTCTGCATATCTTCTCACAAATCGCGGATGAAAATCATTGAACAGACCAAGCATATCATAACTAACCAGAACCTGACCGTCACAATCCGTTCCGGCACCTATTCCAATAGTTGGAATTGAAATTGAGGCAGTGACCTTTTTCGCCAGTTCTGCAGGTACTTTTTCAAGTACAACGGCAAAACAACCTGCTGTCTCAAGTGCTTTTGCATCAATGATCAGTTTATCAGCTTCGGCCTTTTCTTTGGCTCGTACTTTATAGGTTCCGAATTGATGAATACTCTGGGGTGTAAGACCAAGGTGTCCCATTACCGGGATTCCTGCTTCCGTTATTTTTTTTATTGCAGGAACTACAAATTCACCACCTTCAAGCTTAACTGCACCCGCACCCGATTCTTTCATGATTTTACCAGCGTTTTTCAACGCATCTTCCGGGTTTATCTGAAAGGAAAGAAAGGGCATATCAACAATCACGAGCGCTCTTTCTGTTCCTCTTACTACAGCCTGCGCATGATAAATCATCTGTTCAACGGTTACAGGCAAGGTTGTATCGTAACCCGAAAATACATTCCCGACCGAATCACCAACTAAAAGAATATCGATCCCTGCGGCATCCAAAAGACGGGCAATCGTAAAATCATAGGCAGTCAACATGGCAACTTTTTCGCCTGCGGCCTTCATATTTCTGATGACCTGAGTGGTTACACGGCGGCTTGCAGTATGAACGCTCATTCTGTTTTCCTGTATTTTTTTGATAGGTGATAAACAAGCTCCTGCTCTTCAGGAACCAAATTACCTGGTGAAAATTCTATCCCGAGTTTTTCGGGAAGTATTTTTTTTAGGTCTGAAATAAACGTTGAAACAGAAAAGGAAAGATTTTCCTGGGCAATACTGGTTGATTTCTGGTTCAGTAAATCAAGAAGTGAATCAGCATCTTCGCTTTTTGAAAATGACAAATACTTTACAATGTCAAGGTGGCTTTTATCAAGAAGAATACTGCCGTGCTGAAGTAAAACCGGACCATAAATCCGCTGAGCAGATCCAACCAGTTTTTTTCCGTTGAGCATCAATTCACTTTTTGCTGACGATATAAAACAGGGAACTGACGGCAGATTCTGATAAACCGATTTAAAGTCATCATTGTGATGTGTGTACCCGGTTTGAATGGCTTGCCTGGCAAAAGCTTCATGAAAGGATTGGTGAATCAGATCATACCATTCAGACGGCGCTTTTTCACCGAGGGGGACAACTACGGAATAAGTGAGTTCCCCAGCATGACAAACAGCTCGCCCTCCTGTTGGACGTCTGACAAGCCCGATTCCGGCAGAATTCAAAGACGGGAGATTGACTTCACTCAGGGGTTGATGGTAACCTAAGGACAAGGTGTTGGGAGACCAAAAATAAGTTCTAAAGGTTGGAAGCCCAAGTCCGCTAAGAACTGATTCGACCAGGGCAGAATCGATAGCCATATTTTCATAACCCTGCAGAGCGGCGTCTTCAATAAAACGCCCGGGAATCATTTCGGTCCCCGAATGATCCCCCGGTCAGATTTGCGGATGAAATCAACAAAATAGGCAACTTCAGGGAGTTGTGGTATTTCGGCTTCAATCGCACGGAGTGCATCTGAAACATTTAAACCACGGCGATATAGTATCGTAAAAGATTTATCAAGCGCTTCAATGGTTTCACGGCTAAATCCACGACGGCGAAGTCCTATCAGATTTAATCCTTCAGCAATCAAAGGTTCACGGCCGGCAAGGGTATAAGGCGGAACGTCTTTGGTAATTCTGAATCCACCACCGATCATCGAATGAGCACCAACTTTACCAAACTGATGAATTGGCGTCATGCCGCCAACAATGGCTTGTTCATGAACATCAACATGACCTGCAACCTGAACGCCGTTTGCCAGAATTACTTTATTGCCGATGTTACAATCATGCGCCACGTGAACGTAAGCCATTAACAAACAATCAGAACCGATAATCGTTGTGTTTGAATGGGTTGTTCCACGGTTAAGTGAACAAAACTCACGAATTACGGTATTATCCCCGACGACAAGTGTTGTGGGTTCGCCGGCATATTTCAAATCCTGCGGTGCGGTTGAAACGACTGCTCCGTGAAAAACTTTTACATTGTTACCAATTCGTGCCCCATTACCAATCAAAGCACTTGATGAAATTACAACATTATCACCAATGATAACATCATCCTCAATAACAGTAAATGGGCCGACACTAACATTATTTCCAAGTTGTGCCTTGGGCGAAATTTCTGAGAATTTATGAATCAATGCAGACATATTATCCTCTTTCTACAATGGATGCCATCATATCTGCTTCACAGACAACCGCACCATCCACCATTGCTTTCCCTCTGATTCCACAAATTTTCCGGCGTCTTGAAACCATTTCCATTTCAATGATTAACTGATCACCGGGAGTAACCGGTTTTCTGAATTTGCAGTTATCGATTGACATAAAGTAAACCAGGTTTTCTGCAGCATTTTCAATACCATTTAAAAGCAGAATTCCGCCAGCTTGAGCCATTGCTTCTACAATGAGTACACCGGGCATGACCGACTGACCCGGAAAATGCCCGTTAAAAAAGGGTTCATTGCGGGTAACATTTTTAATGGCGGTAATTTTCTCATCCAGCTTAAATTCAATAATTCTGTCAATCAGCAAGAACGGATATCTGTGAGGCAGAATTCTTTCAATCGCCTGGATATCAAAAACAACACCTTCTTTTTTTACATGCTGGAATTTCCGGGTGAGCTTTCGCGCATCAACGAGTTTTCTTAATTCTTTAACAAAGGCAATATTGGCCGCATGACCGGGACGTGCTGCAAGAACCTGGCCTTTTAGCGGTGCACCGATAAGAGCAAGATCACCCATCAGATCAAGAAGTTTATGCCTTGCAGGTTCGTTTTTGTACCTTAACTCTTTGTTGTTCAGGAAACCAGTGTTACCTACAACCAGATCACCTTCAAGTTTGAGCTTTTCTTTCAACCGGGAAAGTTCAGATTCATCAACCTGACGGTCAACGATAACAATTGCATTATCTACATCGCCACCTTTGATCAAACCCTGCTCGGCAAGCATTTCAATTTCGGTGAGGAAGCAAAACGTACGGGCTGAGGCAAATTCTTCAACGAATTCCTTGATGGTAAACATACCCGTGTGCTGACTGCCCAAAGCAGGATTGTTATAATCAACCATAACAGTTAATCTGAAATCATCTGCGGGCAGACCTACAATCTGTACACCACGGGCTTCATCAACATATTGAATGGTTTGGTCAATAACCAGATAGTCTTTCAATGCAGTTTGCTCCAGTATGCCAGCTTCAAGAAGCGCATCAACAAATGGTTTTGCAGATCCGTCCATCACCGGAGGTTCTGGCGCACTGATTTCGATCCGGCAGTTGTCTATCTGTAAGCCAACCAACGAGGCAAGTACATGTTCAACCGTATGAACCCGGGCTTCCCCTTTTTGGATCGTGGTTCCACGGGATAGATCTACCACATAATTCACATCAGCCGGGACTTCAGGGTGACCCGGAAGATCTACCCTTACAAATACAAAACCATAATTTTCTGGGGCTGGCTTGAAGGTAACCGTTGAAGTGTGCCCGGTATGAAGTCCGACACCTGAAAGGGTAACTTCGCCTTTAATTGTTTTCTGCTTTTCGATCATTTTACTGGTGCTTTCCTTCGCCTGATTTGGCTTCAAGTGCGGCAACTTTATCTTCCAGTTCTTTGATCTGGCGGAAAAGTGACGGAAGTTGTCTCATTGCGCCTTCCATTCTGAAGGCTTCTTTAATTGGCTTGGCAGGTGTACCGAAATAGGTAGTTCCAGACAACGTAAGTGATTTACTAACGCCTGATTGTGCCCCAATATTAATATTATTGGCGACTTCAAGGTGCCCTGCAATCCCAACCTGACCGCCAACCTGACAGTTTGCTCCAACCTTAACAGAGCCTGCAATTCCAACCTGTGCGGCCATTACTGTATTTTCACCCACGTTTACATTGTGGGCAATCTGAATCAGATTATCCAGTTTTGACCCGTGTTTAACAACCGTTGCACCTAAAGTTGCCCTGTCAATACTGGTATTTGACCCGATTTCAACATCATCCTCAAGAATGACAAATCCCATCTGCGGTATTTTACGGTATGAACCATCTTTTCCGGGTACAAAACCAAAACCGTCTGAACCGATAACAGCACCACTGTGAATGATGACACGGTTATGAATCTGAACCTGATGATAAACGGTGACGTTCGGGTAAAGCAAACAATCTTCACCCATTGAAACTGCCGGTCCGATAACAGAATTGGCATGAATCCGGCAATTGTTTCCAATTTTTGCTTCTTTATAAATCACAACACCGGGACCAATAGTAACATTTGAGCCCAGGCGGGCAGTTGAATCAATTATTGCAGTCGGGTGGATTCCTGAAGAAGCCCAGGCCATTGGCGGATTGAACCGCTCAAGGGTGAACAGAAATGCACTATACGGATCTGAAACCCGAATGATATGCTTTGGTCCGTTTGATGGAACCTGAATATCTGGTGAACAGATTAAGGCTTCGGCCTCTGTAGTTGAAAGAAATTTTTCGTACTTGGGATTTGAAATAAAGGTTATCTGGCCAGAACCGGCATCCTCAATTTTCGCAATTCCCGAAACTTCAAGTTCCGGATCTCCATCAAGTTTTCCGCCCAGAAAATCAGCTAGTTCGGATAATTTCATCACGACTCCAATAAAATGAAAATGGTAAATACCAAAAAGGCCTGCCGCCTGGCAAGCCTTTTAAGGGGAGTTACTTTTTATTGTCTGATTTTGGGGTGGAAGCTTTAACAGTTTTCAGATAGTCGAGTACCTTGAAGGTAATATCAAGGTTATCATCTGAATAAAGTACAATATTTGAAAGTGTATTGGCCTTATCAAGTACAAAGCTAAAGCCTTCCTTTTTTGCTACCGTTTCGATAGCCTGCAAAACTTTATCTTCAAGGGGTTTGAAGAGTTCAAGTTGTTTCTGCTGAAGTTCCTGAGTTTTTGTCTGATTGAATTGCTGAAGTTCTTGTTGTTTGCCCTGAAGTTCCTGCTCGGTT
>JAFLBE010000041.1 GCA_017303995.1 Bacteroidota bacterium | reverse complement strand
GCACCGGCAATTGGATCAGTTGTGGTTGCTTTGTGGCTGGCAAGAAACCCAATCAGGAAAAATGCTGGTCCGATTTTACTCACCAATGTTGCATTGTTTGGAGTCTGCATGATTTTATTTGCACTTTCGACAAACTTTTATTTCTCGCTGATTCTGCTTGTTTTAAGTGGTGCTTTTGACGGAATTTCTGTTGTTATCCGGGCAACAATCATGCAGGTTTTCACACCTGAAAATATGAAGGGCCGTGTTTCGGCCGTGAACCAGATTTTTATCGGGTCATCCAATGAAATCGGTGCGTTTGAATCGGGAGTTGCTGCAAAGTTACTCGGTGTGGTTCCGTCAGTCATTTTTGGCGGAACAATGACGCTGGTTGTAGTTGGCATCACCAACTGGAAAGCAAAAAAACTCAGAAAACTGGAATTGAGTTAGGAAAAGGTTACAGGTCACATATTACATATTACAGGTTAGTAAAACGACAATGCATTTCGTTTTTTTTTGGTTTCTGAGGTTATCGAAGGCCGGGTACTTGTTTTTCCAAAGCATTAATCCGTAATATGTGACCCGTGATCCGTAACCGTCCCTCATCCCAAAAACCGGGGTTTTCTCTTTTCAAGAAAAGCAGCAATTCCCTCTTTACAATCTGGCGTCTGACGGATTTTCACATTTGTTTTTACCGCCAGTTTTAACCCATCTTCAAGAGATTTTCCATGTAATTCTGCAATCAATTTTTTGGTTTCAGAAATTGAATTCACGGAAACAGTTGAAACCAGGTTTGACCGGAAAACATCCACTTCAAAGGGAAGCTGGCCAGAATCTGCGATAAAATTAATCAGCCCAATCCGCTGGGCTTCCGGTGCCTGAACCATTCTTCCGGTCAGTAGTAATTCCCGGGCTTTTCCTTCGCCGATTTTATGAATCAGAAACCAGGAAACAATTGCCGGTATGAAACCGATTTTGACTTCCGGATAAGAAAAATTCACTGTTTCTGCAGCAAAAACAAAATCACACACGGTTGCGAGTCCACATCCGCCGGCAAACGCATCACCCTGAACCTCGGCAATAACCGGTTTGGGAAACGTGTAAATCAGGTAAAAAAGGTCAGCAATGGATTGGGTCTCTGCACTATTTTGTTTTTCGGTGTAAGTTGAAATAGCTTTGAGCATATCCAGATCAGCCCCTGAACAGAAAACAGGTCCGTTTGCACGGATTGTGACCGTTTTGACGGTGTCCAGATTTTTAACCTTGTTCAGTTCAGATTTCAGCGATTCAATCAGTTCCTGATTCAGTGCATTCCGTTTCTCAGGTCTGTTTAGTGTTAAAATGAAATGAACGCCGTTTTGTTCGGAAAGCAGAACAGACATGATTACACCTCCAGTTCATCGGGAACCTGAATTTCCATTTTTAACAGGGCTGCGGCCATTGTTTTTCCTTGTGCATCCAGTTTCAGTGTAACCGTTCCGCCACCTCCCAATGCCTCATGAAGTAAAAAGTTCAGCGCCTGAATGTTCGGAAGTTCAAACCGTTCAACTTTTCCTTTGCAAATCGGACCAAACCAGGATTTCACTGTTTCTGGCGTTAACGTTTCAACAAGAATCGGGTAAAATTCCGGCTTTCTTGCAATGATACCAATATTCGACGTATCGCCTTTATCTCCGGAACGGCCGTGGGCGATATCAAAAAGACGAATTGTTTTCATGGTTTAACTCAGATTTTAAAATATTTGTTTTGGTTGACGTTGGTAAAAAAGGCGGAAATTTAAAAAAACACAACTGTATATAGTACGGCTGATTCAAAAATGATGTCATCCCGGACTTGATCCGGGATCCATGCCTTTTATACTGGATGCTGAATCAAGTTCAGCATGACAACCGGGCGCCAAAAGCGACGGGGAGTTTACATCCAGAAATTAAAAAACCTACCCCGTTACTTCAACTTTGGGTGAAATCACCGTTTTGGGAATAAGTGCCGGCCAGTAGGCCACAATATCCGACGGTTTTGGACGACCACCGGCAAAACCTGTCACAGCAGGCGGACCTGTTAAAATCAGCGGTGCAATTTCCATCCCAAAACCAGTCATTGACTTTTTGTCACTTCCCCGAACTGAAACCCGAAGCATCACTTCAGGGTAATCCTCAACTTTATCAGCCAAATGCCCGTGACACGAATTCATCCCGATATATTCGGCATTGTACTCGTCAAACTGAAAACCCAGCAAATCCAGGCGTTTTTTAAGGATTTCACCGGCAGCTTTTGCTTTTTCTGCAGCATCAGGCCAGGAATAAACCAAAGTTGAAGATGAAAAATAGCCATCTTCATAAGAAGCAGAAACTTTATAAAACGGTGTATTCGGCCGGCCTTTTATTCCAAAAACTTTTACCCGGTTTTCGCCGGCATCTTCAACCTGAATTGACGTAAAATCGGCAACCACATCAGGACCAATGTATTGAGTTGGATCTCCGATTTCATACAACAACTGTTCTTTAACTGTCATCGTATTTACCAATCCGCCAAGCGATTCATGTTTGGTGATGATGAAAGTGCCATCAGGATGCGCTTCAGCAATCGGGAACCCGATGTTGGCAAAATCGGGAACTGATTTCCAGTCGCCAAGAAAATTACCACCCGAAGCCTGGGCACCGCATTCGAGAATATGTCCGGCGACAGTTCCGGCAGCCAGTAAATCCCAATCGTCATTTTTCCAGCCGAATTCATGAATCATTGGGGCAAGCGTCAGACCCGTATCGGTACAACGGCCGGTGATCACAATTTGAGCACCCTGATCCAACGCTTCAACAATTGGGAAAGCGCCGAAATAAACATTTGCAGAAAGCAGTCGATGCTGAACTTTCCAGATGGATTCACCGGTATCCATATTTTCGAGTTCAATTCCGGTTTCAAGAAATTCAGGAAGGCGTTTTAAAATGTCATCCCCATGAACGACACCAATTTTAAGTCCGGTAATTCCCAGTTTTTTTGCAACCTCCAACACCGCATCCCGGCAGGCGAACGGATTCACGCCACCGGCATTTGCGATGACTTTAATGTTTTTGGACATCAGATCGGGAAGGATTTTTTCAATGACGGAAACAAAATCCCGGGCATACCCAAGTGCCGGATCTTTTTGCTTCTGTTTTTGCATGATTGACATAGTGACTTCAGCGAGGTAATCCATCACCAGATAGTCAATTTGTCCGTGCGTTACCTGGTCAACGGGCGCACGTTGCAAATCACCCCAGAATCCTTGTCCGGCTGCAATTCGAATGGAAGTTTTCATGGTTTGTCCTGTTGGTCGTTAAACTTAATTTTTAAAAGATCTGCAAGATCAGGGTTTGAGGTCAGCATCAGATGGGCAGCCCGCAATCCGTCAATTTGTCCCGGAAAAGAAAGTAACCCGGCAGCATCAGTCTCTGAAACCCAGCGAAACCGGTCATGTTCATCGTCAAGAAGTACCTTGGAATCATCAACTTTCGCAATAAAAACTGGAATTGAATTGATCCGGTCATGTTCCCATTCATAAAACTGGTTGACGTAAGGAACCGACCACAGTTCTAAAGGTGAAAGTCCGGTTTCTTCCTTCATTTCTCTGATGGCCGTTTCCCAGGCTTTTTCACCGGCTTTTATTTTTCCGCCAACCATTCGCCAGTGACCGTTGTACATCTTTTTTGGTGCACGGTGAAGCAGTAAATACTCGAACTCCCCATCCGGATTTTTACGGAAAATGAAACAGTCAATAACACGGATAGTGGGGGTCATAATGGTTAATTGTAAATGGTAAATGGTTAATTGTTAATGGTTAATGATCAGGTTCCCCTCCTTTTCAAGGAGGGGTTAGTGGTGGTTTGGCTGTTTTCTAAAAGTACAAGGCAATGGATACCACCCCAATCTACCCTTCGATAATAATTTGAACAAAGTTCAAATTCACTCAGGGTGACAGGATTTTTATTCAAACAGCCAAACCACCCCGGCTACGCCACCCCTCCTTTGAAAAAGGAGGGGAATTTTATTCCTGATACTCAACAGCAAAAAGTGCCGCATTTCTACTCTTTTCTAACTCCTATCTTCTAACTTCTATCTTCTAACTTCTGACTTCTTCCCCTCAAGTCTGCAACACTCCCGGATTGAATCTCGGCAAATCTCCCTGATGATTGGCAACTTCAATTCCGGTTGAAATGATTTTTCTGGTTTCTGCCGGGTCAATAATTCCATCGGTCCAGAGGCGGGCAGCAGCAAAAACCGGATTCATTTGTGCCTGATACCGGTCACTGATTTCTTTCAGGAATTCCTGACGGTCAGAGTCGCTGACGTGATGTCCGTGTTTTTCAGCAGTTTGAATTTTGATGGAGAGCAAAGTTTCAGAGGCCTGTTTTCCACCCATAACGGCAATTTGTCCTGTTGGCCAGGAAAAAATAAGTCGGGGATCGTAGGCTTTTCCGCACATGGCATAATTCCCGGCGCCGTAACTGTTCCCGATGATAAAAGTAAATTTCGGTACAACCGAATTGGCAACTGCATTCACCATTTTGGCACCATCTTTAATGATACCGCCATGCTCTGAACGGGAACCCACCATGAATCCGGTCACATCCTGAAGAAAAACGAGCGGAATTCTTTTTTGGTTGCAGTTCATGATAAACCGTGCCGCTTTATCAGCGGAATCAGAATAAATCACGCCGCCAATCTGCATTTCCCCGGCTTTTGTTCTTGTCACCAACCGCTGATTGGCCACAATCCCAACCGACCAGCCATCAACCCGGGCATATCCGGTAATAATGCTTTTGCCATAACCGGCTTTGTATTCATCAAATTCACTGCCATCCACAAGGCGGGCAATAATTTCCATCATGTCGTAAGGTTTCGATCCGGAATCCGGCAGAAATCCATATAAATCTTCAACAGGAAAATCAGGGTCAGATGACTCAATTCTGTCAAATCCGGTTTTGATGGGATGGCCCAGATGGGAAACGAGACTGCGGATTTTCTCCAGACACTCGTCATCATTTTTCATTTTGTAATCGGTCACGCCCGAAAGTTCAGAATGAACTGTTGCACCGCCCAGCGATTCATTATCTATATCTTCACCGATTGCAGCTTTTACCAGATGCGAGCCGGCAAGGAAAACCGAGCCCGTTCCTTCCACAATCAAGGCTTCATCACTCATGATGGGTAAATAGGCACCACCGGCAACACACATGCCCATGATTGCAGAAATCTGCGGAATTCCCATGGAACTCATCATCGCATTATTCCTGAAAATCCGTCCGAAATGTTCTTTATCGGGAAATATTTTTTCCTGCATCGGCAGAAAAACACCGGCAGAATCCACCAGGTAAATAATCGGAATCCGATTTTCCATGGCTATTTCCTGGGCACGAAGGTTCTTTTTGGCCGTCATCGGAAACCAGGCACCTGCCTTTACCGTGGCATCATTTGCAACAATTACACATTTCCTCCCATGAATGGATCCGATCCCCATCACCGTTCCTGCCGAAGGGGCGCCACCATGTTCACGATACAATCCTTCTGCAGTGAAAAGTCCGATTTCAATGAAATCTGAAGACGGATCGATCAGTTTCGCAATTCGTTCACGGGCAGTGAGTTTTCCTTTTTCATGATGTTTTTCAATGGCCTTTTTTCCGCCACCGAGGTGAACTTTTTGTTCGTGTTCCCTGAGGCGGTTCATTTTTTCAAGAAAAGCTGCTTTTCGTGTTTCAAATGCAGCATCAACTCTGACCGGTTTTCCGATTTTTCCCATAAATTCCCTACATGAGGTCTGAGTAAGAACCCTGAATTTCGTGTTCCGGAGAAATCCGGAAGAATTGCTTTAAATAAAGGTAAAGATTGCGATCTTCTTGTGATATATCGTGATTATTCCCAACAATTTCAAATTCTGCAAAATTTCCTAATCCAGAAACCGAGTCCAGATGAATCCGGGCATTTTTATACAGGTAAACGAAACGGGTTTTCTCAACCACTTTCCATCGGGTGAAAATCCGGTCCAGAAAAGCTTCTGAACTGTCAGCTGGCGTTAATTCCTGAATATAGTACTCACTGATCCGGTTTTCGGTCTGATCGGGACGGAAATAATGGATCAGTTGTGCTGTTTGACCGTTGATAATCCGAAGTTTCAGACGGCCTGTTTTCGTTTCATAGTAGACATCTTTCTGGTTCAGAATTTCAGAATGATGAGGGAGAAGTTCTTCAGCCCGTTTTTTATATTTTTCCAGATCAGGGCAATGGGCTTTAAGTTCAAGGTTTTGCATAGATACCTTATTTTAGACTTGACCGCTGAGGCGCAGGGAACGCAGAGAAATACAAAATTCATTTTTTTATGGTAAATTCAAATTCTTTACTCAATTGGAACTCTGAGATTTTTTCTCAGGTTTTTCGCCTTTTTCCCAAAAAAACCTTGATTCCTTATGTCTTTGGTTCTTCGTGTAGGAACCAAACCGGTCACCGAGTAACGACCGAAGGGAGTATATCGAGGTGCCCGGTATCCTTCTTGTTCCCGTCCGGCTTTTCATTTATTTTTACAGAATCAGGAAAAGGAAGCGCATGGAAACTGTACCCGAAATTCAACAGGCAGAACCTGCAAAGAAAAGATTCAAAATTACGCTGCAGATTAAGTACACGCTTGTATTCGGACTGGTTTTTCTTTCCGTTCTGCTGTTCATCGTCACGACGATGTTTGAATCTGAAAAACAAGACCTCGAAGATCTTTCACATAAACAGTTCAATGCTCTTTTTCAAACCCTTTCAACCTCAGCAGCTGAAGCCCTTTCGGTCGGTGAAACCGATAAAGTTGCTTTGCGCTCAGTTGTTGCTGAATTGATCGCTCAGGACATTCCAGGACTGGAATCCATTATTGTTGTTGACCGTAACCGGAATTATTACGTTTATGCCGACTCTGACCAGCTCCATCCGGTCGATTCGTCCATGGCGGAAACCAAGTTCTCACAACTCGATTCCCTTTCCAAAGGCCGCCTCATCAATGATGTACGTGTTTTTCTTACCAAAAAAATTGAATATGAAGCAGGTGGCAAACTGATTTTTCTCGGGTACACCCAGCTTACCTATTCCCTGACACCCATCCGTGAACTAATCGCCGCCAAACAGGAAAAAGTATTTTTCACCGGTCTGACCGGATTTCTTCTCGCCATTCTGATTATCATCACGGTTACAGCCATCCTCATCCGTCGGATCCGCCGGTTGTATCACGCTGCAAAAGAAGTTGCTGACGGCCGATATCCCGTCGTTCCCGTTTCAGGTGGTGATGAACTGGGTGATCTTACCGAAGCTTTCAATCAGATGACCCAATCGGTGAAAGAACGGATTCTCATGGGAAAATATGTGTCAGAATCCACCATTGAAGCAATTAAAACCGGAGATCCGGGTCAGCATGAATTGGGCGGAACCAGAAATGAACTGTGTTTTTTCTTTTCGGATATCCGTGGTTTTACTGCTTTTTCGGAAGGAACCACGCCAGACCGGGTTGTTCAGTTTCTGAATCAGCTTCTCGATATGCAGGTTGGCTTCATCCGGAAACATAAAGGTGACGTCGATAAATTTGTCGGTGATGAAATCATGGCCGTTTTTCAGGGAGATGGAAAAGAAGAACGGGCAATCAAAGCTGCCGTTGACATCCAGATTTACTTTAAAAAACTGGCAGAAAAAGACGCTGAATTTAACAGGCTGAGACTCGGCATCGGCATTCATTCGGGTGAAGTCGTTTCAGGAAATATCGGCAGCCGTGACCGGATGGATTACACCTCAATCGGTGACACAGTGAACACTTCAGCCCGGCTGTGTTCGGCTGCAGGAGGTGAAGAAGTTCTGATTACAGATGTGGTGAAAAATCACATCAAACAGGGTTCCTTTACTTTAAGTGAACCGTTCACCGTTCCGATGAAAAATAAACAGGTTCAGCTTCAGATTTTCAGGGTGATCTATGAATAAACTTTTTTCCTTTGTTTCCGGATTGATTCTTCTTTGGGGATTTTCGGGTTGTGCACCAACTTCAGATGAACTCTGGGCGGGCAGATTCAGCAAAGATCAAAAAATTGAAATTTCGATAACACGAGCCGAAAAATGGATTGCTGACGGAAAGAAAATCCCCGATCCGGCACTTTTAGCACAGGCCAAACAGGAACTGTTATTTTTATCCGAAAAATTTAACTATCAGCCTGCAAAAGATAAAATAATGGAACTCGACAAATTTCTTTCAGATTTTACTTCCCTGAAAGAGAAAGCTGCCCGTGATGCTGCTTCCAAAAATAATGTTTTCACCGCTGCCGGGCATTATAAAGCCCTACTTGCTCTGATTCCTGATCATGCAGAAGCCAAAACCTATCTTTCTTCAAATGAAGCTGAAATCATGAAACGCCTGCAGAAAAACATTTTGGATGGAAATGCTGCCGTTAAAAGCAAAGACTTCCCAACTGCAAAAAGATGTTTCACCCGGGTTTTAGCTTACGATTCCCAAAACCAGGATGCACTCGACGGTTTGAAATCGGTTAAAAAAGGTGAAAAAGTCGTCACAAAAACCGAAGACAAAGATCAGATCTACAAAAAAGGTCTCGATGCATACGAAAAGAAAGACTTTCTTAAAGCATACGAATTTTTCAATGCCATCGATGACAGTTCTTACAAGGATACAACCCTCTACATTCAGCGTTCTCAAGATAAAATCGAAACGTTGGGTTTGGATGGGAAGGAGAATTGAACTTCAGATTTTTTAAATTGATAATACAATAACTATCTAAACCCAAACCGTCTTCCAATCCCCCAAATTTTACGATCCCAATTGGAGCAACAGATGAACGATCTTGAAAAATATTTCCGTGCAAACAATGACCGTCAGATTCATAAGTGGATTCACTATTTTGACATTTACGACAGACATTTTTCAGGATTCAGAAATAAAAAGGTAACCATTCTTGAAATTGGTGTTTTTCAGGGTGGAAGCCTTCAGATGTGGAAAAATTATTTTGGCGATCAGGCTACCATTTATGGGATCGACATTAATCCGGAATGTAAAAATTTAGAGGAAGAAAATATTTCCATTTTTATTGGATCGCAATCTGACCGGAATTTTCTAAAATCAGTTAAACAACAAATCCCCAAAATTGACATTCTGATTGATGATGGCGGGCACACAATGAGCCAGCAAATAATCACTTTTGAAGAGTTGTTTGATCATGTTTCTGATGACGGAATTTATTTGTGTGAAGACCTTATGACTTCCTATTGGTTAAAATATGGGGGTGGACTTAAAAGGCGTGGAACATTCATCGAATACAGTAAAAATTTCATTGATTTTCTCCATGGCTACCATTCTGTACAGAAAAATTTCGGTGTAAGTTCTTTTACGAAATCAGTTGATTCGATTCATTACTATGATGGAATTATCGTAATTGAAAAGAAAATCAGAACCGAACCTGTGCATGAGAAGACCGGAAAACTTAGTTATGAAATCCCCGAACCTGCTAAATCCTCGTTCATTTATAAAATCTACTATTATTCACTCAAAAAAATGAATGTCGTACTCAGGTTTTTCAGGTTACCTGGCATTATTTTGAAATAAAATTACAGACAAGAGAATCAGTATTTGACGTAAATGCAAGTTTTGTTATCTCAGGATGACAACCGATAATTATAATCTTCGTGTAGTTCGTGGTAAATTCACCTTCAAATCTTCAATGAAAAAACCTCTTTCCTTTCTTGCCCTTGGTGATTCTTACACAATTGGTGAAGGTGTTTCTGAATCTGAAAGCTGGCCGGTTTTGATGGCTTCAAAACTTTCAGAAAATGGAATCCCCGTTGATCCACCTGTGATCATCGCCAAAACCGGCTGGACAACAAATGAACTTTCAGATGGCATAATGGAATCCAATCCGGAAGGTCCGTTTGATCTGGTTTCTCTTCTGATCGGCGTCAACAACCAATACCGTCATCTTGACCCTGAAACGTACCGGACTGAATTTACCGGACTTCTCGATGAAGCGATTTTTTTTGCGGATAAAATTCCTTTTCATGTTCTCGTGTTTTCAATTCCTGACTGGGGTGTAACACCTTTTGCAAAAGACCGGAATCCGGAAAAAATATCCGAAGAAATTGACCGGTTCAACACGATTAACCGGGAAGAATCTAAAAAACGACGTGTGAATTACGTTGATATCACCACTTTCAGCCGGGAGGTAAAAGATGACATTTCGTTCCTTGCAGGTGATTTGCTTCACCCTTCAGGGAAGTCATACGAAAAATGGGCAGCTCTGGCTCTTTCTATCCTTTTACCGGTTTTAAAAGAAGAATCCGAAAATGAAAACTAAATGGATTGAACAGGCACGTGAATTGGATCAGAACGATCCGATTGCCTTCACCCGGCAATGGTTTGTTCACAGTTCTGAAAACCTGATTTATCTGGATGGAAATTCCCTCGGCCGGCTTCCAAAAGTAACGGCTGACCGGCTTCAGCAAGAAATTCAGGAAACCTGGGGAACCCGGCTGATCAGAAGCTGGAATGAAGGCTGGTACACCCAATCAGCCACAACTGGCGGAAAAATCGCAGAACTCATTGGTGCGAAATCAGATGAAGTTGTGGTAACCGATTCCACTTCACAAAATCTGTTCAAACTTGCCTGGGCTGCCGTTTCTGCCCGTCCCGGACGAAAAGTCATCGTTTCGGATACCCTTAACTTCCCTTCCGATCTGTATATTCTTCAGGGGATAATGTATCAGCTCGGACCTGATTATTCGCTTCGTCTGATTCCAAGCAAGGATGGTATGACGGTTTCGGATGAGGACATAAAAACTGCACTTTCTGACGACGTTGCGCTTGTGGTTCTCAGTCATGTGACGTTCAAATCTGCGTTCATGTATGACATGAAAAACGTAACCAAACAGGTTCATGACTCTGGTGCGTTGATACTGTGGGATTTAAGTCATGCCGCCGGAGCAGTTTTGATTGATCTGAACGGATCGGATGCTGATCTCGCCGTTGGGTGCACCTACAAATATCTGAATGGCGGTCCTGGTTCTCCGGCTTTTTTATATGTTCGGAAGGAGTTGCAGGATCACCTGACTCCGCCTGTTTGGGGATGGTTTGGTGATGCACGTCCGTTTGATTTTAACCTGGTTTACAAACCGGCTACCGGAATCCGTAAATTCACTGTCGGAACGCCGCCGGTTTTATCTCTGGCAGCTGTTGATGCCTCGGTTGATTTACTGGTGACAACTGGAATGGAAAAACTCAGAAAGAAAAGCCTTCTGCAATCTGAATTCCTGATTGAAATGTGGAAGGAAGTTTTGTTACCACTCGGGTTTACTCTGGGTTCGCCTGAAAATCCGGATCAGCGCGGATCACACATTTCCTTCCGTCACCCCGAAGCATATGCCATTTGCCAGGCGTTGATTGCCGGCGTGGATGGTGGTCCGGTCATCATTCCGGACTTCCGTGAGCCCGATCATATCAGAATCGGGATTACTCCGCTTTACACAACGTTTGAGGATCTGGCAGTTGCAGTCCTGAAAATGTCGGAAATTGTGAACCGGCAGCTTTTTCTGAGTTTCCGGCAACGGTCAGGTGATGTAACGTAATGGTTTTGGAGATGCTGAAATTTGTAATCCGCTTCCTGTAATTTGTAACCCGTGATTTGTCCGAAAAGAAAGGGCACTTCGACTTCGCTCAGTGACCTTTCTTTAAATTTACTAGTCACTTGTCCCTGGTTTTCGTGACCTGTGATTCGTGATTTGTAACCCGTAATTTGTGACCCGTGATTATTTTTTCCTGCAATTTCCGTCACTTGTCCCACGTCCCCTCTCCCTCCGGTGACCCGTAACCACCTTGACTACTGTCTTTTTATGCAGTACTTTTACTATATGAAACAGATCGGTCACCTCAAAATCAAGTCACTTTATACCCGGCTCATCGAGCAGCGCCATCCCGAATGGAAAGGTCACCCCATTGTCATTGTTGGCGTTTATCAGCAACGTTCACCCGTTCTGGCCGTCTCTGATGAAGGTAAACGGATGGGCATCGTTCAGGGGCAGCCCCTGCAAAAAGTCCTCAGCCGGATTCCCGATGCCAAAGTTGCTCTTGCTGACCGGCAATTGTACGATCAGGCCCTGGCTCAGATCAAAAAACGGCTGGCTTACTATTCCCCGGTGATTGAGCAGCCGTCTTATTCCTCCAGCTACATTGATCTTACCGGAACCCGCCGTCTGTGGGGACAGGAGCAAAACGTGCTCTATAAACTGGAAAAAGAACTGGAATCCGACCTCGGCACTCCGGCTTTTTCAGGACTTGCCGTCAACAAGCTGGTGAGCAAAACCGCCGCCGATCAGGCTCTCTTTTCCAACGAAAAACTGATCATCGTTCCGGAAGGTGAAGAAAAACCATTTCTGTCGCCGAATCCGACTCACATTTTACCCGATATTCAACAGGATATGCTCATCCGTCTGCGTGATCTGAATCTGCTGATCGTGGGTGATGTGCAGAAAGTCGACGTTTCCTATCTCAAGCAGATTTTCGGACTCCCGGGTCAGTCGGTTCACCGGTACGCCAGCGGAATTGACGACCGGCTGGTCACGCCAAATACGGCATCAACGGCTCTCACCGAGAAAATTGTGTTTCAGGAACCCACCAATGACGGCGAACTTGTGCGGGGTTATCTGTTCAACGGACTTCACCGGCTCTGTCAGACCTTGCGGTCACGGAATTTGCTTGCCGGAAAGTTTAAAATTTCCCTTCAGTTTGCTGATCATCAGACTGATTACCGGCAACTGAACTTTCCCGGCGGGATTCATGCTGAACGGCTGGTGTACGAAAAACTGGAGAGACTGCTGGCAGGAATGCTTATCCGGCGGGTGCAGGTTGGGCTCATGGTCATCACCGCCGACCGGTTATTCAGAACTGTTGAACAGCTTCTGCTCTGGGATACGAAAGAAGAAACCCGGGAAGACAAAATTTTCAAAGCCATCGACCGGCTTGAACTCAAATACGGACATCAGCTGGTAAAATTTGCCGGCGTGGCTTAATGGGAATGCATTAACCACGCCTAGTCAAAAATCGATTTTCTCTATCGCAATCATAAGAACAATCAATTGAAATGATGCCCAGTAAAGGAATCAATTATCTTCTGAAATGGTTATATTTACATTGTTAAATGAGAACTTATCTCTCAGTAGATTTGCACCTGTTTTAAGAAAATAAATCATTGTATTTAATCCGTTAATCAAAGGAGATCAATCATGGGTCTGAAAAATTCCAAGACCATCGAAAACCTGAAGGCAGCTTTTGCCGGTGAATCCCAGGCAAACCGCCGCTATTTGTATTTCGCACGTACAGCTGATATTGAAGGTTATCCTGAAGTTGCCGGTGTTTTCAAAAATACCGCAGATGGCGAAACCGGACACGCCTTTGGGCACCTTGATTTTATTAAAGAAGTTGGTGATCCTGCTACCGGTCTCCCGATCGGTGAAACTGAAGATAACCTCAAAGCTGCAGTTGCCGGCGAAACTTATGAATACACTGAAATGTATCCGGGTTTTGCAAAAACTGCACGTGAAGAAGGTTTCGCAGAAGTTGCAGAATGGTTTGAAACCCTTGCCCGTGCTGAAAAATCACACGCCGGCAAATTCCAGTCTACCCTCGATTCAATGAAGTAATTGCTTTCCGGATTGCCCTGTTCACTGTTGACAAAACATGGTTGGTATAAAAACAGGGCAATCCGCTTTTTTTAAATTTAAGGCCACTTCTAACCCAACCCGGAGACTGTCAGCATGGCACTTAATCATTCCGATACTTCCAACGCAATCTACGACGTTTACAACCCAACCTACTGGAATAAAACTTCCTTAAATACGGAAATCCATCGTGTTTTTGATGTTTGTAACGGTTGCCGTTTATGTTTTAATATTTGCCCTTCTTTTCCTGATCTTTTTAATGCAATTGATAATCACACCGATCTGAAACGTGCCAAGGCAGTTCAATCTGGTCTTGTAGGTGAGCAGGTTGAACGTCACGAGTATGACGATTCACGTCCTGAAGGCGAACATGCAGTCGAAGCCAGTATTGAAGCCACTTTCTCGGGTACAGTATCCGACCTGTCAGAAAAAGAAATCTGGAATGTGATTGATCTTTGCTATCAGTGTAAACTTTGCGATCCGATCTGTCCTTACACGCCTGCAAAAGAACATGATTTCATGCTCGACTTCCCCAAACTGATGACCCGGGCACAGGCCATCAGAACCAAAGAACGGGGAATCAAATCCAACGATAAATTTTTAAGCAATACTGACTTCTCAGGAAAACTGGGAACAACGTTTGCTCCGCTTGCCAATTTTGCAAATAACACCAAATTGATCCGTGCCGCCATGCACAAAATTGTTGGCATTCACAAAGACCGTGAACTTCCTGCCTTTCACAGTGAAACGCTTGAAAAATGGTTCAAAAAACACAGAACTGTTGTTAAACCTAAAAAGGCCTCCGGCGAAAAAGTAGTCGTTTTCGGAACCTGTTTCACGAACAATAATGATCCGGATGTTGGAAAAGCAGCAATTGAAATCCTTGAACATAACGAGGTTGAGGTGGTTTATCCACGTCAGCAATGCTGCGGAGCACCTTATCTTTCACCCGGCGACATTGAAGGTTTCAAAAAGCAATCTCTACCCAATATTCTGGAACTCGCCGATTGGGTTGAACGTGGCTACAAAATTGTAGTAACCGGTCCGCCAACCTGCTCACTGACGATCAAAACGGAATACCTTCATTATTTTGAAAAAAATGATAAGGATGTCTATACTAAAATCCAAAGTGTTGCCAAAGCAACTTATGATATCTCTGAATATCTAATCTGGCTAAAGAAAAATGATAAGCTGAAACTGGATTTTGTTGAAGAAATCGGAACTGTAAATTACCACCTCAGTTGCCACCTCAAAGCCCAGAACATGGGCTACAAGAGCCGTGACCTTCTGAAATTGGTACCCAATACAAAAGTGAATCTGGTTGACAAATGTTCAGGCATGGATGGCGGTTGGGGAATGAAAACCGAATTTTTTGAGGCTTCTATCAAGCAGGCAAACAAATTGGTTGCCGCCATGAACTCAAAGCCCTGCGATGTCACCTGCTCTGACTGTACGTTGGCCGGCATGCAGGTTTATCAGGCATCTGATCACAAAATCAAGCCGGAACATCCGGTTATCATGATTCACAAAGCCTACGGCTTAAACAAAAAATAAAAATTTGGAAAAATTCCCCTCCTTTTCAAGGAGGGGTGATCCGGTCACTGAGTCCCGAGAATCGGGAAAGTGCCCGGAACGGGGTGGTTTTATTGCTTTTCAAAACCTCCCCCCCATTCAATTTAAAAAAAGGATGACTACATGAAAACAATCGAAATCAACGAATTACTAAACATAATCGATTACGAAAAAGTACGAAACACTTACCGTTCCGACATCATTTCTTACAAAACCAATCGCAGGGTTTTACTTGGCAATCAGATTTCTATGGTGTTTGAAAATCGGAAAACCATGAAATTCCAGATTCAGGAAATGATGCGGGCAGAGAGAATGGTTCATGATGAAGCAATTCAGCATGAAATTGATGTTTACAATTCCCTGCTCCCCGCTGAAAATGAACTCAGTGCGACCCTGTTTATCGAAATTACTGAAGAAGAAAAAATCCGTGAAGATCTCCACAAATTTCTTGGACTGACTGACGGTAAATCACTCTGGATTGAATTTGGCAGCAACCAGGTTTTTGCAGAGTTTGAAGCTGGAAGAAGTGAAGAAGACCGCATCAGTTCGGTTCATTATATCCGTTTTCCTTTCACACCTGCCCAAATCGAAGAATTTCAAAATGTTCAGGTTCCTGCTTACATGAAAATCAGTCAGAAAACCTATCAGCATAGCCTCTTACTAGGAAATGAAATCCGCACTTCTCTGATTTCTGACCTGCTGGAAAAAAACAAATGATTTCCTTTCTTTCCGCAAACAAAGATCTCGGACTTCTGATTATGCGTATCGGCCTTGGAATTATGATGGTTCTTCATGGATGGCCTAAAATAATTGGCGGACCCGATCGCTGGGAATCACTTGGCCGGAATACTGAATTTCTTGGAATCACTTTCCTTCCGGTTTTTTGGGGTTTTATGGGCGCTCTTGCTGAATTTCTTGGCGGCGCGTTACTGGCAGCCGGCTTTTTTGCACGAACAGCTGCCTTTTTTCTGATTTGCACAATGATTGTCGCTGCAGCAACTCACCTTGGAAAGGGCGACGGATTAATGGGTGCTTCCCATGCTATTGAAGTTGGCTTTGCATTTATTGGCCTGCTTTTCCTCGGCCCCGGAAAATATTCCTTTAATCAGAAGTGAAAACCTGGTTCCTTTTTATAGATGGATTGGGGATCGCACCCGCTGATTCTCAATCCAACCCCTTTTCCAAATGTCCCGATAGTTTCCTTTATAAACTGATCTATGACATAATTCCAGGGTGGACCTGCCATCCTGTTGATGCCTGCCTTGCCGTTGATGGCTTACCTCAGTCTGGAACGGGTCAGATTGCCCTTCTGACGGGCCGGAATGCTGCACTTGACCTCGGCAAACATCACGGACCCTATCCGCACACCAGTCACCGCCCATGGCTTGCATCAGATTCTGTTATTCAGGATTGTGAAGAAAAGGGATTTTCATGGGATATGTTAAACGTTTATCCCGACCGGTATTTTCAGGCGATTGAGTCACGAAAGATGCGGATGAACACATTTGGGTTCCTGCAAACCCTCAACGGTAAACCTTTGCATTCAATTGACGATCTCCATCAGGGTATTGGTTTCCCGCCTTCTCTTAATTTTGGTCATTTAAAACGATTTACTGACCTTGATGACCCCGGTTTTCCTGAAGGTGCGTTTAAACATCTTTTAAAACAGTTCAATACCATTGATTTTGGAATGACCGACTACTTTTTTCTTGATCATTTGGGTCACGATCAAAATAGTGAAGCTTCCGTAAATGAAATACTAACAATTTCTGCATTCTTAGAACATATTGACGTTTGCGGCAACCCAATAAACGTTATTATTTGCAGCGATCACGGAAATGCAGAAGACAATTCAACGTCATCACACACCTTTAATCCCGTCCCGCTTATTTTCAATTTTCCGGCAAGTTTTGTACCTTCAAGTATACTTGATCTCAGAGTACTCATAAACTTATCTCTTTCCGGAAGAAATGAAAGAACCATTCAATCCGTTTAACCAACCGGTTTTCTGGCTTGCATTAGCCTGTATTTTAGGGCTTTTAGCTGGTTTTTATATTTCATTTACCCTTCAGATTCTGTTTTTCACTTCATCTATTCTATTTTTTGTTAGCAGCAGTCTTTTTTGGTTTACACGAAAAAATCCACATGCAATTCTGGTTTTATTTCGGAATTTGACTTTATTGGCTTCGTTTACTTTTCTCACGGCCTTTTACTCAAAAAGTCAGACCAACCTGACTTCCCTTCATTTCCCGTCACAACAGATTCAACTTAAAGGACATTTTACAACAATTGATCGAAAGCCCGGGTTAAGGGGTTCTGCTGAATTCTTTGTTGACAGTCTAAAAGTCAGTCACCAATGGTTGGAAGGTAATTTCAAAGTCCTTTTTTATACGGATTCAATGCTGACGCCAATAATAAGGGAAGGTATTGGTTTTGAAGTTGAAGCCCAGGTAACGTCACCGGCTGAACCTGATAATTTTGGTGAATTTAATTACCGTGACTATCTCGAAAGTAATCACATTTTAGGCCTCATTCTCCCAGAGAATATAAGCTGGCTGAAAGCAAATGCAGAATCAGGTTCAATTTCTGGCCAATTGTTGGGTGAAGTGCGGTTTTGGATAGAAACCCAAATCAGTAACCACATACCCACCCGTGACGGACAGGGATTCGTACGTGGATTGTTGCTCGGTTACCGTTCCTGGATGCCACCAGAGTCGGTACAGGCATATTCTGTGACAGGAACACTGCATATTTTAAGTGTAAGTGGGCTTCATGTTGGTTTTGTAACCCTGCTGTTGTTTTCCCCCTGGGTTCGGGTCAGATATTGGTTTCCGTTCCATGGTGAAACCTTCCGGGTCATTTTTACGATTTCCGGTCTTTTTATTTATGGATGGCTGACGGGTTGGTCGGCCAGCATGGTAAGAGCTGTGGTCATGTCTTCTATCGTTTTGCTCAGTATTTTGAAACAGGGGAAATCAACTGGTTGGTCCTCCTTGTTTTTTGCTTTTATTCTCATGATTGCCTATGACCCGATTCAGGCAACCCAACCCGGTTTTCTGCTTTCGTTTGGTGCCGTTGCCGGACTTTTATTTGCAGATCGGATCTTACCCCGAAAATCTACAAAGGCACTAGGCCAAAAGTTGCTGTCACCATTAAAACTTACCCTTTTTGCAATTATCGCAACATCACCGGTAACTGTCCTGTTTTTTCAAAATCTTCCGGTAACAGGTGCATTGGCAAACCTAATAGTTATTCCGGCCACTTCGTTGGTTATGATGACTGGCTTTCTTTCAGTAATAATTTCATCTATTTCCGTGTATTTGGCTTCGGTTTTTGGTACAGCTGCCTCTTTTATTGTTTACCTCATGCAGGAAATAACCACCTGGTTTTCCAGGCTTCCGTTAAGTGGAATGACAGTTTCATTTGAAACACAAGAAGTTTTTATTCTGATTTTTGGAATTGTAACAACCCTTGTCCTATACGGAATTACACTCAGAAAAGTGGTTTTATTCTCAGGAATTATTGTCATTGGTTTTATTCTGGCGATTCAAACAGGTAAAGAAAAGCAGACAGAAATATCCTTCATGTCTTGTGGACAGGGCGATCTCATGTGGATTTTATCACCGGACGGGCATTTAACCCTGATCGATGCCGGTCCTGTAAAGAAAGATGGCAGACAGGTTTCTGAGTTAATTACCAACCGGTTAAAGTACTGGGGAAAGTCAAACATTGATTTGGTTATTATTACCCATCCGCACCTTGATCATTATGGCGGGTTGATTGCTGTGTCTTCTGTCATCCCGATAAAAACAATTATTCTTGGCGATACATGTGGTGCTTCTCCCCTTTTCCAAAAAACGATTGCAAATTTCCGGCAAAGGGGAACTTCAATTCAACTGACAGGAGAAAAAAAAGTGATAAAACTGGGCCTTGAAGAAAAACTATACCTATTTGATCCTCAGAATCTGACCCGGAATATGAACGACAAAAGCTTTCTCATCAGGTATCAATACCGGAATTTTTCATTACTTTCAGCCGGTGACCTTGAAAAGCCAATTGAAAAGTTACTGGTCAGCCAGGTAACCCCCGAATGGTTTAACACAACAGTAATCAAAGTTTCACATCATGGAAGTAAAACATCTTCGTCAGATGACTGGATGGGTGTTGCGCAGGCGAAATATGCAGTTATTTCTGCTGGATTGAATAACCGATACCGGCTACCGGTTGCAGAAATTGAAGAAAAATGGGTTTTTGATGGAAGTGAACTGCTCCAAACGCAAAAAAGCGGTGAAATCCGCTTTTTAACTGATGGGGAAACCATTACGGTTGAAACAAAAAAAGCGAGTGGGAAAAACCAAAAAAGTCGGGGCGACAAGATTTGAACTTGCGACCTCACCCACCCCAAGGGTACGCGCTACCAGGCTGCGCTACGCCCCGAACTTTTGGAGATGCAAAGGTAATTAAAACCGAAAGCTGAATCAAGCGTGTTTTACAGGTGTTCGCCAAATTTTGCCTGCTGAACAGTCGCAGACTCAATTGCCGCTCCGGCATGGTAACCGAAAACTTTAACAGATGAAGGTAGTTGTGAAGCAAGTTCTTCAACATCAGCTAGAGCAGTGTGAACAGGATCCCCGCTGACGGTTGTGTCATGGAGCAGAACATTGCAATCTGAAAACCAGGTTGGGATCAATTTTTCAAAGTCTTGCTTTGAGACATCACCGGTTTTAAGACGGGAATCAAGAATGGTTTTCTTATAAAGAATATCACCGCTGATACCCACTTTTTTGCCATTAAATCCAACTTTAAAGCCCAGTGTATGAACCGGATGGTAATTTATTCTGGTTTCAAAACTGGCACCATGGTAATTGCCAAAAAGCGGGTCATTTATATTTTGAAAATCAATATGCTGGGCAATATCGCCGAAATTCGGAGAAAAAATAGTTTTCACCTGATCGTATATTTCGGGAACTGAAATCAAACTCAGTTTTTTCTTCTGATTGATTTTACGGGCGAGAATGCTGCTAAAACCTTCAATATGATCTTCATGGACGTGTGAAATGATAAAATCCTGAACCTGATCAATATTTACACCAAGCTGAACACCTTTTTCAAATGCTTTTGCCGGCGGATCAATCCAGGCAAGCCGGTTATTCCAGCTTAAGATAAAGTTTGAAGTTACACCCGGCCGGGTACCAATACTTGCACCGGCAACAATCAATTCAAGCTCTTCCTGCTTGGGCGAAAATGGTCTGGCTGATTTTAATCTTTCTTCAACAAAGGAAGTGGCTCTTCCGTTTAAAACGATATTTGGAAATAATTCTGAGTCAAACACCAGCTTCTTACGATCATAAACAACCAGATGATTATCACTGATGTACTGAAATTTAACTGTACCAACTGTCATTTCATCCTGAATCGGACACCATTCAAACACATCATCAATCCATCTTTTGCCTACAAAACGGGCTCGTTCGGTTCCCAATTCATCATTTACAAAATTCCCGTTCATCGGTATTTCGAGACGGCCATAAATGCGCTTCAGGTTTTCTTCACTGCTGATAAATTTAATGCGGTTCGGATTCATAAAATCCATGAACCGTGAAATCCAGAGTTCAAATTCAAATCCAGTATAAGAATCACCCAATTCGTTAGTCTTAGGACCACCTGCAAATATAGCGACAGGTAATTTTTTAAAAACTGGAAAATAGGTTTTAAACAGTTCTGGAACTGTATTTATTTGAACAAGGCCAATTGAGGTTTCAATCAGATAGGCAGACAAAAGTCCGTTCTCATCACCGATACGGTGAACACCATTTCCGGTTGAGTAAACGCCTTCGGCCATTTTCTTGAATGAATCAATAACTTCCACTGCTGCTTCCCTTAGCCTGTTGCCTGTTCAGGTTGTTGGTAAATAAGTATTTATGTAAGATACTATATAATTACCTGTATTTGTGTTAATTGAATCACAAATTTGTTTTGATTGCGGATAAAAAGTTAAAATTTTAACAAAATCACTCAACTTTTCATCATTGTTATAAACTTAATCAGATTTTTATTTGTAAGCAAGCATTATTTGTTTTAAAACACTGATTTTATTGCATTTCACTACAATAAATTCATGCTTTCATTCGTTGCCCCTTTTCTTCATGAATAAAAATCCAGGCTGCAACCTTGCCAAGATGAATGTCTTTCTCTTCTTTATCGTGATACCAGTAATCCCGGTTACGGGTAATCCGGGAACTTGTATCCTTTGAAGGCAACGATGCAATTTCACCAAGAATGTGGGTTGTCCGGTTTTTCCATTTCAACATGTTTTCAATTCTGAGATCAACCCAACCATCCTGCGCCCATAAATCAACAGCTTCAGGGGTAACCTCAAAAGTGTGATTTCCGCCCGGAATTTTAATTACGCTTCCCCTCAATAATTGTTTGCCATCGGGTAAAAGAATGGGAATTCCAATTGATAATATTCTGGATCGTACTTCCTGACGTGAAGAAATCAAATCCATCATCGCAGATGATAATTTTTCTGGTGTTTCAGCTGAAATTGCTTCAAAACTTTTAAAAATTTCCTTCAGCAAATAAATCTCATAAAGCAATTTCGATAATTTGGGAGGACCCAGAATTTCAAAGGCAACAGAATCAACACCGTGCTGCTTTTCAAGTTTTCGCAAAGTATCAAGTGCCCGTTTTCTCAGATAACCAGCCCGGTAAGTTGGCCCCATGGTCGCATTATCAAGTGCATTTACTATGTCACTTCCTGTATTTCTGCCTTTAATTTCCCACAAGATGGTTTGTGCTATTTCTTCAGGAGTTATAAATTCCATTTGTCCATCATCAGTCAACGCCTCAAATTCACCCAACGAGAACATTCCGTTTTCACCCGTATCAATAAATGGGGCTTCGAGAAGACGAGGTTTTCCTTCAGACTTTAAATGAATGATTTTTTCATCTGGGTTCAGATTTGATTCAAGTTTCCCCGATAAAGAAAAAGCATTCCCGGGCAAACAGTCTTCCATTATCAATTGCCGGCCTCTTACTTTTATAGGCCCAAATCCAATTTTTTTCCAGGCAATTGCAGCGGTGGGTTTTACTTCTTTTATAATTGGGGAATCTGGCGTTCGTGCCATGAGAAATAACAGTAACGAGTGGGCCCCGGCCATAGCTGCCTTTGCAAGCAACATTCTTGAAGGTTTGTCTTCTGAATGGGTATAGGGAATGTTCAGCCCCATTCCGCCTGTACCAGAAGTCCCTACTTTCAGATACATTTCACAGCCAGCCAGTTTCATTGATTGCTGCATAATCTGTACATGTCTGATCAGTTGCGGAACATACAGTGAACCGAGAAGCAATTCGATTTCCGATTTCAATTGCGTTGTTTCTGGATGGTCAGATTTTACAGTTAAAAACACATCAGAAGCGACAGAGAAAATATCCTGATAGGCCACAGCCGTTGCGGTGTTGATGCAATCAACCAGAACATGTGGCTGAAAAGAAGTGATGAGCTGATAGAGTGCAGATTGATTCAGGATGTCAGTGGATAGTGGTTCGAGAATGTCACTGATAAACTGCCGGCGATTTTGTTCGTTCCCAAATATTTCAGAGCGGGAATAATATTTTAACTCTGACCGGACAAATAAATTACCACCGAACAGTGAATAGTTGACCGGTACATCAGGATATTCAATTTTAAGTTGACTAATAAACTCTTCAGCCTCCGAATCAAGAAGGGAGGTAACCATGAGTGCCTGAACACCTTCCTCAATCATTAGCCTGCAAACGGCCCGGCCAACAAGGCCTGCCCCACCTAAAACAATGGCGCGCTTTCCCCGGATTTCCATTTTTCACCCTGTGGGTTAATTTTCAAAACGCAAAGAGAATACAGTACAAAGAAACAGATATTTTTATCTTAAATAAATTATAATCGGGTTAGAAACGAAAGAAGGCTCAGAAGGATGCAGAAATGTTTACTGTGCTTCGTTTGGAGGGAAGTTGTTCATTATTATATGAACTGATGAGTAAGGCAATCAAAAGAATTCCAATTACCAGAAGGATAGAAATAAAGGTCGGAGAAATAAGTTTTTTTATCATAAGGGCTGCCGTTAAAAGTGATACAAATTTACAGCCAATAAGACTTGGAAATGTTGCCACAGGTCACAACTTTTATTTTATTTTTCTAAAGTTTTGATTCATTTAGACTTAATAAATTTAAGAGATTCAGGGGTTGGCAGGTTTAATTCATCAGTCGCAGAAGAACACTCCCCTGCGACTGAAAAAAATGCGGGTTTATTCAGTTTATTTCAGAAGGGTAAACTTACTGGTCAGGCGCTGACCTGAGTAATTGACAACAGCCAGATAAACACCAGAAGGAAGACCATTTCCTGAAATTTCGATCCGGTTCGTATGGTTTTTTCCACCTTCCAGAGTTCCCTGAAATGCAATTGCCACTTTTTGACCAATCACATTATAGAGTTCAACTGATACAAATCCTTTTTTCGGAAGCGAAAATTCCAGGTTTCCACTCGGATTGAATGGATTCGGATATAAACCCTTGATTGCAAACTCAGCCGGAGATTCAAAACCAGGCTGAACAGGCTTGCCATCTGTAGGAATAGCAGAAATGGTGGTATGCTCGGTGCGTTTGCCATCAACAGCTATATCAACCAATTTATAAAAATAGGTAAGTCCGTTGTATACTTTGCGGTCATCAACAAACGAATATTTACCGCCTTGCTGACCTTTATAGCCATAGGCATCATTGTCTTTATAGTTCAATATTGACTGAAATTTTCCGTCTTTTGTTGTTGAACGAAGGATTTCAAATCCGGCATGATTCAACTCTGAAGCCGTTTCCCAGTTCAAAATAACTTTGTTATCAGCTGGCGTTGCTGACCAGGAAAGTAATTCAACTGGGAGGGGTGTGTCATATCCACCCTGATAATAAGAACGACCACCGGTATAAGTAACGCTTGAAGGGATCTCGGGATTTCCACTGCTTATTCCATCACCAATTGCTTCGTCATAGCGATAGCCTGTAAGCGGGTCAATTAAGGTAACAACAAATCTGAAGTTTTCACCTTCTGCTCCGGTGAGACCAATTGCAGTCCATGGAAAATAAACGGTAAAGACTGGTTCAAAAGGATCAGTCGTTGAAAGGTTGGCACCAACCGCAAGAACGTGACTTGAGGGTCCTGCTATTAACTGGTAAACCTGACCTAAACCTTCAACTGCAGAAAAGGAAACAGCATAGTCTGCAAGAAAGCCGGGCGAAAAATTAACCAGGGCTTGATTTGGGGTTAATAACCCTGAAGCAGCCCGTCGCACGCCGCTGGTTTCATCAGTAAAAGAACTTGTGTTTGCAAAATCTCCGCTGTTGTCACTATCAATGTAAATAACAACTGCATCATAAAAGGCAACAGGACCCCGGGTAAATGATATAGTAACCGTGGTTCCATCGTCAGCGATGGAAAGACTTCCGGTTCCAAGTGTACCCCCGCCACCAGCGCCAGTATTCCCGTTCCCGTTATAAATTGCCTGCGACATTCCTGTAAAAGGAAGGCTGAGTAGAAATAGTGCGAATATCATTTTAATCATGGATAGAATTCCTTACGTTGTGATTTGTTTAGTAAAAAACTAAAAAACACCAGAATTCTTATATCCCTTATAAAGAGACTGGATCGATTCTAAAATAATTCGCGTCGTAACCAATTCCAATTTTGCTACCTGATTATTTGGAAGAAAACTTAGCATAATTAACAATTTTTATTACTTATATTAAGATAAACAATCGAACTGGCTTGATAAATAATAGACTTAGGGAATTTCTGTTTCTGGAGAGTTATGCGGGTTGAAGGCAGGTAAAAACAAAAAATCCGCTTTGCAAGATTGCAAAACGGATTTAAAAGTAAACTGAGTTAATGATTATTTCAGAAGAGTAAACTTACTGGTCAGGCGCTGACCTGAGTAATTGACAACAGCCAGATAAACACCAGAAGGAAGACCATTTCCCGAAATTTCGATCCGGTTCGTATGGTTTTTTCCACCTTCCAGAGTTCCCTGAAATGCAATTGCCACTTTTTGACCAATCACATTATAGAGTTCAACTGATACAAATCCTTTTTTAGGAAGCGAAAATTCCAGGTTTCCACTCGGATTGAATGGATTCGGATATAAACCCTTGATTGCAAACTCAGCCGGAGATTCAAAACCAGGCTGAACAGGCTTGCCATCTGTTGGAATTGCAGAAATGGTGGTATGCTCGGTGCGTTTGCCATCAACAGCTATATCAACCAATTTATAAAAATAGGTAAGTCCGTTGTATACTTTGCGGTCATCAACAAACGAATATTTACCGCCTTGCTGACCTTTATAGCCATAGGCATCATTGTCTTTATAGTTCAATATTGACTGAAATTTTCCGTCTTTTGTTGTTGAACGAAGGATTTCAAATCCGGCATGATTCAACTCTGAAGCCGTTTCCCAGTTCAAAATGACTTTATTATCAGCTGGCGTTGCTGACCAGGAAAGTAATTCAACTGGGAGGGGTGTGTCATATCCACCCTGATAATAAGAGCGGAACCCGGTAAATGCAGCGGCTCCAAAGCCTGGGTTACCCCCCTCAAGACCTTCACCAATAGTTTCATTCGCACGGAACGCAGTTGTGGAGAGATAGGTGACCAGAAAATCAAAATTATCACCAGGACCCCCTGTTAACCCGATGCTTGCCCAGGTAAAAGAGACCGTATATACAGGATCGGTTGTGGAGAATGATGATAAGTTAGCACTGGAAATAAAGGTGTGACTTCCAGTTTCAAGTTGCCATAAACCACCAAAAGACTCTGCGGGTGCAAAAGCAAGCGCATAATCTGCTTCAAAACTACCTGGGAATAACAATACGGTATTGCTACCGGAACTTCTTCCTGAAATAGCTTTTCTCAGATTATCCCCTTCATCAGTAAAGGTAACAGTAAATGGAAAGTTTCTTGACCCATCGCTATCAATGTAAACAACAATTGCATCATTAAACCCGCCACTTCCCTTTGTAAAGGTAATCGTTACGGTTGTCCCGTTGTCATTAATTGAAAAATTCCCGGTTCCAAGCACTCCCCCAAAACCAGAATTTCCATTTCCGGGATAAACCGCCTGTGAAAACCCAAGAACAGGCACCAGTGACAAAAAAAACAGTATTATCATTTTTTTCATTCGTTTTTTCCTTAAATTATTTAAATGAAAACTCTTTTGTTTTGGTCTTGCCAAATTGAATGGTTAAGAAAAAGAGTCAATTAAAGATAAAGTTTATTTTTATTTTTTACCAAAGCCAAGTCATTTTTTTGTCATTTTTATTGCCATTTGTTTCCAACTTTCAAGATTGTGTAACATTTAAAAATCACGGATTTCGCATCATTCTAAAAAAAAATGTACTTTAACGGCTATGAAAATCAGCAATTTAACTTTTTTATTTATACTTTTTCTAAGTCAATTTGGTTTTGTGAGCATATCTGTCTCCTTTGCCCAGGAAGTCAAATCAACCAAAACCCGGTTCCTGATTGAACTTCCGCCCGATTATCTTGATAGTGCATTGGCAAAACAGGAATTTGAAAAACGTGACATCCAATCTGAAATCACCCTGAAAGGATTCCTTTCTTTTACCGGTGGAGTCAGAGTGGGTCAATCTTTTTTCAGTAACCAACCCTCGCAGATCATCGGAAAAAGGTTTGAACTTGAACAGTCTGATTCAACGGCCTCTGCAAGGTTTCTTTTTGATGAATATAGCCTTGACAGCGAAAATAAATCGCTTTCCAAAATCACTTTGTTATCGCTTGGGTTTGGTTATCATTTAAGAAGTCCTTCAGGGCGCTCTTTTTATGGAAGCAGGTTGAATGGGGGGATTATTACGGGAAATCAAAACGTCACCTTTTCAGGAAATCTTGCCACCGGACTCGATTTTTATTTCAGAACCTACCCACGAACCTCTTATTTGAGCAGTTTTTTCCTGGAAGTTGGTGCAATGACCTCAAAAAAACAGCTTTTTCTAGAAGGAACTGCCGGTTACAGCATTTACCTGGGGAATTATGTGAATTGTAGTTTTGTTTTTCGACAGATCAGAACTGCTGAAAAAGTGACATCCGGGAGTCTTGGTGTAATGCTTGGGTTTTTCGTGCCTGATTTTGAAATTAGAAAGAGAGCAAATTGAACGTACTTTACCTTAGTGATTTTTACCTCTCAGATACACGCCTTCTTGAAAATTTAGGAAGGTGCATAAAAGCATCCGGAGAGGTTTTTATTCTCATTCCTGACGGAAGAAGATTTGCTGCCCTACAAATGGAGATCAATTCTGCACTCTTATTTCAACCGGCTCCTGATCTGCCTGAACCCATCAGTCAGAAATTAATTTCGACTCTCACCAGTTCAATTTTAAAACCAATGGTCAACTTCCTTGCGGAAGGCATGGCACCTGCGATTTCATTTTCAGGCCATCAGCGAAAAATTGTTTCTTTGAGAAACGGCACAATCGCTGTAAATAGCCAAACATTAAATTCATTGTCAGGTGAAATTTCAAACCTGGTCTTGCTGGCAACTGCTGATTTGGATGGAAGTGCCCGAATAATAAGCCCGGTATGCCTCGTTGAAAAGCTAGAATTGGAAGGCGCTTCTGCTTTTTATCTCGACGAAACCCTCCCACCAGATGGAGTATCATCCTTTGAAGAATTGAAAATTTGGGTCGATTCAGAAAAATCAGTGAACGACACCTATTCCTGGATAAATGAATGGAATGGCTCATTTCCTTTACAGTTTACAAATTGTGCCGGGATCAGAGAATTTGGTCAAAAAAAAGACAGATTCCTTACCATCGAAAAATAAAATTCAGGTATTTTACCAAAAACGAGTCTAAAAGGGTAAAATAAGGCTTTTTGATGTCGGGAAGACTTGACATGAAAAATGAATCTTCGTAATATGCACCTTCGTTAGAAATCAACAACGAAAAGATACACTTGACACAACTAGGAGATAAACCAAATGGCTAAAAATCGTTATGCAGATGTCCACGCTTTGTTAGAAAGCGCTCAAAAAGACTTTGTTGCATTCTATGAAAAAGGAAACAAGGCTGCCGGCACCCGTGTACGGAAATCTATGGCTGACCTGAAAACTCTTTCTCAGGATATCCGTAAAGAAGTTCAGGATTTAAAAAATGCTGAAGCAACCAAAGCAGCAGCAGTAAAAGCCAAGAAAAAATAATTTTCTTGAATTTTAGGCCGGTTCTGGTTTCCTGAATCGGCCGTTTTTTTCCATCTCGACCTGTTCCTTCAATCCCCTTCTCAACTTATTCCAAAAAAATCATCTGATTCTTGACATAGTAAGCAGATAGTTGTAATTTTGTCGCTCTCAAATTTACTGGGGCGTCGCCAAGCGGTAAGGCATCGGCCTTTGGAGCCGACACTCGCAGGTTCGAATCCTGCCGCCCCAGCATTCAACACTCCTGGCGTGCGTTAACCACAACTTAACCAACATGTACCAAAAAAAGATTAAGATTTTCAGCGGACGTTCTAACCGTAAGTTCGCAGAAAGCGTGGCCGCACAATTGGGTTTACCTCTGGGGAACGCTGCTATTCAGAATTTTTCTGATGGCGAAATCTCAGGGCAGTATCTTGAATCCATCAGGGGTTGTGATGTTTATGTCATCCAGTCTACCTTTCCGCCGGGTGACAATATCATGGAATTGCTCATCATGCTTGATGCAGCAAAAAGAGCAAGTGCAAACCGGGTATCAGCTGTCATTCCTTATTTTGGATATGCCCGTCAGGATAGAAAAGATCAACCCCGTATTTCGATTGCAGCAAAACTTGTGGCTAATCTTCTGACTACTGCCGGTGCAGACAGAATTGTAACCATGGACCTGCATGCAGCACAAATCCAGGGATTTTTTGACATTCCGTTTGATCACTTGTACAGCTCAGCAGTTTTTATTCCGTACTTCCGTCAGAAAAAGATTCCTAATCTGATTGTTGCAAGCCCAGATGTCGGTGGAATCAAACTGGCAAGATCTTTTGCAAAAAAACTGGAAGCCGATCTTGTTGTTGTAGATAAACGCCGGCCCAGAGCAAACGTTGCTGAAGTTATGAATATCATTGGTGACGCTGAAGGAAAAAATGTTTTACTGGTTGATGATCTGGTCGATACAGCCGGTTCTCTTTGCAATGCTGCTGCTGCCTTAATGGAAAAAGGTGCTCTATCTGTTCAGGCCGCCGTTGCGCATGCGGTTCTTTCGGGAAATGCAATTGAAAAAATCGAAAACTCAGTACTTTCTCGATTGTACATAACAGACAGTATTCCTCTAAAAGAGCCCTGTGAAAAAATCACAGTTATGTCTGTTTCTGAAGTTTTTGCGGAAGCTATTCATAGAATTTATACCGATGAATCAATTTCATCGCTTTTTGAATAAAAACAGCTTATTATTAATGTTTAGTGACGGAGTAAAATAGTATGGAAGTCGTTCAGTTAAATGGTCTCATCAGAAGTGAGATCAAAAAAACCGGTACAAAGGCAATTCGCAAAGAAGGCCGTGTACCTGCCGTAATTTATCACCATGGTGAAGAAAATATCCATTTTTCAGTAATGGAAAATGAACTTATTCCCCTTATCTACACAACCGAATCACATCTGGTTGAACTCAAACTGAGTAATGGCGAAACCAAACAAGGTTTGGTAAAAGAATTACAGTTTGACCCGGTTACCGATCGTTGCATCCATTTTGACCTTCAGGCAGTTGCGGGCGATGAAAAAATCACTGTTGAAGTTCCTGTTACCACAACCGGTACATCAGTTGGCGTTGCCAAAAATGGTGGTCTTCTTCAAATTAATCTTCACCACCTCAGAGTTCGCTGTGATCAAAAGCACCTTCCTGATCATATCACTGTTGATATTACCAACCTTGATCTGGGTGACAGCATTCACGTTAGTGACATCGTTATTGACGGAATCCAGATTCTTGAAGATGCAATTGCACCTGTCGTTTCTATCACCCGCAAACGTGGTGAAGATTATGATGCTGCAACTGCCACTGCCGGTGTTGCAGAACCTGAAGTGGTTGCAAAAGGCAAAAAGGAAACCAAAGCCTGATACATGTTTATCATTGCAGGCTTGGGTAACCCCGGAAATCAATATACCACAACCCGGCACAATGCCGGGTTTTTGGTTATAGACAAAATCGCATCAAAATTAGGGTTAACCGTCGAACACAGGCAGTTTAATGCCATGACGGTGAAATCACAGTTGGGCCCGGACCGGATCCTTCTGATGAAACCCATTACTTACATGAATCTCAGCGGAACGGCTATTCAATCTGCCGTTCATTTTTTTAAAGAAACCCCAGATCATCTGATTGTGATCAGTGACGACATTAATCTTCCCACAGGGCAAGTCAGAATACGGCTTGGCGGAAGTGCAGGTGGTCATAACGGGCTGATTGATATTATCAACCGGCTCTCAACTGATCAGTTTATCAGAGTCAGATGTGGTGTGGGTAACCAGTTCGAAAAAGGGCGGCAGGCAGACTATGTTTTGTCTCCCTTTCCAGCTTCAGAACGTGACCAGACAGAGACCATGATTTCTCAGGCAGCCGAAAGTGTGCTAACGATTGTTGCAGACGGACTGCCAAAAGCAATGAATTTATTTAACCAAAAATAAGTTCGTTTAAACAAACCAAACAGCAGAATCAACAAGGGAGACTCCATCCGGCTATGAATACCTTCATGCTCGACTCAATATTTATTTACATCATCCTCGGGTCAGGCGTCCTTGCTCTGGCCTTTGCCTATTATAAATCTTCCTGGATCAACAAACAGGAAGAAGGAACGCCCCGAATGGCTCAGATTGCAAAAGCAATTTCTGACGGTGCGATGGCGTTTCTATCCAGAGAATACAAAATTCTTTTCCTTTTCGTTGTTGGAGTTGCGGGCTTGCTTGCTTTTGCCAACATGGGTCAGGCTGATTCAAGTCCACTGGTAGGCGTTTCTTTTGCTGTCGGCGCAGTTTGTTCTGCTCTGGCCGGTTACTTTGGAATGAAAGTTGCCACAAAAGCTAATGTCAGAACAACTAATGCGGCGAGAACTGGTCTGGCAGAAGCCCTTCAGATTGCCTTTTCTGGCGGATCTGTTATGGGGATGTCTGTTGTCGGACTCGGAATTCTCGGTCTTGGCGGACTTTTCATTCTTTACGCCAACATTTTTGACGTCAATATTCTTGCTTCAAGCATAACCGAAGAAACCAGTGGAGCCTGGCATCACAACGTTGTCAAATTGTTGAATGTCATTTCTGGGTTTTCCTTAGGTGCATCCTCAATTGCCTTATTTGCCCGTGTAGGTGGTGGAATTTATACAAAAGCTGCTGATGTTGGTGCTGATCTTGTCGGAAAAGTAGAAGCCGGCATCCCCGAAGATGATCCTCGTAACCCAGCCGTTATTGCTGATAACGTAGGTGATAATGTGGGTGATGTTGCCGGAATGGGCGCAGATCTTTTTGAATCTTATGTGGGTGCCATTGTCGGAACCATGGTGATTGGTGCTTCAATTGTTGCGAATTCTCCTCAATATAATGGCCTTGCACCAGTTCTGCTGCCATTGATTCTTGCCGGAGTAGGAATTGTTGCTTCGGTTATCGGAACGTTTTTTGTCCGCACAAAAGAAGGCGGAAACCCACAGATGGCGTTGAATATCGGAACCTTTGGTGCCGGTGGTGCGATGCTGATTGCCACTTACTTTATTACATCATGGATGTGGCCGTCTGCCGTCATGATTGATACCATGAGTCTCCTGCCGATTACTGCAATGAATGTATTTGGTGCGACTGTTTTTGGCCTTCTGATCGGAATCGCCGTTGGTCTTGTTACCGAACATTACTGTGCAACAGGAAAAGGACCCGTAAATAGTATTGTTGAACAATCAGTTACCGGACCAGCAACCAACATTATTGCCGGACTTGCTGTCGGCATGCAGTCTACCGCAATTCCTGTTATTCTGATTGCAATCGGAATTATGGGTTCTTACCAGCTTGCCGGTGTTTACGGTGTTGCGATTGCTGCTTTGGGTATGCTTTCCACTACTGGAATCCAGCTTGCTGTTGATGCTTATGGCCCAATTTCTGATAATGCCGGTGGAATCGCTGAAATGGCTGGATTGCCAAAAGAAGTTCGCCGCAGAACCGATACCCTTGATGCGGTTGGCAATACAACTGCTGCAATTGGAAAAGGATTTGCAATTGCATCTGCAGCATTAACAGCCCTGGCGTTATTCACAGCTTATATGACTGCTGCAGGTATCGACTTTAAAACCGGTATCAACATTGCAAACCCAACCATCATGGCCGGATTATTTATCGGAAGTGTACTTCCTTTCCTATTTTCATCCATGGCGATGAATGCGGTTGGAAAAGCTGCAATGGAAATGGTTCAGGAAGTTCGCCGTCAGTTCCGTGAAATTCCAGGTTTGCTTGAAGGAAAAGAAGGTGTGGAAGCTGATTATAAAAAATGTATTGATATTTCAACTTCGGCTGCCTTAAAACAAATGGTTCTGCCAGGACTCATGGCAATCGCAATTCCGGTTTTCTTCGGATTTATGCCGGGTCTCGGAAAAGAAGCTTTAGCAGGAATGCTTGCCGGATGTACGGTTTCTGGTGTTGCTCTCGCCATTTTCATGTCAAATGCCGGTGGCGCCTGGGATAATGCAAAAAAATCTTTTGAGCATGGTTACACCCTAAAAGATGGTACCGTGATCAAAAAAGGATCAGATGCACACAAGGCTGCGGTAATTGGTGATACGGTTGGTGATCCGTTTAAAGATACTGCCGGTCCGTCCCTGAATATCCTTATAAAATTAATGTCTGTCGTTGCACTGGTAATTGCGCCATTAATTAAGTAAATTTGTAGCTCTCCGGAATTCTGGTCAGGCAGCAGACAGATTCCCGGACTTTTAACCTGCTGCCGGTCAACCTGCTTTCAGAATAAACTGAAGGCCATAGTCCAAAGGGAAACCTCATGACAAGTCCAAATCGTTACGAGACAACCTATATAATCAATGCGGCGATCGAAGAGAATATGATCGAAGATACCATCGCAAAGATTACAGAAGTTGTTAAGGAACAAAACGCCGAAATCCTGAAACTGGATAAGGTTGGACGGAAAAGGCTCGCCTATCCGATCCAGAAAAAACATTCCGGGTTTTATGTAACCATGGAATACACAGCCGCAACAACTTCTGTTGCAATTATTGAACGTGCTCTTCAGCTCGATGATTATGTGCTCCGTTTTCTTACTGTTCTGATTGACAAGAAAATTCTTGGTCAGCGTGAGAAGGATGCAAAAAAGGTAGCTTATGAAAAAGAAGCCGCCGAAGCAGTTCCAACTACACCCATTCAAAACTAAAAGGCAGGCACTACTATGATTATGAGAAGAAAAAGCCCGACCAACAGAAATCAGACAAACGTAAAACGCACCTGCCGTTTTTGCGAATCTGGTGTTCTCTATATTGACTATAAAGACGAAAAACGTCTTGGCCGGTTTATCACCGAACAAGGTAAAATCATTCCCCGCCGTATCACAGGAACCTGTGCTTACCATCAGCGGGTTCTTGTTACTGCCATCAAACGTGCACGTCACCTGGCAATTCTGCCTTACGTTTCAACCTCTATCCGTTAACAGGAGTCTATCACATGAAAGTTATTCTGAAACAAGAAATAGACGGACTTGGAACGATTGGTGATATTGTTAAAGTTCGTGATGGTTACGCCCGTAACTACCTGGTTCCTCAGCAGTTTGCAATTATTGCAACTGAAAAAAACCTGAAAACCGTTGAAGGCGAGAAAAAACGTCTTGCCAAACTGCGTGCAAACAGTGTTGCACTTGCCGAAAGCCTGAAATCCCAACTCGAAAAAGTTGTGCTTCATTTTGAAATGAACACCGGTGAAGATGGAAAACTTTTCGGTTCAGTTACCACTGCAGCAGTTGCAGAACAATTGGATTCTAAAGGATTTAAAATTGACCGTCGTAAAATCAACCTGGATCACATTAACAAGGTTGGTGAATATACAGTTGAGATTAAACTCTTCCAGGATATTGTTGGTGAAATCAAGGTGATTGTTGAAAGCAATCAACCCAAGGTTGAAACTGAAGCCTGATCTTTAAAAAGGGGACTTAAAAAGTCCCCTTTTTTATTTTATTTCGTTTTTAGTTCAGTTTTGTTAAATTTATTCAGTCACACTGCCCTGCCCTTTACTTCCTTATCCTGCATCGCCTTACTTATTAAAGTTTCATAGTTATCACCGGTCACAAAACCTTGAAAACGTTGATTTTATAATCAATTAAACTTTGTTTTTCTTTTTTTCATTTGGATATTTGCAATCTGGAATCTGAAAGACCAAAAATCCGTTGTAACGGATAGATAACAGATTTAATTTTGACCAAATTCTAAGGCAAATTCGAAATGGAGAAAGAAGTTCAAGTCCTCGAGGACGTGACAATTCGTTTCGCTGGTGATTCCGGCGATGGAATGCAGTTGACTGGTACCCAATTTACCAATGTTTCAGCCATGATGGGCAATGATCTTGCCACTCTGCCAGACTTCCCTGCTGAAATCAGGGCGCCGATCGGAACCCTTTATGGTGTTTCTGGTTTTCAGGTTCACATTGGGTCAGGAAAAATTCATACGCCGGGCGATCATAGTGATGTCTTGGTTGCAATGAACCCCGCCGCTCTGAAGGTTAACCTTCGTGAACTGGATACCAATGGCATTATCATTGCAAACGAGGATCAGTTTACCGAAAAAAACCTGAAATATGCAGGTTACGAAGTTTCTCCGCTCGAAGATAACAGCCTGGTTAAATATCGTGTTTTTAAAATCAGGATTACCCACCTGACCGGACTCGCACTTGAAGACCTCAAGCTTCCAAACAAAACGGTAGACCGGTGTAAAAACTTTTTTGCTCTCGGTCTCATTTTCTGGTTATTCAGCCGTGACAGTGAACCAACAATTGCCTGGATCAAAGACAAATTCAAGAAGACACCAGAATTGGTTGAAGCCAACATCCGGGCATTAAAAGCCGGTTTTAACTATGGTGTTATTACTGAAGCTTTCCAATCCAAATATGAAATTTCATCTGCCCAGCTGCCAAAAGGAAAATACCGGAATATTACCGGGAATACTGCCATGGCAATCGGACTTGTAACCGCCGTACAAAAAGCCGGTCTTGAACTTTTCCTCGGCAGTTACCCCATCACACCCGCTTCAGACATTCTTCATGATCTTTCCAAACTTAAAAATTTTGGCATCAAAACCTTCCAGGCTGAAGATGAAATTGCTGCGATAGCTTCTGCAATCGGTGCTTCTTTTGCCGGTGATTTGGGCATGACAACAACTTCAGGTCCGGGTGTTTCTCTTAAAGGTGAAGCAATCGGTTATGCCGTGATGACTGAACTTCCGCTGGTCATTGTGAATATTCAACGTGGCGGACCCTCAACAGGACTTCCAACGAAAACCGAACAAAGCGATTTGAATCAGGCCATTTATGGTAGGCACGGTGAAGCACCGCTTCCGGTAATTGCCCCAGCTACGCCTTCAGATTGTTTTATTATGGCTTTTGAAGCCTGCAGACTTGCGATTAAATATATGACTCCGGTAATTATCCTTTCAGATGGTTACCTGGCAAATGGTTCAGAACCCTGGAAGATCCCGTCACCTTCTGACTTTCCTGAAATTAAAGTTGAATTCCTGACTGAAAAAAATGGCAAGTTGCCTTACAGCCGGAATGAATTCAATGCCCGTCCGTGGATCAAACCGGGAACACCAAATCTGGAACATCGTATCGGTGGAATTGAAAAGGCCAATGTTTCAGGAAACATAAGTTATGATCCTGAAAATCACCATAACATGGTTTACCTGAGAAAAGCGAAAATTGAAAATATCGCCAATGATATTGTACCCGCTGAACTTTTCGGAAACGAAACCGGTGATGTACTGGTTGTAGGGTGGGGTTCTACTTATGGTGCAATCAGAAAAGCGGTTGAACTTCAGCAGAGTGCCGGAAAGAAAGTTTCGCACCTTCACATCCGCCATTTATATCCAATGGCAAAAAATGTTGAATCGTTGTTAAAGGGCTTCAAAAAAGTCCTGGTTCCTGAAATGAATACAGGGCAACTTGCCAGTCTTCTGCGGTCAGATTTTCTGGTTCCTACAATTCAGCTCAACAAAGTCTACGGTCAGCCATTCAAGGCTTCCGAAATCACTAAAAAAATTGATGAAGTGCTCAGGGGATAATCATGTCAGAAGTTCTAAATAAAATCGAATCTATTAAACTGACTGCAAAAGATTTCACTTCAGATCAGGACGTCAGATGGTGTCCGGGTTGTGGTGATTATGCGATTCTGGCAGTTGTTCAGAGAACCTTGCCAGAATTCGGAATTCCCCGGGAAAACTTTGTTTTCGTTTCAGGAATCGGATGTTCTTCCAGGTTTCCCTATTACATGAATACTTATGGTATGCACACCATTCACGGTCGTGCAACTGCATTTGCTTCAGGTGTAAAAGGTGCAAATCCTGATCTCAGCGTCTGGATCATTACCGGTGATGGTGATGCACTTTCCATTGGTGGAAATCACTTTATTCATATCATCCGCCGCAATTTTGATGTGAACATTATCCTGTTCAACAATGAAATTTATGGTTTGACAAAAGGTCAATATTCACCGACTTCTGAAGTTGGAAAAGTAACCAAATCTTCTCCATATGGATCAATTGACACTCCTTTCAAACCAACATCAGTTGCACTGGGTGCTGAAGCTGGTTTCGTTGCCATCGGAATTGACCGGGATACCAAACATCTTCAGGAAATGATTCGGCGGGCACATAAACATAAAGGAACTTCTTTCCTTGAAGTTTATCAAAACTGTGTCATTTTTAATGACGGAACATTTTCTGCCTTAACCGAAAAAGATACCAAACAGGACAGTGTTCTTTATCTGGAACATGGGAAGCCATTGGTTTACGGGAAAGAAAATGACAAAGGTATCATCATGGATGGCCTGACTCCAAAAATCGTGAATCTTGCTGATGGGACTTATTCCATCAATGATCTTGCTGTTCATGATGAACATGCGAAGGATCCAACCTGGGCACACATTCTGAGCAGAATGAACAGAAGTTCTGACTACCCGCAACCACTCGGTGTATTCAGAGATGTTGAACGTCCTACTTACGAAAAAGGTCTGGTTAATCAGATTGAACTGGCGAAGGGAAAAAGAGGGAAAGGAAACCTTGAAAGTCTCTTCAATGAAGGCGATGTCTGGGAAAATAATTAAGGAAAAAGAGCCCGAGAGGGCTCTTTAAGTTTACTATGGAAAATTACTGGATTCAACTCAAAACACTGATCGACCAATCGCAAAAGATTGTTCTTACCACGCACGTTCGTCCGGATGGAGATGGATTGGGAGCTGAAGCTGCCCTTTTCTCTTATTTTGAGTCGTTGGGTAAAATCGTCAGAATCATCAACGTGTCACCACTTCCTGAAGCATTCGATTATATGAACAAGGATGCCCGGTTTGAAACGTTTAACACCACCATTCACGCCCATATCCTCGAAAACGCAGATTGTACCATTATTCTGGATTGTAATCAGCTTGACCGGACAGAAGAAATGGCGCCTTACGTGGAACGTACAAAGGGAAACATTGTGGTAATCGATCACCATTTGTACCCGGGAGATTTTGCCGATCTGCTTTGTATTGATATCAATTCATGCGCAACCGGTGAAATGGTCTATGATTTTATCACGTTTCATTCCGGAAAAATGACCGTTAGTCAGGATGCTGCAACCGGTATTTACACCTCAATTATGACCGATACCGGCAATTTCCGTTTTCCAAGAACGACACCAGCCGTTCACCGGAAAACCGCCTATCTCATTGAGTCAGGGGTTGAACCTTCCGAAATTTATGGATGGGTGAATGAACAAAGAACTCTGCAATCTTTGCAACTTCAGGGTTTGTTTCTTTCACAAATCAGAACGGCATACGATGGCCGGCTTGCCTATAGTGTAGTTAAAAAATCGGATTTTGACCGGTTTGGTGCAACACTTGAAGATTCTGAAGGGTTTGTAAAATATCTTCTGTCTGTAAAAGGTGTTGTCATGGGAATTCTGCTGATTGAGCAACCCTACGGATACAAATTATCATTCCGGTCGAAGGGCGATATCGATGTAAACCGTCTTGCCAGTCAGTATTCAGGTGGCGGACATAAAAATGCATCCGGTGGAAAAATGGAAGAGATGACTGACCATGCAATCGCCAGATTAATCGCAGATGCCGAACCTATTTTAAATGCTATGGAAATAACAGAATGAACATCAAATTTACCTCAAAACATAAACCTGCTGATACCCATTTTATCTTTTTCTTCAAACAAAAAGAAGAGTTTCAGTTACTTTCATCGAGTCCTGATCTTTTTTCACTGTTTTCCCACATCAACAAAACTGAAGATTCCCTTGACGGATTCCGTTTTTATCCGGATGGAAAAGGTAAAACTGCAGAACGCATTATTTTCCTTGAACTGAAACCGGTAAAAGGAAACTGGAATGAAACCTTCCGCCGGGCAGGAAATGCACTCGCCAAAGCAGGCAGGTCTCTTTCACATCTGTCAGCATCAGCAGATTTCTCAAATTTGACTCAACTCGATGCCAAACCTGAAGCTTCCTGGTTTGCTTCTTTTGCAGAAGGTTTTGTACTCGGTTCTTACCAGTACACGACTTACAAAAAAGATGAAAACAAAAAGAAAAAGCTCAGAGAACTCATCATTTTATGCAACGAACTTTCTGGCAAAACTGTAAATGCGGCCATTGAAGAATCGGTTGCCATCAGTTTCAGTCAGATTTTCGCCCGTGAACTTGTAAATGCACCCGGGAATGAACTTACACCGGCTGAATTGGCTTCACGTGCATCAAAAAGTGCTAAAGAATTCGAATATAAATGTACAGTTCTGAATAAGAAGCAAATTAAAGATCTCAAAATGGGCGGACTTCTAGCCGTCAATAAAGGATCGGTGAACGAACCCGTTTTCATCATTCTGGAGCATAAACCAAAGGGAGTTAAAGGGAAACCCGTTGTTCTCGTTGGTAAAGGTATCACGTTTGACACCGGTGGAATTTCGATTAAACCATCTGCCGGGATGGGTGACATGAAAGGCGATATGGGTGGTGCTGCTGCCGTTATTGGTACGATGGAAGCCATAGCCAGAATCAACCTGCCGGTTCATGTGATCGGCCTTGTTCCGTCCACAGATAATATGCCTTCCGGATCTGCACAATGTCCAGGCGATATTATTACCTCAATGGCCGGGATCACCATTGAAGTTGATAATACCGATGCCGAAGGCCGTCTTATTTTATGTGATGCACTCGAGTATGCAAAACGGTATAAACCTGAAGTTATCATTGACCTTGCAACCTTAACCGGTGCGTGTGTTGTTGCCCTTGGTGATAAAGCTGCCGGACTGATGACCACCGATGATGAGCTTTCCCAGACTCTGATTCTAGCCGGAACAAAAACTTACGAAAGAGTGTGGCCGCTTCCTCTATTTGACGAATATGCACCTCAAATTAAATCTGATGTTGCTGATGTAAAAAATGTAGGTGGCCGGTATGCAGGTGCAATCACCGCTGGGAAATTCCTTCAGAAATTTGTTGATGCCGATCAGTCCTGGGCACATATTGACATTGCAGGACCTGCTTTTCTTGACAGTCAGGATCAGTATCTCTCAAAAGGTGGATCAGGATTTGGCGTCAGATTACTTACTGACTATTTACGGACAAAGGTAAAATGAAACGTTCTGTCTGGATTCTGGTTGCCTTTTTGCTGGTTTCTGGTTTAAAAACCGGATTTTCACAACAGCGGATGGA
>JAFLBE010000040.1 GCA_017303995.1 Bacteroidota bacterium | reverse complement strand
AGTCGTTAAAAATCCATCCTGAACCGACATAAACGGGGTTCTGGTGTCTTCTGCAACACGGCGGGTAATCAGAGCCATATCACCGGCTTCCTGTGCATTCCGGCCAAACAGCATTCCCCAACCCACATCAGCTACCGACATGACGTCATCATGACCACAGTGAACGTTCAGGGAGTGAGAAGTCAGCGCACGGGCACCGATATGAAACACGATAGGCAGACGTTTCCCGGAAATGGTATAAAGCACTTCCTTCATGAGAACAAGTCCCTGACCGGAGGTAAAATTCGTCACACGTCCGCCGGCAAGAGCAAAACCTTCGCAGGCAGAAGCAGCACTGTGTTCAGATTCCGGCTCGATAAACGCCAGCGATTCACCCCAAAGATTTCTTTTGCCATTGGCCACTTCCAGCTGATACCCACCGCCCATATTCGTGGAAGGCGTAATCGGATACGCACAGGCACCCTGACAAATGTGAGTTTCAACCCAAACCACAGCACCCGTACCGTCTGTGGTGGTTTCAATTCCCGGATATGGGAATGACTGGGGATCTGACATAATTTCCTCCGGTTTCAATTTGAAAAAAATATTTTAAATCTTTTAAAGTTAATCAGAAGGAACGGAAAATAAAAACGTTTTCGGATGTTGGAAGATTAGATATGCGGGAATTAAACTTGTGGTGGTTGAGTGTGGGAATTGGAAACAAACAAAAAATCCGGCGTTCACCGGATTTTTTGCTGGAGGAAGCTGACAGAAAACCTAAACCATTTACTTCAGAAGGGTCATTCTTCCGTTCAGAACTTTTGTATTGAACTGAAGCTGATAGAAATAATGTCCGGAAGCCAAGCCAGAACCTAAAAACGGCACCAGTTGCACACCGGCTTCAAGATTCGATAGAATTCTGGTTTCAACGAGCTGACCCAGAACAGAATAAACTCTCAAGGTTACATTTCCTTTTTCAGGCAGTGAAAACTTGATTGAAGTTGACGGATTAAACGGATTCGGATAGTTGCCCGACAACTCAAAGTTTTGAGGCAAAGGTTCGATGCTCAGAATACGGCTGTACTCAAATTTTCCGTCCAGATCAGTTTGTTTCAGTCTGAAAAGGGACTTGTGACTTGTGACAGGTGACAAAAATGAATAGGAATGTGATTCAGTTGTTGTTCCTTTGCCGGCAACAAAACCGATTGTTTCCCAGTTTTTGGTCCCTGAGCCTGTCGAAGGGATGTCTTCTGACTTCTGACTTCTATCTTCTTGTCTCTGAATCTCCCAGCCATAATTATTGGTTTCGGTTGCAGTAGACCAGTTCAAAACTACTTTTCCGCCTGAAATCTGACCTGTGAAAGCCGAAAGTTCAACCGGGAGGGTATTTTCTTCGTTGCTTCCGACTGCAAAATCAGAAAAACTGTTCAAGCCATAAACGGTGATAAAGGGTTCATGGTAAATAACAGTTGCATTGATTGGCGCCTGAGAGACATCCTGCCATTGAGAAGTTGCATCAGCACGTTTCAAAATTTTCAACGACTCAAAATCCGTAATTCCGCTGATTCCGGTCAAATCAAGAGTAATTGAATAAATAAATGAGGTTAACCCGGAATGACTGATCGACCAGAATTTATCAGAAGAAAAAGCTGTAACGCCATCAGGTAAAATCCCGATTGAACCCGGATTGGTTCCGGTTACAGCAGTTAATGAACCTGCTGTATTACTTGGATCTGTAAAATTCAATACGGCACCAGTCGTTCCTAAAATATAGTTTCCTGAGCCGGCTGCATTTGCAAATACAGAAGGTGCATCTGATGTTGAGTTTGCAATTCCATAATGAGCTGCAAGACGGCTTTCAATAAATATTTTCTGTTCATTGCTCACAGACCGGTCGAAAACCATAATTTCTGCAATATCCCCATCATGATAGTAAGTGGCTTCGCCGATGGCCGAATTAACACCAACTCCAATAAAACCAATATTTGCAGAAAGTGGCAGCTGCATGGTTTGCATGGAAGCAGAATTCATTTCCATTCCTTTTGAGTTGGTAAAATAGTCATGAAATCCGTTTGAAATGTACCGGTTTGTCATCACATAATAGGTTCCTGAAACCGGGCCGGCATCATTATCTCTCTTCCAGGTAAAACCGGTTGTTCCTGTGGCAGGCCGGTTTGAAGAAGCAACAAAATTGCCACCGGTTGTCGGAATGGATCCAGCTTCCCAATATAGTTCAAGATCAGAAGCCACACCGGTTTCAGCTGCAGCCACACGGAATAGTCCGTTGTTCGTTTTACGGATTCTGTTTTTGGCAACGATGAAAATGGAAGCACCTGCGGTCAGATTTAACGACTTGAGTGAACCGAGCACATCATTTGATCCATCAAAGCGAACAGTTGGTTCAGAATTCAACGCTGCATCAACCCACAATGGTTGTTTTGAAGAAGTTGCCTGACTGAAATTATTTCCCTGATCAGACAAATCTCCCCAGGTAGAAACAAAATTGGAAGCATCTTTTGTCACGAGCGTATCCGCACGAAGCCAGAGAACCAATCCGTCAACTGCAGGAACGGTAACAAATGAGGCAACATCTGTTGAATCAGTTCCAAATGAATTTTCGGCGATCAGTTTATAGTAATATTTTGTTTTTGGGGTAAGTCCTGCAAGAGCTGCAGAAACTGCAACATCAGCAGTTCCGGAACCAGCCGACTGAGAAGCAGTTTCGGAAAAACCTGCCAGATCAGGATCAGTTGAATAAATAAATTTGGAGGATGTAGAACCTCCGTTCGGATTAACTTTCCCATTTAAAACCGCCGATTTCGACGTTTTTTCAGTTACTTTTGGAAGCGAAACGGTTGGATTCAAAGTTGCATAAGTTCCACCGTACCGGTAATAATCTGCTGAGTTGGTTGCTGAATTCGCAGTTCCTGCAGAACCATAAGTCACGGCCAAAGTAAAAAGTGAACCGCCATATTGAAAAATGGCTCCGCCGTAAGTTGATCCGCTTTGTCCGGGTGACGTAGTTGTTCCGGCTGTAGTAGAATTATTCAGGAATGAACAGGATTTAAGATAAAGTGAACCTGATTTCAGGAAAACAGCTCCACCCATTCCGGCGCCACCGCCAGCTTTATTTGCACCTGCATTTCCTCCACCAAATCCGCCATTACCCGGTGTATTCGATGCAGTATTTCCTACGCCGCCACCGCCGCCGCCGAATCCACCGGTTCCACCAGCACCACCGTTGGAAACCGCACCACCGGATCCACCACCCGCAGCAAATCCACCGGCACCACCAAAGGTTGCCCGGTATCCACCACCACCACCAATTCCAGCAACAACCGTATTGGTTCCGGATACCCCACCCAGGTATCCACTCACGCCACCAGTATAGATGACTTGTCCGTCACCACCAAATCCACCGCCGCCACCAACTCCCGCTGATGATCCATTTCCACCGGTTGCATTATTTGATGAAAAAATAACGTTCTCAACGGTTACAATTCCGGCATTCTGGAAAATGGCTCCGCCCATTCCAGCAGCACCACCGCCACCGGCAGCACCATTTCCGCCTTTTCCTTTTCCATTGGCAAGTGTCATGTTTTTAATTTCAACAGTTGGCGAAGCTGGAGCTACAGAAGTAAAAGGAGACGTTCCGGCACCGACAAAGAAAATCCGGTACAGGTTATTTCCTGAAATGGTTAAACTGCCCGATCCCGGTCCGTTGATAACGGTAGAATAGTTGATGGCTGGCAAAAGGCTGGTCAAAGTCAGTGTACCAGAAAGTCCGGTCATATCAACTGTGTGACTTCCTGAAGCTGTTGAATTAATCTGGGTGAGCACATACCGTAAAGTTCCGGTGTTTCCAGATCCGGTATTGGTGTCATCGGTTGAATTAACCGTCCAGGTGGTTTGGGCAGACAAAGACCAGTTCAGAATAAATATTCCGGCGAAGGTCATGAGCAGTTGTTTCATAGGGATTTTCCTGTTTTAGTTTTTAATGAGTCAAAAGTACGGATTCTTGTTTTTTGTCAATCTTCAGACTTTGTGAAACCAGAGTTTCAGTTGATAAAATGAGCTGATGGCTTGATGAGGGAAATCAAGAGATCCATGCTCATTCAGACAACCTGGCTATGATATCCTTTAAAGCCTGAATCTGAATGGGTTTTGACAGAAAAAAGGATCCGGGATGGTTTATTGCCAGCTTACCATATTTTTCATCGGCTGAAATAAAAAGGAAAACTGGCTTGAGTTCGGGAATCCAGGCCTTCAGATGAAAAGGGAGATCGAATCCAGATTGTCCGGAAAGCTCAATATCAACAAGAATCAAGTCAGGTTTGGAATGGGCAATTTTCAGGCAGGCAGATTCAAGATTTTGAGCTGATCCGGCAACCACAATTTCAGGAAAAAAGGTTGAAAATAACCCGTCAAGATAGCTGACAGTTCCAGGTTCATCATCTAAAATGAAAACTGTTTTCGATGCTGATGTTTGCATTTTTATCCAACTGTTTGAAATGAGGAAATGACCTGAAAAGAGTTTTTAAAACGCCGTCAGATCAATTCCATTTTACAAGAATCGGATTTTATTGACTTAATTTTCCACGGGAACGTGCGAAGGACGGATTCAGGTTTGTGAAATACCCGATCAGGTTAACGAAGAGAAGCTATAGCAGTGAGAAGATCTTCACGGCGATTATTTGAAACTGTGAGTTCTTCCCCATTTGTCATCACGACAAAACCACCCTCTTTTCGAACAAATTCTTTCACATGGTGAAGATTGATCAGGTACGATCTGTGCGGACGGAAAAACCCCCGTGACTCAAGCATGGGTTCAAAATCTTTCAGATTTTTACCAACGAGCAATTTTTTTCCGCTCACCAGAATAAATTCGGAATAGGCGCCCGATGCTTTCACAAATAAAATATCTGGAACTGATAAAAACGAATATCCTTCAGAGTGGGGAACAATTATTTTACCAGGGCTACCGGAAGTCAGGTTTTCTTTCAAGGCCATATTTTTTTGGATATTAAACCGGTTACCCTTTTTATCCAGTTTCATGACAGCAGATTCAAGCTGATCAACCTGAATAGGTTTCAGCAAATAATCAACTGCAGAGAGTTGAAACGCACTGATTGCATATTTGCTGTAGGCAGTTGTAAAAATGATTTCAAAGTTGATTTCTTCCGGATTGAAAAAATCGAGAATCTGCAGGCCGGAATAGCCAGGAAGTTCAATATCCAGAAAGATGACCTGCGGATGCAGACGATTGATCTGGCGGATTGCTTCAGGCAAGTCACGTGCAGTACCAATCACTTCAACATTTGGAATAAACTCCGCAATTAAAGCAACGAGACTTTCCCGTGCAAGATCTTCATCATCGACAACAAGTGCAGTTATTTTTTCATTCATTTGAAACAAGAGGTAAAGTGATAATAACATGCGTGCCTGCCGGTTGACCATCAGCACTGATTTTATCAGTTATGATGAGTCCGATCGGATTTGGCGTGGCCTGATTGAGCAATTCAAGTCGTTTTTCTGTAGCTGAATGGGCAAACGACTCATGGTATCCCGGTCGGCTGGCATTAATTTCGGATGAACGTTTCCGGCCAATTCCGTTGTCTTCAACTTCAACCCGGAGAACATCTCCGTCTTTATCCAATGAAAACCTGATTTGCAGGTCACGGTTTTCCTGTTTATGACCTAACCCATGTTTGATTGCATTTTCAACATAGGGTTGGATGATCATAGCCGGAAGCATCAGATTTCCTGGGTTGATGTCATCAGAAACTAAAATTGTCCAATTAAGCTGACTGTTAAAACGCAGATTTTCAAGATCAAGATAAAGTTTTAGAGCTTTGATTTCTTCTTCAAGTGAAATTTCAATCGCCTCACTGAATTTTAAAATACTTCTGATCAGATCAGAAAACTTTCCCAGATAAATATTGGCATTCAATTTATCATTTTTAAAAATAAAACTTTGAATCGAGCTCAATGCATTGAAAATAAAATGCGGATTCATTTGTGCAGTCAAAGCCGTCATTTGCGACAGTCTGAGTTCTTTTTGCAACTCAGACCGTTCCTGTTGACGTTTATGTTCAGCTTCAAACCGGTGAACCTGAAACCGGTGAATGGCTACAATACCCGAAAAAAAGAGAATTATAACCAAAGCGTAAAACCATCCCGTTTTCCAAAATGGTGGCGGTATTCTAAATTCAACGATAGCTGGTTTTATACTTTTTAAACCGGATGAAAGAACAGTTTCAACTTCTACCCGGTACTCACCGGATGGTAAACCAATCAAACGGACAAACGGTGATGAGGATGGCGTTTCCGTCCACAAATCGGTTAACCCAACAACCCGGTAACGGAAATGATACTGCGATGGATCTAAAAATGAAATGGCAGTAAAATGAATAGAAATAACCGATGGAGTTGAGTTGAACTTATAAAAAGGTAAAAGCGAAGTATCTTTTCCATTAACACTGAAAGAATGAATCTGGATTTTGGGTGGGGTAGATGTTTCAAGTGAAAAAGTCATTGGAAGCTTGTAAAATCCGTTTCCTGTTCCAACAAACAGGTTTTCACTTTCTGTTTCCAGCGAAGTAACTTCCTCACGGAAGTAAGGACCCGTAAACTTCCCTGCCTGTTCTGAATGGGGTTCCCAGCGATATAGACCATAATTTGTACCCAGCCAAACCCCAACCGGACTCTCTTTCATCACTCTAATTGAAATTGGTTTTTGATTCAGGTTTACCAAAATGGGACCTACAAGTCCGGAAGGAAGAAAGCGAAAAATACCGTTTCTATCCGCATAAAAAATCAGGTTTTTTTGATTATCAAAGGCATATGCAGTCAAATAAAGTGAACGGCCGGAAGAATCCCTTAATTCCCTTACCAATTTCCCTGACTTATAGACAAATAACTGAGTGCGGGTTGCAAAAAGAATGGAGTCACCACCAAGCGGAATTACTTTTCGGCCGGCATCTCTGATTTCAAACCGGCTTTGCTCCAGTGAACCTGTTTTATTAAAAACCTTTGGCAGTTGTTGAATTCCGCCACTTGAAGCAACCCAGATTCGCCCGCGGAAATCTTTTCTGACATGTTTGATTGAGGCATTAGAAACAGAATATCGATTCTTGCTGTTCTTCCAGTCTGGAATAACCCACAATCCGCCCGACGAAATAAAAAGGTTGCCCGAAGACTCATCATAATAAAGGGTTTCGACATTTTTGCGATTTTTAAATCCGAAATCACGCAGTTCAAGTGTTTTTTTGTCGAAGGCAAAAACATCTCCATTGTAAAGCCCGATAAAAAGCCAGGAGTCAGGCCCATGGCAAATTGAAGTAATGCTATTGTCACTTAATATGCTGTTATTCTCATTGAAAACGAGAACTTTTTCATTTGGAACCTGAATCAATCCATCCTGAAGACCAGAAAACCACAGCGAACCTTCCTTATCTTCTGTCACATTTGAAAATTGAACTCCCGGAAACCAAATTCTTGCAGGCAATGGATCAGACAAAGAACCGATTTGGAAGACACCATTATAAGAAGCAATCCATAATCCATGTCCGGGAAGATACTTCCCCATGGTTGCCCAGATTTTTTTTTGGTTCAGATAGTCAGATACTGGCAGACGCTCGAACCTGCTATTCCTGTAAATCCTGAAATCGTGGGAAGCCTGCGCCAGAATAAGAACCCCATCCGGATGGTCAATTAAAAAAATTGCGCCGGTTAGATGGCGATATGTATCGTTGCCGGGAAGAACAGAAAGAACAGTATCTCCTGGCTGCCACCCCATTAACCCAAATACAGAATCAAACAGATAAAGCTTTTTATCTTTTTGGCTCCAGACAAGATCAAAGGCGAAACCAGAACCCCGACCCGGTCGGCTGATCACTTCACTTTTTTCTGTTTCCGTATCATAAATAACGAAACCTTCAGATTGTGAAACGGCCATTTTCCCATCTGGTAGGAAAACTATCCGGGGCAGCATATAGTTATTCGATGACTTTAACCCAACCGGCTGGATAAGTGAATCACCTTTGGTAACCAGAATTTCCTTATCAAAATTGACAGCCCAAACCCGGTTATCGGGACCAACACGAAGTCCTGAAAGAGATCGCCGGATGGTTGGTTTCATCGCCATGACAACCGTTCTGAGTCCATCAAACCGAACTAATCCTTCAGAACTTGCAGTCCAGATAAACCCGCTTGAATCAGTTAAAACATCATAAAGCTCGTGTGACGGTAGTCCTAATTCTGTCTTATAATTGAAATGTCCGGGTTCCTGAGCCGTTACCTCAGCACATACAAATAAGATAAAAAGGAAAACAAGGAAATTTTTCATTTTGGATGGTGCGAAATTTATTAGAAAATTTCAAGTTGAATGCAGGTGTGGAAAGGGGCAGATTTTCTTTATCAACCTGATAATGGGTTATCAAAATGATCTCTTTTTTCAACCTCTTTATTCGTCACAATCCATTTAAAGGGCTTTTTTGTCTGGCACGGTTTTGGTGGCCATTTAGTTATTAAATCGCAATAAAACCTAGAAAACGATTACAAATGAAATCAGCAATAAAGTTCGCATTTATCCATATTTTTTTTCTTTTTCAGTTTATTCCTTCCCAAGCCCAAAATGTGGTTATAAATGAAATTCTTGCTTCCAACTCTCAGGGACTTGTCACTGTTTTTGGTGAACATTCAGATTGGATTGAACTTTACAACCCAGGTAGCAGTAATGCGAATCTAACAGGGTATTTTCTCACAGATGAAAACGATTCTTTAACAAAATGGAAATTTCCGGCTAATACATTTTTAAACGCAGGAACTTACCTTCTCGTCTATGCCGACGGACAAAACACAGGATTTCATACCAACTTTAAACTTTCAAAATCGGGTGAATTCATTTCCCTCGTTAACCCTGACAGTACAATTGCCGATTCTCTGACTTTCGGAAAACAATCAGATGATATTTCATTCGGACGGATTCTTTCCCAACCTGAAAACTGGGGTTACTTTCCCATTCCAACTCCAGGGAAAATAAACAGTTCATCCTCATCATCAGGGCTGCTTCCCGATCCTGTTTTTTCGATTCAGGGCGGATTTTTCACCGGAACCCAGCAATTGACTCTTTCAATTGACGCTGATGCAGACATCTTCTACACACTTGACGGGACGGAACCAACTCCCGCAACAAACAAGTATACAACCCCATTATCTCTGACAAAAACAACCGCTGTCAGGGCAATTGCAATTAAAGCCGGGTTTATTTCAGGTCCTGTCTTAACAAACACCTTTTTTATAAACGAAACTACAACACTCCCCGTCATCTCCCTGGTAACCAATCCGGCAAATCTTTTTGATGATAAAATCGGGATTTATGTCACCGGTACCAATGGAATCGCCGGTGCCTGTGATCAGACTCCAAGAAATCTCAACCAGGATTGGGAAAGACCTGTAAACGTCGAATTATATGAATCAACAGGTGAACAAGGCCTGAATCAGGAAGCTGGAATAAAGATTTTTGGCGGATGTTCAAGAACCCGTTATCCGCAAAAATCATTTGCCCTTTTCGCAAGAAATAATTACGGAAAAGGATCGTTCGATTATCCAATTTTCCCGGATCGCAGTTTCAAAAAATATGAATCCTTTCTGCTGAGAAGTTCTTCAGATGATCAGGTTTTTACTTTCTTTCGCGATGCTCTTTCTCACAGTGTTCTTCCCGAATTTATGGATGCTGAAATTCAGGCTTACCGACCGGCACTTGTTTTTATTAACGGAGTTTATTGGGGAATCCATAATCTCAGAGAAAAAATTGATGAACATTACTTTTCAAATCATTTCGGTGTGAACCCTGATGAGGTAAACATTCTGGAAGGACAAGGCTGGGCAACTGTAGGAAGTGCAACCAGCTATTCTGCAATGGTTACCTATACTGATCAGAAAAACATGGCGTTGAAGGCAAACTACGACTACATCAAAACCCAAATGGATGTAGACCAATACATCGACTACATGACCGGTCACATTTACCTCGCTGAAAGAGATTGGCCAGGCAATAACATAAAATTCTGGAAGGCAAATTCAGGCGAATTCGCAAAATGGCGTTGGATCAATTTTGATATGGATCAATGTTTCACTTTAATCTGGCTAAATGAAGACATGATTGCCAAAACGACCCAAATCAACGGACCCGGCTGGCCGAATCCGGATTGGTCTACAAAACTGTTCAGAAATCTTTTAAAAAACCCCGACTTTAAAAATGAGTTTATTCAGCGTTACGCCTGGCATACCAATGTGACTTTTAATCCTGAGAGACTAATCTCTTTTATCGATAGATTCTCTTCCCGTCTTTCCCCGGAAATTCCAAGGCACATCCAGAAATGGGGCGGAAAAATTGATCCGGATTCAAAGGAAGGATGGCCAAAACCAACATTTAACTCTATAGAAGAATGGCAGTCACATGTTGGTAACATGCGGACATTTGCAACGGAACGGGCAGCAAATTCAAATGCCCATATTTTTCAGAAATTTGGATTATCAGGTGCATCTAAATTAACTGTGAAATCTGAAAAAGAAGGATCAGGTGCGTTTCAGGTTGTCAATAAATCAGTTCCCAATGGGTTTACTGGAACCTTTTTCAATGATATTCCTTTAAAAATTTCGGTTGTTCCCTTTCACGGAAGCACCTTCTCACATTGGGGAATTTCAGCTACTGAAACCCAAAAACAAGATTTTATCTCTTCCGGCTCAACCTGGCATTATTATGATAAAAACGGACTTCCAAATGTTGCCTGGATGAGTTCAGGATTTGATGAGAGTGGCTGGGCATCAGGAACGTCACAGTTTGGCTATGGTGAAGGAGACGAATCTACGGTTATCAGTTTCGGACCCAATAGTCAGAGCAAATACATGACAGCCTACTTCAGAACAAAATTTACGCTTGAACCTGATGCGACCTTAAAAACCGTTTCACTTGATCTGATTGCAGATGACGGTGCGGTTATTTACCTGAATGGCAATGAAATTTTAAGAGTGAATATGCCAACCGGACCTATCACTTTTTCAACCCCGGCACTTGGATTTTCTGGTGTTGAGAACGAATTTGTTACCTTTTCGATCCCAGCAGAAAAATTTGTTGAAGGCACAAATGTAATTGCCGCTGAAATTCATCAGTCAGGTGAAACCAGTTCAGATTTAAGTTTTGATTTAAAATTGTCGGGATATTTATCTGGCGGAAAAAATGAAACGACTGTCTACTCGCCTGAACTTACAATCGTTCCTGGTGGTGATCAGACGTTAACTGCCTATTTTTCTGAAGATTCTACCGAAACCCAATTACCCGTTGTCTTAAATGAAATAAATTATCAATCAGCGACTGACTTCAATACTGAAGATTGGGTAGAAATTCATAACTCAGGGCTAAATGCAATTTCTTTGGATGGTTGGACGTTCAGTGATTTTACTGATTCAACAGGATTTGTTTTTCCCGAAGGCCTTGTACTTGAGCCCAAAGGTTTTCTTATCCTTTGCAAAGACACATTAAAATTCGACCGTTTACATCCAACTATTTCAAATCGGATTGGCAATTTTGACTTTGGCCTTTCTTCGGCAGGAGAAACTCTTTTTCTGAAGGATGGCTCGGGCAATCTGGTTGATGAAGTTTTCTTTGGAACAACCTCACCATGGCCGCAAATCGGAAGTACAGGGTTCACACTTGAACTTATTAATCCACTAAATGAAAATAATTTACCTTCAGCCTGGATTTCATCAAAAGCAGAGTCGGGTACTCCGGGGTTTACAAATTCACAATGGATTCCAGTTTCAGTAAACGACAGAGAAAACCAACTTTTTTCACTGTTTCAAAACTATCCAAACCCCTTTAATCCATCGACGACAATTACTTATTCTTTACCGGTTCAGGGATTTACCGAACTGTCAGTCTATTCGGTGATCGGGCAAAAAATAATCACTTTGGTGGAAGAAAAACAGGGGCAGGGATTCCATTCTGTGAACTGGAATGCGGCTGGTTTGGCAAGTGGAGTTTATCTGATCAGGTTAAAATCAGGCTCACTTGTAAAAATGAACCGGATGATATTGTTGAAGTGAGGCTGAAAGTTAAATTAAAAACAATCAAAGATTGAATCTGGATGTCAGATTAAAAAGGTTGGCTCCAGATTCTTGGAATTGAAAAACTAAAAATTGCACCTTTATTTTTTTCACTTTCAACCCAAACCTTGCCATGATGCATGTCAATAATTTTTTTAACAATTGCCAATCCCAGGCCGGTACTTGACTCACCACCAGTCGGACGTGCACTGAGTTTTTTATAGCTCTTAAAAATATCTCGCAAATCAGCTTCTGAAAGTCCCTGACCGTTATCTTCGACCTGAACCACAACTTCCCTGCTGGTTGATGAAAACCTGATTTTAATCTCACCACCGGGTTGAGTGTATTTAATTGCATTGGAAACCAGGTTATCGATAACTTCAGAAATACGATCTCTATCGATCATCTCTGTATCTTCAGATTCTTCAAGAGAATATGAAATTTGAATTCCCTTTTGTGAAGCCAGTCTCAGATAAAAGTTTTCAGATTCTTTCAAAATATCAAGAATACTATCCTGTCTGATGTTTAGCACCAATTTACCCGATTCAATTGCTGTTATATCAAGAAAAGCTGTAATCATTCTGGACATTTGCTGGGTTACGGTAAGTACTTTTTCAAGATCCCTGACTGATTTTTCCTTGTCTATCTGCCCTGAATTTATCTGCTGAATAACCAATGTGACATAATTCATGATTACTGTTAACGGGTTTCTTAAATCGTGTGCAGCAATTCCAAGAAATTCATTTTTCTTTTCATTGAGAAATGAAAGCTCTTCCATCAAACGGGTCTTGATGAAGGCGGTAAGAATGTGTTCCTTTAAATTTTCAAGAAACTCAATATCAGCAGAAGAAAATGCATCGGGTTCAGTCCAATTTCCGAATATCAGATAACCTTCAATATTTGTGGCAACCAGCATGGGAATCGTAACCGTTACTGCAGGAGGAAAACCTTCCTTGTTAAAAATTTCAAGTTGGTTTTTGCTGCCTGTCTGTTTGTAAATATCTTCATACAATACTTCTGCATCCCTGATCAGATTATTTTGAAGTTCATCAGGTTTTAACTGGGTAAGAATTTCTGTTTTTATCCCAGAAACAGCTCTGACGGTAAACCGCCTTAAATCCCTTTCCAGCACCAACGCCATAGAAAACTGGACACCTTTTAAAACAGAAATTTCACCTAAAAGAGACTGAAGCAGATTTGTAAAATTCAATTCAGAATTGATTGATTTCACAATTGAATTGATCTTTTCGAGACTTTCGGTTTTAATTTCAAGCTCATGGGTCCGCTCGTTAACCTGATGTTCAAGTTTAACCTTCTGCGATTGAATTGAAATAATCCGGGCTCTGTACCAGGCATAAAAGGCACCTGCAATCAGCAGAATTAAAGCCATTCGAAACCAATAGGTTTGATAAAAAGGTGGATGAACAATGACTTTGATTGTAAGACCTTCCATGTTCCATACATTATCGCTGTTCGATCCAATCACTCTAAAGGTATATTCACCACCATCAAGGTTGGTATAGGTTGCAACCCTGCTATTTCCGCAATAAATCCAATCTTCGTTAAACCCTTCAAGTTTATAGGCATACAAATTCTTTTCAGGGTTATTAAAGTCAAGTGCAGCAAACTCAAATGAAAAAAAGTTTTCACTATGGGTAAGTTCAATTGTTTTCAATTCTGAAAGCGGTTGTCCTAAACTTACAGGTTTATCAAACTTTTTAAATGCAGTCAGAACCAGCGGTGGAATATGGATATTATCATATACGCTATCGGGGTAGAATAAATTTACACCATTTAATCCGCCAAATAACATCTGACCTTCATGGGTTTTGAAATAGGCTCCCCAATAGAATTCACTTGACTGCAATCCATCTAGTTCATCATAATTCCGAAACGATTCATTAACTGGGTTAAATCGGGAAAGTCCACGGGAAGTACTGATCCAGATATTTCCGGTTTTATCCATCAACAGACCAAAAATGAGATTACTTGTAAGCCCTTCATTTTCAGTGTATGTCTTTTCAATAATCCCAGTACTTTTATTGAAATAATTGAGTCCTCCACCATAGGTTCCCAACCATAAAAATCCATTTCCAGCATCAACAATAGAAATAACACTGGCTACATTTATTCCCCTTGTTTTATTTTTCTCAAATAAATATCGGGTTACTTTTCCGGTTGATTCATTTAACCTGTTCAGACCATTCCATGTTCCAACCCATAATTGACGTTCATTATCCTCAAAAAGGGTCTGAATACGGCTATCACTCAGGGTTCCCTGATCGGCCGGATCTGAAAAATATCGCTTGAACTTAATGGTTTCCGGGTTGAAACGGTTCAAACCATTTTCTGTCCCGATCCAATAGCTACCATTTGTTGTTTTTATAATTGCCTGAATCCGGTCATCAGAAATCGTAGCCGGATCTGACTCCATACTGTTATAGCTTGAAAATTTGTTCGATTTCAAATCCAGTTTATTGAGTCCGCCACGCCAGGTTCCAACCCAAAGGATGTCCGGATCATCCTGCCAAAATGCCGAAACATCATTTATTGATAAACTGAAAGGATTTCCGGGTTCATTGAGAAACCGTTTAAAACTACTGGTTTGAGGGTTGAATTTATTTATTCCCCCGCCAATTGTTCCAATCCAGATATCGCCATTTAAATCCTGATAAATTGCTCTGATCGTATTGGAACTTAACGAATTTGGATTCTTCTCGCTGTGTTTAAAGTGTCTGAATTTCTCCTTTAAGGGCGAATATTTATTAATCCCGCCACCTGAAGTTGAAATCCAGATAATTTTTGACCGGCTTTCCAAAATAGCTGTAATCCAGTCGTGACTTAAGGTTCCTTGTTTTGACGGATCATTCTTGTAATGATGAATTTCACCAGTTTTCCGGTTATAGGTTGAAATTCCGCCACCAATTGATCCAAACCAGATAATTCCGCGGCTATCTTCCAAAATAGAGACGACACGCTCATCAGCAAGATGGATGGTTGGGTCATTTCGGTGAAGAATTCGTGTAAAAGTACCATCAGACTGATCAAAACGGTTTAACCCGCCGCCATCAGTTCCAATATATAAAAGCCCGTCAGTTGTAAGGTAAACAGCTCTTACGGCATTATTTGAAATACTTTTTGGATTTGATTGTTTATGCCGGTAAATGGTGAATTGATTATTTTTGATATCAAATTGGTTTAACCCCTCGGCATCATCTGTTCCCATGTACAGTATATCATTACTGTCAATGACAATAGGGCGAAGATCATTCGTACTTGGTGAGTTAGTATTATCAGGATCGTGGAAATACCGTGTGAATTTCCCTGTTTTTTGATTTAGTTTGTTTAGCCCGTAAGCCGTTGTAACCCAAATATTTCCTTGTGAATCCTGAGCAATTCCCCTTACTGTAATATTGCTAAGGGCTTCACTATCATTAAAATTACTGATATAATGGGTAAAGGTTTCATTTACCGGATCAAACCTGTTCAATCCGCCGCCAGCTGTGCCCAACCAGATCATCCCATCACGATCCAGGAAGATGCTTAGAATATTGTTATCCAGAATCGAATTGATATCGGTAGGATGGTGCTTGAAAGGACGAAAAGAATACCCGTCGTAGCGGTAAAGACCATCAGGTGAGGCAATCCATAAAAAGCCGGTTTTATCCTGAACGGTTCCATTAATAATTCCAACGGTCAGTCCCTCGTCAGGACCTAAATGTTCAAATTTTACGGTTTGGGCAAAACATCCAAAACTCAAAAAAACTGAAATTATTGCGGAATTGAGAAATAAACTATTAAATTTCATTAAATAAATATCTGTAAATTAGTCAGATAGTAAATATACAACAAATATGAAGTGATATGCCTTTCTAAAATCTCAAATGCATAGATTCTAATATAATATAAAGGTTACTTAAAATAAATGATCGTTTTTGGCATGAAATAACTGGGAAAAGAAGAACCAAAAAATCTGAGAAAAAAGAGAGTTTCAGAAAGGAAAGAACTTAACCGGGTTACCTTATCAATTTACCCAATTCATGATGTTGCCAGAGTAAATCTTCATCGAGAAAATGGGAAGAAGCAAACCGTTCCCGGTTTCTGTCAACCGCTGAAAAAGTGGAAAATAATATCCCTTCCTCAAATAAGGGAAGTTTACCAGTTTCCTGTCCACCGGCTTTGTATGCAGCAGACCCACCCCAAAACAATACACCATCTTCAGACCCGGTCCGGTTGCAGAAAATGACCGGTAATGAAAGCGTCGTTGCATACGATTGACAAATAATTTTCCACTTTGATGAGATATCCAGTGTTTCTGATGCAAGTTCACTCCGATAAGGTGAAGCTGCCATTATAATCAGAATATCCATGCCCTGATGTGCCAAAAGGTAACCAAGAGAAGGATGCCAGGAATCTTCACAGATTAAAACACCAACTTTACCGGCCTCAGTCGAAAATACATTAATTTCATTCCCTCTTGTAAAAAACCTGGATTCATCAAAAACATTGTATGTTGGTAAATATCGTTTTCTGTGGACTACAGAAATTGTACCTTTTTCAATCAGAAAAGCAGAATTGAAAAGTTCGCCATCCCGTCCCCGTTCTGGAGCACCAAATAAAATTGAAGCAGAAAAGGACAGGGGTTTCAGTTCATCAAAAAGTGGATTTGAAACAGTTATGGCAATATCAAAGACTGCATCCTGAATATTATAGCCTGATAAACTTAGCTCAGGGAAAACAATGATTTTTGCACCTTTTGCAATTGCCTCTGATGCAAGCTGAACATGTTTTTTCAGGTTTGAATGTAAATCAAGCAACCGTGAATTTAACTGAACAGAAGCAATTGAAAGTGTTTGAGATTCTGATGAAGTCATCTGCTGTTTTTTAGGTTTCAAAGATTAAAATTTAAATTCAACAAATTGGTTTGAATTACACTTTTTCTGGGTTGAGACTTCCTTAATCAAAATTCGCCAGGTTTCCTTTTCAATGCAAAATCCTGGAAATTGAATGCCAATGTTTGAAAACCAGAGCAAAGTCGATATGTTTTTCACAAATGAAACATCATAGTTTATAAAAAAGGGATCAAAATGTTCTTTAGCAATTTCATTCCAATTACCAACTGATGAAATATGTTGTGAAATAGCTTTCATTTGCTGGTCAACAGGTTGTGTCTTCAATTTCGTGTCGGTATCCATACCTAATCTTAAATGGGTTTTAATGGCAGTGATGTAGCTGGTTTTCTGAAAGTCAGCCAGAACGGAAAGAACATTTAAGGTACTTCGTTTCAAATTTAACTTTGCAGCTTTTGTCTGGTCTGCTTTATCAATTTTTTCACCTGGCAACGGAAAATAAAAGATAATGGGTTCTATTGAACTTAGTTTTTCATCTTTACTTTGAATTGAAAAATTACCGGATAGTTGCAAAGTCCCATCTGAAACTGAGTCGTTTTTTTCAACAAACTTTTCAATTAACGTTTCTGTTTTATTTTCATTTAAAAAAGAAAACGTATTTTGAGAGGTCAAATAGGCAGGGTATAAGTCATTGCCGGTATCTACTCTGAAATTTACTTTTCTGTAAACTGCTTCCTCCATAAATTGAAACCTGATTGAAAACGGAATGGATGAAAGTTCCTGATTCAGTGAAAATTCAATTTCACAATCAGATGGAATTGAGGTTAATTCAATTTTCGATTGTCCTGAAAGATCAGGTAAATATTTCCCTTTGAATAAGATGAAAAACTGATCTATTGTTTCATTGTTGTAATAAGTGACTCCCTTTGAATCAGTAACTTTTATAAACAGATCAATTTTTGATTTAAAGGAAGGAATCGGTCCCGGAATAACAAAAGTATTTGCATTTGAAATGGCCGTCGTTCTAAAGTGAATCCAATAATTTATTTGACCCGAATTCATAAAATCGAGCACTTTAATTCCGGAAACTTTTGAACCATTAATTTTTACCAGATAATCAAATACAACAACTTTACTATTTTGCTCTGCCGGTGAAAGCGGAGTAAATTCTACTTTGGATGTATTTCCCAGATAGGCATCAAGTTCCCTTTGGGTATTATAGGCACCTTTTGATCCTGTGCAGGAAAAAACAAGTACGGTAAGCAGAAAAAAGTATATAAGTCTCATTTAATGTCCTGTTACCAGCTTCCGCCGCCGCCACCGCCGCCGAAGGATCCACCACCGCCTGAAAATCCGCCAAACCCTCCACCTGATGAACCGCCACCCCAGCCACTGCCACCGGAATGCCCGCCTCCACCAAAAATCAACGGAAGAAGAAAAGGCCAGGCTGCCGTATCTGAGGTCCGTCTTTTACCTGATCCGCTACCCAGATTATTTCCGCCATTATTATTCCTTTTTGAAATGTTGGATAGAACCAGAAATAAAACAACAAGAATCACACCACCAACAAGAAAATCTTTCAAAGAAAGCTCCCCTTTGGCTTTTTTGGCTGGTGCTTTATATTCACCCTCTGTCGAGGCACAAATAAAATAAATGGTTCTTGCAAGGACTTCATCAAACAGGCCGGCTTTTAGTTTTGGAACGGCATCATCTCTAAAAAAACGATTGATCACAACATCGGGCAAAGCACCTTCCAATCCTCTTCCAGGATATATTTTAAATTGCCGTTTTCCTTCAGTCGTAATAATAACAAAAACTCCGTTGTCCTCCTTTTCCTGTCCGATTTTCAGAGTATCTGCCAACCGCATCGAAAAAGTAAAAACATCTTCATTTTCTGGAATTTGTTTCAGGGTAAGGACAACAATTTGATTTCCAGTTCGTTTTTCAAATCTGATCAGGGAATCAGTTGTCAGACGTTCTGCTTCCTCAGAAAAGATGCCTGCATAATCCATGATATATCGTCTGGATTTGGCAATATCCTCAGAAATCTCTTTAACCGTCTGAGCCTGCAGGGTTTGCAGGCTCAGAATTAAGAGGCAAATTGAAAAAAGACTGGTTTTCAGTTTCAAAATTGAACCTTGGGTGAGTTTTCACTGCCAGCGGCAGCTTCGAAATATTGTTTTGGTGCGAAACCAAATAATCCTGCAAACAGAACTGCTGGGAATTTCTTGATTGTCTGATTGAAACCTTTTACGACATCATTGAAATCATCACGTGATTTCTTGATCCGGTTTTCAGTTCCTTCCAATTGTCCCATCAGATCCTGATAGTTCTGGTTGGATTTCAGTTGCGGGTAATTTTCATTCACAACCATCAACCGGCTAAGGGCTGAACTTAATCCGTCCTGAGCTTGCTGGAATTGTTTGAATGCCTGCGGATTATTCAGGATTTCTGGTGTAATTGAAAGTTGACCCACTTTTGCACGGGCTTCAGTAACGCCAAGCAGAATTGATTTTTCCTGAACTGCAGCGCCTTTTACAGTTTCAACCAGATTTGGAATCAGGTCACTTCTGCGTTGATAATCAGACTGAACTTTTGCCCAGGCATTGTTCACTTCTTCGTTCAGAGTTACCATTCCGTTATACTGGCCGGTAACCCAAAAGAAAATAATAACAACAAACAATACGATTCCGCCACCAATCCACAATCCTTTACTCATATCTTAAACCTTTCATTTAGTTTTAAATCTCATTTTTCCGGAAAAAAATCCGTGAAAACTGTCCGGCTGCCTGTATCAAACCTTATGCCGAATCAGAACTTAAACGGAAAAACAATCCCTATTGATTCAAAATTCCCCCAAAACCAGCCATTTTATAACCAAGTACCCCAAACTGAGCATCTGGATGTCAGTTTGTCAGGCTTCTGATTGGTGGTGGAATTTGTCCGCCACGGGTTACAAAGACAGAAGAATCAAGATTTCTGACGGGCATTATCGGTGCCCGGCCAAGCAATCCGCCATAATCTACAAACTCACCCACATCTTTTCCGTGAATCGGAAGAATTCTGACTGCAGTGGTTTTATTGTTCACCATTCCGATTGCACATTCATCCGCAATAATACCGGCAATAGTTTCGGCTGGTGTTTTACCAGGAATCGCAATCATATCCAACCCAACGGAACAAACGGCAGTCATTGCTTCGAGTTTTTCGATGCTGAGGTGACCCAGTTCGACAGCACGGATCATTCCCTGATCTTCAGAAACGGGAATAAAAGCACCCGACATGCCACCGACTGATGACGTCGCCATGATGCCACCTTTCTTAACCGATTCATTCAGCAGAGCAAGTGCAGCCGTTGTTCCGGGCGCACCGACTGATTCCAATCCCATCGCTTCAATGATATCTGCAATTGAATCCCCAATTGCGGGAGTTGGCGCCAGTGACAAATCGACAATTCCAAAAGGAACGCCAAGTCCTTCTGCGGTTTTCCGGCCAATAATTTCACCTGCTCGTGTTATTTTGAAAGAGGTTTTTTTGATCTCTTCAGCCAAAGCCATAAAATCAGATTTACCCAGGCGGCGGATGGAATCAAGCACAACGCCGGGACCTGAGATCCCAACGTTGAGTACAACTTCAGCTTCCGTTACGCCATGAAACGCACCGGCTACAAATGGGTTATCTTCCGGAACGTTACAGAAAACAACCAGCTTTGCACAACCAATTCCATCATTGTCCTTGGTAAGTAAAGCTGTTTTTTTAATAACATGTGCCATTTCCAACACAGCATTCATGTTGATACCGGCTTTTGTCGAGGCCACATTAACCGATGAACAAACCCGTTTGGTTTCTGCAAGTGCCTGCGGAATCGATTTTATCATTTCCCGGTCACCGTTGGTGTACCCTTTTTGAACAAGTGCTGAATATCCGGCAATGTAATCTACACCGCATTCCATAGCGGCACGGTCGAGTGCATGAGCAATTTTTACAAATTCATCCGCAGAAAGTCCGTCACAGGCAATGGCAATCGGGGTAACAGCAATTCTTTTATTGGCGATTGAAATCCCGTACAGTCTTTCCACTTTTCTGGCATTTTCAACGTGGTTTTGTGCAACCCGGGTAATCTTGTCATAGATTTTTTGTGCCGTTGTATCTGCATTCCGGGAAGCACAATCCCGAAGGGAAATGCCCAGTGTCACCGTCCGGATATCAAAGTGATCCAGTTCGGTCATCCGTAAAGTCTGAATAATTTCGTCGAAGTTATATGACATAGTTTACTCAGACCCGGTACATTGATTTGAAAATATCTTCATGCTGAACAAAAACCCGAACACCAAGCTGCTCACCGGTTTGGGTAAGGCGGGTTTTAAGCTGGTTGAAATCACCTGCCGATTTCGAAATATCCACAATAATGATGAGGGTAAAAAAGTCCTGGACGATTTTCTGACTCACATCCTGAATATCAAAATTCAGTTCAAAAAGGGCTTTGGTAATCTGAAAAAGAATTCCCGGCTGGTTTTTACCGAAAGCGGTCACAATAACCTTTCCTTCAGAAGAAATTTTTTCTGGTGAAAGTGTGATCGAGGGTGCACCCCGTTCCAGTTCTGAAACAACATCAGCAACGATCTGGTGAATTTTTTCGGGTGTAGCAGAAGGACCCAATTCCTTCATGGCGGCCTGAGTGATTTTTTCGATTTCCTGCGGAGTCAGTTTCTTCACGGTCGTTCCCAGTCTGTGGTGATTTAAGTAGCAACTAAAATAAGAAGAGTGGTGGGGTTTATCAATCAGATAATGAAGGAAGGGGGAATAATGAAGTTTAAATTTTAAATTTTAAATGATGAATGGAAAAACGTAAATTAAAGACTACTTTTCATTGCCCATTGACTACTTCACCAATACCAGTTTCAATGACCTTCCACCGGAAACAACAGCAATATAAACACCAGACGGAACAGATTGTCCGTTATTTGATTTTCCATCCCACTGAAGAGTAGCTTTTTGTCCTGAGGCATTAAATCCAAAGGAACGGATTTCCCTTCCGAGTAAATCTACTATTTTCAAAGTTTGGGTTGTTGTACCCGGATTTTGAATTTCGATCGTGGTTTCCGGATTAAAGGGATTCGGATAGGCAGATAAAACCGGAATTGAAACTGGTTTTTCCAGGTTCATATCTGCAACTGAGGTATAAACCGGAAAAGTGAGCTGTGTATAAACCGGGTAATGATCTGAAGTATTGGAACTGTAACTTGAAATGTATTTATTAAGATACATCACCTTGGTTCTACCGGTTTCAATGTAGGGAAACCATTCATTCGTGAGTAAAATGTGATCAATCATGTTACTGTAACCAGCAGTTGAATGATCAGTCGTTAACGTTAGTTCCATGGTCGGAAATTTATAATTTGACTTATCATCAACAAAATTTTTGTAGGGAGACGGATTTCCGGAAGTTATAGAAACATCAAGATCATCGTTATAATCTCCCAGTACGATGACATATTCGCCCGAATAGTTAGAATCTATATAGGATTTGAGTTTTTCTGCCCCTGCTTTTCTCCGGGAATAGGAAGTTGCGTCATTAAATGCCTTCATGTGGAGAACAAAAACAATAATCCGGTCAACCGGGGATTTATTTCCTTTTACATCCAGAATAACTTCAAGAGGTGGCCGACCGGCAAATTCATAATTGAATTGGGTTAGAACATCCCTGCTGTTTGAAATGGAAAAAGTCGCAGACCGAACCATTAATCCCATTCTTTGTGATCCGTTAAAGGCAGAATAAGTATAGTCATACCCTTTCAATTCGGTAATCAGTTTTGAAAAGAGTACCACATCCGAAATTTCTGCAAAACCCATCATGTCAGGTTTCATTGCGGTCAGAGCAGATTTAACATTATTGTATTGTGTGGTTTCGTTTGAGGGGCCGTTTGTTAGATCCCCAAACCATTCGATATTCCAGGTGCCCACATCAAGTGAATTGGAATTATCAATGGAAGGAATCTGGGCAAACAGACAAAAAGAAAAGAGAAAAAAGGAAAACGTAAGCAGAATTTTTGGCATTATGGTGTCCGTAAAGCTGATTCCAGAGCTGTTGATGCGCTGGTTTTGTCATCTTTATATTTGATGATGATGGGCGTATAAATCTGAAGTCCGTGTTCTTTGGCAAAGTCAGAATGGATGGTTCTTGCACCCTGAACCACAACTGCATTTGAAGGAATAGTCAGCGGCTGAGTTTCGGTTCTTCGCAAAATGGTTTGATTCACCAGATCATAAACTGGAGTTCCACCGGTTAAAATCACTCCAGAACCAATCACAGCGCCTTTTTTGATAACAGTACCTTCGTAAATGCCGCAATTTCCGCCAATTAAAACATTGTCTTCAATAATCACAGGAAGTGCGTTTACTGGTTCAAGAACACCGCCAACCTGAGCTGCAGCAGAAAGATGTACGTGTTTCCCGATCTGGGCACAACTACCAACCAGAGCATGGGAATCCACCATCGTTCCTTCATCCACATAAGCACCCACGTTAATGTACATGGGCGGCATGCAGGTTACACTTCTACCAATGAAAGCACCACGACGGATTGAAGATCCCCCCGGAACAATTCTGATACTTCTCGAAACACCGTCCATGGGTTGAACTGGATATGTATCCTTATCAAAAAACGGAAAGCCTTCAATTGATAAATCAACGATTTTACCGAGCCGGAATCCAACAAGGATTCCCTGTTTTACCCAATGGTTTACTTTCCAGCTACCATCTTCAACAGGTTCGGCAGACCGGATGGTTCCCTTTTCAAGTTCTGAGAGAAATTCAAGAAAAATGTCTCTGTCGACGGAAGTGAGTTCGGTCGCAGGTTTTGCAAAAAGGGATTCAATTTGGGATTGGAGTGAAGTCATAAGTGGTGAAATTTATTTATTGATGGGAGAGAAATGGGCGGAAAACCACCCCGTCCAGCAGTTGCCGGACACCCCTCCTTAGGAAGGAGGGGAACCAGATAATTACTTTTAATACAGACCCAGACCTTTGGCAACAGAATCGAGTCTGGTTTTAACAGCATCATTTGCCGGGACTAAAGGCAACCTGTAAATTTCGTTGATTTTCCCCATTTTGCTAAGCATATATTTGACCGGAATCGGATTGGAATCCCAGAAATTGGCTTCCATTAAATCCAGATATTTTAAAAACAAGGCAGAAGCACCTTTGAAATCCTGATTTAAAGCTAGGTCAACGAGTTTGCTCATTTCAGCAGGAATTTCATTGGAAACAACCGAAATAATACCATCGGCACCACACGACATCATGGGAATGGTGTGTGAATCTTCACCCAGCCACACATAAAAATCAGGGCGGTACCGGTTTTTCAAAATAGTTAAAACCTGAACCACATTGGCAGAAGCTTCTTTCACGCCAGCCATTTTTGGCAATTCCTGAAGTTTCAGGGTTGTGTCAGGCAGAATATTCGAACCCGTTCTTCCCGGAACATTATAGGCAATGATGGGAACACCCGAAGCATCAGATTGAGCTTTGTAATGTTCATAAATTCCGGTTTGGGAAGGCTTATTGTAGTAGGGAGAGGTTGAGAGAATCAGATCAACACCCAAAGCAGAAACAATTTCAGCCCGTTTGATGGCATGCCGGGTATTGTTGGAACTTGCCCCACCAACAACCAGGCATCTTTTATTGACGTGGGCAACCGTAAACCTGATCAGTTCAGTTTGTTCATCGTCAAACAAGGTTGCGGCTTCACCAGTAGATCCGCAGATTACAATTCCGGTAATCCCGGCATTAATCTGAAAATCAAGCAATCCGGCAAAGGATTGATAATCAATTGAACCGTCTTTGAGGAAGGGCGTTACAATTGCGGTATAACAACCCTGTAAGTGGGTTTTCATTCCTGTCCGTCCATTAAATCAGCGAAAAAGTCATCTATATTGTGAAACCCTTTTCGGGTGGAAATCCATTCAGCGGCACGAATTGCACCCAGAGCAAATCCATTGCGGCTTCTTGCTTCATGAGAAAGGAAGATATTGTCTTCAGGAGCGTCGAACATGATTTCATGTGTTCCGACAACCTGACCCACACGGGAAGATGAAATGTAAAGGGTGTCCTTGTTCAGTTCAGTGTTACCTGGTGAGAAAGGAGCAATTTTACTTTTAAGTCCGCTGGCTTTATAATGTTTCAGAAGGGTTTCAGCCAAAGTCTTTGAGGTTCCGCTTGGTGCATCCCGTTTTTCATTGTGATGAATTTCGTGGATGGAAACATCATAAGCACGAAGTTTCGACATGATCGAAGCAGTGAAATCAACGATTTTGTTGAAGGTATAAACACCTGATGAAAAATTGGAAGCCCAGATGACACCGGCTTCACTACTTTCGGTAACTTTTGCAACTTCGTCCATTTTTTCATACCAGCCGGTCGTACCGATAACCAGTTTCAGGTTATATTGGGCAGCAACAGCAACCACTTTTTCAGTAACGGTTGAATGCGAGAAATCGATCCAGACATCAACACGGTCTTTCGCCTGAATCATCCGCTCCTCAGTAAAAGGAAAATTGCCTTTAAACTCGGCAGTGATTGTATGTCCGCGTTCGGGAGCAAGCTGAATGATACGGTTGCCCATTTGTCCGACACCAATGAGACCTAAACGAAGCTTTTTCATGATAAACCTTTCAAAGGAAATGCCGGGTTAATCCCGGTAAAAAAATAAACTGAATGCTGACTTTCACCTCGTATTTGAGGATAACTCACGCTTCATCAAAAAGAACACGATGGAGATTTTTTACAGCTCCGTCAAGCTCTTTCATGTCTACAACAAGTGTGAAATTGATATCGGAAGCACCGAAAGAAATCATTTTAATATTAACAGTTTGCAAAGCACTGAAAATCTTCGAAGCAAGTCCGCTCTGGCGTGAGAAATTCATTCCCACCACAGAAATAATTGCAAGTTCGTTTTCTACCTTTACATCTGCAAACTGAGAGAGATCAGAAACAATATTCCCAATCTGATCTGTGCTATCCAGACTCATAGAAACTGAGACTTCTGAAGTGGCAACCAGATCAATCGAAGTTTTATACTTTTCGAACACTGAAAAAAGTTTCGACATGTAGCCGTAGCCAAACAGCAATTTCGGACTGCTGATGGAAAGAACTGTCACCTTCCGTTTGAAGGCAATGGCTTTAATCGTTTGGGTAGCATCTGTTTCGTTGGTAATCAGAGTTCCGGGGAAGGATGGATTAAACGAATTCAGAATTTTTACCGGAATATTATTTTCGACGGCAGGTTTAATAGTGGAAGGATGCAGCACTTTTGCACCAAAAAACGCCATTTCGCTGGCTTCGTTAAATGATACCTTTGAAAGCACTTTTGCATGCGGAATCAACCTGGGATCGCAGGTCAGAATGCCATCAACATCCGTCCAGATTTGGATTTCAGTTGCATTGACTGCAAGTCCGATCACAGCTGCAGTATAATCCGAACCACCACGACCTAAAGTAGAAGTAATTCCATCCTGAGTTCTGCCAACATAGCCACCCATTACCGGCACTTTGCCAGATTTCACAATCGGAACCAGAATTTCTGCTGCTTTAGTATTGATTTTATCCTGCAAGGGTTTTGCTGAACCGAATTCATTATCAGTAATAACCACATCACGGGCATCAACATGCTGCGCAGGAATGCCACGTGAATTGAGCGCATAAGTCACAACCATTGAAGAAATTCGTTCACCATAACTATTGATCAGATCAGATGTTCTGGGCGTAAGTTCTTTCAGGATGGCAATACCTTCAAGCAGATTTCTGATTTCCTTGATGTGTGAAAGCACATATTCATAAAGAGGTTTAAGTTGCTCAGGATGTCCATCAAAAAGGTTTTCGATACATTGAAGGTGTTTTTGGGTAATTTCATCGACACACCGGTAAAATGCATTATAATCTGCAGTTCTGGCTTTTTCACACGCTTCAACCAACAGATTGGTAACACCCGACATGGCAGAAACAACCACGATTGGGTCTTTGTCATGGTAACTGGCAACAATTTTGGTGAGATCACCGATTCTTTGTGCAGAACCAACACTGGTTCCGCCATATTTCATAACTAACATATCAGATCAATCCCTTTCTGAGCATCAGTTCGGCAATCAGAATGGTACCGCCGGCAGCACCACGAACGGTATTGTGAACGAGAAGATTAAACTTCCAGTCGAAAATGTTACAAGGGCGAAGATTGCCAACCGAAACCGTCATTCCTTTTCCAAGATCACGATCGAGCCGGGTTTGCGGACGGTCAACTGCTTCAAAATACTGAATCGCTGGTTTTGGCGCAGACGGACAGTTCAGTTTCTGTGGTTCGCCTTCATAATTTTTCATCAGACTGACGATTTCATCACGTGTTACTGATTTTTTGAATTTGATGGAAACGGCTTCGAGGTGACCGTCAATGGCTGGCACACGATGAACCATTGCTGATATCCGGGTTGGAGCCGGGACAATTCCCTTTCCGTCAAATTTCCCGAAAATCTTATTGGGTTCATCTTCAATTTTATCTTCTTCACCACCAATGTGTGGAATGACGTTGTCAAGGACGTCAAAGCTTGGGATCCCCGGATAACCGGCACCCGAAATGGCCTGCATGGTTGACACAATCATCATGTCGATGCCAAGGTTGAAAACGGGGGCAATTCCGAGAACGAGTCCGATTGTGGAGCAGTTCGGATTGGTAACGATGGCGCCGCCGTATTTTTTCTTCTGGGCGATAACCATATCGAGATGTTCTGGGTTGATTTCAGGAACCACGAGCGGAACATCTTCATCCATCCGGTGATTTTTTGAATTAGAGATAACGATATGACCTTTTGCACGGTACGCTTCTTCAGCAGTTCCAGCAATATCAGAGTCAAGACCGGAGAATAGAATTTTAGATTCGAGAGCATCGTCGGTAGATTTGACGATCTTCTGTTTTATTCCTTCGGGGAGTGCAGTTGCCAGTTTCCATTTGGCAGCTTCGGAATAAGGCTTTCCGGCAGAGCGGGAGGAAGCAACGAGTTCGTGGACTTCGAAGTCCGGATGATTTTCGAGGAGTTGGATAAAACGCTGTCCGACAGCACCAGTGGCTCCTAAAACGGCTACTTTATGTTTCATAGCGGGTCTCCGGTAGGCAGCCGGCAAAGACTTGTACGGCTGCGATGGGTTAGGGATTTAGTTATTTAACCAGAACTGAGCTGCAAAGATAAAAAATCCGAAGAAAAAATGGAAATCAACATGCAAAAGAAAAGTAATTTCGTTAAAAAACGAAAAAAGCGGCTGTGAGCCGCTTTTTTCTGAAGTTGTTGGTAGACGGATTGCAGGAACCACCCCAATCAGTCTTGCGACTGATTTTCCCCTCCTATAAACAGGAGGGGAGTTTGCTTCGGACTGAAAGTTTACCAAATGACCCTGAATTTATCCTTGTCAATTGTAACTTAGCACTTGTAACTTGCCTGACTATTTCCCGAAAAGTTTTTTGATAAATCCAATAAAACCAACTGGTTGTGAAAGTTTTATCTCTTCTTTTCTTGCAGGACGTGAGGCCGGTTTTTCAAACTGACGGTTGCCACGGTTTTGGTTTCCACCCGGACGACGATCACTTCTTCCACCTTGCGCCTGAGACGGACGGTTTTCATTCTTCGGACCCTGGTGCTGTCTTGGTCCGCCTTCTTGCCGGTCACGCTGATCATTCCGTGGTTGACCTTCACCCTGCTGACGCTGACCCTGAGACTGACGTTGCTGATTTGGGTTTGCCGGACGGTTTTGCTGATCGCCGCGCTGAGGTTGTTCACCCCGGTTTTGCTGCGGACGGGGTTCACCCTGTTGCCTTGGCTGACCAGGTTCGCCCTGAGGCTGACGTGGCTGGCGATTCGGATTTTGATTCGGATTGGGCTGACGCTGACCGTCACCCTGCTGGCGCTGAGGTTGTGGCTGGCGTGGCTGACGGGGTTGAAATGGCGTACTGCCAGTTTCAGCTTCACCACCTGGTGCAGATTGAATTTCTGCTGCAGAAACCACTTCACCCAAATCAGTATCGGCTCTTGGCTGGCGGTGATCTGGCCGGTGGTGCGGACGGCGTTCCCGCTGATGATCAGGTTTACGAATTTTTGTGTCAAGAAAAATCTGGATGTCTTCAGGAATTTCAACTTGGTTCAGCTTAAGTCCCATTCTTTCAACAATCTGATCGAGGTAACGGGTTTCACTCGGCGAAACCAGAGAAATAGCCGATCCTTCACTCTCTGCACGACCTGTACGACCGATACGGTGAATGTAGTCATCGGTATCACGGGGAACGTCAAAATTCACAATATGACTAACGTCAGAAATATCAATTCCGCGGGCAAGAACATCTGTGGCAATTAATACACGGTACTGACCCGATTTGAATGCATTCAAAGCAGCATCACGTTCTTCCTGGGTGCGGTCACCATGAATGTAAGTTACCGGAATATTTCGTCTGCTCAGTTTCCCTGCAAGCAAATCAGCGCCTTTTTTGGTTCCGGTGAATACAATCACCGACTTCCAGTCAAGCGTTTTAATCAGCATTTCAAGAAGAGCAGTTTTCTGATATTCAGGAACAACGTAATACGTTTGAGTTACAGTATCAGCAGCTTTACGGGTATCAACATTAATCCAAACCGGATCAACCATGATTTTCTGCGTAATGTATTTGATTTTGGCTGGGATTGTGGCCGAAAACATCAGATTCTGGCGATTCGGCGGCATCCGGGCAATAATATTCATGACGGCAGGAATAAATCCCATATCAAGCATGCGGTCTGCTTCATCCAAAACAAAGATTTCAACATGACTGAAGTCGATGGCAATATCCCGCATCTGATCGAGCAGACGACCGGGAGTTGCAACCACAATATTTGCACCTTTTTTTAGTGCATCAGCCTGATCAGCCCAGTCAGTTCCGCCAATAATTGAACAGGATGAAATTCCGGTATAATATCCCAAACCCCAGATCTGATCTGAAATCTGAGTTGCAAGTTCACGTGTCGGACTTAAAATCAGTGCACGGATTCCCGGTTTACGGTCTTTCATTAATTTCTGCAGGATGGGAACAACGAATGCTGCTGTTTTTCCGGTTCCGGTTTGGGCAGATCCGATTACATCTTTTCCACCTAAAATGGCAGGGATACCCTGAGCCTGGATGGAGGTTGCAGTTATATATCCGGCATCCCGGATTCCATCCATAATTTCCTGATCAAGGCCAAATGAGTCAAAAGTAACAGGGGCCGGTGCTTCTTCTACAGGTTCTTCGGTTGAATTTGCAGCAGGGGTTTCATTAGTTGATTCGGGTGATACGGGTGCTTCAGTCAAACTGACTGCTTCTGCCACAGGAGCAGGAATGGGGTTGGTGGTCTCAGGACTTACTGCCGGAGCCAGATCCAACTGCTTGTTTCCGGTTTCATTTTCCGGATTTTCAGCGTTTTCTTGTTTTTGTGTTTCTTGGTTTTCCATGTACGTTTTTGTTTTTCATGCCCGGCTTACGATAGACGGCGGGCTGTTTGAGGGGTGTTCGGTCAAGGCAAGAGGAATCGAGATCCGATGCGCAGAGAACTCACCCGGAGAAGGACGGGTTTAATGTTATAAATGTGTCACTACGGACAGATTGGTCCTTTCCGGTTGCAAAGGTAATAAATTTTATCCGAATAATCCTAATTCAAGACGTTTGACGGCGCTTTTCAGGTTGATGTAAATTTCAAAAAGAGGCAGGACTGTAACTTTCAACAAATATTCTGCATTTAATTCATTAATTCACGGTTAAAGTGAGTGATATTTTTAAACTGCTATGGTAAATCCCGATTTGTTCATGTAAATTTAACAATCGCAATCACTTAGCAGACAGAAAGTACAGGAGCCTCAAATGAACAAGTTAAATTGTGCTACTTTTTTAACCACGATCTTTTTTCTGACCGCCGGATGTGGAAAATCTGATGACACCATGAGAATGGAAATGGAAGAATGGGCAAAAATAGACTCGGTTCATATGATAGACATGGCCTTTCTTAAAGAGTTAATGGCTACAGATAAAACACTTGAAGCTGCTTTAAAATCACACGATTCGCTTCTGGCCAAAACTAAAAAAAGTGAGTCTGAACATTCGGGTCTCGATCTTTCTGGAGCCCGTGAAAAAGTTCAGGCAGCCATTTCAGCAATGAACGAAGTCATGCCCAAACTTTCCCAACCTGATTATGCTGAATTAAAACACGAAGAAGTGGTAAAAATTCTTGAAGAACAAAAAGCGTTGCTTGATGCCGTTTCCCTGCAAATGCGGGAAGCCAGTGAACTTGCTGCTTCAGTTCTAAAGTCTCACAAAGCCTGGGCAACCGAACATTCCAAAAAGAAAAAGTAGTAGCGGGGAATAGCTATTAGCTATTAGCTATTAGCTATTAGCTGTTAGCTGTTAGCTGTTGGGTAAAAGCTCAAGGCAAAAGCAAAAAATGTCTTTAAATTCCCCTCCTTTGAAAAGGAGGGGAATTTAATTCAAAATGCCCACCGATTTATTTATAATTCTATCCCTTTAATTTTTCCGTACCCCGTACCCCGTACCCCGTACCCCGTACCCCGTAGCACGTAGCAGTTGATCTTCAGTTAACAATTCACGATTTTCACACCATGCACTCAGATTTTTTCTTCAATCAGTTCTCGATTTCCAGCTTTTCGCAGTTTCTGCTATCTTTTCTAATTACTTTATTCTTCCTTATTGTTAAGAAACAACATCCCCGCGGATGGTTCAGAACATTCTTTTTTATTGCGATTACCGGCGTTTTTCTGAGTTCCTTCCTGGCAACGAGCCTGTTTGTCTGGTGGGGAAAATATTTCATTACGTCACAGTATATCTTGCTGATGTTCTCGGTTTCGCTGATTACCCAATATGTTTACCGGTTTCCGGCCAATTATTTCCCTGCCGAATCCCGTTTTGTTTCAATTCTGAGCTTTTCAATTTCAATTCTTGTCAGCGGATATTTGGTTTACTCCATCATAACCAATCAGTTCTATGCACCGGGTGAATTGCAGGTTGTAAATGCAGTCATTCTCTGCGGATTTTTCTGGGCGATGGGCGTTTCAACAAGATATTCCCTTATTCCCGTTTTAAAATCTGATTCATGGAAAGGAAAAATACCTTCAACAGGATCACCAGACTGGATTAAACTTTTTCTTTTTGCTTTCTGGGATGTCATCAGAGGTTCCAAATCAGAAATTTACAAGCCATTCAGAGATCTTTCGATTCTGGTATTCATTTTATTTATCGGATCGTTACCCTCTGTTCTTAATTTCCTCTATCACTCCAGTCTGATTTCTCAAACATCCAACCTGTACCTGGGTAATTTTTTCTATTTGCTTTTTCTGTTTCTTTTTATACTGGCGTACTTCAAACTTTCGCCAGAACAGTCGAGCATCAACCGGAAAATAATAACCGTTTCCATTCTCACCATACTGGTTGTTTTAAGTATTGTTGGATCTGCAACTATGTCAACCTTAACCCGACAGTATGATACAACCAGGAAGACTCCCGATTTCAAAACCCTTCACTTCTCGCCTGCCGGTGATGGCAGATATTTTGTCTGGTCTGAAACTGCCGCGTGGACGGATCCGAACGGCCGGCGTCTTTACCTTCGTGATGCAAATTCGGTGTGGTTACTTCTTCCCTTTTCTTTTCCTTTTTATGGTACTGAATACCGGTCTGTGAATGTTGGCTCAAACGGAATTCTCAGTTTTGGTGACGGAATCAACAGTTATCATTACACAGAATTTTACCGGTCAAATCCGAAAATTGCTGGCCTGTTCAAGGATTTAAATCCTGAAAAAGGTGGAATGGTTCTGGTTCATGAAACCGATTCAACTGCAACGTTTTCCTGGGTTCAGGTACCTGATTTTGGCAACAGCAGCAAAAACACATTCCAGATTGTGCTTCACCGTGACGGTTCTGTTGACCTGACTTATTATGGCATTTCGAAAATCCATCCCGGTTTTATTGGGCTTGATGCCGGGACCCAGTCAAATCCGTATGAAACAATCAGATTTGACCAGGATCTTCCGGTTATTATTCCTGCCGGTGAATCTGCTTATGAAGATTATTTCAGTGATCAGCGGGTTTACATTCACGAGGGTGCCTTTGTTTTCATTTTTATGATTCTGTTTTCAACTGCCGCTGCCATTATTATATTTCCCTACTTTTTCAGGCTCACCGTTACGAATCCGCTTAAAACTTTACTCGCCGGTGTTCGCCGGGTAAATGAAGGCGATCTCACCGTGCAGGTAATCGTTAAAGATGATGATGAAATTGGCTTTCTTACCCGATCGTTTAACCAGATGATTGAGTCGGTCAGACATGCCAAAGAGGAAGAACTTTTACTCATCCAGAAGGAAAAAGAAGAAGAATTACTTCAGATGGAGTTACAACGCCAAAGCAAAGAGTTAGAGTTTGCAAGAAACCTGCAAATGGATATGCTTCCTATGCCAGGACTTAAAATCAATGGACTTGAATTTGTTGGAAAAATGCGACCTGCCACCGAAGTTGGAGGTGATTATTACGATCTGATTCACATTGCTGAACGGCGATATTGTGTTGCTATCGGTGATGCAACCGGACATGGCGTTGCTGCCGGTCTTGTGGTCGGAATGGTAAAAATGGCAATTATCAATACAATCCGTTCTTATAACATCAATCTGTCACTCGAACAGCTGATGATCAATCTGAACACGGCCTTGATAGAATCCATCCATAACCGTGGAATCGGGATGGGACTTTGCCTGATGATTATTGATCTTGATCAGATGTCTGCACAGATTATTTCATCCGGAATGCCTTATCCGTTTTTTTACCGGAAATCTGACGATACCTTTTCTGTTTTGGAACTTACGGGTCCACCATTGGGAATGATTGCTGATATTGAGCTTTCTTCTGTAAATATGCGTTTAAATTCAGGAGATCTGTTTCTTTTCGTTTCTGACGGATTTCCGGAAAGACTGAATCCGGAAGATATTCTCTTTTTTGAAGAACAGGCCTTTAATACGTCCGTTGAAACCATCATCAAATCAGAATCGGATCTGACAATGATTACTTCCCGGTTATTTGAAGCCTGTGATTTATTTGCCGATGGACTTGAAAATGATGATGACATGACATCGTTGATTGTCAGGGTGGAATAGAATTTAAAATTGCGAATTTCGAATTACGAATTACGAATTGCGAATAAATTCATCATGTCACCCTTTCAGGGTTTTTGGTTGGTTGTATGTTACGGTTTTCTATAATCATGTCAGCCTTTCAGGCTTAAAAGGCAATTTTTAATTTTGATTTTTAAATTTTGAATGAAATTTTTTAATTTGATGGTTTAATTTCCACACGTACCACGTACCACGTACCACGTACCACGTACCACGTACCACGTACCACGTACCACGTACCACGTACCACGTACCACGTACCACGTTTTGCCTTCCGTCCCCTGTATCTTGTCACCCGTCCCCGCATTTTAGACCGATTCCCGTCATTCCACATCCGATAACCCCATCTGTTCCGTATCTTTGTCCTTTTATTATCATTTAATCTAAGAGTTTATGTCCCAGTTTCTATCTCAGTTAAACGAACGCCAGCAAGAAGCCGCCTCTACCGTCCACGGACCGGTCATGATCATCGCAGGAGCAGGTTCGGGTAAAACCCGGGTTCTGACTTACCGGGCAGCACACATGCTTGCCGAACGCCATGCAGCCCCATGGCAGATTCTGATGCTCACATTTACCAATAAAGCCGCCAAGGAAATGAAAAACCGGATTGCCAGTATCATTGGCGAACAGGTTGCTTCCGGCATCTGGATGGGCACTTTCCACTCCATTTTTGCCCGCATTCTCAGAATGGATGGCGATAAACTCGGTTACGACCGCAATTTCTCGATTTATGACACTGATGATCAGGAAAGTCTTGTCAAGAAAATTATGGCGGATTTGCAGATCAACACTCAGCAATTCCCCGTCAAGCAAATCATGTCGAAGATTTCAGCTTCAAAAAACCGGTTGTGGTATCCGGCTGATCTTGACAAATATGCCGTCCACCCGGCTGATATTAAAGCTGCTCTTGTTTACAAAGATTATCAGGTTCGCCTGAAAGCATCAAATGCGATGGATTTCGACGATTTATTGATGAAACCAATCGAACTGTTTACCAAATTTCCTGACGTCCTGAAGAAATATCAGAACCAGTTCAAGTACATCATGATTGATGAGTATCAGGATACCAACAAGGCGCAGTATACGATTGCAAAATTGCTGGCTGCTTCAAGCCGTAATATTGCAGTGGTTGGTGATGATGCCCAGTCAATTTATTCCTGGCGTGGCGCTGATATTCAAAACATTCTCGATTTTGAAAAAGATTATCCTGAAGCACGTGTTGTCCGGCTGGAACAAAACTACCGTTCAACCAAAAAGATTCTTGCCGTTGCCGATTCAGTCATTAAAGTCAATAAAGAGCAGATTCCGAAAACACTCTGGACGGATAATGACGAAGGTGATTATGTAACTCTTCTTGAATGTGATTCTGAACGTGATGAGTCGATGCGAATTGCCAATTACATTCAGCAATACAAAATTACCAAAGGCATGCACAACAAGGATTTTGCCATCCTTTACCGGACCAATGCCCAATCACGCGCGCTTGAAGACGGACTCAGAAGAATCGCCGTTCCCTACATCATTATCGGCGGAATCCAGTTTTACAAACGGAAGGAAGTCAAGGATGTTCTTGCCTACCTCAAAATTCTGGTCAACCCCAGAGATACAGAATCTTTCCGCAGAATTGTAAACTATCCGGCAAGAAATATTGGTGATGTTGCCCTTTCAAAAATTGAAGAATATGCACATCAGACACAAAAAGGTCCTGCTGAAATTCTCAGTGTGATTGATATGGTGCCGGGGTTAACTGCCCGCCAGCGAAGTGCCCTGCAGGAATTGAACCGGGTTGTCGAAGAAACCAAGGCTAATTTGCCTAATTCCCCGCTCGGACTTCTCATCAGAACTTATGTTGAAGAACTTCACCTGATTTCAGAGTTGAGTCAGGAACAAACCCAGGAAGGCAGAAACCGGGTTGAAAACGTACAGGAATTGATCAACGCCATTGAAGAATTTTCTTCAACCAAAGCGGATGCATCACTTGAAGCCTTCCTTCAGGATGTGTCACTGGTTGCCGATACTGATAACCTTGACGGTGATAAAAACGTGGTCACCCTCATGACGTTGCATGCGGCCAAAGGTCTTGAATTCCCTGTTGTTTTCGTTTGCGGACTTGAAGAAGGACTGTTCCCGTTCTCGGGCGGTGCAGACAAAGAATCGAATCTTGAAGAAGAACGCCGGTTGTGTTATGTGGGAATCACCCGTGCTGAGCAGAAGTTGTTTCTCTCACACGCAAAAACCCGTTTCCGGTTTGGGTCAACTGAATATTCAGTAAGATCACGGTTTATTGACGAAATGGATCTGACTCATATCAAGAACGAAGGTCAGGCTCCTGTTGAAATGCGGAATAGTTTTGCCTCAAAAGGACTTGATGGCGATGCTCTTCATCAGTATGCTGAAAAAGATCCGTATTACTGGCGTGATGAGAAATATGTTCAGGCAAAGGGATCACCGGCGTCTAAAGTAAACAAGGAACGTGCGGTTATTTATGATGACGGTGTTGCCGATATCAAAAATGGCGTTTACGTTGAGCACTCTAAATTTGGCCGTGGAAAAGTAACGTCAATTGATGGCGTTGGTGACAACCGGAAAGCCGTTGTGTTTTTCGTAGGTCACGGTGCCAAAACCCTGGTTCTGAAATTCGCCAATCTGAAAGTGGTTAAATAGGTAAAATTCAGTAGAACCGGGTCTCGGACCCGGTTTGTAGGCAGTGCTTCGCCAGGCTCAGCAACCATAGTTAGTAGATAGTAGATTATTATTTGTAGGGGCGACCGGCTGGTCGCCCAAAATCAAAAAGCCAGTCATTGACTGGCTTTTTGATTTAATAAAATCCCGCAGTACCCAAATATTACCTTTGTTTTAAAACTTCCTAAACCTATCTTTACAATTATCATAATTTTAGAAACAACCAAAGGTTTTAAGAATTTGTAAAATTGACAGCCCTGATCTGAGTATTTTTTTTCCACATACATTAAAAAGGATAATTGTTATGAAAACCGTGTTTTCTTCTCTTCTGTTTTCTTTGTTTTTCATTGGTACTGTTTCTGCCCAAACCCCGGCACCACAAACTGAACCTGATTTTTTAACCGGAAAGGGCTTACTTTTCAAGTTTGACGGATTAGCAAACTTAGGGTTAAACAGTTTTTCTGGGGGAGTTGGTTTGAAATATAAAATTGGCGAGGAAGCCTGGCTCAGGCATATTGTAATTGTTTCAACCTCACGTTATAATCCGAAACAATCAGTTGGAAGAGAAACCGAATACTTCAATCTCAACCTTGGCCTGTCAACTGATTATATTATTGACATGTATAAAAGGAACAACCTAAAACCCTATTATGGTGCTGGTTTTAGCCTCTCAACAGGTCTTACTGATAATTATTCAAAAAATCCTTCAGGAGAATATTCAAATGTTGCAAATTATTATTCTGCAGAAATAGTTGGACTTGTTGGTATTGAGTATTTTGTTAAAGATAATATTTCACTTTCAGCAGAATACCAACTCGGAGCAGGATTCTCGTACACTGAGAATAAAACAGAAATGACCAGTAAACCATCAAATGAAAAAACAAAGACATTTTCGATTCCGACCCGTGGCTTTTATTTAAACACCAGCTCTTTCGGTCTTGTTGCTTCATTTTATCTCTGATTTCGGTTTTCTTTTAAACAAAAATGCCAGTCATCGACTGGCATTTTTGTTTTGGTCAAATTTTCTGGATTCCAGAGGTAAAGGTAACGATGCATTGGGTTTTTACCTGTGTTCCAAAGGCTAAAATTTCTATGCAAGACATCCTTCGATACAATCCCGAACGCTTTCGGGATTACTCAGGATGACATATTTCCTGTCTCCCAATAAAATATTGCCTTTAACCTAACAGCCAACAGCTAACGGCTTTTTCCCCATACATTATTTCTTCTGCTTCTTCTTCCAGGAAAGTGCCACCATTGTTATCATGATCAGTTCTGAAAACCATTTTTCATCTTCGAACCGGCTTTCAATGAAATAACAGGGTTTTGCCCCGGGATAAGGTGGTTTTTCAACGACTTCCCCGATCCAGGTTTTTCCTTCCGGTGAGGGTTTTACGAAAACCAGATTATCGCTAACCAGCGCCACATAAATACCATCACAATAAATGAGGTATTCCCCTATCATTGATTTGGTTGTTACGATTCCGGCATGACGTGCCTGTTCTGCGATATAGGAAACGAAATTTTTATCGGATGGCATTGGCAGATTCCTTTATTTTTGGGGTCAGATTACAGGTTCGGTTTTAACCCGATTTGATTTTATCTTTTTCAGCAAACCCTAAATAACCACAGGAGTAATATAAGGATATTTGAAAGTGATGATTGATGATCTTTTTTTCTGAAAAGATAGGCGAACAATAGTCTGGTTAAAAACAAATGTTTATACCCAAAGGCATTTTATCTAAAAGAACGCTGCTTGCGGTGTGTTTGTTTAGATGACCCCAGTTGGGGTAAATTGGGGCAAGGTTGGTGAAAATCGTTTTAACATGCACCTTAGGAAGGAAAGGTGCAATCACACCTTTCCTTCATTAAAGCATAAATGGGAATTTGCAGAAAACTTAAAGTACGATTACAAATCTTCTCCGTTTGCTTCCGGTTGATATAACACTTCATTTATCATCACCTTTTGTTCACCAATAGGAGCCATAAAGGTGACTGTATCACCGGCTTTATATCCGAGCAAAGCACAGCCTAAGGGGGAGAGAACTGAAATTAAACCTTCAGAGAAATTTGCCTTTTGCGGATACACCAAACGCAATTTCATCGACCTGCCTGAATCTAAAAAGACCACACTCATGACAGAATTCATGGTAACAAAATCAGGCATTATAAGCTTTGAATCTGTTTTTATGGCTTTCTGTAATTCAATATCAAGAAATTGCAGATAAACCTTTTCAACACTGTTGTTTTCACGCAAAGTTTGAATGAGTTTTGTTAATCTTAAATAATCCAATTGAGTTACAGTTATCGTAACGTCACTCTCGGTTATTGTTCTTGTATTTGCCATTAGACATGTCCTTTTTATTGTTCCTAATTGAATTAAATATTTGGGATAAATTCCCCGCCAAATGGGGCGCCACGCATTCAGTTACGTGTTTGAACCCGTCGAAGGAAAGTAACCACTTCCAGGGTACCAGGTTATAAAATCCGTGGGTTTAAACAAGTTTTACCGGATTCGTGGGTTGTAACCTTACCTTAGATGGAATGCCACCTGTATCTTTGTTTGAATAAAAGAACCCGCTTTTTGTGGCAGGTTACTTCATTTTTCGGTAAAACTCTATTTTTTATTTTTGTAAAACATACAAAAACAGGAACTGGATACACATTTGTACCGTTAACGTCATATATTTGCATCGGTTGCGATATAAATATAGTAAAAATAAGTAGCAATAAAAATGGAAAACAAATATAAATCGATTAAAATATTAATAGAACTTTGGGAAACCTATGAAAAAGAAACTGACAGGCAAGAATTACTTGGGTTTGCTGAATGGGTAATTACTAGGCTTAATGAAAAGTCAGAATTAAACTTTAAAGTACCCCGGAAAAGGGTAAAAAATGAAAAACCTGAAAACATGGCATGGTTTAAGGGGTTAGATGAACCTATCAGGTTTTTGGAATATACCTCAAGAATATCCAGGCTTCATGATTTTTATATCAAGAAATTTTTTAGTGACCTGCCTATCAATAACCGGTTGGAATATCTTTTCTTATATACCGTAAGTAAAAATAGCAGGGCAAAAAAAACTGAATTAATAAATACCCATCTGGTTGATTACACGACCGGAATGGATACTATAAAAAGGTTAGTCAATAATGGGTTACTTGAAGAAATGCCGGATGAAACTGATAAAAGGGCAAAATTATTGGTAGTTACAAATGAAGGGAACCAGGTACTTGAATTATCAGGGAGAAAGATTTCGGATGAAATTCACATGTTTTTGGCATGTATTAGTATGAATAAATGGAAAAAGACCCTGTCGGTTTTTGAAGAAATTAATGATTTCCATTCGGAAATTTATCAAACACATAACGAAAAAACGCCTACTGAATTACTGAACTTAATGGATTCTTTAAAACACCTCTATAGGTAGTCCAATTGAAAACTCGATTCTGAAACATTCAAAATTTCATCAGTTTCAGGTTTCCTTTTCAAACCCTGTGTAGAATAACATTTTTATTTTTGAGGTATATCGACAGTGGAAAAAGTGAATTTGGTATGAGTCATTCCAGAAAAATTTGTGGAATACCTTAACCCACCCCCATTCCCTCCCGCAGTAGCGGGACGGGCTCTCCATCAGAGTGGGTTTTTGGGTCGGGGAGTTCTTACTTTTCCCAGTTAACTGAAACTGATTTTACTTTATCAGAACTGGTTCCGATGTGAATAATGAATTCACCACCTTCCCAGTCGTAACTTAAATCTGAATGGTAAAATTTCAGGGTTTCAGGTGTGATGGTAAAGGTCACAACCTGACTTTCACCGGGTTTCAGCGAAATTTTCTTGTACCCCTTTAAATCTTTCACAGAACGGGTTACAGAAGCAACCGGGTCTGACAAATACAACTGAACCACTTCTTCACCGGCATATTTTCCTGTATTTTTAATTGTTACCGAAGCGATTAAGGTAGCTGTTCCCTGCAGATTTTTACTGCTGACAGTAACATCAGAATAGTCAAACGTGGTGTAGCTGAGTCCGTAACCGAAGGCGAAAAGGGGTTCATTTACTACATCGAGATATTTCGATTTGTATTTTTCCTTCAGATTACCATCATACGGCCGTCCGGTATTTTTATGATTGTAATACAACGGAATCTGACCCACATTTCTTGGGAAAGTTGTTGTGAGTTTTCCTGAAGGATTCACATCACCGAAAAGCACATCGGCAACAGCATTTCCAGCTTCAATTCCGGGTGCCCAGGCTTCCAGAATGGCAGGCACATTTTCATTTTCCCAGAGTAACGTCAATGGCCGACCGTTCATCAGAACTAGAACCACTGGCTTCCCGG
>JAFLBE010000004.1 GCA_017303995.1 Bacteroidota bacterium | reverse complement strand
CAAAAGACGCCAGAATTCAATTGGAATCTGATCTGAAGGAGCTGGCCGGTGATTCACTCTCACTTTCAGTTCGCTATTTTGGAGAGTCCGTTTCAGATATTCCTTTTGATCTGAAATCCTGGCGGTATGAAACCCGGTTTGCTCCGGTTTTGGATCAGTCTAAGGAAGGATATAACCTCGTGATCACCGATGGTGTATTCTCAGATTACGACTGGTTGCCTGTTAAACCAGCCGGGAAATGGGATGCCATGATCCTGGGTGATACTACTAAGGTGGCCGGATTTCGTCTTCTGAATTTGGTTCAGCCTGAAATTACCGGGTACGAAAGTGATGTTGTAACCCTTCCTTTTATAACCACCTGGTCGGGAATAAAAACTGATTCGGCAAAAGCTGAACTCCGTTTTTCTGATGACTCCCAAACTTTCTCAATCCGCCCTGCACAATCCTCTGGTTCTGTTTCCCTTTCCGGAAAAGTGACGCTGCCGGGTCCGGGTGAGTACAGTTATCAGGTGAAGTTGGCAACAAAAACGGGCGTTCAGCAGAGAAACGGTAAAATTATCGTACTGAAACGGCTTCAGAATATTATTATTGCCAGTAATTCGCCAGATCCGCTTGCAGGATTTTTAAAACGGCAGTTTGAAAGTCTGGGTAAACTGAATGTTCAGGTTGTCATTGATGATCCGGAAAGAAAACCAAAAGCATTTTCATCAGTTAAATCTGTGACCGATCCGGTTTTGCATATCTGGCTGAATTATCCGCAAAAACCTGCCGGACTTGTACCTCCATTATTGAGAAAACAGGATCCCTTTCTGCTGATTTCTTCCCTAAAACCAGATGTCGCACAATTGCCATCTGAATTGTCAGTTTGGATGGATGCCCCTGCCCAACTCGCTGGTCAGGGTTGGTATCCGTCGCCGGTTTCATTGGGTTCATCCCTACTCTGGTCGGGTTGGACGGCAACCAGATTTAATGAATTACCACCGTTAATTTCACCGGTACTTTCGTTTCCGCTGCTTCCTCAGCGCCAAATCAGTGCAACACTCAGAATCCGTGATCAGAACTTTGATATTCCCGTTCAATCGGTGATTTCTGAAAAACCCAAACGAATCTGGATGGCTTACGGAGCTTTTGATCAGTGGGAAAGATGGCAGGCGGTGAACGGCCAGACTGTTCCGGCAGTGTCCTCCGATTTTAGACAATTTCTCACCTGGATGCTCACGCCGACAGACGAAGATTTGGTTGCTGTGCGATTTAGAAACGATCCGGTAAGCCGTGAACTCGTGGTGACTGGATTGATTCAATCGCCGTTGCTGCAAACTGAACCCGATTCCCTCCGGTTGGATTTTGGATGGAAAAATGGGGATCTCCAGAAAATGGAAGTTCTCGAAAATGGATGGTTTGAAGTCCGTCTCCCGGTTCCTGATTCTCTTGAATCTTCCTGGACGTTATCGGTGACCCGTTCCGGATCTTCTCCGGTTTTCCAATCAGGTCGTTACCGGAAACCGCCTGAAAATGAGGAAAAGGAAGTTGAATCCGCCGAACTTGATCCGCTTTCTCCCTGGATTGCGGGACATGGCGGTAAAACCTGGGTTGGAATTCCTCCCCTGGATTCCATCAGGTTACAGCTTGGAAAAACCGGTCAACTGAACTGGCATCAAACATCTCACGATGCCTGGAAATCACTTACCTGGTTTCTGCTGATCATTGCATTTTTAACAATTGAATGGATAATCAGAAAGCGATTTGGAGCCTTGTAACTATGAAAGTCCCCTTTTTTTTGTTCCTTTTGGCAACCGGAATTTCCCCGGTTTTGGTTGCTCAGCCGGTCATCACGGAGGTGATGCCAAAACCTGTTTCATTTGATGCCGAGTTTGTTGAATTGTATAATCTATCACCAACAGATTCTGTTGATATTTCAGACCTGAAACTTAAGGATAATCTTTCCCTTTCCAGCCTGATTCATGTCTGGGGTCCACGCAAACTTGCACCGAACGGATTTGCGGTTATTCTGGACCGTGATTATTTCGAGCCAGGTGGTTCAGGACAGTACAATGATATTCTGCCAGCCGGGATTCCAGTTTACAAAACCAGTAATGCATCCATTGGTAACGGACTCGGGAATTCAACCGACAATCTGGCTTTGCTTTCAGCGGATGGAAAAGATACGCTTTCCTGGTTATCATGGACTTTACCTACCAACTTTCCATCTGGTTATTCCATCGAAAAGCGAAATTCTGCAGGACCCGGATCCGATCATTTTCCAGCTAAAAACTGGCAACAATCCAACTGGCTTTATGGATCGCCGGGAAATTTCAATTCCGTTCCGGGCATTCCATTGACAGATCTTGGGTTGAAGCTTGTTGGCTATAAACCTGAAAATCCCTGGCTGGGAGATTCTATTTTTACAGAACTCAGAATTTGTAATCCGGGTTTGCAACATCCAAATCTGGTCACATTGAAAGTTTTGGAACTGGATGATGGTGGAAATCCGCTCAGTGAAACAGAATCCGGAATTTCACCACCCGGACCTGATGACTCACTCACGATCACGATTTCTGTTTTCCCGGGTTCTTCTACTTCAAGCTTTCTTTTTAAACTGATCACTTCCGGTGATGAAAATCCGGTAAATGATTCCGTTTCGGTTTTGGTAAACCTTAAATCCGGAATTCCGGGTGATGTTCAGTTACTTTCTGTTCTGACGGATTCGGATTTTATACAAACCGAGACTGAATTTAAGGTCATTGCCAACCTGAAAAGCAGGGATTTGATTTCGGGGAACATTTCAATTTTTGGGCGGATTTATTATTGGGATGCCGGCAACTGGCAGTTCAATTCTGAAACAGTTTTGCAGACCTTTTCTCCTTTTACCGGTGAAAAGCAGATTTCAATTCCGGTGATTCCATCCCAGCCGGGTTACTACCGCATCGATTTAAAACTGGAGTCGGCAAAAGATCCAAATCCACAAAATGACACACTTTCGTTTCAATTTGAAGTTTTCTGGCCGGTTTCAGATGAAGCTTTGACCTTGTCTGAACTCATGCCAAATCCGGAGGGAACAGATGGGTTGAATGAATTTGTTGAACTTTTCAATCCCAAAGCAAATCGGACGGGCGACTTGAGTAAAATCCGTCTGCTCATTTCCGGAAAAACTGACCTTCTGATTTCGGGACGAAAACGATTCATTCAACCGGGAGAACGGATTCTGGTTCACCACCCGCTTTACAACACCCAAACGATAAAGTTATATGACGGAATTGAGGATACTCTTAACTCCGTTCAGGCAGTCAGTAACCTTCCGCTGGTGATGAAAAATTCGTCAGAAAGTGTGGTTTTACTTTCCGTTTCTGGTGATACATTGGATAAACTTATCTGGTTAACCGATCCTGGAAATGGCATCAGCTTAGAAAAAATCCTGCCGGAAGTGAATAATAAGTCTCAAAATTGGGGAAAATCAAAGGAACATCACGGCACCCCGGGATGGCAGAACAGTTTGCTTCCATCCGAAAATAAAAGTCAGGTTTTTTTGAGAATTTCTGAACTTACCGGTCAGCAGAACAAATCGGTAACCCTGAATATGAAAGTTGTGAATCAGGGAAGAAAAAGCATTGACTCTGGAAATGTTTCCGTTTACCAAATTTTACCTGGTCACGCCGGACAGCTTTTATCTATGACGCCACTTGGAGCTGGAATCACTTTAGAGTTTGGAGATTCACTGGTTACTGAGTTTGTCTCCAACCTCACAATTCCGGGAGAAACTCGCTTTTTTGCACGGTTTGAAAATCCCGATTTGTCTGCAGGATCTGATACACTTTCACTTCAGATTCCGTTTGAACCGGGATGCCTGCTGATCAATGAGTTTCTTCCAGCTGGTGACAAGTCGGCTGAATTTATTGAATTCTTTAACCCATCTCCATTTCCGGTTTATCTGGATGGCTGGCAGATCGCCAATTCTTCTTCCGCAGGGAAAGTTACGCTTCGTGGTTCTGATCTGGTAATTCAACCAGGAAATTATGGTGTCCTTTTCAGAGATACGACCGGAGTTTCATCCTTCTTGAAATCGGGAAAAGCATGGTGGATAAAAACCCTCCCAGCCATGAAGGATACCGGTGATGTCATTAAGATTTCTGCTCCCGGAGGAATTCTGATTGATAGTCTGACTTACCGGTTTGCCTGGTTTAGTCAACCATTGACCGATTTTTCAGTTGAAAAAACCGAACCTGAATTTCCATCAGCACAAAAAGAAAACTGGATGAAATCCTGGGATCAACAGGGAACACCAGGCAAAAAGAATTCCCGGTTTCCCTTTCAGAATAATGTCGCTATTCTAAACTCAGAACCGGTTATTTTACGTCCGGGAGAGACCAAAACTGTTTTTTTCAGGATTCAAAACCGGGGGAAAAACCCGATTGCCCTCCCAGAACTTTCTGTTTGGGCAGATACCAATCAGGATTTACTGCCGGATGCTGAAACACCATTAACTCATTTTTCGGGTTCAGATGAGCAACTTGATATGGGTGCGCTTGCCGAAATTTCGATTACTGCATCGTGGGCATGGACAGAAACCGGACACCTGCTGGTTCAGCTTTCCTTGCCGGAAGATGAAAATCCGGATGATGATATTCAGGCAGTTGACGTTAAGTCATCAGTAAAAAGAGAAATTGTAAAAATCTCGGAGATCCTGTTTGATCCGCGTCAGGATGGAAATGACGGGAAACCCGACCACTCAGAATACGTTGAGATTTACAATCCCGGCACGGAAGCTGTTTCCATTGAAAATTGGACGATCAGAGACAGACCAAGCGAAACCGGAAATCAAAACATGGTCAAAATAAATTCAAAATTCAGTATTCAGCCCAGCGATTTTGGCGTGATTTCAGCCGATTCCGGATTATTCGATCAGTTCTCAGATTTAAAGGGGAATCCGGGCGTTTGCATTCTGAATGTATCTTCCCTGAATCTGAATGCAGATGGGGATGCTGTGATACTAAAAGACCAGTGGGGAAGTGTTGTTGATTCGGTTTTTTATTCCGCAAAATGGCAGTCAAAGGAACTTGCAACAACGAAAAGTATTGCTCTTGAACGGCGGAATTTGAATAGCAATGCAAACGATCCGCTGAACTGGTCATCATCGGTAAATCCGGCTGGCGGCACTCCCGGGAAATCCAATTCAGTCAAACTTCCGGAATCTGGGGGAAGTAAATCATCAGTTTGGGTGAGTCCAAATCCTTTTTCACCGGATGAAGATGGCAGAGATGATGTCTGTGAACTGCATTACCGGTTTTCAGAACCGGTCAGTTCTGCATCCGTCACTATTTATGACCGGCTGGGCAGAAAAATCAAAGAACTAAAACCCTGGTCGCTTTCCGGACCAGAAGGCGTCATTTTCTGGGATGGAAAAAAAGAAGATGGACAAATAGCCCCTATCGGACCGTATATTTTCCTAACCGAATTTATGAATCCGGCTGGCGGGAAAATTCATGAAGGAAAAACGGTGGTGATTTTAGCGAAGAAAATGTGAGGGGAGTAGGTTATAAGTTACAAGTTATAAGTGGTCAGTGGGGGGCATGCTGAGTGCCCATCGTTCGACGGACGTATCGAAGCATACGGTATAGTGCGGAAAATGAGGTTTTTAACCACGTAGTGGTGGCCTGTTTGTAGAAAAAGAGAGTAAAGAGCACACCCCGTCCGGCCACTGAACCTGTTATTCGCACCTTCTTATTCCGGACGGAAGTCGAAAACCTTTCCTTCAAAAAACCAATTCTGCACTGCAGATTTGGTTTTTCGCATTAACCATTAACCATTCACAATTAACCATTGCCAGAATTCCTATTCCTCAAACTGACTCAAATTCTTAAACTGCCGATACCGGCTTTCAATTTCTTTACTGGTCAGGTTCTGAAGTCTTTCAAGTGAGAATTTCTCAACTGAATAGGACGCCAGTGTTGAACCGTAAATAACTGCACGTTTCAGGTGATCCAAATCGAGTTTGTCATGTTTGGCAAGGTAACCGATGAATCCGCCCATGAAAGTATCACCGGCGCCGGTCGGATCAAAAATATCTTCCAACGGATAAGCAGGAGCACTGAAAATGGAATCGGAGGTGAAAAGGAGGGCGCCGTGTTCACCTTTCTTGATGATCAGCGTGTGTGGACCCATTTCCATGATTTTTCGGGCAGCTTTCACCAGATTATGTTCTTTTGCCAGTTCACGGGCTTCTGAATCGTTAATCGAAAGGAGATCAACGCGGGCAAGTGTTTTTACGAGCTGATCATAAGCACCGCTGATCCAGAAATTCATGGTGTCGGCAATAACTAATTTCGGATTTTTAACCTGATCTAAAACCTGAAGCTGAAGTGCCGGGTGGATATTCCCAAGAACGACATATTCTGCATTTTTTGCTGCTTCCGGTATGATCGGATTGAAGTTTTCGAATACATTAAGTTGGGTATCCAGCGTATCGCGGGTATTCAGATCGAAATGATACCGGCCTGACCAGCGAAAGGTTTTTCCGCCTTCAATGATCTGGAGTCCATCGAGGTTAATTCCTTTTCCGGCAAGAAAAGCAATGTGCTCCTTCGGAAAATCACTTCCGACAACACCTACCAGAGAAATATCTTTCATGAAAAAAGAGGCAGCAGCTGAAATAAAGGTAGCCGAACCACCAAGTGCATCGTCAGCTTTTCCGAATGGGGTTTCGATGGTATCCAGGGCGACAGAACCCACAACCAAAAGACTCATTTTATTTTCCTTTTTAAATTATAAATCAAACTATTTAACCACACCCAAGCTATCGCACGGGTCTAAAGAGAGTTAGCAGAATTTTTCACAGAGTTTCACAGAGAAATTCGATTTTTTATTTTTGAATTAGCCTTAAAAAAACTCCGTGTTCTCTGTGTTTAAACTTTGTGACCTCTGTGTTAAAAGCATTTTTCCACACCCAAGCTATCGCACGGGTCTAAAGAGAGTTAGCAGAGTTTATCTCAGAGTTTCACAGAGAAAATCATTTTTAATGTTCCGGAATTTAAAATCAGAAAAAACTTTATGTTCCTCTGTGTTTAACTCCGTGTTTCTCTGTGGTTAATGCATTTTTCCTTATTTCGCCATTTTCGCCTTTACAACCTGATAAACCGCAGGGAGTATCGAAATGAAAATGATAGCAAGAATAACAACCCCGAAGTTCTCTTTTACGAACGGAATATTGCCGAAAAAGAAGCCAAGAAGAAGGAATCCGTTTATCCAGACCAATCCGCCAATGACATTGAACATGATAAATTTGGGATAGGTCATACTTCCGATTCCGGCGACGAACGGGGCAAACGTTCTGAAAATAGGCAGGAATTTTGCAAGAATAATGGTCTTTCCGCCATGTTTTTCATAAAAACCGTGAGTTTTCATCAGATAATCTTTGTTAAAAAACCTGGAATTCTCAAAATGGAAAACCTTCGGCCCAAGGTAATTCCCGATGGAATAATTGGTTGTATCACCTGCAATTGAGGCAATTGTCAGCAAAATCATGAGGGTCTCTAGGTGAAAAGCACCTCCGGCAGCCAGGGCACCAAGGGCAAATAATAGGGAATCACCGGGAAGAAACGGGGTTATTACCAGGCCGGTTTCCGCAAAAATGATTAGAAATAAAATGGCATAAGTCCACACGCCGAACATCAGAATAAGTTCGTTAAGGTGAACGTCAAGGTGGAGAACAAGGTCAATCAGATACTGAATAAATTCCATACAAATCCTTATATAAATAAACCGGGTTTTACTTAGGAAACCCATCCTTCTTTGCCAATGAGTGGAACAAATTTGAATCCCTCAATAGTTTCAGTTTGGAATTCTTCTTCTGATAAACGGGTAATCACATGCAAATTCTGAACTTTATCATCTCCGATAGGAATTACCAGACGGGCGCCGATCTTTAATTGACGGGTGAGACTTGGCGGAACTGTTGGTCCGCCCGCCGTTACAATGATACCGTCAAAGGGAGCATATTGATTCCACCCGAGTGTACCATCAGCACACCGGCAGGCAATGCCGTAGCCAAGACGTTCGAGGGTAGTTCTGGCTTTGTTCATCAGGTCGAGGTGGCGTTCAATTGAAAAAACCTGACACCCCATGGCCTTCAGAACGGCGGCCTGATAACCGGAACCCGTACCGATTTCGAGGATTTTGAAACCCGGTTTTGCCCGCAGGCTTTGGCTCATGATAGCAACTGTGAACGGCTGGGAAATAGTTTGTGCTAAACCGATGGGAAGTGCAACGTCTTCGTACGCCCGGTGTATGAGGCTGGATTGAACAAATTCATGACGGGGAACAGAATTGACGGCGGCGATTACCTGTTCATCGGTAATGCCCTTTTTTCGCAGGATGGCAATCAGTTCAGTACGTGCTTTGGTGTAAAAGGTATTTGCCATTCAATTCCAGAAAAACGATCGAAACCACAAAGTTATGAATTTTTGAGTATTGACCCAAGGACGCAGGTAACTTTTACTGGAATTATAGATTGTTTTTACTGGAATCCAGGTGATTCGGCGTTTCGAAAGTGACGATTTGATGAGATATTCAGTTTCAAACATGTACCCGGTTTCTTTGCAGCTTTTTGAAATATCGCTGCTCATTCTGATGGCCCGGTATCCACATTGTGAATCCGGTACTTTGTGTCCGAGCCGGAATCTGATCAGTTTACTGGTTAAAAAATTACTGATCTGACGGGTAACTGGCATTGACGTGTGATGTAAATGCCGGTGCCCGATGATAAGATCATATTCGTTTTTCTGAATTGCTGAAATAAAATTGTGAAGTTCTTTCGGATCATGTTGCAAATCAGAATCCATACAGATTACCCAATCAGAACCCGAAAGAAGGGTAAGCCCTTTACTGATTGCTGCACCTTTTCCCTGGTTTTTTTCCATTCTGAAAAAACGGCATCCGGCCAGCTTTGCCATTTCAGCAGTTCGGTCAGTGCTGCCATCATCCACAACCAGGATGTCATTAAACGGAAATTCCATTTTGATCAGGGGGAGTAAAACAGGAAGTGAATCGGCCGATTGGTAGGCTGGGATTAAAACTGAAATTTTCAGATTTGAAGGGGTCATTTGTTCTGACCTGCTTTCAGGTAGGCAGAGAGGACTTTGGTCATGTCAAGGGTTTCAGCAACATCGTGAACCCGAAAAAGGCGTGCGCCTTTAAGTGCAGCAATGGTTTCGGCAGTACGTGAACCGGTTACCCGGTCTTCCGGACGTTTGCCCGTAACTTCACCAATCATTTTCTTCCTTGAAATGCCTGCCAGAACAGGGAATCCCAAACTGCAAATCTGATCGAGTCCGTTTAAAAGCTGATAGTTATGTTCAAGTGTTTTTCCGAATCCAAAACCGGGATCCAGAATAATCGATGTTATTCCGGCGGATTTTGCCTTTTCTGCCTGTTTTTGTAAAAAGGTTCTCACTTCAGCAGTCACATTCTGGTAAACCGGTTTCTCCTGCATGGTCTTAGGCTGACCACCCGTGTGCATAAGAATAAAGGGAACATTCAGGGTTGAAACTGTTGCGAGCATTTCAGGATCAAAAGTGCCGCCAGAAATATCATTGACAACTGAACATCCTGCAAGTACTGCTTTTTTCGCAATGATGGCTTTTGTAGTATCAATGCTGAGAATCAGTTCAGGTTTACGTAAAAGTAAACCTGAAATTACAGGTTCAACACGGTTCCATTCCTCATCAGCTGATACAGGATCACTTCCCGGGCGTGTACTTTCTGCACCGATATCAATCCAATCTGCACCTTGTTCAATAAGCTGAAGTCCATGTTCAATCGCATTTTCAGAGTCGAGAAATTTTCCCCCATCCGAAAAAGAATCAGGTGTGACATTCAGAATCCCGAGAATGATGAATTCTGAATCCAGATTCCATGATTTCCTGTTAACGGTGAGGATCATTGTTCAATTACCGGTGGAATTTCCTTATTCAGTTTTCGCCAGGTATTGGCGTCAAGTTCTCTGATCCGTTTGTAGGCGCTGGCAGCAATTCTGTCCGTCTCGCTGACTCTGCTTTTCACTCTGGCAACGTAATGTTTCACGGCATTGGCGGTGTCGCTCACATTTTCATAGGCGGCAGCCAGATACATGTGAGCATTTCCGTTTTCACGTAATTTCAGATTCTCTGTAAAATAATAAATGGTAGAATCCTGATTGTTCATGTAATAGAAATTCATTCCCATGTAGAACAACGCATCGGGATTTTCAGGCGATAAACTCAGCATTTTGTTGAAATAAAAACGAAAGTTACTAAAATCCCGGCCGAGAATTTTAAGTTTCCAAAGATTGGTGATAGCATCGAGATAGTTCGGATTGAGGTCAACGGCTTGTTCATAATGTTCAATAGCCCGGCCCCCCTTGATGTCTTCTATGTCCCGTTCATCTTCAAGTAAAAGTCCAAGGAAAAAATACGATTCTGAAGAAAAGGGATTCAAGTCAAGAGAACGGCGAATAAGTCCGCCCTGAGTTTTGAACAATTCGCCATTTAAAAATTCAAACTTGAGCCAACGACTTTTATGAAGCCGGCCAATATTCAGGTACGATTTATAATTGTACGGATCCATAAACCAGCCGGCTTTTGCCGCATTGTCGGCATTTTCAAAATCACTGTTGAACAAATACAAATCGGCAAGCTGATTCATGTATTCAGCATTGAGTGTATCTTTTTTTACGGCACCCAGCAGGTAGAAATTTGCCTTTGAAAGCAGCTCCTGTCGTTTTGCCTGATCGAGAATAGTCACTTTCGCAATTTCAAAACTTGCCTTGCCCAGGTAAAAATCGTAAACCCCAAAAACAGGATCCAGTTTGGTTAGAGAATCGGCAAAAGATGCTGTTTTTTCATACTGACCTGTACTCATCCACTTTTTAATTTTCAGGAAATTGGCCAGTCGCGATTTTTCCTGAGGAAAAGAAGCGGTTAGTCCTTCAATTAATTTGGATTGCGAAATCGTGAGTTTGGGATAAAGTTGCTGTAAAATCTGATTCGCCCCATCAGCAAGTTGAAGCTCAAAGCTAGGGTCAGCATTTACAGAAAAGGAGGCATATTTTTCTATATCGCCATACCGGGTGTCGTACATATCAAAATCCCAACCACCATCAGGTCGGATGGAAGGAAAAACAACAAAATGAGTGTTGTGATATCTCACATGCTCGAGAATTGAATCCTGAGTCGTCCAGCCATGGGAATTGATATACCGGTCAACCGATTCATTATCGACAGCGTGGTACTTTCCCGGGTAGGATTTTCTGAGAATTTCATTCAGAAAATAAGGGTAAGCTTCCTGCACAGGAGTTAAATTCTCAGAAAAAACAGGTGCAATAATCACATTTGGGATGATCGGTTTTGCCGGAAAAAGCAGCAAAAGCACACTATATAGGAAAAAACTTGCAATTGTTGATAACACTACGTTTTTGATATACCGTGACCGGGTCATCAGGTCACTGCTGTAAAAAATGTAGGTTATTATACCAATTATGACAAAATAGGTGATAAAAAAGGCCCAGATTCCACCGGGAATAGAACCATTGATCATCATACGGAAGTCAATCATGACTTAATCCTTGAATTATTCGATACTTATACCCTCAAAGATAAGGTTAGTTCCGCAGGAAGGGAAAAGGCCGGAGGAAGTTATAAGTTACAAAGTTAAAAGTTATAAGAACTACACGGTATGTTAAATGGGATAAGTTATGTGTTGGAAGTTAAACGTGGTATGCTATCGTGGTACTTGGTCAGTGATAAATGGTCAGTGGGAAGAATAATAGGAATAAAGTTCCCCTCCTTTTTTAAAGGAGGGGTGGCGAAGCCGGGGTGGTTTGGCGGTTATCGCAGAATCCAAAGAAAACCACCCCATCAGTCTTTCGACTGATTTCCCCTCCTTTACAAAAGGAGGGGAGTTTTTAATTCAAATAAAATCCTGGCAATATTAAAATTCAGTGACCATTTCGGTATCTAGGTTTCGCGTACCACGTAACCCGAATAGCGTATCACTGTTCCCCCCGGCCCGTCAGTTTTTTCTTCGCCAGGTCATTCCATTTTATAACCATCTGGTCAAATGAGGCTGCTGTCTTTTTAGTCATCAGCCGGCTGCTTTCATCATACAGATATCCGTATAATTCGAGCTTTTCATAAAGTTCAAGCAAACCATTAACCAGATCCGGGTTTTTATACAGGTCGGGATATTTGATGAGAATCCGTTTGATGGAAAGCAGGGCACTATCGTACTTTTTCTGTTTGGTGAACCAGGAAACGGCATTTAATCTTTCCGAAAGAAAAGGAATTTCAGGTTTTTGACCTTCAGCTTCTGTTTCTTTGCCATAGGTTAAACCCACAACCGGTTTATCGGTTCCGGGTTGGGTACCGGCCGGAAGTTGAGACGTTTCAATCCGAACCAGAGCACTCACGAGTTCATTCCGTGTTTTGGGAAACAAATCTTCTGCGAAAAAATACCCGTTTGCAGGTGTTTCTGATACCGTGGTTTCCCTGAAAACCAGCAATTTTGAATCTGGCTTGGTTAACAAAACCGTTTTAGCTGGTATTTGATCTTTTGCTGAAAGAGGAATCCATTCTGATGTGGTCGGATTCAAAACCAGAGCCGATCCCTTTTCAAGTTTGATCCAGAGTTTTTCCTGGGCAGACAGATTTTCAGAATAAAATCCTGAAAGCACCAAAGTAAACAGAAAGACGATTGTTTTATAAATCATAGATTTGCACATGGCCTTTTTCAACCCCGCTATTAACGATAACTTCATCATAATACTGGCGGACTCCTTCAGTGAAAGCTTTTTTAAATCCTTCAGAAAGAATCGTCGTTTCAATCGGAATCCAGATCGTGAACTCACCCGTCTTATTCCGGCGTGTCACAAACTGGAATTCGCCCAAACCCGTATGTCCTGCCTGAACGACAGGAATCTGGGTATCAACAAGTAAAAAAACATGGCCGATAGAACCGGAGGCTGCCGTTGGCGCTGGAATTTTTTCCGGTAATTTTGGTCGGATATCAACCACAGCACAATTAAACCCAACCGTCATCAGACTTGTTGCTGCAAAAACAACCAAATCTTCGCAATCGCCGCTCCTGCGCCGTAACGTTTCAGCAGGATATTGAACCCGGTCTGTAACAAATGTTGTGGTTGGATCAGGAATGTACCGCAATTTTTCGCCGGCTTCCGATAGAAACCGTTCCAGAATTTTCAGGGATGGATTAAGGGAAGAATCAGCCTCAGAATCATTCAGAGCCGACAGGTAAGCTGACTTGGAAAAAGAGAGCAGATCAGGATCCTGAGTCGACAGGAAATATTTCAGACTGTAAGTATCGCCATCCCACGAATTTCGGTCATAAACCGTGATTGGGAAGGTTGTGAGTCGTTTTTGAAGATTTTCTGTTTCTGCGGAAACTTCCATTTGATCATTGACCGGAATTCCGGAAAGTGAAGTGTCGGGCAAATAAAGAAAAACCGGAACCGATTTGAGTTCCGATGGGGCTAATGTCACTTTTCCAGATTGATAAGAAGCCAGTTTGTTTTTTGAACGGATCACCAGTTCAAATTCGGCAGGATCTTCACTGGTATTATACAAATCAACCGTTCCAACCGGATTGTAGGTATAGAAGGAACGTTTGGCAGTATAAACTGAACTCTGGTAAAAACGGGAATCCATTAATCTGACCGGAATGTTCCGTTCAGACGCATCAAAAGAAAAAGTAAAACCAATCGAAAGTGTTGAGGCTGCAAGAATGGGTTTTTGGTTTGCTGCCTGAAGCGTGAGAAAATCTCTGAAATTCTGATCAGAAAGTGACTGTTTATTTCCGAAAACCCAATCTCCTGCAGTGACCAAGGTAATGATCCGGGTCAGGGGTAATGAAAGTTCGAATCCAGCTCGCTTCCAGGAAAACCGGGAAGTTCCGGTTTCATAACCCAGTTTTATTTCAGGTCTTACATCCCCAAATACCTGTAACGATTCTTTTGATTTTATGGAAAATCCCAGTCTGGACGACATCCATTTTGCTTCTGCCTGAATTCCGTTGGTTCCAAATACAATTCCGAAAAGGGGACTCAGTTTCGGTTTCATCTGATAACTCGTATCGGTTTTTGATGAAAACGGAACGGTGAGTCCATTAACTCCGGCTGTGAAAGTTAGCAAATTCAAGTTCCACGATCCCGAAAAAGAAAAAATTCCGGATACAGCCGATTTATTTTCAGGTTTCCAGCTCACACTGTAAATATTTTCTTCCAGATTGATGATCTGCGGATTTTGAATCACTGTTTTTTTTGAAAGTAAAGCCATCGATCCGGCAAGGGAAAACTGACCAGACGTCCATTTTGCACCAAGTGATAAAGGAAACTGGAAATCCAGAGAATTGGGCGGATTGACAATTGAAGACGGATTTGCAATAGTTCCCTGTGCTGGAAGGTTAATCAGAAGTGGCGGGTTTTTAATAGAAAACGACTGGTTATGATTCAGGAAAATCTGACTTTCAACAACAAATTGATTCCATGAAACCTGACCAAAAAGCCCGGTCCAGACAAAGGGGGATTGATTGCGAAAGGAAGTTACGGATGGCAAAAGGGTAAAAGATAACCTGACCGGAGATTTCCCTTTAAGAAAAGTCACATCCGGGTCGGTTGACTGACCGAAGGATGTTGACCAGCTGAAAAGAAAGAGAAAAATCCCAATTTTCACCGGTTTGAATCCTTTCTTCGTTTTTCAATTAAAAAAATCAGATCCGAACCAAACTGAGATGGCAAATTTTTAAAACGTGATTGAAGAATCTGCGTGTCACTTTCACCGGATGAAAGTCCGGCATCCACTTTTTCAAGAATGCCATCCAGATAATCCTGAATCCGTGCAAGAAAATTTTCCTCATCTTCAATGGGTCTGTCGGCTTTGAAAAGGTTGTAAACTCCTTTTGCAGAACCTGTTTCAGCATAGAATCTGATGAGCCAGCCGCGGAAATAATCGGTAACTGTAACCCGGTGCATGCCAAGTTCAGAAGCAACCAAAGAAAAACTTCTGTGTTTGAATTGATGGGTACGGAAGGAAGCCAAAACCTGAAGGGCTTTCCCGTCTGCAGAACCGGTTTGCATGTGGTTCTGATCAGGAAGTTCAAAATCATCGGGAATCAGGAATTTCCGGTTTCGAAGTTCAGCGTTAACAACTGCCCGTTCGGCTGCAGAAAGCAATTGCCTGACGTTTCCTTTCCATTCCTGGCGACAAAGAAAAGCAACCAATGCCTCAGAATATTTCATGTCTGGCTTTTGCTGTCTGAGGAAATCGGCAAAAATGGCTTCAATGTCCATTGGCCGTTCTCTGAGTGGTGGTATGGAAATGACAAATCCGTTCAGACGGTAAAACAGGTCTTCCCTGAATTTTTTCTCTTCGATCAGCTTGTTAATTTCCTGGTGGGTTGCCGTAATAACCCTGACCGAAACCCGGATTGGCGTTACACCACCGACCCGTTCAAAAACACCTTCCTGTAAAACTCTGAGTAATTTGACTTGAAATCCGGGTGAGGTTTCACCGATTTCATCCAGGAAAAGGGTTCCGCTGTCTGCGAGTTCAAACCGGCCTGGTTTTGATTGCAAAGCGCCTGTAAATGCACCTTTTTCATAACCGAAAAGTTCAGATTCAATCAGATTATCATTGAATGATCCGCAGTTGATCGCAATAAATGGTTTTTTTGCACGGGAAGACTGGTTGTGAATAAACCGGGCAAGCCGTTCTTTTCCTGTTCCCGATTCTCCGAAAAGCATGATAGGAATGTCGGTTTCTGCAACCTTTTTTGCTTTTTTCAGGAGTTCATTAACTGGAGATGAAGTGTGAAAAATTAATCCTTCAGAAGAAACAATGGCATTTGAAAGGGAGTCCGGGATGACTGATGACAGGTTTTCATAAAAATTCAGCCGGTATTTCAGATCTGAAACTTCCTGGGTTGTATCAGATGATTGAATAACCGGGGCAGCTGTCTGAACAGGTTGATGAATTTGGGTTTGAATTTTTAGCCAAACCGACCAGAGTATAAGTACAAGAGGTAGAAGGAATGAAAAATAAAACCAGTTTGGTAAGAAATATCCGGTTAAGAAAAGGGATACTCCGGTTAGCAATGGAATTAAAAATGTAGTAAATGCAGGAAGGAATGTTCTTTTTCCTGGTTTGAAAAAACCGGCAGGGAACAGAGTTGAAATAAAAAAGATCAGCCAGAAACCAGTTGGTAAAACGGTTTTATAGTCGCCATTTGCCATTGCATTGAGAGTGGAAACATAAAGCAATCCGGTTGGAGCCGGTTTGTTGGTTGCACTGTTTCCCACGTAGGATGTCACGCCGGGAAGATCAAGATAGATGAAAACCTTATCGGCAGAAACCGTTGTTTTTCCAGTGAGTAAATCAAGAAATGAAATTGGTTTTTGAATGGATTCTGAAGGAAAAGGGATGAAAATCTGTTCGGGTCTGGTAAAACCGGATGGCAGCAAACCAGAAAATAAAGAGAGGTTTTCTGAAGAAACAAAAAGTCCTGATTGACCGGTTTCGAAAAGGGTTGATAAGGGTTGAAACGTCCGGTAAGCAGGCAGCTTTATTTGTTTCAGAACTGTAACAGAATCGCCTGCCTCTGACAGATGATTCAGAATAAAAACGGATGGATTTGAACTTAAAAGCTCCCCGAAATAATCATCAGATTCAGGGTGAAGCAGATCGGGGGTGGGAAAGGCCAGCTCGAAATATATTTCATCAGCACCAGAAGCCGTTAGCGTTTCAATCACAAGACCATAGAATTTCCGGTCAAGCGGCCAGCCACCAAGTGTTGAAATATCAGATTGTGAAATAACAACCGGTGTCAGAGGCTGTGCCTGAGTCCGGTAAGTGGCCAGGCAGGAAAGAAACGTAAGAAAGAGGAACGGCTTTAACATAATTTCAAAGTTATCGGCCTGAAAAAAAGCAACCTTTTCCGTGAGGAAAAGGTTGCTGGTTAGAGTTAAGTGTTATTTGGCAAGAATCATCTTACCGGTTGTGACCTGATTTCCGGCCAGAATTCTGAACAGATATACTCCACTGGAAGCAGGGGTTCCGTCATTGGAACGACCACTCCATCTGATCTGATTCAAACCGGCATTCAGACTGGTGGCAGAAAGAATAGTAATCTGCTGACCGAGCATGTTATAAATCTGAACCGTTACATTTCCTGAAGCAGGTAAGCTGAAAGAAATAGTCGTTTCAGGGTTGAACGGATTCGGGTAAACGCTTACCAGTTGAATGGAGGATGGCAGTGCAGAGTCATCATCAACACTAGTTGGTGCACCGGCAGGTTTCATGACAATGTCTAATTGAACACTGTTTTTGTTCATCGTCATAGGTTCAGCAACAGTTACCATTTCCATTCCAAGATGACTAGCCTTTACCGAATATTGACCGGCAGGAAGCCCGGTTAGTTCGTAATACCCTTTGCTGTTTGATTTCGCTGAAGTGATAACAACGCCATCTGCATCAATCAGGTTAACCGAAACATCACCGAGTATTTTTTCTGTATTGTCTTTAACTTTACCATAAACACGTCCGCCGTTTAAATTATTCAGCGAATCACTGGGGTTTCCGCCATCACCGCAGAAATGTCCGGAAAGTGTGAAATCTATTCCTGTGGTTTCTTTTCCGTCAGCAACAACCACTTTTTGAGCAAGTGCCGGGTCATAAACATCATTGTAGAATTCACCAATTGCCATTCCTGAGAAAGCGTAGAGATAATATTCCCCGTTTTGCAGACCCGGTATTTTATACATCCCCTCTTTCGCAACACCAGAAAAGACGAGTTGTGATTCCGGATAGGATTGAATCGTTACAACAGGTTTGGCCAGAACGACACCCGAAATCGGAATCAACGTTTCAAAATCGGTACTAAAGCCTCCAGAGATTGAACCGGCACCCGCATTTTTGAGGGTAATGGTAACAGTTAAGTCGGTGTTTTGGTCAGCCAGCACAACAATTGAATCTGCTTCATTAGGTGTAATAGCATCGGGATAGTAAACATAGCCACCATTGGTATAGGCAACCAGTGTATAATATCCTTCATAAAGTTGCCCAAAAGAGAATTTTCCTTCTGCATCGGTCGATGTATTCAGATTCCAGCGGCCAAGATATTTATCAGAAGGAGAAATTGCTTCCCAATAAGGAATCAATTCCACATAGGCGTTGGGTATGATTTCACCGCTATTATTTTTAACCGTTCCTGAAAGTGAACCGTAAAAACTTTTTGGTGTCAGGATAAAATCAATGCCGGAAACAGTTTGATCGCCAGTAATAACAACATCAGTTGCATTTTCTGGTGTTTCAGACTGATTATACCAGATCGTTGCAGCTTTTCCGTCATTATAATTGTAGTAATAAGCCTGAATCAGGTAACTTCCCTTTGGAAGGGAACCGATTGAATAATTTCCAAATGAATCAGAAACTGCTGTTGCCCAGATCGGATTCCATTTCAACGAATCTCCATGATCGCCCATTCCGCCATCACGATGGTTTCCTCTTGGGCGTCCACTGCCATCTTCCCATCCTGAACGGTAATCTGAACTCAGCATGATGTAAGCACCGGCTAATGCAGTTCCATCTGACTTTTTCACCGTTCCTGAAATGGTTCCGTTGGTTTGGCTGGAAGTGGTCTGGATGTCAATTCCGGTAACCTTTGCTCCATTCAGAATCGTAACAAGTTCAGCTGATTCTTCTGTTTCGGATGCCGGATACCAGGTAACAACGTAACTCCAGGTGTTGTAACTGTCACTGCGGACATAGTAGCTGCCATCCGGAATTTCTGAAAAGTTATAATTTCCATCCTGATCAGTCGTGGTATAGAATTTGAAATGATTACCCATTGGAGGCATAGTCATATCAGAACTGTCGGTGTCAAATGGAGTATAAATGACAACGCTCGAATTTGGCATTCCATTTCCCGTTGAATTCAATACTTTTCCGGATATAGAACCGGTATAAACCGGGAAATCCAGGGTGAAATTGATATTTTCAACACCAATCCCATTTGAAATTGAAATGGTTTGAGCGGCTTCTTTCGTTGCACTTTCATTGTACCATTCGGTTACTGTGCCCCACCGGCTATAACTTTCGGCAACGGCTGTGTAATCTCCATCCGGCAGATTATCAACCATATAATAACCTTCACTGTCTGTATATGAATACCCGCCATAGTTACCAAGAGTTGCTGTGAGTGAATCAACGGGATTGTCATCACCTGTTGAGACATAAACCCCTGCCCACTGAAGAATTTCACCCGTTCCAGTGGTTACCCGGCCTGAAATGGACGCAGTTTTAACCAAACTGAAATTAATATTTTCGGTTGTGACAGAGTCAACCACAAGTATCGAATATCCATTTATACTATCTTGAATCCCGCCATAAGTTTCATATTTATATCCATTTGCCCAGGCAGAAGCCATATATTTGCCTGCATGAAGATTCAGGATTTTATAATTTCCGTTTTCATCTGAAGTCGCCCATCCGTAGCCTCCAGTTCCGGTATTCGGACCAAAATGACCCGACCAGACATAAATACTTGCGCCCTTAATCGGCAGGTTGGTTGAGTTATCAAGTATCGTTCCTGAAATCGCACCGGCACCAGCAAATAGTTTCTTAAGCCTGAAGTCAATATTCGGTGTGTTTTTTCCATCCCGTACAAAAACGGGTTTTGCTTCATTTGCATCTTCAGCATTTGGGAAAAACCGTGACATATAACCGTCAGCCTGTGCATAAACGTAAAATGACCCCGGGTTCAAACCAGAAATTTCGTAAGAACCATCTGGTTGAAGGGTACTGATTCCGAAATTGCCAAGAGAAGAATCTCCCGAACTTTTATCAGCCCAGGCCATGACCCAACCAGTCGGAATATCGGCATCATCAACTCCGAAAACGATACCTGAGATCGACCCGGTTTCAGAAACTTTCATCAGTCGGGTTGTAGATGATTTTTGCAATTGCTCACGAATCTGAAGTCCGGATTGGATTTTATTTTTCATTTGCTGCATATTGGCAAGCATCCTGCCCGGATCGTTAGTAGGGCCGGCAAGTGCAAAAACCGGCATAAAAGCCAGGGAAAGCAAAGCTGCACACCAGCGTTTTGTAACCTTTAGGGATAACATCGTTAGCTCCTTATTTACGGTTGTTTGAAATTAATTTGAAATCAGTCTGAATGTTGAACTGTAATTGCTGACAATGTGAACAGGCGTTTCGTAATTGGCTCCGTTTTCTTTCCCGGAATGTATTTTATCAGAGGAAGTTGACTGAACGCCATAAACAGAAATCCCAAACCTGACTGCTGTTCCTGGAAAAGTTGCTGAAAAAGCTTGGACCATTTTTTTCAGCAATTCTGCCGGGATCACTATCGTTCTGGTTTTTTGGGTTGGACGTAAATCAGTAAAGAGATACGTTAACCCGCTTGTGTCTGCATGTACACTGTCAGCACTTGAAATTCCCGATGGATACAGATAAATTCCCGAAAAACCAGCATACAGATCCTGATTGAACTGTAACGTTAACGGTTGTTGGGTTGATATCAGAGCATCCTGCGGCAGATTTAAAATTCTGACTGGTTCAGGAACCGAAAGTGTTTGTGTAAAACCCGTGATCCGTTCAGATCCGGTTGCCCTGAAGGTAATTTCAGTCGAAAGGGAATTTGTGATTGCGTTCAGATTGAATTTACTATAGTAGGTAGTGGTCTCCAAAGTATCAGGTTTACCCGATTGCTGAAGACTATCAGGTAAAATGATGATACTGTTATACCGGTTTAGCCGGATACTATTGATAAAAACATCTCCAAAATTCAAGTCCCTTACTGATTTACTTCCGGTGAGTGCCGGCAACCGGTGGCGCAGTGAATAAATAACTTCCCGTGTTTCTGAACCAGTTACACCAAGTGTCTGATTGACGGTGATAATCATGCTTCCGTTCGGATCAATTTCCTCACGGTTATGATTTCTGGCCGGATCAATCTGTTCGTGCCTGATGATCAGATTCTGGAAAGTATTATCAGTACTTTCAACAGAAACCGGATCCTGATTACATCCGGAAAACCCGGCTGCAAAAAGAAAAAGAAACAGAAATTTAGAATTTACTTTTGTCATGGTTGTTCTGAACCGAACGGATTTTACCTTTTCGGTTGCTGCAATCTATTGTGAATATCGTGCCAGAAAGTTAAATCATGTAATAATAATGGTTTATGCAATTAATGCATTTTCTGAAAGTGTAAGGGCACATCAGAAAAAGTGTAAGGAAACTTTATACTTACAGAAATTGGGAAACGGTATCCTTTTTTTTCTGTAAATGTTTGTAATTAACATCCTGCCTTCGCGTGGATGACACCTAAATTACGGTAAGAAAAAAATATCCTGCTGCTTGCGGCATGTTTTTTAATTTACATAAAAGTAAAACATTTCAGGATTAAAACGTTGCATTTTGCAGATAGGAAGGGAACTGAAGGTAAAGAGCAGAATGAGTAAGAAAACATATTTAAATAAGGGGTCTGAGCCAAATATGGGAAGAGCTTACTCCTTACCCTGGGGAGGGTCAATCTTCCTTGATTTTGGCATCTTCAACTTTTTCACGGTCTTTTATGTCATACGGTTTTCTGAATTTTTCTCCGTTTTCCCGTTGTCTTTTCTTTATGGCATAAAATAAAATAAAAATGACTGCAATCAGGCAAATGACAAAAATGGCAATCCGTATCATTTTCTTCCTCCGCTTGGTAAATAATATTCAATTCCGTAGTGAGGCCTGTGTAAAATCTGCTGTACCAATTCTTCAAAGTGATCGTGTTCGTTAACAAAATCAATTTCAGTTGTATTGATAATGAGAACAGGTGACCGTTGATACCTGAAAAAGAAATGCGTATAAGATTCAGAAAGTTCCTCAAGATAATGCCGGGTGATTTTAAATTCATTCAGCCGGTTTCTTGATTTGATATTATCGAGCAGCCGGTCAACCGATGACTGAAGGTAAATGACGAGATCGGGTGAAACCACATAGCTTTCAAGCGTTGAGGCAATCCGGTCATACAGGTCAAGTTCTTCAGCTTTTAATGTCGTGGTTGCAAAAATCCGGTCTTTGTCAAAAATGTAATCAGAGACCACATAATCGTGGAATAAATCGTATTCACCAATTTTTTGCTGCTGCCTGACACGGGAAATCAGAAATTGAACCTGGGTTGGGAAGGCAAACCGTTCCGGATCATCATAGAATCGTTCAAGAAACGGATTATCCTCAAAAGCTTCGAGTACGAGCCGGGCATTGATCCGGTTGGCGAGCATCTGTGCAAGGCTGGTTTTCCCTGCGCCGATAACCCCTTCAATGGCAAGATAATGAAGTTCAGCTGGTGGTTTTATTGAGTTCATAACGGATCTGAAAAAAGGTGAAGACTGAGTTTATCCGGTAAGGATTCTATTCTGTTTTTTAAAAGTTCACCGGTTCCGGGATGCCTGATTTCTGAATCCAAATCAGTTAGCGGAACCAGTACAAAACTTCTGTTTTCTATTTCCGGATGGGGGATTCTCAGGTCTTTATCCTGAATAACTGAGCTGCCCCAAAATAAAATATCAATATCCAGCGGTCGTGCCATCCAGCGTTTTCCTTCGTCACGGGTTCTGCCGTTCTCTTTTTCAATTTCCTGGGATAACCGAAAAAAGGAATAAACATCCAGATTGGTTTCAATTCTTAAAGCTGCATTCAAATAAGCTGGCTGATCGGAGTGATCAACCGGATCTGATTCATAAACCGGACTTGATTCTACTTTATAAACTTCACCGTGTTGCCTGAATAAAAAAACTGCAGATTTCAAATGCTCAAGCCGGTTTCCGAGATTTGACCCGATTCCAACATAAACCTGAGTCAGGGTTGAATTCATTTACCTGAATGCCTGATATTCAACTTCAGCATAATCGCAAACGCCACCCACCGGCGGATTTATTTTCCTCACCCGGGTGATGACCGACTGAACAATCGGGAATCTATCGAGAATGGTTTGGGCAATTTGTCTGGAAAGGGCTTCAATCAGATAAACTTTTTGTGAAACGATGACTTCACGCATCAGTTTGTAAACGGTTTCATAATCCACCGTTTCATTGAGATCATCTGTCAGGGCAGCTTTTTCGAAATCGAGTTTCATTTCTGCATCAACTGAGTATCTTCCGCCAACCCGGTGTTCTTCTTTCATGACACCATGGTGTGCATAAAATTCACAATTGATAAGTTTAACTGTATGCAAAATTGACCTCTTTATTCTGCTGAAACTGTGTCCTGAAGAGCATTGAGTTTTTTGCCTTCAATTTCCCACCATTTTTTTAGTTTTTCAGCAACCTGATCCTGGGTCAGACTTGCCGATGTAGAATCGGTATAGGCAAGTTCAATATCCCAGATGAAAAGACGGCCTTGTTCCTCTTCAACTGAAGCAGAAATATACTGGAAGTTTTTGGATTTACCATTCAGGAATTCAGGTGCAGTGAAAGCGAAAAGAAAGGGATCACCAGAAAAAATATCCTCGAAAAAATGAACGGTATCTTCATCGGTATAATCGATGGTTTTCGTTTTTCTGATGATGAATTTGCCGGCGAGTTCAAGTTGAATATGAAAAAGTACGACAGGTGCACCGTCAAAGTTGGTTCTTTCTGTTGATATCTGAACGCTGAGTCCGTCTGTCTGGCTAAGTTCCGGATAGTCTTTGTCTAGAACGAGATTGACAACAGGGAATAACTCACGTTTTTCACCGATCATCAGGTGGGTGCGGAAGAAAGTAAAAGTTTCGATTTTCATAAAAAATGGGTTTAAATCAGTAAAAACTCAAAACTCAGAAATTCCTGAGTAAAACTCAAAACTGATTCCATGAAATCGTGATTAGAACTTGAGGTTCATTTACCAGGGATGTTTTCTGCCGAAACGGGAATCCAGATCATCAACCGTCATTTTAACAACAACCGGTCTGCCGTGCGGACAGGTATAAGGGTTTTCACAGGCAAAAAGGGAATCAATCAATTCATTCATTTCAGCTAGACTTAACGGGTCACCGGCTTTGATTGAAGACCGGCAGGCGTATGATGCAGCCAGATTCTGGCGGCCCTTCCACTGAAATTCAGATTCATAATCCCGGTATTGGGTCAGTATATCCTGAAGGATTCTTTGTTCTGCTCCGGGTTTTACATCTGCCGGGACGCCTTCGACCACAACAGTTTTTCCGCTGTAAAATTTGAAATCAAATCCGAGCCGCTGCAAATCATCTTTGAGTGATTTGATCAGTTCAAAATCGAGCGGAGTTAAATCCATTGTGTACGGAAATAAAAGCTGTTGGGTAAATGCCGAACTGCTTTGCATGACCTTCATGGCTTTTTCATACAGAATACGTTCATGGGCAACGTGCTGATCAATGATCATGAGTCCGGTTACAATTTGTGAAAAAACGTATTTATTATGAACCTGCCAGATCCGCCGTTCACCGATTGCGGAGTTATCAACTTCAGAAGCAAAACTTCTCAGAACTTCAAGCGGAGAACCCACACTTCGTGGAATATCAGCCAATCTGGAATCCTGAAATTCAGTTCGTTGGTGTGTTCCGCCGGACGGAATAGTTCCGGAACCAAAAGGAAGGGAAACGATCCGTTGAGCCGGATCAATGTACGGGAAATTGCTGATTGGGGAGGATGGTCGTTCAACAAACCGGGTCTGGTCAACAAATCCGCGGTTAGGGTCAAAAACCACATCTTCTTTAATAACGTGCGTCATTCCGCCTGAAACTTGTGGCGTCAGATCGTGTTTGGATAAAAATTTCCGGATAACGGCCATGGTGATTGCATAAACAGACCGTTCATCGTCAAACTTCACTTCCTGTTTGGTCGGATGTACGTTGATATCTACCCGTTTCGGATCGATTGAAAAAAAGATCACATAAAACGGATAAGTTCCGGCGGCAAGGGAAGCACCATAAGCATTGAAAACGGCGTGCTGAATCGATTTGTGGATAATGGCCCGGCCATTGATAAACAGGTACTGATCGCCCCGGCTTTTTCTTGCGATTGTCGGGTGAGCAACAAATCCTGAAATCGAAACAAGATCTGTGTCTTCCTTTATCTCAATCACATGGCTTTTTACTTTTTCTCCGAATAGCTGACCCACCCGCTCGAGTGGTGTTGCCGGTAAAACATCAAAAACCTGACTGTCATCGCTGATTAATGTCCATCTCAAATCTGAATAAAAGAGGGCATATTTCTGAACCGTATCTAAAATATGGCGAAATTCGACCTGCTCAGATTTTAGAAAATTGCGTCTGCCTGGCGTGTTAAAAAATAGATTTTTAATGGTAATATTGGTTCCGGCTGCACAACTGACCGGTTCCATTGCTTTGAAAATCCCACCTTCAACCCGAACCAAAGTTCCGGTTTTGGCATCGTGTTCACGGGTTTTAAGCTCAGATTGTGAAACGGATGCAATGGAAGCAAGAGCTTCACCTCTGAATCCGAGTGTTCTGATATCTTGTAAGTCTTCTGCTTTTTCAATTTTGCTTGTTGCATGACGCTCAAAAGCAAGTCTGGCATCATCGGGTGACATGCCGCAACCATTATCCAATATCTGGATCAGGGTTTTACCTGAATCTTTAAGTACAACCGTTATATGGGTAGCACCGGCATCCACACAATTTTCAATAAGTTCTTTGACTACCGATTCAGGACGCTGAACCACTTCCCCGGCTGCAATCTGGTTTGCAATCTGATCGGTCAGAATTCTGATAATATTGGGCATAACTGTGTTTTAAAACCGTTGGGATAGATAAAAGATGACGTAAAGAACCGCTGCAAAAAGAAGGGCACTTACCATAATGTTTGATTTTTTTGACCGGACTCTGCTCTTCGAGAACCGGATTTTAGTTTTTTGCCGTTCTTCTTTTGATGGATCGTGATACCGTAATGGCGGATCAAATCGTTTATAATTGGGGCGTTTGAATAGCATATCCTTTTTCCCGGATTGATTCTCTAATTTCAAATGTACTGAATTTTTTGGCAGTTATCAAAAAGCAGGTGACAAGTTACATGGGACAAGTGACAAGGAGAAATCGGTGTACTGGGTAAGTTTTACGGGGTGCGGGGAAAATTGAGTGGGAATTTAGAAACTTCAATTCATAATTTAAAACTCAAAATTGAAATTTGCATTAAAAGCCTGAAAGGCTGACAGGATTATAGATAATCATAGTTAAAACCGGATTCAAACCCCGAAGCCCAAGGCCTCGCCGCGGGTTAAAAGGGTGACATTATATATTGCATTAAAGTCTTCAATTCATAATTTAAAACTCAAAATTCAAAATTAAATTGGTGACACCAAGTACCAATTGTAACTTATAACTTTGTAACTTATAACTGATCCCCCCCTCCCGGGAATTCCCGGCCCGTTTGGTTCGTTTATCCATTTTTGGTACCTTTGAATAATTAAAAGAGAGCGTATGAGCAGGCACGGAACCGTAGTTGTGGGTATGAGTGGCGGGGTAGACAGCAGTGTAGCTGCCGTTATGCTGAAAGAGCAGGGTTATGATGTAATCGGAATCACCATGAAAACCTGGGATTACCAGATTTCGGGCGGCAATACCAATAAAGAAACCGGCTGCTGTTCACTCGAGTCGATTAACGATGCAAGAAGTATTGCCGTTAAACATGGATTTCCTCATTATATTGTTGATTTCCGTGATGATTTCGGTGACGAGGTGATTTCAAATTTTGTCGGTGAATATATGACCGGCAGAACCCCGAATCCATGTGTGCTATGCAATACAAAGGTTAAGTGGAGTTCCATGCTTAAAAAGGGACTTGCACTAGGTGCTGATTACATTGCAACCGGACATTATGCCAAAGTCCGTTTTGATGAAATCCGTCAAAGACACATCCTGTCAAAAGGAAATGATCCGAAAAAAGATCAGACTTATGTTCTTTGGGGGATCTCACAGGCGGCTCTGTCCAGAACCCTTTTTCCGCTTTCAGAACTTACAAAGCCTGAAGTCAGGGAAATGGCCAGGCAATTTGGTCTGCGAACAGCAGAAAAGTCTGAATCCTACGAAATATGCTTCATTCCCGACAATGATTATAATCGTTTTTTGAAAGATTATATTCCTGGTCTTGAAAGCAAGGTCAAAGGCGGGAAAATTATGACCGAAGACGGCGAAGTTATCGGTGAACATGATGGTTACCCATTTTACACAGTCGGACAACGACGCGGACTGAATATTGCAGTCGGAAAACCTGTTTACGTCACCCGGATAATTCCGGAAGAAAATGTGGTCGTCGTTGGTGATGATACCGGACTCCTGACCACCCGTTTGCTTGCCGGTCAGGTGAATCTGATCGCGTATCCTGAAATCCCTGAGAAGGGACTTCATGTTGAAGCCAAAATCAGGTATAAAGACTCAGCTGATCCGGCCCTGATCAAAATTGGTCAGGACGGATTGACAGAAATTATTTTCGAACAACCCAAACGTGCTGTTACACCAGGGCAATCGGTCGTTTTCTATGAAGGGAACGATCTTGTTGGTGGCGGTATTATTGAAAGGGCATTTTTATCATGAATCTTCGAGAAAATCCGTTTGTCATTTTTATGTTGGGCTGGAAAGCCTATCTGGTTATTATTGTTCTTGCAATTCTGGGGCTTTCGGGCTCTGCAGGCGTCATTCCAATGGCAGACGCCCTCTCGTTGTCAATTATTGGCTCGGTAATGGTTCTGATGCTTGGGCGGATTATCATTCGGCTGATTGTTTACAGAAGTTCAGAATAAACGAGTTTTTTTAATCCTATGGGTTAAACTCCCCGCTGCTTCCGGCGACAGGCGTTATCCCCGCCTTCGTGGGGATAACGCCTGATTTTTATCCAAATTCCTGAAATCTTAAAATTAGTCTGCTTCCTGCAGATTATATTTTATCCTTCTAAAAAATTTAAAAGAAAACTGATTTTTTCCAATTCCAATCCGCCCTTCTTCCATTTTTAGCTGCTTTTTTCCCGTTCAATCAAATTAAATAATATTCTTCTTTTTTGAATTCAAATTTTAGTGGTCAAAAGACCATCATTATTTGGTAAAAAGCGGAAGCCCTTTTTCTTTAATAATTAAGGCAATATGAGTATTTGGCGTTCAGTTATAAGGATTGTTACCTTCTTCCATCCTGTCTTCTTCCATTAATCGGTGAGATATTGGATCAAAAAGTCAAGAAATTAATTCAATTATTATGTCAAATATTCTCATTTCCTATTGCAAAATGGAAATTTCCACCTTAATTTGACTACCAAATCACATAATTGGTCACCTTAGAATTTGATTGGAACGAAAAGTTTTATTCAGAAGACAGGAAAGTCCGGTTGACAATCGTTAAAATATTTGTCAATATTGTGGAAGCCTTTCCATAGCAGTTCCAATACTTAAAGTCAGAGGAAAAAATGGGTGTTACGATTTATGACATCGCCAGGGAAGCCAACGTTGGAATTGGCACTGTTTCCCGTGCGTTGAATAATCACCCCAAGATTGCGGCAAAAACCAAGAACAGAATTCTTGAGATTTCACGCCGGATGAGCTATCAGCCACACGCCTACGCTCAGGGTCTTGCAAAACGCAAAACCAACACCATTGCCCTGATCATGCCATTTTTTACCAACTATTTCTTTGTTGAAGTGTTGCAGGGTATTCAGGATAAAATCACTGATTTGGGCTATGACATCATGCTTTATGGTGTTAACCAAACAAATCAGGTTGAAGAATACCTCAAACGTGCCATCCAAAAGGGAAAAGTTGACGGAATTCTTTTCTTTTCAATGAAACTTCCTGATGGTTTTGATACCCGTCTTAAAGAGCTTCAGCTTCCTACCATTCTTGTTGATACTTTCCACCCTGATTTTGATTCGATTACCGTCCAAAATGAAGAGGGCGCCTATGTTGCGACCCGGTATCTGGTTAAATTAGGATATAAAAAAATCGGAATGATCAATGCTTCATTGGATTCTGAACCGGCAAGAATGCGTTACAATGGCTATCGCCGGGCTTTAGAAGAAGCAAAATTACCCTTTTACGAACGATATTTCAGAATCAGTAAACATTCAAAAGCAGACGGATTTAACCGTGAAGCCGGTTATCAGGCCATGTCTGAAGTCATTGACAAAAACCGGGAAGATTTACCGGAAGCCTTTTTTATCTCTTCTGACATTCAGGCTATTGGTGCTCTGAATGCTATGAAAGACCGGAAATTAACTGCCCCTGATGATATTGCTATCCTGGGCTTTGATGATATTGAACTTGCTAAACACATCGGACTCACCACCATGAGACAACCGATGTACCAAATGGGGGTTCTGGCGGTTGAAAAACTGTTCCACAGAATCCAAAACAACGACTTTCCGCCTTCACATACCACATTTTCCCCTACCTTGATTGTTAGGGAAACGTGCGGCACGGAAAAACAACAAACAAAATCGTAGACAAAACCATACGTGGAGTGATCGTCATATGATGACAAAACTGATAGGACGTCTGTTCTTAACTGCATTGCTTGCAATGCTAACCTCGTCGGCTGTATTTGCCCAATCCGGTAAAATTGCCGGTAAGGTTACCGACCAGGAGAACGGTGAAGCATTAATCGGAGCCAGCGTGCTGGTAATCGGAACCTCTCTAGGTGCCGCAACCGATTTTGATGGCAACTATAACATTCTGAATGTACCGCCGGGGGTTTACACCATCCGGATTTCGTACGTCGGATATACCAACAAAACGATCAGTAACGTTCGGGTAGCTACCGGACTCACTGCCCGTATCGACGTTCCTCTTTCCGCAGAAGTTTTGACTCTCGGCGAAGAAATCACCATTACAGCCGAACGACCCATGGTTCAGAAAGATCAGACTGCCAGTACAGCTACCGTTTCAGGTGACCAAATTGCTGCCCTGCCGGTTACTGAAATTTCACAGGTCGTTTCTCTCCAGGCCGGTAACGTCGGAGGTCACTTTCGTGGTGGTCGTTCCGGTGAAGTTGGCTACATGATCGATGGTGTGCCTGTTACAGACAAATATGACGGCTCTTCTCCGGTTGAAGTTAATAAAAGCAGCGTTTCTGAGCTCCAGGTTATTTCTGGTGCCTTCAACGCTGAATATGGTCAGGCCATGTCTGCCATTATTAACGTGTCAACCAAAGATGGTAACAATAAATATGAAGGTGCCTTAGGTACCTATTTTGGTGATTATATGACCGGAAATGATGACCTTTTTCCCCGGCCATCAACTTATAATCCATTAAATATTCAAAGTTATGAAGGAACCGTCAGCGGCCCGATTATAAAAGATAATCTTTATTTCTTCTTCGTAGCCCGTTATGTTGATTTTGGTGGTTATCTCTACGGAAAACGTAAGTATAACGTTGATAACGTAATTGGAACAGATCCGGTTACAAAAGATGTTACCTTTTCAAGCCTGGGTGATAATGAGTTGGTTCAGATGAACAATTCCAGCAAAATATCCATACAGAACAAATTAACCTGGCCGATTTCTACGAGCTTGAAATCAACACTGAACCTGATGTATGAATCACGGGAATGGAAAGAGTATGACAGAGGATATGTTTATAATCCTGATGGAACTTTAAACCGGTTCAAAGATTCCTACACGGCTATTGCCAGTTTGACCCATACCATTTCAGCAAATACATTTTATACCGTTTCATTGTCTGGATTTACCAACTTTTATGAACACTATGTATATGATGGATTAAGCTCGAAATATGTTGATCCGCTTGCCAACAGCAGTAAACCACAGTTTACTTTTTCAGTCGGTGGCGTTGATATGAGCCAGTTCAGACGTGAAACCAACAGCTACTCTGCCAAAGCAGATTTGTGGAGCCAGGTTACCAATGAACACCAGATTAAAACCGGTGTTGAATATAAAATTCACAATATCGATTATCTGTCAAGAACTGTTCAGGAAAATATTAACGTCATTGATGCCACTATAAAAGAACCCTACATTGTTCCAATGTATGCGTCTTCAGAGTCGAGCAGTAATGACAGCTACGTTAGAAAACCTACCGAGTTTGCTGCCTATATTCAGGATAAAATTGAGTTTACCAACTTTATCCTGAACCTTGGGGTACGGTTTGACTGGTTTGATGCAGCTGGTAAATCACCTGCTGATCCTACTGATCCGAATATTTACCTACCAGGAAAAGAAAGTAACCGGTTTAACGATACCAACGGAAATGGTAAAATTGATCTGGCAGAACAGGATGTGAACAATAACAGACGTCCAATTTCTGAACTTGAAAAATTCTGGTGGAAAAAATCAAAACCAAAATATCAGTTTTCTCCACGTATTGGTGCTGCCTTCCCAATCACTGATCGGGGTAAAATTTATTTCTCGTATGGCCACTTTTACCAGTTTCCAAACTTCGAATTATTATATAGTAATGCCAATTACAAATTATCTCAAGGTTCCGGAAATGTTGGAAATGTGGGTAACCCTGATCTGAAGCCAGAACAAAACGTATCCATGGAATTGGGTTTAAATCAGCAGATTACTGATAATACCGCAATTGATGCAACCCTTTATTTCCGCGATTACCGTAACCTGTCTGGAACTGCAAGCAGTGTTATTTCTACCTACATTGGTAATACTTATGGTAAAGTAGTTAACGCTGACTTTGCGTTTATCAGAGGGTTCATTTTATCGGTAAATCAGAGAATGACAGATGGATTGGCTATTACTCTGGATTACACCTTCCAAATTGCAAAGGGAACGGCTTCCGATCCTTACGCTGCAAGCAACGCACTTAATAGTGGAAGAAAACCTGAACTGACTCTTGTTCCGCTTAGCTGGGATCAGACTCACACAGTTAACACCACCATTAACTACAGCCAGAAAGACTGGGGCGTTTCTTCAATTATGACTTTTGGTTCTGGTCAGCCTTACACACCAAGACTGTCACAAGATGTATCAACTTTATCTGATAACAGTGAAACCAAACCATCAGCTGTAAATGTCGACCTGAGAGGGTATTACAATATTGAGCTTCCTTCGGGTAGTCTTTCTTTGTATGCCAGAATTTATAATTTGTTTGATACGCTGAACGAGGAAGATGTTTTTGATGATTCTGGCCGTACAGGGTATACAAAGGATTTCTTTACAAACTCTAAAATCGTAAATGATGCAGACCTGAAAGGGATCAATACCCTGAAGGAAATCTATACGAACCCACAGAATTATTCTGAACCAAGGCGACTTGAGTTCGGCGTAACCTATAATTTTTAAATTGGAGCGAAAAGATATATGAAATCAAAGCTTTTCCTAATAACGGGGTTCATGCTTTTATTTACAGGACAGACCCTTTTTGCCCAGACGACTACTAAGTCATACGGCAATCCTGCAAATAAAAAGTTTGGAATTCACTCCGGAAATCTTGTTAAAACTGTTTTTAACAATGCTGGCGTTGTAGGGCAACCTGCAGATAAGGGTCCCCGCGGATCCTGGGTTTACAACAACAATGGTTACATCGGTGATATCAGTCTGATGGTAGGTTTGGAAGTTCAAATGCCAGCTACCACCGATTTTAATAGCCCGATAATTAAAAATCTGATCACCAAAAATGGTGGTAAGGTATTTCACTCGGTACAGATTTCTGACTTTGCAAGGCCTTCTTCAAAAGATTATTTGCCGGGTGGTGTTGATGGTTATCTGACTTTTGAACCCAAGGGTGGATATGCAAAGGCAGACCAGCAATATGTTGCTACATCAAACAATAGAAGTTCCTGGCCTCCTAACTGGCCAGATCAGGGAAGTGACTGGAATGGTTTCTGGAATGGTTATTTCGGAAAAGTAGCCAGATCTGATCAGGAATCCTTTTATGTGATGGATGATAATATGGATGTAGAGTTTAACAGAGCTCCATTCAATGTTACTCCTGATTCTACTGATAAAACCAGAGGTGGTCTGGGTCTTGATGTTAAGGTAAGAGGACTGCAATGGGCTCAGTTTCTTGCACAGGATTGTATTTTTTGGTTATACGAAATCACAAATACCAGTGATTTAGATTACAATAAAGCAATTTTTGGTCTCGTCTGCGGTACCTATGTGGGTGTAACCGGTGACAGACATGTGGGTGAATCTGATGATGACGCCTCATTTTTTGATGTTCAGAACAGTCTTGTTTATTCATGGGATTTCCCACAGAATAACAGCAGAAATCCTGACTGGGTTGGAACTAAAGTGGGTTATGTTGGTTATGCATTCCTGGAATCACCAGGCAATGCCTACGATGGTATCGACAATGACCGTGATGCCGGAGTTGCCTCAACAAAATTCTTAGAAACTGACTTCTTGCCTGTAGTTGTAAAACCCCTCGATTATCTGGTTACTATTACCAGAAGGGATACCCTAATCGGAAGTTATCCAAAACAAGTTTACTATAAAAGAGATCGTGTTCAAATCGGATCCGACTCTATTTTAATTGGAACACTTGGAATGGCTCCGAAATGGGTTCATGTAGGTGATACACTTGCCGAAGGTAATATTGTAAAAGTAAAGGTTGCAGGAGTTACCGCATTACAGGATGCTGTAAACCCGAATGCACTTGATGGAATTGACAACGACTTTGATGGTCTGATTGATGAAAACTATTATGTTCACTACCGTCAGGTCAAAAAGGATAAACTGGATCCAACAATTATATTGTTTGACATCCTTTCTCCAACCAGTTACATCAATTATAAAGCCGGAATTGCGAATTCTGACAAAATGATTGATGAATCCCGTATTGACAATGTTGACAATGATGGTGACTGGGATCCGGCAAATGATGACGTAGGTAAAGATGGCCTTCCCAACAGCGGTGATTTGTCTGATGGTGAGAACAGTGGCGATGCTAGTCCAGGTGAACCTAATTTTGATGCCAAAGATATTGATGAATCTGATCAGATCGGGTTGACTTCTTTTGATTACTTCGCACCGTCAAATGAAATTGATTTCATTGATGATGAAGCACTCTGGACACGGTTGACGCCAGGAGGTTTTTCAACTCCTTCCAACATCGTTAACGGTGTTGCGCAAGGTGGAGCCGATGGTGACTTTACCTTTGGTTCCGGTTTCTTTCCCCTACTTTCCAAACAGACTGAATCTTTCAGTTTTGGATTGCTCTATGGTGAAAACCTGGTCGATTTTTACAAAAACCGTAAAGTTGTTCAGAATATATATGACAACAACTACCGGTTCCCACAGGCTCCAGATATGCCTTTCCTGAAAGCAGTTGCCGGCGACAAACAAGTTATCCTTTATTGGGGACGTGAATCTGAAGAATCAGTTGATCCTGCAATAAAGGATAGCAACGGTAAATTGGTTAAGGATTTTGAAGGTTATAAAGTTTACAAATCAAAGGACATGAACTTTGAAGATGTACGGAATATAACGGATGCCGATGGTCTTAAAGTAGGCTACATCCCAATTGCCCAATACGACATCCCCTTGAATGGTATTAAAGGGTATTACGAATCACTGTCTGAAATTTATCAGACCTCTGGTGGATATACTTTCTATTTGGGTAACGACGTCATTGGCTTAGCGCATAAATATGTTGATAATGATGTCATCAATGGTCAACGGTATTTCTATGCTGTAACTGCTTATGACAGAGGTGTTGATACCAGCGGTATCTTCCCATCTGAAAATACGCATTCCATTACTCAGGAATTAACAGGAGAATTCGTAACTGACCAAAATACAGCAGTGGTAACACCAACTGATTTTGCTGCCGGTTTCAGGGTTGAATCCTCATTCCCATTAACGCCTCTTGCAGGTACAACATCGAATTCCAAGGTTGCAGTTGTTGTTGAAGATCCATCCAAACTCAGAGATAACATCAAGTATCAGGTTACTTTTACTGATACCCGTACTGATGGAGCTGATAATAACAATAACGGAAAAATTGATACGCTGGACTTCTATGAAAAAACAGGTCCGAAGACTGTGAGTTATTCTGTAAAAAACCTTTCCGGAGTTACAGAAATCTTTACTTATGATGGCAGTGGTGGATACTCAATGTTAAGCCGGCCGGAATATGTTGATTCAGCAGAAGTTGTTTTAAAGGATGCATCAGGAAATACAATTTCACCTGCCACCTACCGGGTTGATAAAAACAATGGTAAGATTATATCAAGAAAGGGAGTTCCTCTTCCGCTTGTTGAAGATAAAATCTATTCCATTGAGTATAAACCTTATGTGGTTTACAAGAGTCCATACATTCCTAATAACCCAGGATATGCAGAGACTAAAGACAGAAAAGATTCAGATGATATCATCTTTGATGGTGTCAGATTGAAATTTGATAATTTCTGGACCATTGAACGTATAGATTCAACTGTAAGGTTTAGTGGTGACACAACTTCTTTGGTTGCGAGATTTAATTACTTTTATTTTGATGCTGACGCGACAACAAAGCTGCAGTATTCAGTTTTCCCCTACGACTATCAAATTGAAACCTTTTCAACAAAAGTAGATTCAAGTTATGAGGGTTCGGGAGTATTTGGGGAATCCAGCTATAAAACCAAATTTAAAGTAACAAACCTGACTACCGGAAAACCTGTTAAATATATCTACGTACCTTATAATTACGATGATAACGACGGAGCTCTAAGTTTTGGTGACAATCTTGTTTTACTTGAGCCAACTACCAGAGATTTTACCGGAATTGAAACTATTAACGGTAAAAACTACACAGTGATTCATAATACCGCAGATGGAAAATATCTTTTTGGATATCAACTTGAAATCGGGCATTTGAAATTGTTGGAGTTGTCTTTAAACCGTCCAATGAAGCTGACTGTTAAATCATCCAAACCATTTGCAGCCAATGATGCTTTTGAATTCACAACCAAGGTTGGGAAAATTGAAGCAGCCGCAACTGTAAAGCAAGACATGCTTAACATTCAGGTAGTTCCGAATCCTTATGTTGTTATGTCTTCAATTGAAATTCCTCCGCCTTCCAATATTACCAGTGGTGGCAGGGAACGTAGAATTGAATTCAGAAATGTACCTAATGATGCCAAAATTTATTTGTTTACTTCAGCAGGGGATATGATCAGAACGCTCTATGCTGATGGCGGACTTATGAATGGTACCATCAGATGGGATTTGAAAACCAAGGAAAATCTTGATGTTGCTGCCGGAATGTATTTCTACGTACTTGAATCCAAGTATGGCAGAAAAGAAGGCAAAATTGGAATTATTAAATGATAGTCAGGAAAGTGAATAACAAAATGAAAGCCAAAATAGTAGCTATTATCGTCGGCACGTTGGTGTTGTCGGCTTCTCTGGCCCTGGCCCAGGCAAAATATGGAACAAATGGCGTATCCTTCCTTGGCATTGGGGTTGGTCCTGATGCTGTTGGTATGGGTGGTGCTGTTGTTTCCTATAAACAGGATGCTTCAGCCTTATATTGGAATCCGGGTGCACTAGGCGCCAAACCTAAAAATGAAGTTGCTTTTTCCAAAAATTACTGGTTGCTCGGTACTCAGTATGACTGGGTGGGTGTAACGCTCGCGGTTTCAGACGTTTCTGTAATCGGTTTGCAATTTGGTAGTTTGTATTATGGAGAAATCAACGTAACTACACCCGAACAACCAGAGGGAACCGGTGAAAAGTTTGATGCCCGTGATTTGTATATGGGGTTAACTTATTCGCAGGCGCTTACCGATCAGTTTTCGATGGGTGGAACTGTGAAATATATCAGATCCCAGATCTGGCATGAAGTTGCAAACTCATTCGCCGTTGACCTTGGACTTCTGTATAATTCACAGTGGAACGGATTAAAACTGGGTATGTCGGTTTCAAATTTTGGACTCGATATTCAGTACGAAGGAAAAGACATTTACAGATCCTATGATTACGATCAGGGTTCAACAGGCAACGATCCCAAAATCGCTGCATTGCTGAAAACTGACCAATGGCAACTGCCAATATTTTTCAGAGTCGGTGTTTCGATGGATGTCTATCGTGATGATATGAATGCTCTGGTTATTTCAACAGATGCACTTCGTCCAAGTAATCACAACGAATCCCTTAATGTAGGTACTGAATATGTCTGGAATGACATGTTTGCGCTTCGTGCCGGTTACAAAGATATGTTCAGAGGCGAAACCGATGAAGGCTTTGCAGCCGGATTTGGGATTTCATACCCGATTATGGGATACCGGGTCAAATTTGACGGTTCCTATTCCCAACGGGATATTCTGGATGATGTCATGATTTATTCGGTAAGTATTCAATTCTGATCTTGTTATCGTGACTTGTTTTTTAAAGGGGGCTTTTGCCCCCTTTTTTTTTGAAAATTCCAGACCTGGTATTATTTGCAGGTTTGAGGTCTGGGTAACTGGTGTGTTTTTTGTCACAGATAATAAGAGCTGAAAGTCATAATATTGGGTAGAAATACTGGAGGAGTTATGAAAACGCTGGTTATTTATATTATGATCACCATTCTGCAGGTTATGACTGCAAATGCACAAAGTTTTTATGTAAAATCAACCTCAATACCTGATAAGAAAACCAATGTTCCACTTTCGAATCAATTTGCAATTCGATTTTCTGAACCCATTGATATTACAAAACAAGCAGATTGGAATGAACACAATGGTGCCTCACCGGTTCCATTTGTGAATCTGATTTTTAAAAGTAAAAATCAAAATGAACAACCTGTTTTATCTTTCCAAATTAATGATTCTGCAACTGTTCTGACTTTAAATCTCCAGTTACAATCAGAAAGTGCCTATGAGCTTAGAATCTGGGGAGGGCGAAGTTTATCTCTGGTTGATCTTGATTACTTTTCAATTGGAATAACCACTGCAAGCATTTTTCCAACCGGAAAAATAAACGGTTTGGTTACCAGTGATTTTTCAGTGGAAAATGATTACCTGATACTTCTGCCGTCTGAGGTCTCGTTATTTAACACAGATTTGGATGTATTAATTGACGCCTACCGGATGGCAGCGATTGCACCGAATGGATCATTTACTTTTACCGATGTTGAAGATGGATCTTATCAGGTGATCTTGATTGGAAACCGGGTTGGTGATCCCTTTTTTGATTACACTGAAGGAGATGATATTGGAGTTTATGATCAGGATAAGAATGGAATACCCGATGCTGTTTTAATCTCAGGCGGGGGAATAGTTTCGGGGCTTGAATTGTCCTTTTTTATAAATTCGCCATCGCCGACAGAAATAAATCAGAATTTAGCTGCACAGTATGCCTTGAATTGGGCAGCAGATTCACGGTTATGGAATGTTCAGAGTTTTAGATTGGTTGATTCCGTGGGGGTTTCTGATTCCTGGGGGTATACCTATTTTTCCCAGTCATCAGGGAAAATGCTGAGTGTCATGTTTTCAGGAACGAATTTATTGCTTGCCATTGAAGACATGATGCCTATTGCACGTAAAAAAGAATTTGAAGGGCTTTTTCCGGTTTGGAAGGGGTCAGCTGAAGTTGCAGCTGTAATTTGGAAGGAAGTAAAAACTAGACCCTATTATAAAACTGGTTTCCCGCCTAAAATGTCTATGGCTTTACTACCGTTCATGTCAGATTACGGTGGAATGGAGAAGCGTTTTTTGGAAGGATCATTTAATAGATTGACAAAAAAGAACTTTGAATTAAACCAAATTGCCATCCCCGAAATCGTCTCCGAATCTGACCTGATTAAACCAGTTTGGTATTCTGAAGTTTATTCTACCGATAGAAAATGTAAGAGTGGTCCGGGAAAGGTTGAAGAATTTCTTGTAAGCGGGTTTACCTCACATATTTTAAATTTTAATATGGCCTCAGCATCTGTTTCATTTACTGAATTGGATATGGAATTAAACTGGAAAGAAGCGAAGGAAGAAATAGTGGCCATCTTTTCGATGGATCTCTCTGATACAGGAACTTCCGAATGGGGTCAGATTACCTACGATAAACTCAAATTCGTTTATAAAGCTTATTTTTCTATTGGAAACGTGATTATCCCCATTTCAATGAACTACCCTATTCAGGTACCGGGTATTCTTGTAAAACCGATCCGGGGCAACTGGCTGGATTCTCCGGTTGCAGTTGAACTTGCAGATGGAGAAATGTTGATAGGAAATCCAAACATGATAGGCAGAAACCTCACATTAATGCATGAAACCCAGTTTTTCCCGAAGGATACGTCACTTTACTGGTATGCCACCTATTATGATTATTTCGATCGGGAACCAAGCCATTTGTCAATTGAACAGAGGGTTAATTCCAAAGTTACCGAACTACTTAATTACCAGATAGCTTTGAATGCCAGAACTGGCGAGGTGCGAAAAGATTCAATTATTCATGTCAGAACCCGGTTGGATGAGGCTATTTCAGAGGCAAAAAAATGGAGTCCAAATGCAGACTTATTTAATATTGAAGCCGTGGGGTTGAAAAATCAAAAAGGAACAACAGCCTGGGTTTATGATTTCAAACGGCCACTAATCAATGATTATCTGCGAATATTTGTCTCAGCAACAGATCTGCTCACAGTCCCGGTTAATATCCCGGTTGGAATCAAGACTGAAAATGAATCGCTCACAACTGATTTTATCGGGGATGACTCAGTAAATGTGGTTCAAAGCATATACAATGAGATCGATTTTCCTGTTTCTGCTGTAGGACTTTTTGCTTACAACGGACAACCCGTCTGGGTTTTAAAACCCGATTTTGAATCCTATGATTTTAACAAAAGAGAAGGTCCGCCGGTGTTAGTTGAAGATGAGTTTTTCATTTATCTGGATGGAAAAACGGGAAGACTCATTGATTCTCTGGATATGTTATTTAATGAAAAAGCTGGAATCCGTGCTGCATTTGGAAATATAGCTGGCTTGATGATAGGAAAAAGTTTGAAAGTCATCAGAGCTGAGAATATCGATTCAACCGGATTAGCAAGGGTTTGGCGGTATATCTGGAGTTTGGAGACTGGTGGCGTCATGATGGTGCTAACTCATGGAAATATGGAAGTTCCGGTTCTGGAAGAAAATCTGGAATCAGAAATGGTACAGTATGTTTCTTCTATACCTGAATTGAAACCCGGTTGGATGGGATCGGAAGAAACTGCTGCAGCTTTAATGAATTGGATGCAAACCAACCCAATAAACAAAAATATTGACCGGGTTTCTGCAACACTTTTAACTGGAGAATTCCCTGAATATACGTTTCCGACTGATCCGGAAACCGAATATTGGTTTATTGAATTCAGGGAAGAAGAATCGGAATGGGATACGATTGTGGTGATAAAAGCTTTGACTGGTGAGATCTATACGGAGGTAAGTCAGGTTGAAAGTAAAATTATGCCATTTTCCCTTGAGCAGAACTACCCAAATCCGTTTAACCCTGAAACCATGATTAGATTTACAATGCCGGAACAGGAACGAGTAAAACTTACTTTGTATTCAGTAACGGGTCAGAAAATAGGAATTCTGCTGGATGAAACCAGACGGGCAGGAACTCATCAGATAAGGTTTAGGGCTGATCATTTGGCATCAGGAGTTTACCTTTACAAAATCGATGCAGGCACTTATTCTGAAACACGAAAGATGATACTGATTAAGTAGAAAGCTAAATTGTGAGTAAACAAAAAAGCCAGTCGTTTGACTGGCTTTTTTGTTTTCCTTTTAAAAAGACATAACTCAGAAGAAAATATTTGAAATATCATTGTAAACAGTGAAAACCATCAGCGTAATTAAAAGGGCAAAACCAACCTGCTGAATTCCGATTTTGATTTTATTTGGCAGATCTTTGCGGGTAAGCGATTCAACCAGCAAAATCAGGAGATGTCCGCCATCGAGTGCAGGAATGGGTAAAATGTTCAGCAACGCCAGTGAGAGGGACAGCATAGCGATAAAGTTAAGTAACGTATCGATTCCCATAGAACCCATTTGACCGGAGAGCTGGAAAATTTTGATGGGGCCGCCGAGTGCCTGAGATGCGTCTTCCTTACCCTGGAAAATGCGGGTAAAGCTATTGATCATAGCACCAATACCTGTGATGGTTTGGGCAAACCCGTGGCCTACACCTTCAAAAAATCCATATTCAATCATTTCTGCTTCAGGGTTTACTGGTGAAATCCCGATTTTTTTCCCTTGAAGAGTGAGAGACTGTTCGAAAATAGTTTGGTTTCTTTCAATTGAAAGCGTAACCAGATCCGTTTTCAGTGAAGATAAATAAGCAGGTATATCCTCAAACTTTGCGATTGGATTTCCATCGATAGAAAGGATACGATCACCAAGACGGAGTCCAGATTTTTCTGCTGCACTTCCAGGCATGATGGTTCCAATAACAGGTTCTCTGGTTAGTCCGATTCCAAAGGATTTCTTGCCGAGATCAGTTTGGAAGTTGTCAGGAGCAGGGAAAATGAGTTCTTTTCCTTCTCTCTGGACTGTGAAATTGAGATTGGATTTACTGATTTGCTCAAGATTTGCAAGATCATTCCAGTATTTTACAGGTTGTTCGTTTACTTTGAGTAAAAGGTCACCTGTTCTGAGACCGGTATCCCATGCGAGAGAATTTTCTTCAACAACAAGCGGTTTGGCTGTATCAAAGGGGAACAGCATTTTTCCGTTTGAAAGATTGAGGAATGAGAAAATGATTCCGGCGATAAAAAGATTCATGATAACACCGGCAGAAATCACAATCATCCGTTGCCACCGTGGCTTAGAACGGTATTCCCACGGTTCAGGTTCATTGTTGGTAAATTCGGTATCCAGACTTTCATCAATCATGCCAGCAATTTTAACATATCCGCCCAACGGAAACCACGAAATACGATAATCGGTTTCCCCCCGTTTAAAACCGGCAGCTCTTGGTCCCATTCCGAGACTGAACACATCAACCCGCATACCAAAAAATTTGGCAGCAAGAAAATGGCCCAGTTCATGTACAAATACAAGTACACCAATGACAACGATGAAATAAAAAAGACTTTCAAAAATCATACTACCACACTTTTTAGTTTTTCAAAAATGGTTAAGGCTTCCTGTCTGGCAACCCGATCAAACTCGATCACGTCCAGAAAACCGGGGAACGGATGATAGGGGACACGATTCATGGTTTCTTCAATAATGACCGGGATATCCATAAACCCGATTTTTTCGTTCAGAAACAAATCAACGGCGACTTCGTTTGCAGCATTCATCACACAAGGACTATTTCCAGCCTGTTTCATTGCAGTAAAAGCAATTCGCAGACACGGGAATTTGATCAGATCCGGCTCAAAAAATGTCAGAGACTTTAAAGCCGAAAACTTAACTCGTTCGTATGGTGCATATGACCGTTCCGGATAGGTAAGGGCATACTGAATCGGAATTTTCATATCCGGTACACCAAGCTGAGCTTTTACACTTCCGTCAGTAAACTGAACCATGCTGTGAATGATACTTTGCGGATGAACTACAACCGAAATCTGATCTGGATTCACATCAAAAAGCCATCTGGCTTCGATGACTTCAAGTCCTTTGTTCATTAACGTGGCAGAATCAATTGTAATTTTTCTGCCCATCTTCCAGTTTGGATGGTTGAGTGCACGTTCAACGGTTATCTTACCAAATTCATTCGCATCCAAATGAAGAAACGGTCCGCCGGAAGCGGTAAGAATAATCGTTTCAATTGATGAATGAGCTTCACCGGTTAAACACTGAAGAATTGCCGAATGTTCCGAATCAATGGGTGAAAGCGGAACCTTGTTTTGTGCGAGCTCGTCTTTAATTATGTGCCCGCCAACAATCAGGGTTTCCTTGTTGGCAAGTGCAATGTGTTTACCGGCTCTGATTGCAGCAACCGTGGGTTCAAAACCTGCAAATCCGACTAAAGCACTAACAAGAATATCATAGTCGCCTGAAGCACAAAGATCAAGAGCTGCCTGACGGCCATGATAAAATTTTGTATTCGTTCCTGTGAGCTGAAGCTTGTTATCATCTGAGATCAAACAGGCAAACGCAGGCTTGTATTTTTCGACCTGTTCGTTTAAAATCTGATGGTTGGAGTAGGTAATTAATCCTGCAACTTCAAACTGATCTTTTAGATTGTCAATGACGTGAAGGGTGTTAACACCAATACTTCCCGTCGACCCCAGAATAACAACCCGTTTTTTCATTGGAACTTTCAGGTGGTAAGCCGTATTTTCATATAATACAACAAGTTACAAAAAGAGAATTGGAAAAAAAATTGAAGATACCAGTTTTGATTCTGTTTACCCTTATCAGTTTTCAAGTGATACAAGCACAGGTCAATCAGGATGAAAACCTATCTAAACTGGCAGAACACTATTTTTCTGTAAAAGATTTCAGCCAGGCGTTGCCCTTGTTTGAAGACCTCCATTCCAGAAACCCTGAGATTGATTTTTTCTTTGACCGTCATTGGTCCTGTCTTTATCAGTTGGGCAGGTATAATGAGGCCCACAAAGTTCTGAAATCCAAATTTATTAAATCAAACGATTTGAGTTTACTCGATGAAATGGCGCGTATCAGTGTTCTTACCGGTGAACCTCTTCGTGCTGAAAGTGAATGGAAACAGTTACTTGAAGGATTTAATTATAATCAGAATGTCGTTCGTTCTGTTGGAATAACGATGAGCGGACTCAGACGATATGATCTTGCAAAAGCACTATATTTATCTCAGCGAAAACCAACCGATCCTTATGCTTTCAATCAGGAATTGATTCAAATCTATACCCAAACAATCGATGCACAAGGTGCAGCAACCGAATTTCTTCTATTTCTTAAACAACGCCCCGATCAGGATGGATTTGTAGAATCAAGAATAGTTCAATATTTTTCAGATAGTCTGCTTTCATCAAAAATGTTGGCAGTCTTTGAAAATCAGGATTCTGCTTCTTTACCTCCCTCGATTCTCCGGATAAAAGGAACACTTGCAAAACAATCGGGTAAGTTTGATTTGGCTTTTTCTTTTACTTCCAGATACGACGCGTTTTTAAAAAATGGCGGTTCAACCAGTTTTTACCTTGTCAATTCTCTTTCCCAGCAGGATGACCGGGAGGTTGTTATCCGGTTGGCAGAGCGATTTAACGTTGTATTTCCTGCAAGTCAGTTTCGTGGTCAGACAGAGCTCAAACTTGTTTCTTGCTATGCTGACGGTGTCTGGTTCAATATTGATAACCTCGGAAAAATTGAAAAAGTGTATCAGCGCCAGACCAATGAGCGGGATGCCGGATTGATAAGAGATGTTTATTTAAAAGCAATTCTCAAATCGCAGGACACTCCTTCAAGAAAAAAAACACGTATTGAAAATCTTTTAGCATCATCCCGGGTAGGGAACCGGCAATACTGGGATTGGGTTCTGGCTGTACTTGACGCAGATTTTAACTGGGCTCAAAAATCCTTCTCAAATCAGGCTTTTAAAACCAATAACAAGTGGGAATTTATCCTGACTTCATTGGCTCTGAATACACCAATCGATTCACTCCGCTCAAGTTTGTTTTCATTTGCAAGAGATTTGAAATCAACTGAAACGCCAAAATTTCTTTATCTTCTGATTCAATCTGTACCTGTCCCTGCTTTTAATTTTAACGAATTTTCAGGGATAGCCAAAGCAACCATCTTTCATCAGTTGGGATTGTTTGTTCAGGCATCTGAACAATACAGGATTGCTCAGGAAGCGGCAACCGATTCAGTTGTACGGGCCATTGCAGCCAATGAGTATTGGTTGGTTCAGCTTGAAATGGAAAATGAACTTGAAATATTAAATCTCTCGGCAAGATTAACTTCAAATCCTGCTGGTCTTATCGGTTTGGATGAATCTGTTTTTAAGACCGGGGTCTTTTTTTACAAGCGCGGAAATTTAATGAAAGCGCAGGAGTTATTTGAATTGATAGTCAGGGAGGCACCGGTTTCTGCCTACACCGCCATGGCAAGAGACTATCTCAATGAAATCAGAAAAAGGAATTCCTGATGAAAAAAGTGGTTTTACTTTCTCTGCTTTGTTTGTTTTCCTCATTTATTTCTGCTCAGAAGTTGCTGATCCAGATGGATGACAGTCAAACCAATCATCTCAAAGCGTACGGAATTGCGTTCTGGCAGCTTGAACAAGGACTTACCATTGAGTGGCTGTTAAATTATCGTGGCGGCAGTTTTCTGGTGGATGACAATCCTGTCACCCGTCAGGAATGTCAATTACGTGACGTTTCGTTTAATCCGGTTTCAACGGGGGAAGAAGCCTCAATCAAACAGGAAATTGCCAGGGAAGATGTAAATGCTGATGTGATCAAACTTGAAAAGGCACCTAAGATTGCGGTTTATTCGCCTCCCAATACACTTCCATGGGATGATGCAGTTACGTTGGCGCTTACCTACGCTGAAATCAAGTATGACAAAATCTGGGATAAAGCTGTTCTTGAAGGAAAGTTGAAGGAATATGACTGGCTTCACCTTCACCATGAAGATTTTACAGGTCAGTACGGAAAATTTTATGCGAATTTTGCAACCGTTCCCTGGTACATCAGGCAACAGGCCGAGTATGAAGCCTTCGCAAAAGAAATGGGATTCCCAACTGTCTCAGAAGAAAAAAAAGCGGTAGCTGAAAAAATAAGAGAATACGTTGGCGAAGGTGGCTTCATGTTCGCCATGTGTTCTGCAACAGATTCTTATGACATCGCATTGTCGGCATTGGGTTTGGATATTGCGCCTCCCGAATTTGACGGCACACCAGCTGACCAGGATGCCAATAAAAAATTGAATTTTAAAAGAACGCTTGCCTTTCAGAACTTCACGTTGAATATGAATGCCTATGTGTATGAATATTCTGACATTGATATTCAGCCTGAAGAAATCCAGCAGAGAATTCAAAATCAGGCTTCAGATTTTTTTACACTATTTGAGTTTTCTGCAAAATGGGATCCCATTCCTACCATGCTTACCCAAAATCACCGGAAGGTTATCAAAGGCTTTTTGGGTCAGACAACCATTTATAAAAAACGATTTGTGAAGCCAAATGTGTTGGTCATGGGTGAGTATGAAGGACGTGATGAAGTGAAATACCTGACTGGAACTTACGCAAAAGGTACGTTTACTTTTTTTGGCGGACATGATCCCGAAGACTTTCAGCATGCCGTTGGTGATCCGCCAACCGATTTATCTCTTCATAAAAACTCACCCGGTTACCGGCTTATTCTCAACAATATTCTGTTTCCTGCAGCAAAAAAGAAAAAGCATAAAACGTAAATCAGTGATATGTTGTAAGTGATACGTGGTAAGTGGTAAACACGGTCACTGAGCGTGTCACCCTGAATGATCCCGAAAGCGTTCGGGATTATATCGAAGGGTGCCGCGCCCCGGACCTTCGGGAAAGTGCACGTTTTTTCTTGATTCCACCTTTTCAGGAACGACCTGTAACTGCTTTTTCGTTTTATCTTTCATGAATGCTTTATCTCCTCATTATGATGTTTTAGTAATTGGTTCGGGAATTGGCGGATTAACTACTGCTGCTCTTCTTGCAAAAACAGGCAGGAAGGTTCTTGTTCTTGAAAAAAACCATTTACCCGGCGGTTGTGTCTCCACCTACCCCAGATATGGTTTTCGGTTTGAAGCGGGTGCCACAACCTTAATGGGTTTTGACCGTTACCAGCCAATGGAACGTCTTGAACGTGATCTCGGACTTAAACTAACGAAGACAAAACTTGAAATCCCAATGACCGTTTGGTTAGACGGAACCAAAATTAACCGGCATGAAAATCTGAATGATTGGATTACGGAAGCAGAGAATCAATTTGGCAGTTATGCCCAGCGAGATTTCTGGGAACTTAGCTACCAGGTTGCCGCAGATGCCTGGGAAATTTCATATTCGATGCCCTATTTTCCGCCCGGTAACTTTAAAGACTGGCTTCACCTTGCAAAACCCCATAATTTAAGATTTCTGAAATCCTTCCCTTGGCTTATGAAGTCAACCCGGGATGTATTGGAGTCGTTCGGACTAACCCGAAACGAACGGTTTATGTCCTTTATAAATCAACAGATGCTGATTGCAAGTCAGGCTTATTCTGACTCAACCCAATTTTTGGTTGGGGCTCCGGTTTTAACTTATACCAACTCACCCAATTACTATCTTAATGGTGGCCTGATTCAGCTTCCTGATCAGTTAATCGGAGTTATCCGCCAATATGGAGGCGCAATTCATTACCGGAAGGAAGTTTCTCACATCCGGAAGGAAAATGACCGGTTCTCACTTTCCTGTTCGGATGGTTCAGTTTATCATTCAGAAAAGGTCATTTCAAACAGTACCATCTGGAATATGGCTGAAATTGTTGAAAAGGAACAGTGCACCTATTTCAAAAAATTGAGTGACCGGTTTCAGTTTGGATGGGGAGCTTTCATTGTCAACCTGGGCATAAAAGACAGGTTTGGCTCACTTGATAACTTACATCATCAGGTCATTTTTAAAAACCCGCTGCCTTACCTCGATTCCGTTTCAGTTTTTGTATCTGCAAGTGACCGGAAGGATACCTCAAGGGCACCTGACGGATGGAGGGCATTGAATATTTCCACCCATGATCCGCACCCTCAAATTTGGTTCGGGTTGACAGATGAGGCTTACGAAGCCCGTAAAAAAGTGATTGAAGATGCCATCCTTGATAGGATTAAAATCATGCTTCCGTTAAAGGACGAAGACATTAGAATTCACTTTTCAGCAACAGCCAGATCATTTGATGAGTGGATTGGGAGAAAACATGGCCGGGTTGGTGGAATTCCATCAGACGGATTGAAAACCATTTTCAGGATGGCAAGTCCACGAACACCAATGAAGAATTTATATATGGTGGGAGATACGACTTTCCCGGGACAAGGTATATCGGCAGTTGCACAAAGCGGAATCAATACATTTTTGAGGATAATGGGGGATTAGTGGTATGTGGTACGTGGATTTTAGAATTGAAATCTAGACAAATTAAGTCAAAATTGGAATTATGTATGTTAAGCCTGTAAGGCTGGCATGATTATAGAAAATCAGTATCGGAACCGGATTAAAACCCCGAAGGGGTGACATGATGCAATGGGATTATTTAAGGGTATTTTACAAGCCGAATAAAAACAATACTCGAAATTTAAAATTCATAATTCAAAATTCAGAACTTACCCTCTGCTTGCTTGCCGGTTTTCGATGCCTAGAATTACGATGGCAGAAATTACAAATCCTGCGCCAACTATTTGAATCCCAGACATTGCTTCCCCGAGAAAAATCCATGCGCTGATGATTGCCGTAACCGGTTCAAACGTTGAAATAATAAGAACCGTTGACGGTGGAAGGAATTTGAGTCCGAGGTAGAAAAAAAGATACGGGAGTACGACAGAAATTAAACTGAAAACCCCAAGAATTCCCCAGTCAGAAGGGGTAAGATTCCAGGACGGCCAATCAGTAGGCGGTTGAAGAATTGCCCAGAAAAGTGCAGCAAACATCATGGTATAAACCAAATTTTGCCACAAATCAGAACCGGAATGGCGGTTTAATTGTCTCCCGATAACACCCATTGCCGCAAAGCAAAACGCCGAAGCAATCCCAATCGTAACTGCAAGCGGACCTGCATTCAGCAAATCAGACGAACCGGCTCCTACTGCCAAAATACATCCAGCCAAACTTACAGCCAAAGCGGCCCATTTCATCCAGCTTGCCTGTTCATCACGGCTAAGAATACCATAGACCATGACAATGACGGGCGCTGTGTACTGCAGAATAATTGCAGTTCCGACAGATGACACATTAATCGTGTAGTAATAGGTGAAGTTTGAAAATCCAACCCCGATGATTCCTGCTGCCAGATACCAGCCTATCTTCTTAAAATCGGGCTTCAATGAAACCGGACGAACAACGGCCAAAACCAACAGAAAGAATAAAAACGCAAAAGTTGACCGGGTTTGGACAACCTGCATGACTTTAATGTTTTGGGAAAAAAGAAATTGAGCAACGGTTCCGCTGATGCCCCAGAAAAAGGCTGCCAGCAAAACGTAAAGGACTCCCCGGTATGAGTTAACAGATGGTGTTGTCATGGGGAAAAGGGGAAAGGGCTAAAAATAAAAAAAGACTTGCTGCATGCAGCAAGTCTTTTTTTACTATTGAAAAATCAATTAAAGACTGTTGACGTGGGAAGCAATCCGGGCTTTTTTATGAGCCGCATTGTTCTTATGGATCAAACCTTTTTTGGCCAGCTTGTCGATTACTGAAAAGGTTGAACTGAGAATCTCAGGTCCCTTAGCTTTATCTTCAAGGGTAAGAACCTTTTTAATCGCTGTTCTCATTTCGCCAATATCAGAACGGTTTGCTTCGTTCCGCTTAATGGTTTGGCGCATGCGTTTTTTTGCTGATTTATGACTTGGCATTTGTGTTTCCTGCTTCGTTCCGAAAAATGAACTGCAAATATAGACCCGTTTTTACCCTAAAGCAAGATCGTGCATGCGAAAAATGTAACAAGATTTGGTTTGTTTTATTCTGCCTGCAAAATCATCACGCCGTACGGACTTAAATTTCCGTCAAAATCAGAAAAATTCTGGTCGGTCAACACGTTTTTCCAGGCTATTGACCGAAGTCCGGCCGGAAATGAAATGGGTTGGGTTGAATTCCGAACATTAACTATGAAAATGACGGTTTCAGCTGATGTTGTTCGTTTTATGCGCAGAACATGTGTGGTTGAAAAACTTTCAATCGTGCCGGATTTTACCGCCGTACTGTTTTTGTAAAAGCTTAAAAGTTGCCGGTAGTAAGTTTGCATGGATCGGTTTTTCGTCCAGTCGATAACACTTTTCTCGAAAATATTCTGGGTTACTGAAACACCCGTTTCCTGGCCGTTATATAATAATGGAACACTGCCATAAGCCAGTGTTGCAGCAGATGCAGCCTGAGCACCCGGAATCCCTCCAAAAAGGAACGGTGGTGGTGCGTCCCATGACGTTTCATCATGATTGGTTGTGAATCTGAGTTTGAAACAGTCCAATGGTAGAGCTGAACGTTCATTTTTGTCGGAACTGGTTAAATTGGTAGCAGAATAACCGTTTTTGAAAACATTTTTCAGATTACCATAAAAATCCCAACTGTAATTCAGTTTAAATCCGCTTAAAAAATGGGTTGAATTAGCACCTTCCGCCAGGAGAATAAGATTGTTTTTTACCTTTTTTAATGAGTCAATGGCTTGTTTCCAGAAATCATCAGGAACCATGTCTGCCGCATCGCACCTGAATCCGTCAATGCCAGCGTTGGTGATCCAGTATTTCATTGAGCTGATCATTTCACGGCGCATGTCTGCATTTGAAAAATTTAAATCTGCAACATCTGCCCAGTTTGTTCCGGCCGGGATGATAATATTTCCGGCTCCATCTTGTGTGTACCAATTTTTGTGGGCAGTAATCCAGGGATTATCCCAGGCGGTATGATTGGCAACCCAGTCTATGACCAGAGCCATATCTCTTTTGTGGCATTCATTCACCAGAATTTTAAAATCGGTCAGGGTTCCGAACTCAGAATTAACAGCCGTATAATTTTTCACTGCATAGGGTGAACCATAAGTTCCATTCTTTTTGATTTGTCCGACCGGGTGGATCGGCATCAGCCAAACGGTATTGATTCCCATGGCTTTAAGAGTATCAAGTCTGGGTATGATTCCACTAAAAGTACCGGCCTGACTGAAGTTCCTCACCAGAATTTCATACATGATGATATTTTCGGTTGGGATAACCGGACCCGGAATGAATACAAACGGTTCCGACCCCGCAGGGTTGGAGCTTTCCTTGCATGAAACTGCAGAAAGGGCAGAGATGAGCAAAAGAAGGAAAATTATTTGCCGGGATTTCATGTGACGACCTGTTGGCTTGAAGAAATAAAATACCAAAGTGGTTTAATTTACCTAAACTGTCAACAGTAAGAATCCATGATCTTGATTTCTGATGGTGATTATTTGCAATCCTTTTGAAGTTTCCTTTTCTTCTGTTCGTCTTTTTATTGTGAGTTCAGAAACCTATCTTCACCGGATTACGTTTTAGTGAGCTATGAATACGACGACTGAACCCCAAAAATCCCCGGTAAAGAAATCCAACATCATTATTCATGGTGCTCGGGTTCATAATTTAAAGAATATTGATCTCGAACTTCCGAGAAATAAATTTATTGTGGTGACGGGAGTTTCAGGATCAGGCAAATCTTCGCTTGCTTTTGACACCTTATATGCCGAAGGTCACCGCCGGTATGTTGAATCCTTGAGTGCTTATGCCCGCCAATTTCTTTCGAGAATGGAAAAGCCCGATGTCGATTTCATTCAGGGTATTTCTCCGGCAATGGCTATCCAGCAAAAAACGAATACCCGGAATCCCCGTTCAACAGTTGGTACAACCACTGAAATTTACGACTACCTCAGACTTCTTTTTTCCCGGATCGGACATACATTCTGTACCGGTTGCGGAAAGGAAGTGATCAAAAACTCTCCCAAACATGTAGTTGATTTTCTGAAAACACTTCCGATGGAAGCAAAAGCCTATCTTATGTTTCCGCTGCATGAGCATAAAGGTAAGAATCTTGATGCTGAACTTGATGTGTTGCGAGACCGTGGTTTTTTCAGAATTGTTGTTGGTGAAGAAGTCATTGATCTCAATGAAACGAAAAAGGTGAAATCCAAAAAGGATGACATTTTCGTCCTGGTTGACAGAATTAAAGTCAGTGATGATAGTTTTGATGATTCCCGTTTTACAGATTCTGCCGAAACAGCAATGCGTGAAGGAATGGGTCGTTGTGCGGTTCGTGTTTTAGGCGGAGAAACGGTTTTATTTTCTGAATTATTTGAGTGTGCCTCGTGTAAGCTTACTTACGTTGAACCTGAGCCGCAGATGTTCAGTTTCAATAATCCGTATGGTGCCTGCCCTGAATGTCAGGGTTTTGGAAATACCATGGGCATCGATCTTGATCTGGTAATTCCGGATACAACAAAATCGTTATCTGAAGGAACCATTCACCCGTTTACAACTCCGGTTCACTTCCATTATCAGACTCAACTTCTTGATTTTTGCCGGAAAGAAGGCATTTCACTTTCAACGCCGTGGTTTTTGCTGGATGAAGACCAGAAACAAAAGGTGAAAAAAGGTGGGAAAGGCTTTATTGGTATTGACGGGTTTTTCAATGAACTGAAAGAAAAAGCATACAAAATTCATTACCGGGTTTTACTAAGCCGCTACAGAGGATTTACAACCTGCCCAACCTGTCAGGGAAGCCGTGTGCGCCCTGATGCGCTTTACATCCGCATCCACGAAAAAACGATTCACGATATTACCCAAAAAACAATCAGAACTGCCTTCACCTGGGTAACTGAGCTTCACTTATCAGAGTATGAAAATGAAATCGCAAAAACGATTCTATACGAACTGAAAAAACGGTTGAAGTATCTGAATGATGTTGGGTTGCATTACCTCACACTGAACCGGCTCTCCAACTCGCTTTCAGGTGGTGAATCACAACGGATCAATCTGGCCACGAGTCTGGGAAGTTCTCTTGTCGGGTCTTTATATATTCTCGATGAACCGTCTATCGGTCTTCATCAGCGTGACAGTGAACGTCTGATTACGATTTTGAAAGCTTTGCAGAAAATCGGAAATACGGTTTTAGTCGTAGAACACGACTCTGAAATCATGATGGCTGCCGATCACATTGTGGATATGGGTCCAAAAGCAGGCGAACATGGTGGTGAAGTTGTTTTTTCTGGAACGCTGCCGGAGTTGCTGAAGCATGAAACCTCCCTGACCGGTTTGTATCTTTCCGGCAGAAAAAAAATTCCCGTTCCTGAAGTCAGAAGACCACCTTCACCCCTGGTTTTAACCGTTCAGGGTGCCATGCAGAATAATCTGAAACGGTTAACCGTTGACATTCCGCTGAGAAATTTTGTCTGTGTGACAGGCGTTTCAGGTTCCGGAAAATCAACCTTGGTTCATTCGATTGTCTATGCTGCGCTGAAAAAGGAACGTGGCGGTTACAACGATAAAATAGGCCGGTATCAGACCATGTTCGGCACTGAACATATTCAGCATGTTGAAATGGTTGATCAGTCGCCGATTGGTAAAACACCAAGATCAAATCCGGTAACGTATCTCAAGATTTACGATGACATCCGGAATACATTTGCCTCGCTTCCACAGGCAGAACTCAGAAATTATACGCCCGGAACGTTCAGTTTCAATGTGCCCGGTGGCCGTTGTGAAGCCTGTTCTGGTGACGGAATCCAAACCATTGAAATGCAGTTTTTGGCTGATGTTCAGCTGATTTGTGAATCCTGCAACGGAAAACGGTTTAAAAAGGAAGTTCTGGAAGTCAGGCTGAACGGAAAGAATATCGCCGACATTTTGAACATGACGGTTGAAGAAAGTCTCGGGTTTTTCACCAAACATAAGCGAACAAAGCAGAAACTTCAGATTCTGATGGATGTTGGATTGGGGTACCTCAGACTCGGACAAAGTGCCTCAACACTTTCGGGTGGTGAAGCTCAACGTTTAAAACTGGCAAGCCATCTCACCGAAGAACGCGATGAACCTACACTTTTCTTTTTCGATGAACCCACAACCGGACTTCATTTTGAAGACATTGGTAAACTCATCGATTGTTTCCAGCGATTAATCGAGCATGGACACGGCGTAATTGTGATTGAACATAATCTTGAAGTTATTAAATGTGCTGACTGGATTATTGATCTGGGTCCGGAAGGTGGCGACGAAGGCGGACAAATTGTAGCAATAGGAACTCCAGAGCAAGTCGCTGAAAATCCCGCAAGTTTCACCGGAAAATACCTTCGGGACTATTTGGGGAAATAGGTTGACAGTGGAAAGTCGAGCGAAGCGATGATCCCGAGCGCTTTCGGGGTGACAAGTTACATGTTATGAGTTATAAGAGAAATCCTGTAAATAAAGCAAATTTGTTTCATGGAAGAATTGATTTCCCCTCCTTTTTAAGGAGGGGAAATCAGTCGTAAGACTGATGGGGTGGTTTTCGTTTGGATTTAAGTTAACAGCCAAACCAACCCGGCTTCGCCACCCCTCCTTTGTGAAAAGGAAGGGAAATAAAACTCAAATTTACCTTAAAAGCCCAACGGGCTGACATGATTATAGCAAACCAATAACAAAGTAATAAAAACCCCGAAGGGGTGACATTATATTCCAGTCAAAATTCGCTATCAGCAACTCGATATCCTCCATCCGCCATTCGTCATTTTATACTGTAAATCAATTAATTCATTCCCTTCAATATTCTTTTCATCCATTTCATAATCAATATCTGGAATCCAATTCCTAGTTTTGTGAAAAATGGGATTCAAATTGAAAAAATATATTTTCCCCGCCCTTATCCTCGGTCTTTATATTACTTCCTGCAGTTCAACAAAAGAAATTCCTGCTGAAATAAAACTACAGAAACTGCTCAGCGAAACAGTGGATAATGAAGAAATCTTCGGCGTTGTTGCAACTGTTGAAAAAGGGGACAATTCTTTTTCCTGGACTGGTTCTGCGGGAAATCTTACTGCAGAAAAGCCTTATTTTATTGCCAGTACCACAAAATTATACATCACTGCGGTTCTTCTAAAGCTTCGTTCTGAAGGAAAAATTTCACTTGACGATAAGATATCTAAATATCTCCGTCCTGAAGCCCTATTTGGGTTGCATGTTCTGAATGGCGTTGAATATTCAGATTCAATCACGATCGGCCAACTGATGGCACAAACGTCTGGCCTGCCCGATTATTTTGAACAGGAAAAAACAGATGGCACCAGTCTGGTCAAAGAACTGTCTGCCGGCAAAGATCAATCCTGGACTATTGAAACCGTTTTGGCAGAATCAAAAAAAATGAGTCCGCATTTTAAACCGGGTGAGAAGGGAAAGGCTTTTTATTCGGATACAAATTATCAGTTATTGGGGAAAATAATTGAAAATGTAACTGGGCTTCCGATTAAAACCGTTTTTTCAGAATTTCTGTTTAAACCACTCAACTTGAAACAAACTTATCTTTATTCGGATAGTTCAGATACGCTTCCTGCAAATTTGTATTTTGAAAACCGGGAATTAAACATTCCCAAAGCGATGGTTTCATTTGGTCCGGATGGGGGAATAGTTTCAACTTCAACCGAAACTATGATTTTTCTACGGGCATTTTTCTCAGGAAAGTTTTTCCCGGCAAAGGATTTGAAAGATATACAGCAATGGAATGACATTTTCTTTCCGCTGGAATATGGAATTGGAATTTCAAGATTTAAGCTTCCGTGGTTTTTCTCACCTTTTAGCCCTATCCCTGAAATCATGGGTCATTCCGGTTTATCTGGAGCATTTGCCTTTTACTGTCCGGAAAAGGATTTATACATGACCGGAACGGTAAATCAGGTTGCAAGCCCGGATGAATCATTCAAACTGATGATTAAGATCATGGGGGAGTTTTGAAGTCAGAAGTCAGATGGTAATTAAGTTGTGTAAGCTATTGCCTTCAATTCAAAATTAAAAATTTGCTTCGCAGAACTATCGTTTCAAAATTCGAAGTCCGCCATCCGCCATTTTCCCACCCTTTATAACCAATTCTTAATTACTCCGGAACAATTTTTTTCCTACTTTACATTCGTACGCATTCAGTTCAAACCCGGAGGCAGTTATGTTAACCGAACTTGAAAAATGGTACGAAGACCAGGTTCAATTGTACGAAGATGTACTTGAATCATTTCGCAGTCAAAATCCAGAAGTCACAAAAAATATTATTCCCTGTCTGCCCCATATTGATCCCAATTATTTTAAACCGGGATCCTTCAGGGTGATGCATCTGGGCATGAATTCCTATTTGAGTAAAAAGGAATACCCGCCTGAGTTCGTCAAATATGAGTTCATGGAACATGAAGATTGGTGGAAGGAACACATCAACGAGAAAATCTGGCATCATCATCATCAGATGAATCATGTTAACCAGATCGTTAAAAAATATTTCTTTGAACCTGCTGAATTCCGCACCAATGTGATTAAAATTTATCTGGGCAGTTCGGTCGGACAAAAAGATTTTTCGGTTGCAAAGCAGGTTAAGGACCTGGCGAAAAAGCAAACCTGGGAAGAGTTTGATATGCTTCATGATCAAAAACTGCTTCCCAATCTCATTTTTTGCTACAAACCCTTTGTTTGGGAAGTTGTTAACGGTTACATCAAGTCAAGATTTCATCCCGAAACACTTGAACTTGAAAAGAATCATCTGATTTTGTCGGGTTCTGGTGAGTGGAAGGTGGTGGTGGTACAGTTGGTGAAAGAAAGTTCCATTCTTGGTTTAACCGATCAGACCAATATTGAACATGTAATGAAGCACCACATCCGGTCAATGGAAGGGCATTTGCTCCCAAGGCATCTCGCTCCGAAATGAGACTTTAAAGTATCATGAAAACGCCTCTGTAACACTATAACAGGAGAAAAAGATATGTTATTCCGATCAATTCGTCGTCTGTTTTCGATTCCCGGGCTTCTGACTTTCCTTCTTTTACTTACCGGAACCTTGCCGGCATGGGCTAACCCCGAAGGTGGTGAAGCCAATCTGGTTATTCCTGATCTGAGCTCGGTTTCTTTTCTTGGAATTGATGGATGGACGTTACTCTCCTGGGGGATTCTGATTTGTATCGGCGGATATTTATTCGGCTTCATCATTTTCCGTCAGCTTCGTGAAGCTCCTGTTCATCAGTCGATGCGTGAAGTTTCTGAACTGATCTATGAAACCTGTAAAACTTATCTGATTACTCAGGGTAAGTTTATTCTGATTCTCGAAGCATTTATTGCCGTTGTCATCGTATTTTATTTTGGCTATCTGAGGGAATTCCCGGCAGAACGTGTGCTCATCATTCTGGCATTTACGCTGGTTGGAATCGCAGGAAGTTATGGCGTTGCCTGGTTCGGAATCCGCGTAAATACTTATGCCAACTCCCGTACTGCTTTTGCATCCTTAAAAGGTGATCCGCTCCCGGTTTTCCTTATTCCTTTGAAATCGGGAATGAGTATTGGCATGATGCTGATCAGTGTTGAACTGTTTATGATGCTCTGTATTTTACTGTTTGTCCCGAATGAATATGCAGGACCGTGCTTTATCGGATTTGCAATTGGTGAATCTCTGGCGGCTGCTGCGCTTCGTATCGCCGGCGGGATTTTTACAAAAATTGCTGACATCGGTTCTGACTTGATGAAAATTGTCTTCAACGCCAAAGAAGACGACGTGAGAAATCCCGGTGTGATTGCCGATTGTACCGGTGATAATGCCGGTGATTCTGTCGGACCGACCGCAGACGGATTTGAAACTTACGGCGTAACCGGTGTTGCACTGATTACTTTTATCATGCTGGCCGTTCCTGATGCGATGAATCAGGTTTCTCTGCTTGTTTGGTTGTTCGTTATGCGGATCCTTATGGTCATGACTTCTGGTTTGGCTTATGGACTCAATCATTGGATCACCATGGCCATTTATAAAAACCACACCAAAGTTGATTATGAAAAACCATTGACCAGTCTGGTTTGGCTCACTTCCATCTTATCAATTGTTGTCACCTTCCTTATTTCAATGATTTTAATTCCTGATCTGGGTGACGGAACGCTCTGGTGGAAACTCTCCTGTGTGATTACCTGCGGAACGATTGCCGGCGCTTTGATTCCCGAACTCGTAAAAGTGTTCACATCAACTCACTCCCGTCACGTTCAGGAAGTGGTTCAGGCTTCAAGAGAAGGCGGGGCCTCGCTAAACATTCTTTCGGGATTTGTTGCGGGAAACTTTAGTGCCTACTGGCTGGGCTTTACCATTATTTCATTGATGGGAATTGCCTATTTCATCAGTTCTTTCGGATTTGGACAGCTCATGATTGCCCCTGCCGTTTTTGCGTTCGGTCTGGTTGCGTTCGGATTCCTCGGGATGGGTCCGGTTACGATTGCCGTTGATTCATACGGACCAGTAACTGATAATGCACAATCCATTTTTGAATTGTCGATGATTGAAACTCTCCCCGGAATCAAAGCCGAACTGAAAAAAGATTATGGATATGATGTCGATTTCGAGAAATCTAAACTTTTCCTTGAAGAAAATGATGGTTGCGGAAACACGTTTAAAGCGACGGCCAAACCGGTTCTTATCGGAACTGCAGTTGTGGGCGCAACGACAATGATTTTTACCATTGTAGTTCTCCTTACCGACGGATTAACGGTTAATATTGACAAACTCTCCATACTTCATGCGCCATTTTTACTTGGCTTGATTGCCGGCGGCGCTGTGATTTACTGGTTTACGGGAGCTGCGACTCAGGCAGTTTCTACCGGTGCTTATCGTGCCGTTGAATTCATCAAACGAAACATGAACGTCAACAGCGATGCAAAAGCCTCGGTTGAAGACAGTAAGAAAGTGGTTGAAATCTGCACGAAATATGCTCAAAAGGGAATGTTCAATATTTTCCTTGTCGTCCTTTTCAGTACGTTATCATTTGCGTTTCTCGAACCGTATTTCTTTATCGGTTACCTGATTTCAATTGCGCTTTTCGGACTTTTTCAGGCCATTTTCATGGCGGATGCCGGTGGTGCCTGGGATAATGCCAAGAAAATTGTGGAAACTGAACTTCATGAAAAGGGAACTGAACTCCATGCTGCAACGGTGGTCGGAGATACAGTTGGTGATCCGTTTAAAGACACTTCTTCAGTTGCCATGAACCCGGTGATCAAATTTACCACCCTATTCGGATTGCTGGCTGTTGAACTGGCAGTTAATATGACGAAAGAAAGCGGATCGGGAATTACTACAGCAATTGCTGCTGTCTTCTTCCTTATTTCGGTTGTCTTTGTCTGGCGTTCTTTCTATGCAATGAGAATTGAAGCCTGATTTTTGAAAGTGGATTTTATCCAAAGGAATTGTAACACTTCGATACACCTCACTTCGTTCGGCACTCAGTGTGACAATTGTCAGGCTGAGTTGTCCGTCTTTTGACGGACTTATCGAAGCCCTTTGAATTTTCCATCCTGTTTAGCTTACCCGATTCTGACCAGATCGGGTTTATTTTCTTACCAAACCGACAAACCATGGAGTGACCACCATGTCTTTTGCTTTAACAAATCCGCTAACCCTGCTCACAGGGAAAGAACCCCACGAATTCAACCGTCAGGATTTCCTCAATATTCTGGCATCCCGTCAGATTGAAAGAATAACCTTTCATTACACAGCTCTCGACGGGAAACTCAAAGAATTAAAAATCCCGGTGCAAAACCGGAAACAGGCAGAACGGATTTTAGCAAGCGGAGAAAGAGTTGACGGTTCTTCCTTGTTTAAAGGTCTGGTCGATACGGCTGTTTCTGATCTTTATGTCATTCCGGATTATAAAACTGCTTTTCTGAATCCTTTCGATTCGGGCAGTCTCGATTTTATCTGCAGATTCATCAACCGGAATGGTGAACGGGTTCCCTTTGCTCTGGATAATATTTGCTTCAAAGCCCACGAAACTTTCAAAAAGAATACCGGTTTTGAACTCCACGCTCTGGGTGAACTCGAATTTTTTCTGCTTCGGGATGAACCTCAGCATTTGTATCCGAATCCGAAACAGCGGGGTTATCATGCAACTTCGCCCTTTGCAAAATCGGGTGATGTGCTGAATGAAATGCTGAACTATATTTCCGCCATTACCGGTGCAGTGAAATACGGACATTATGAAGTGGGTTATGTTGAAAAGTTAGCCAGCGACAATCCTGAAATTGACGGTAAACAGGCCGAACAGGTTGAGATCGAATTTCTTCCGGTTCCTGTTGATGAAATGGGCGATCATTTGGTTCTTGCCCGGTGGATCATCAGAAATGTGGCCTATAAACATGGTATGGTGGCTACATTTACACCTAAACTGGAAGAGGGTGTGGCTGGCTCCGGCCTTCATGTTCATATGGCACTCATGAAAAACGGCAAAAACAAAATGGTGAAACCTGATGGTGCTCTGTCTGACGAGGCAATGAAAGTCATGGGCGGACTTTGCCGATACGCCAATTCCCTGACGGCTTTCGGGAACACGGTTTCTTCTTCTTACCTCAGGCTGGTTCCCGATCAGGAGGCACCAACCCGGGTTTGCTGGAGTGATATGAACCGGAGTGCGATGGTTCGGGTCCCGTTAGGTTGGTCAAACGTGAGGGATTTATCCAAACTGGTGAATCCGGCACAAACTGAAGCTTTTCATGATACCGACAGCCGGCAAACCGTTGAACTCAGAACCGGTGACGGAAGTGCATTTGTCCATCTGTTGCTGGCAGGAATTACGATGGCTGCTGAATCTGGCCTTGCAGATCCGGATGGCGTAAAAACAGCTGAAAAGCTTTACGTCAAAGGAAATATTTTTGAGGATAAGGAAACCTGGAACCGTCTCACCCCTTTGCCGAAATGTTGTGTCGAATCGTCAAAATTGCTCGTTGAAATACGGGAGCAGTACGAAAAAGACGGTATCTTTCCGCCGAGTATGATTGACTATCTGTCAAAACAACTGGCCACTGAATATGATGAACAACTAAATCGGCAGCTGGCTTCACTTCCGCCAGATGAACGGCTCAGAGAAACCAGAAAAGTGTTGCATAAAGATTTACACCTTCACTGACAAAAAATGGGTTTAAAAAATTATTTTTGATGAATAAAATTCAGGAGCTACCACCATTCCACGCTGTTTTATTTTTTATTATACCGGCTTTTTGAATAATTCCCCTCCTTTTTTAAAGGAGGGGCAAGGGGTGGTTTGTTTATTTCCTGCTTTTAATAGACCTCGACTTCAATCCTCTACCTTCTATCTTCTAAATTCTAACTTCTAAATTCTAACTTCTAACTTCTTCCCCCCTAAAAAGATTAAGATACCTATTGATATTAAACGTACAGTGGTGTAATTTGCCTTTATAATATTTTCCACAAAAATCGGATCGGAGAGGTTATGTATCGGATTGGATTAATCGGAATGGGAATCATCGGCCAGCGATACATTGATATTGTTCTCAAGAGCGGACATCAGCTTGCCGGAGTTGCCGGATCCTCTGCCCATTCTTCCACTGTTTATGCTGATCTGTATGATACAAAACCATTTCAAAGCTGGAATGAACTCGTCAATTCTCCTGCTATTGATATTGTCATCAACAACACACCTAATCATCTTCACTTTGATGTGAACATGGAATGCCTGAAACTGGGTAAGCCTATCTATGCGGAAAAGCCACTGGGCCGTTCCACCCAGGAAACACGGGCCATGGTGGATTCCCTTAAAAAGAAACATGTACCGAATGTTGTCAATTATAACCGGCGTGGATTCCCGGCTGTTCAGCAAATTAAATCAATGATTGAATCAGGTGAACTCGGTGATATTTTACTCATCAGAGGGAATTATCTTCAGGATTGGCTTCTTTTCCCCCAAACCTGGAACTGGCGTGTCGATCCGGCAAACGGAGAAGTTTCACGTGCTCTTGCAGATATTGGTTCTCACCTGATTGATATGTCGCTTTTTGTAACCGGTTTAACCCCGAGATCTGTCTTTTATGAAAAACAAACCTTGATTCCCATGCGGAAAAAACCCAGCGGTGAATGGATCAAAATTGAAAATGAAGATTATGGAACTCTGATGATGCGCTTTACCAACGGTGCTCAGGGGGTTTTCACGTTCTGTCAAACCTCCGCCGGACATATTGGTTCTGATATGTGGGTTGAAATCTCAGGAACACGCAAAGGTCTGTTGTGGCGCGAAAGGGAAGAAGATAAAATTATTCTGAAAAAGTATAATGATGAAGATGAAGTAATCCTTGTTGACCCATCGCTTTATAATACTCACGGTCAGTTTGAAGTTTTTAAAAGCTTTATTGACTGGATTGATGGCGGTACAAGTGGCGCTGCTGCCACTTTCACTGACGGACATTTTCAGGTTTATCTGATGGAACTGGCGATGCAATCTGCCGAGACCGGAACCTGGCAGGATGTGAAGTTTAAGGGGTAGAATTAATGGTTAATGGTGAAGGATTAATGGTTAATGGGGGATTTAATTAAACTTAAATTGATGTATTTATCCTGTATATCCTGAACATTCCTGTTAAAACCGTTTTTCTAATCCGTGTTAATCCGTGCAATCCGCGGGAGAACCGTCTTGTTCCGCCCGGAATTTCAGGTTGGAGATTTTCAAAATACCAAACCACCCCGCCTACGGCACCCCTCCTTAAAAATGAGGGGAATTTATATGAAATTACCTAAAAACAAACGGCCATTTCATTAGTAACCATTTACAAATCACACTTCCTGCTAATTCGTCTAACTTCCAACTTCTAAGCTTCTATCTTCTGATTTTAACAAAATTCCGTTTCCCGGCTTTGATGATCTTTTCTCCGCCTTCAGTCAACTGAAAATTCGCATCTGAAATTTTCTCACCGTTGACCGTAACCCCACCACCCTGAATCAGTCTTTTTGCTTCACCCTTTGAGGGAACAAATCCACAGTCAACCAGAAGTTGTGTCAGCGAAAAAACTCCGTTTTCATAAACCAGATCCATTTCAGCAATATCATCAGGAACATCTTTTTTGATGAAGAGGGTGTCAAATTTTTCTTCAGCTTTTACCGACGTTTCTTCATTGTAATACACTTTCACAATTTCACGGGCAAGCAACCGTTTTGCATTTCTGGGGTCTGATGAAATCATCGATTTCAGTTCATCCAGTTTTGCTGTTGGGTAATTTGAGCAAAGCACAAACCAATTGTAAATTGATGCATCGGGAATGGAAAGGGTTTTGCCGTACATATCAAACGGTTCTTCGGTGATGCCTATATAATTATTCAGCGACTTTGACATTTTCTCAACGCCGTCAGTCCCTTCAAGAATTGGCATGGTTAGGATACACTGAGGTTCCTGTCCGTTTGCCCGCTGAAGTTCCCGGCCGACAAGCAGATTAAATTTCTGATCAGTTCCGCCAAGTTCGATATCCGATTTGATGGCGACAGAATCCTGAGCCTGTGCTAACGGATAAAGGAATTCATGAAGAGAAATGGGTTGTTCGGCGTTAAACCGCTTATGAAAATCATCCCGTTCCATCATTTGCGAAACAGTAAATTTTGCCGAAAGTTTAATCACATCCTCAAACGACATTTTCCCGAGCCAGTCAGAATTATGGATGATCTCAAGTTTGGATGAATCGAGAATTTTCGTCGCCTGTTCGGTGTAACTTTTCCCGTTGATCCGGGTTTCTTCAAGAGTTAACGGCGGACGGGTTTTACTTTTTCCTGAAGGATCACCAATCATCCCTGTAAAATCACCAATGATCAGGATAGCGTGATGACCCAAATCCTGAAACTGGCGCATTTTGCGAAGAATAACGGCATGACCGATATGCAGATCTGGCCGTGAGGGATCACAACCGAGTTTTACAACAATCGGTTTACCCGTTGAAAGTGACCGTTCCAGTTTTTTAACCAGTTCTTCTTCAGGAATAATTTCTGAAACGCCACGGCGGATCAGATCCATTTGTTCGTTGATTGAAGGAAATTTTAAATTCATCAGCCTTTTTCCCGTCTTGCACGGTCTAGTTCACGTTTTACTTCACGATCCTTGATGTCATCCCGTTTATCATGCAGCTTTTTACCTTTGCAAATTCCCAGTTCAACTTTGGCAATTCCCTTCGAGTTGAAATAAATCTTAAGGGGAACCAAAGTAAATCCTTCTTTTTCAATTTTGGATTTTATCTTGGTGATTTCTTTTGAATGGAGTAAACATTTTCTGCTTCGAAGCGGGTCATGGTTGCTGTAACTTCCCATTTCATAAATTGAAACGTGCATGCCGATGATAAACACTTCACCGTTGATAATTCTGGCGTAAGCGTCACTCAGATTGGCTTTGCCGTCACGGAGAGATTTAACTTCTGTTCCCTGAAGAACGAGTCCGGCCTCAAGCGTATCTTCAATGGAATATTCATGACGGGCACGGCGGTTATCGATATGGACGGGTCGGTTTTCTTTTGACATAAGGTGCCAAAGGTAAAAATTAAATCGGACTAAAAAAAGGTTGCAAGTGGTAAGTGGTAAGTTATAAGTGAAAATTTTTTGAAATCCGATTTTATCGGGGGAGGGGAGCTTACCACTGGCCACTTATCACGTATAACTTTTAACTTATAACTTATGACTTACCGTCCCCTATGGCATTCCGAAGAAAAAAATGTTACATTCATGACAGGAGCCATAATGAAAAGACTTCTTTTTACAAAAACGTTGATAAAAGCTGTTCGGAATCAGATCCGTTACAGAAAAATTACCCGCTCTTTGGTGCTGGAATATCCGCCATTGAGACGTTGGGTTTCTGAATCATCCAAATCAAGAAAAGGGTTGGCAGATCGCATTCAGAATTATGCCTTATTGGCTTTGTACATTGGAAATAATTTTTGCCTGCTCAGAAATACGCCAATGACGCCAGCTGAAGAGAAGCGAATTCTCTACTTCAGTGCATCTCTTCCGGTTTTTGATGATTTTTTTGATCTGGAGTCAAGAGATTTTTCCCGCATCCTGAGATTGATGAATCACCCGGAAACAATTATTCCCGAAACACCCGACGAATCTTTATTCATCCAGTTGATAACTGAACTGATTCAAAGTGTTCCTGATCCGACCTTATTCAGATCCTGGTTTTTGAAGCTGTTTGAAGCGAAACGTGAAAGCCAGTTTCAAAGTTCTGAGTCCATTTCTGATGCTGATATTGAGCGGATCACCTGGGAAAAATCGGCATTTTCTGCTCTTTGTGTGAGAGCATTACTTGACCATCAGTTGATGCAGGGTGAAGAAATGGCCATTTATTATCAATCGGGGACCTTCCAGCTGATTGATGATATTTTTGACGTTTATGATGATTTTCACCAGGGAACAAATACAATTGCAACCCGTAATCCAACCAGTAAATATCTGCGGTCCCGTTTATCAAAGGAAATAAAAAAATCAGTTCATGCTTTTAAAAGTTTGTCTGTTAACTCAGAGATTATAAAAACCTATTTTGATTTGATGGGATTTGCCTTCTCAATGGGTTTTGTTTGTCTCGATCAGTATGATGTTGTTCAGGGACGTTCTAAAGAATTGAATCTGAAAAATTATCCGCGTAAAAAGATGATTTGTGATATGTCATCAGTTTCCAACCAAATCCGCACAATTATCCAATCCTACCGCCACCAGATTCACTGATCGGTTCAACTCTCATGAGGTCAGTCAGGTAGGAAAAACGGTAAGGTTTAACTATCTTTGCACCTCTTTTTATAGCAGGAAACCAGTAATCAGGTGAGCATGTCCACTATCCGAAATTTTTGTATTGTAGCCCATATTGACCACGGTAAATCAACGCTGGCTGACCGTTTGCTTGAATTTACAGGGGCCGTAACCAAACGTGAAATGAAAGCCCAGCTTCTCGATGATATGGATCTAGAACGTGAAAAAGGAATCACGATCAAGGCACATGCTATCCAGATGAAATATCTTTCCAAAAAAAGAAATACACTGTACACGTTTAACCTGATCGATACTCCCGGTCACGTCGACTTTACCTATGAAGTTTCACGGTCTCTTGCTGCCTGCGAAGGAGCAATTCTCATCATTGATGCCTCGCAGGGTGTTGAAGCTCAAACCATTTCAAATCTCTATCTGGCCATTGATGCCGGACTCGAAATTGTGCCGGTTGTAAATAAAATCGATCTTCCTGCCGCCGATATTCCTATGGCCAAAGGTGAAGCAATCAGCCTGATTGGCTGCGCTGAAGAAGACATTATTGCCGTTTCTGCTAAAGAGGGAATTGGTATTGAAGAACTGCTTGAGCAAATTATAGATAAAGTTCCGCCACCGAAGGAAGCAATTGAAAATCCGCTTAAAGCTTTGATTTTTGATTCAACTTTTGATGCTTTCCGGGGTGCTATTGCTTACATCCGGGTTTTTGAGGGAACCTTGAAAAAAGGGGATAAGATTAAATCTTACGCCACCGGAAAATCTTATTACGCCGACGAAATTGGTGTTTTGGGTCTGAAACGGGTACCAACTGAAATTTTGGTTGCCGGTGAAGTGGGTTATATCATCGGAAATATTAAGGAAGTTGCGGATACGAAAGTTGGCGATACGCTTACGCATGTCGACCGTCCTGCTACTGAACCTATCGAAGGATATAAAGAAGTTAAACCCATGGTGTTTGCAGGGGTTTATCCAACCAATTCTGATGATTTTGAAGATTTAAGAGCTTCTCTTGATAAACTCAGTCTGAATGATGGTTCTCTTTTTTATGAACCGGATACGTCTGCTGCACTCGGATTCGGATTCCGCTGCGGATTTCTTGGTCTTCTTCACATGGAGATTATCCAGGAAAGGCTGACCCGTGAATATAATATGGATATCATCACCACGGTTCCCAACGTGGAATATATGGTGTACACAATCGACGGAAAAATCACCAAAGTTGATAATCCGGCACACCTTGCCAATCCGTCAAGTATTGAGCATATCGAAGAACCGTTTATTAAAGCCCAGATTATTACCCCAGAAGAATACATCGGCGCCATTATGCAGCTTTGTATTGACCGCCGGGGAGAATGGCTGAATACGCATTACATCGGTGCCAGCCGGGTGGATATGACCTTTTACCTTCCTTTGGGTGAAGTTATCTTTGATTTTTACGACAAATTGAAATCAATCAGCCGGGGGTATGCCTCTTTTGACTATGAAGTGCACGGTTACCGCACTTCTCATGTTATCAAACTGGATATCATGCTGAACGGTGAAATTGTGGATGCTCTTTCTATGATTGTTCACCGTGACAAAGCTTATGATTGGGGAAGAAAGCTGACCGGGAAACTTAAAGACCTTATCCCTCGTCAGATGTTTGAAATTGCAGTTCAGGCTTCAGTCGGATCAAAAGTTATCGCACGTGAAACGATTAAAGCCATGAGAAAGAACGTGCTTGCCAAGTGTTATGGCGGTGATATCAGCCGGAAACGAAAACTTCTTGAAAAACAAAAAGAAGGCAAGAAACGGATGAAGCAGGTTGGTAATGTCGAAATTCCGCAGGAAGCTTTCCTTGCAGTTCTTTCAATGGATGACAAGTAAGGTCACAGGTAACGGGTTACGGGTCACAGGTTAATTTTTAAAACCAGGACTGACTTATCCCGTAACAGTATTTCCAAGCCAGAATTTTGTAACCCGTGATAGGCGACCCGTAACCTGTTATTTTGAGTCACATGTCCCTTGTCCCTTTCAACCAAAGTAAATAAAAAGGTCAGGTCTTAGGATTTATACAAAAACTCAAAACCAGCCACAAAATAGAGTAAACCATGTTTTTTAAGAAAAAAGAAAAGAAAAAGTACGATTCAAAACTGGCTGAGTGGTTGGATGCAATCATTTTTGCTCTGGTTGTTGCCGGTTTCATCAGAATCTTTTTTATGCAGGCTTACCGGATTCCGACAGAATCGATGGAGAGTACCCAGCTTGCCGGAGATTTTCTCTTTGTGAATAATTTTATTTACGGTGCAAAGATTCCCTTTACAGATTTGCGTGTTCCTGGCCTGAGAATGCCCGAAAAAGGAGACATTGTTGTTTTTGTTTATCCGAAGGATACAGATCTAGATTATATCAAACGGTGTGTCGGCGTTGCCGGTGATACGATCCAGGTAAAAAATAAACAACTGTTTGTGAATGGTGTTCCGTTCGAAAATCCGCCTAAATCGCAGTTTGGTCCTGATACTCTGCAGGCCGGTATCCGATATTTCGGAATGGAAACTTTCCCTTCAGACAGAAACTGGAATCGTGATAATTACGGTCCGATCTATATTCCACGGAAGGGTGATGTCATTCCGATGAATGCTCAGACATTTTCACTTTATCAGGATTGTATCATTCATGAAACTGAAGTCAAGCCACGTTTGGTTGATGATAACGTTTACCTGAACGGTAAAATTCTTTCATCCTACACGATTCAGCAGGATTATTTCTGGATGATGGGTGATAACCGTGATAATTCAGCTGATTCCCGTTATTGGGGTTTCGTTCCTGAGTCACACGTCAGAGGAAAGGCTTTAATCACTTATTGGTCATGGGATCAGAAAATCAGTTTTGCAAACCCCATTGATTTGCTTGCCAGCATCAGATGGAGCCGGATTGGTCGGCTTATTGAATAAGCCAGGATACCGTTACGGAGCCTATTTTCATATTCCGTTCTGTGATACCAAATGTGTCTATTGCGATTTTTACAGCCTGACCAATCATGATCAGGCTGTTCGTTTTTATGCCGCACTGAAAAAAGAAATTCCGCTCAGGTTGCTTGCTGATCCGATTGATAAACCTATCTCGTCCATTTTTTTTGGAGGCGGAACGCCTTCTCTGGCAGATCCCGCTGATCTTGGTGACTGCATCCGTATTCTGGCCGATCATGTTCCAATTGTTCAGAATGCCGAGATTACCCTTGAAGCAAATCCCGGTACGTTAACACCCGAAAAACTAACCAGTTTACTATCTCAGGGTTTCAACCGGATTTCAATGGGGGTTCAGTCGTTTTCTGATGACGATTTGAAATTCCTGAGCCGGATCCATTCTGCTGACACCGCAAAAAAAGCGGTAAACGATGCCGCCTCTGCCGGATTTTCAAATATTTCAATTGATTTAATTTTTGGTTTGCCCGGTCAGTCTGCAGAAGCCTGGAAACGGAACCTTGAACAGGCAGTGAACCTTCCCATTTCCCATATTAGTTGTTATAATCTGATTGTTGAAGAAAAAACACCGCTTTTTAGCTGGGTAAAGTCCGGCAAAATTCAGGTTCCTGACGAAGATCACAATTCAGAATTGTATGAAATAACGATTCAGTTTCTGCGTGAAAACGGATTTGAACATTATGAAGTCAGTAATTTCTGCCGTTCCGGAAAAGCATCACTTCACAATTCAACTTACTGGTCATGGGATCCCTGGCTGGCTTTTGGTCCGTCTGCCCACGGATTCAACGGCACAACCCGGTATCGTAACTTCAGAAACCTGGGGCGCTATCTCGAATTTCTTGAAAGCGGAAAACTTCCCGAAGAAGAAAGAGAGAGTCTTGATTCCATTACCTGTACCAATGAAAAACTGATGCTTGGCGTCAGAACGGTTGAAGGTGTAAATATTGAACAAATCTGGAAAGACCTAACTGCCGGGGATTCGAAAAATTTGCGGCATAAACTCGACTGGTTTGAAAAAAAGGGTTATCTTAACTGGTCTGATTCGTTTTTAAAAGCCACACCAGAAGGACTCCGATTCGGAGATTTTCTGGCAGGGGAACTTTTTATTGATCCGGCGGTCTGATCCGGCGATTTTACTTAATAGGGTAGTATGACACACAAACAGAGTAATAGATTAATTGGCGGATTCGTTCTGCTGGCCTCTTTTATCCTTTATGCACTAACTGTTGCACCAACCGTTTCCTTCTGGGATTGCGGTGAATTTGTTGCAACTTCTTACACGTTAGGCGTTCCACACCCTCCCGGCTCGCCGATTTTTCTTGTCCTCGGCCGATTCTTCACTTCTATCCCGGTATTTGACGATATTTCTCTCAGAATGAATTACATGAGCGTGATTTCTTCTGCACTCACCGTTCTTCTTGCCTATCTCATTATTGTAAGACTGATCCAATATTACAAGCCAGATCCATCTGAATGGACGTTCATGGATAAAATCAGCGGATATGGCTCTGCTGTTGTTGGTGCCTTGGCATTTGCTGTTTCTGACAGTTTCTGGTTTAATGCAGTTGAGTCTGAAGTTTATGCACTTTCGATGTTTTTTACTGCAATCGTGATCTGGTTAATTTTGGAGTGGGCAGATCATGGTGACGAAGGCCATAATGAGCGTTACTTGTTACTGATCGCCTACATTATTGGTCTTGCAATCGGAATTCACCTTCTGAATATGCTGACCATTTTTGCTGTTGCGGTTATTTATTATTTCCGGAAATATGAATTCTCCTTTTTAGGATTTTTCATTATGATGCTTGTTTCAATTGGTGTTTTTGCCGCAATTTATCCTGGAATTATTAAAGGCGTTCCAAAACTGCTCGAACTGCCCTGGATTATCTCATTTCTGATTTTAGGGGCCCTTGCTTTTCTGATTTACTGGAGTCATGTCAACCGGTATAAACTCGTCAACCTTGCTCTTCTTGCAACATTAATGATTGTGGTTGGGTATGCTTCATATATGGTCATTCTGATTCGTGCAAATGCCCACCCGCCAATTAATGAAAATGACCCGTCAACTGCAGAGAGAATGTACTCTTATCTCAATAGAGAGCAATACGGTGACAGTCCGATTTTCCCGAGAAGATGGAGTCCAGACCCGATTCACCAACGCTATTATGCCCGTTATAGCTCTGATTTGGATTATTTTGTTTCCTATCAGGTAAATCACATGTTCAACCGCTATTTGGGATGGAATTTTATCGGCCGTGAATCTGACCTTCAGGATGCTGGTGTAGATTTTTCAAAATACTGGGCAATTCCTTTCATTTTTGGTCTGTTCGGGTTGTATTATCACTTCCTGAAAGACTATAAACGGGGAATGGCAATTCTTGCCCTTTTCTTCCTGACGGGGTATGCAATTCTGCTCTACCTTAACCAGACGGAGCCGCAACCGAGAGAGCGGGATTATTCGTACGTTGGAGCCTTTTTCGCCTTTGCACTATGGATTGGGATCGGTGTAAACGGGTTCCTTGAAACGCTCAGGGAAATTGCCAAAGGTGAGTCCGTGCAAAAAGTTGCAGTTCCTGTCGGACTTTTACTCACCATTGTTTTTATCCCCGGCAGAATGCTCGCCGAAAATTACTATTCACATGATCGCAGTCATTGGTATGTTCCTTCTGATTATGCCAAAAATCTTCTTGGCGGCCTTGAACCCAACGCCATTATTTTCACAAATGGTGACAATGATACATTCCCGCTTTGGTATCAGCAGGAAGTTGAACGGTTCCGTACTGATGTAAGAGTAGTGAATCTCTCACTTCTGAATACAGACTGGTATATAATCCAGCTGAAAAACGAAGAACCCCGTGGTGCCCAGAAAGTTGCTTTGCCTTCTATGTACACTGATGATGCTATCCGCAGTATTCAGCCTCAGGTTTGGGAAGAAGGCGGAAAAATGATGAATATTCAGGTTTCCCGGAAGAATGTGATGGAATCTGATCTTGGGAAAGAACCTGATGTGAAAGCCGACTCTGTTGTCAGTTTCAAAATGGATCCTTCCATGAACTATCAGGGAATTCCGCTCATCAGGGTTCAGGATTTTCTGATTTATGATATTCTTGTTGCGAACCAGTGGCGCAGACCTGTTTACTTTGCCATCACGGTTCCTGAAGATAACCGGATCGGTATTGAAAATTACCTTCGTCTTGAAGGTATGGTTTACCGGGTTGTTCCTTCCCGCGGAGGCAATCCGTTTGACCGGATTCAGGCTGATAAAATGAGAAAAAACCTCACTGAAATTTATCAATTCCGCAATCTGGATCTCGATAATGTTTACTATGATGAGAACATCCGCCGTCTGGTACAGAATTACCGGAACTTATTCCAGAGACTTTCATTTTATTATCTCGAAAAAGATGATAAACAATCGGCACTTGAAGTTGTAAACAAAATGAACAGTGTTTTCTCTGAAAAAACTTTCCCTTATGATGATTCCAGATCATTGATTAATGTTGCAGAAGTATATCGTGATTTTCCTGATTATAAAGTTCAGTACACCGAATATATGCTTCGTGCTGAAGAAATGGTGAAAGCAGAAATGGCTGGTGCCGGTGCTGAAGATCCGGTAAACTACTTGTTGCTGGAACGTATTTATAATGATATGAAGCGGTATAAAGAAGCTTCAGATCTTTTGAAAATTCTTCAGCAGAGATATCCGAATGAACCTTCCCTGATTACCAAAATCAAACGGTATGACAGCCTTGCTGCCATGGGCAGTGATGCCGTTCCAACTTCAGTTCAGGAAAAGAAATAACAGAATACGTGTCAGTTACCTTTTCAATTATTATCCCGCATTTTAACGGAGAGCGAATCCTGGCTGAGTGCCTGGATTCGCTTTTCTGTTCTAAGGGCTCCTTCACTGTCATTCTTGTTGATAATGGGAGCTCCGATCAGTCAATAGTTCAAACCCAAAGCCGGTTTCCTCAGGTAAAAATCGTTTCACCGGGTGAAAATCTGGGGTATGCTGGCGGTTGTACTTTTGGAGCAAAATATGCTGACTCCGATTTTCTCATTTTTCTGAATAACGATACTCAGGTTGAGCCTGACTGGCTCATCAGGCTGGAACATTTTATATCTGAACATCCCAATGCAGAAATTCTTCAGCCAAAAATTCTTTCCCTTCAGGAAAAACAAGTTGGCCGAAAGGTTTTTGACTATGCTGGCGGTGCCGGTGGCCAGATGGATATTTTAGGTTATCCGTTTGCCTGGGGCCGGATTATGGCACATGTTGAAACTGATTCGGGGCAATATGATGTACCCCGGCCAATCTTCTGGGCATCAGGAACCGCCATGGTTATCAAAAAATCGGTTGCTGCAGAACATGGATATTTTGATAGTGGTTATTTCGCCCACATGGAAGAAATAGATTTGTGCTGGAGAGTTCTTGCTTCAGGCGGAGAAGTCTGGTCAGTTCCAGATTCTGTTGTTTATCACCTTGGCGGACAAACACTTGCTTTTGGTACGCCAAAGAAATTATATCTCAACCATCGGAATAACTGGTACCTGATTTTCAAAAACACACCAATTTGGTTTTTTAGTGTGGTTTTCATTCCAAGACTTGCCCTTGACTGTGTTGCCTGGGCTGTTTATTCCATTCAAAAAGGGAAGAATGGATTTACTGTTATTCCTTCCGCCTGGCTATGGCTTTGGAAAAATAATAGCTTTTTATTGTCAGTTAAAGATCAAAACTTGAAGGCAGTAACCGGGTTCAGAAAACAGATTTTGCCAAAATTATCTTTGATCCCGGTCATATTCAGGTCAATGAAAATGCGGTAATTTTCCCATTCGCTAAAAATTCCGTTATATTTGTACCATTTAGTCGGGACATCCGCACCATGTCTTTTAAGTTTACCAAAGAAAATCTGTCTGAAATTTCTCTCGTTCTTGGTGTTGAACCAAAAATTTTGGGAAATAATATCCGCTTTGAGGTCAATCATCATGATTCATCCCGTAAGCTGACCCTTGAAATTTATTCAGAGATTCCAATTGGTACCATGTTGGGTACATTGGTTACAGTTTACACAGCTAATTCACACCTTCAACTTCATTTCGTAACCGGGTTTGTTGTAAGTGAAATGTGTGAAGAAGTGACCTTTGTAGCAGAATCAAACCGAAAAGTTTCAGGGCTGATTATAGAAAAATTGGGCGGATGTTCATTATTCTGTAATGTCGATCGTGAAGTACTTTCGGGTGATTTTTCCCAAATGGCACCTGAAGTCATGTTAAGCAGCATTGCCTTGTCTTTGACCGAACACATTCTGCAAAGTCCATCCGAACAGAAGGAAGAGTAACCCATTGGGGTCAGTTTCCGTTTTCATTGAACATCCCCGGCATAAGGGATTAAAAAAAAGACCTCTTGCCGCTCTTGCCCGTTCAGTTTTTACAGCAGAGAATGTTTCGTTTCGCTATATTAACATCATTCTGGTTGATGCAAAACGGCTTCTGGAAATGAACAGGCAATTTCTTCAGCATGATTTTGACACCGATGTTATCACGTTTCCTTTGCAGGAAAGCGGACCGGTTGAAGGAGAAATTTATATTAGTCTTGATCAGGCAACAGCACAAGCCGATGAGTTTAAAGTTTCGTTCGAAAATGAACTGAACCGCCTTATTATTCACGGTTGTCTCCACCTGTGTGGATACAATGATGAAACTGTAATTGAAATTCAAACGATGCGAAAAAAGGAAGATCTTTTTCTTTTTCCATCCGGAAGCTAAAAATTATGTCAATTTATCAGGAACTGAATCCGAATCAATTCCCTGGTTTCAGAATTCTAAATGATTGGGAACGTTCTGTTCTCACTGTTCAGGCTCAGGGTTATCTAATCAGCCTTGCGGGCTCCGGTCTCCTTTCAACAGGTGAAATTGAACAGATTCTCGAACGTATTGTCTTTACTCCATATGATCAGGTAACGGTTGATGATGTTAAATTTGCTGCTACGACCCTGATTCTTGAACGTACTGCAGACGGACTTCCTCTTATCAGACTCATGAATCTTTCCGATTCTGTGAATTAATTTCCATCTCCGGTTGTTACTAAGTCCCGGTACTAATTGAAAAGACCCCTATGGCAAAATCCCTGGTGATCGTCGAATCCCCGACGAAAGCAAAAACAATTTCAAAATATCTTGGCAGTGATTATATCATTGAATCATCAGCCGGGCATATAAAAAACCTTCCGGAAAGTAAACTTGGCATTGATATTGAAAATGCCTACACCCCTGAGTATGTGACCATCAAAGGGAAAAACGATGTTATAAAAAAACTCGTTGATCTTGCCGGAAAATCAAAAACTGTCTACATCGCAACTGACCCTGATCGTGAGGGCGAGGCTATTGCATGGCACATCGCTCAGGCAATCGGTAAGAAAAATACCGACATCCACCGGGTCATGTTTCATGAGATTACAAAAGATGCAGTTAAAGCGTCGATTGAAAATCCCATTAAAATTGATGACAAAATGGTCGAAGCTCAGCAAGCCCGCAGGGTGATGGATCGTATAGTAGGATACCAGGTTAGTCCGTTTCTTTGGAAGGCGATTTATAAAGGACTCAGCGCCGGTCGTGTTCAAACTGTGGCCATGCGGCTCATCAGTGAACGTGAGCGGGCCATCGGTGAATTTGTTCCGGTTGAATACTGGAGTCTGACCGGGAAGTTTAAAACGGCAGCATCCCAGCCATTTGTAGCAAAATTATTCAAAATTGATGGTAAAGAGGCCATCGTTTCTACTGAATCTGAAGCTACAGCCCACGTGAATCAGATCAATAAAGAAATTTTTCACATTTCCTCCGTTGAGAAAAAAGAAGTAAAACGCCATCCTGGTGCACCATTTATAACGAGTACACTTCAACAGGATGCCTCTTCCCGCATGCGGTTTAATACCAAGAAAACCATGATGGTTGCCCAGCAGCTTTATGAAGGTATTGAACTTGCCAATGGCGAATCAGTGGGTTTGATTACCTACATGAGAACTGATTCGGTGAGAGTGAGTGACGCGGCTGTTCAGGCTGCACGTGCTTATATCCATGATCAGTTTGGTAAAGAGTACGTTCCGCACGCTCCACGCCAGTATAAAACCAAAAAGTCTGCACAGGATGCACACGAAGCCATCCGGCCGACAAGTCTCGAATATGACCCAAAATCAGTGAAAAAATCGCTGACTGCAGATCAGTTTAAATTATATGAACTAATCTGGAACCGGTTTGTTGCCAGTCAGATGGAATCGGCTGTTTTTGATCAAACAACTGTTGATATTTCAGGTGGAAGTTACCAGTTCCGGGTGACAGGCCGTGTTGTGAAATTTTCAGGTTTTCTTGCCGTTTATGGCGATTCGCTTGAAGAAAAGGAAGCAAATGGCGTTGAAGAAGATGATGAATCTGCTCTGCTTCCAAAAGAACTGGCAACCGGACAGAAAACCGATTTGCTTGATCTGCTCTCAAAACAGAATTTCACCAAACCTCCTGCCCGGTTTACAGAAGCCAGTCTGGTTAAAGAACTTGAAGCAAACGGGATTGGAAGACCTTCCACCTATGCCGGTATTGTAACCACTTTGGTTGAACGGAAATATGCAGAACTGAAAGACCGTAAATTTTTTGCAACTGAAATTGGGCTAAGTGTAAATGACATTCTGATCGAGAATTTCAAAGATATTTTCAGCTACGACTTCACTGCACGTATGGAAGAAAACCTGGATGAAATTGCTGAAGGTAAAAAACCTTATATAAAAGTACTGGACAGTTTTTACCATCCGCTTCAGAAAACTCTTGAACATCTTCAGGGACAAGTCGGTACCATCAAAAAACAATTGGTTGAGACTACCGATGTTTTATGTGAAAAATGCGGTTCACCCATGGTTATCCGTTGGGGCAGAAACGGTCGTTTTCTTGCATGTTCAAATTTCCCAACCTGTAAAAACGCCAAATCACTTGATGATCCGGGTGCAGTAAAAGGTGAAAAAGCAGAACCTGAATTAACCGGTCAGGATTGCCCCACTTGTGGTAAACCGCTGGTTTTCAGAAAAGGTAAATTCGGCAAGTTTATTTCCTGTTCTACTTATCCGACATGTAAATATTCTGAAAATATTCAAGGCGAGAAAAAGCCATTAATTGCCTGTCCGAAATGTAAAGAAGGACAGGTTGAAGAAAAACGGTCAAAACGTGGAAAGATATTTTTTGGATGCAATAAATATCCAGCATGTGATTTTGCGCTTTGGGATCGCCCGGTACCAGAGCCATGTCCAACCTGCAATCATTCCTATTTGCTCGAAAAAACAACCCGGGCGGGTACGACAAGAAGCTGTCCGAATTGTGATTACAAGGTTGAAATTGCTGAATAGTCCTAACTGACCCTTGTTTTGCAAAATATTGGAAAATAAAAAGTTAACCCCGCCATCAAGCGGGGTTTCTTTTTGCATTAGAAATGACTAAGGGTGCTTGACAACTCTCTCAGGTTTGGGTATCTTGATCCTAAATCTAAGCTGATTATGATTGAATTACTTCCTAAATTTCTCCAGTATCTCCGCATCGAACGTAACTATTCCGGCAATACCCTTATTGCCTATCAGATTGATCTCGAACAATTTACTTTTTTCATTGAAGAAAACGGAAATAAACCGGCGGATTTGAGAAAAGTGACTAAAAGCGAATTGAAATGGTATGTTGCATCGCTTCATGATCAGGAATTCAGTAAAAAAACAATCTCGAGAAAAATTGCATCCTTAAGGGCATTTTTCAGGTATGCCCGGCGTTCTGGAGTTATATCGTCAAATATTGCACTTCAGCTCATTTTTCCGAAACCTGAACGCCGTCTCCCTCAGTTCCTGACTGAAACTGAAATTTCAAAACTCATGGCGCTTCCCGATTTATTAACCTGGCAGGGACTTCGTGATCAGGCAATTCTGGAATTGTTTTACTCAACCGGAATCAGGCTTTCAGAATTGACAGAGTTGAAAATTGAAGCATTTCAAGGCCGGGAGTCAGCAATAAAAGTATTTGGAAAAGGCGCTAAAGACCGAATTGTTCCTGTTGGGAAAACCTGTCTCAGAGCTATTGAAAAGTGGCTTAATAGGAGAAATGAGCTTGTTTCAGATCATCAGTATCTGTTCATTAATTCAAAAATGAAACCAATTGACCCGCCTTCAGTCCAAAGGTTAGTTAAAAAGTATCTTACCCAGGTAACAGAAGTGCCAAAAAAAAGTCCGCATTTGCTAAGGCATTCTTTTGCCACCCACATGATTGATCATGGGGCTGATCTTCGTGCTGTCAAGGAATTCCTTGGTCACGAATCGTTATCGACAACACAGGTATATACCCATGTTAGTATTGACCGGCTGAAAAAAGTATATCAGCTGGCCCATCCAAAAGCGAACCAATAGTAGGAGGTCTCAATGAATACGTATTTAACTGCCAGACATTTTAATGCCCGGGAAGAATTGAAAGATTATGTTATGGACGCGACCTCAAAACTAGAGAAATATTACGATGGAATAATCGATTGCTCAGTCCTCCTTGACTATGAGAAAAATAACTCACAAAATGGTCATCACATGAAAGTAGTTGAAATAAAAGTTACAGTATTTAATCAGCTGATGAAGGCGACAGAAAAATCAGAACATTTTGAAGTGGCAGTTGATACAGCCATTGACGATATTATCAGACAATTGAAAAAGTACAAAGAACTAAAACGTGATCATTAACCTTTTCACCACGATAATTCTGGAGGAAGGCATCTTAAAAAGATGCCTTTTTTAATTCGATGAAACTTGGACCCCTTATTCGGAAACAGGAAATTAACGCTGACTTTTTTTACCGGATGCTCAAAAACCGGTTAAAAATTCCATTAGAGGATCTCAGTCAGGTTGATGCATCAAAAAAATTGATTACTGAAAGGGAAGTTCACCGCCCGGGCCTCGCACTTGCAGGTTTTACCGATCTGTTTACTTTTCACCGGGTACAGATTCTTGGAAATACAGAATGCCGGTTTCTCAAATCCATGTCTTTAAAAGATCAATCAAAGGCATTTGAGTTACTTTTGAATTATGATATTCCGTGTATTATCATGACTGATGCAGATAATAATGAGGTCAATCAGGAATTGGTTTCCCTATGTGCGCAGAAGGGCATTCCGTTTTACTCAACAACTTACACCAGTTCAAAATTAATTTATCTGGTAACCGATTTCCTTGACGATCAGTTTTCGCATCAACAGTCCATACATGGGGTTTTGGTTGATGTATATGGTATCGGGATCTTGATAACAGGCCGTTCAGGAATCGGCAAAAGTGAAGTCGGTTTAGATTTGGTAGAACGGGGACACAGGCTTGTTTCTGATGACGTGGTTCTGATCACCCGAAAGGGAGAAGAAATATTAATTGGAAGTTCCAATAACCTTGTTGAGCATTTCATGGAAATAAGAGGGGTTGGAATTCTGGATATCAGATCCATTTTTGGTGTGAGATCAATCCGATATCAGAAACGGGTTGAAATCGTTGTTGAACTGGAAGACTGGGATACAAACAAAGAATATACACGACTCGGACTTGATGGGGAGTACACCGAAATACTTGGAGTAAAAATCCCACTCATTTCTCTTGCAGTTTATGCAGGTAAAAACGTGACAGTTATCCTTGAAACCATTGCACTTAATCACCTGCTGAAGCATTATGGGTATGATTCCGCTCAGGTTTTTGCAGAAAAATTACAGGTTGCAATTGAAAATAAATCAAAAGTAAAAGCCGGAAAAGAGCCAGACCGGATTACCCCTTACTTTGAACATGACTTTGAATAATTTCAGGATTTGAATTTGCTGCCTGTCACTTTTTAAAAGGACATTTGCATTTTGTGATCTGTTGCACAAATATGTAAATCATTGTAAATAAATGATTACTAAAAGCATGTAACTGGTATCAATCTGAAATTATCATAACCAAACCTGACCCAGGGTTGTATGGTAAGGCCTTCGGGTGTAACTTGCACCCGTTCAATTCCCAAAGTAATACAATCAGGCAATCAAACAATTTAAAAAGGATGTATGAAAGGTTTTAAAAAATATTCTATCGATCCGCACACACTCAAAGTTGTGGAAGATAAAAATACCCTTTCTCACTACCTCTTCTGGTTCGGTCTGATTATTTTCGTTTCCTCTATTCTTTCAACAGTTACCCTTTATTTTTTTGGTGAAGTACTTGAAAGCCAGTACTCCAAAACTTTAAAAGTTGAAAATGAATCCCTTCGTATTCAAATCGGTAAATTTGCAGAAAAAATTGCCACATTTAATCGTGTAGTTTCAACATTAGCAAATAAAGATGAGGAACTCAGAGTACTTGTCGATCTGCCGTCTATTGATAGTGATAGCCGACAGGCTGGTGTTGGTGGTGCTGCGGCATCGGGTGAACTGTTTACCGGTAATCTCGATGTTGACAGAATGCTAAGTTCAACCCAGACTGCACTTGATCAGATTGACCGCCAGCTCCGGATTCAGAAAGATTCTTATTCTGAAATTTTACAGCAATATAAAGTGAATGAACAATACTTTGTAAACTTTCCTGCAATTAAACCCGCTCAAGGACGCCTTAGTTCAGGATTTGGCAGCCGAATTCATCCTATTTATAAAATCCGCCGTCCCCATCAGGGAATAGATATTTCAATTCCCCGTGGAACTCCGGTTTATGCTACCGGCGGTGGAACTGTTGAATTTACCGGCGGAAACCCCAGAACCGGGTTTGGGCGACTTGTAATTTTAAATCATGGGTTTTCTTTGAAAACCTATTATGCTCACCTTTCAAGTGTATCTGTTAAAAAAGGCCAGAAAATTAAACGGGGTGACATTATTGCCTACTCCGGAAATACTGGTGTTTCAACTGCACCCCACCTGCATTATGAGGTTCATTATCGTGGCCGCCCTCAGGATCCGGCTATGTATTTCCTTGATGACCTCGATCCCGTCGAATATAACATTGCCATTCACTCCAGCGACAGAGACCGGCCAACTCTCGATTAAAGAAAAATTCAAAGCATGAATTATTTTCATTGCTTTTTCGTTTTCGAAGTCGTAGATTTGCGCCAAAAATTAATGGCCCCAAATCTGTCTATTTTTAGCAAAACGAGGTTGATATGTACTGGACGATGGAACTTGCCAATTACCTAAATGATGCCCCTTGGCCGTGTACAAAGGCCGAATTGATTGATTTCGCCTATCGGACCGGGACTCCTTTTGAAGTCATTGAAAATCTTCAGGCCCTTGAAGATGATGAAGAAGTTTATGAAGGCATGGAAGAAATCTGGCCGGATTTCCCTTCAAGCAGTGAATTTTACTATTCTGATGAAGACGAGTATTAAATCTTATTCTTTAATTTCAAACAAAAGAACCTGTTCTCATTGTTTCTCCTGAAGTTATTACTGTATTTGCCTTTCATTCCGGGGGGGCGGTTAGTTCGGTACTCCCTTGCCTTTCTTTTGGTTTTAACATCCGGAACTGCGTTTTCTCAGCAGATTCCGGAATCAGAAACTGGCGATTTAGTTTTTATTAACAGGGTTTACTTTGATGGGTTGACGTTTTTTGACGAGAGTGACCTCGCAGATGAAATTCAAACCCGTCAGAATTCCTGGTTTATTTCCAAATCAATTAAGCCGGGTCTTTTTTGGTACCGTGTTTTTGATGCCGTGATTCCCGATAGCAAAATCAGTTTTATTGCCTACCTGAAAAATTATCTCAAAACCAATCTTGGTGAAGCTCCCAGCTATTATTATGAACCTGCACTGGCAGATGATATTGCCTATCTTGAAACCTATTACAAGTATTTTGGTTACTTCAGGGTTCAGGTTGATACGCTTACCAAATCAACAAAAGATGGAAAAAACATTTCCTTCACCTTCCATGAAAACCAACGGGCAGTTATCAAGTCAATTGTTTATGAATTCAGCACCGAAGATAATCCTGAGCTTCGGAAGGTAATTTCAAATGATAAATTGGTTGCTGAAAACCAGGGATATTCTGTTTTTGATATCCGGAATGAACGTGACCGGATTCTAACCTCAATACTCACACTCGGGTATTCATTTACCACTTCTGATTCGATCAGTGTAATTGCCGATACAACAGGGTTTCCTAACGTTTCCCTTAAATACATTATCAGCCCTAGTCTTCAGACCATAACTGATACCCAAAGCATGTACATTTATACAAATAAGTCAGGGGTCGATACTGTAATTGTTGACACACTTAAATCAAAAGGGTTTCAAGTTTTTTCAACTGAAATGAAAGAACTCGCCCCCGAAATATTGATACGACATGTTGAACTGACTGATGGGAAAATTTATTCCCCCTTACTTAGAACAAACTCAATCCGGAATTTAACTGAACTCGGCGTTTTCAGTTCAGTTAATATGTCAATTGATTCTGTTGTTTTTATGCCTGAAGTGAACCGCTACCGGGTTTTTCCAAATTATCAGCTCAGAATGTCTCCCAAACATGAGATTAGACCTGAAATACGAATAGATAGTAAAAGTGATGGATCATTTGGTGCAGGCTTGATCTATTCCAATAAAAATATTTTTCACACAGCAGAAAATCTCAGAATCAGCGTTGGTGGTTCAGTTCAGCTTCCTGCCAAATGGACCGGTTCAAAAACTCAGTACAGTGAGTGGAATTTAAATGGTGGTATTGACCTCAATTTCCCCTATTTTTTTGGTACGCGTAATCGTTCACAGATTGGAATTAAGGGCCAGCAGGCATCTAAGGTCGATAATAATGCACAATATGATCTTACCATCCTGAGTACGGGTTTGCGAATTCAATGGAAACATGCAACCTATACCCGCAGTTTTATTGATTTGATTGAATTAAACTGGGTAAAGGCAGATAAAGCCTATTTTGATAAAACCGGTTCAAAGTTTATCCAGGATCCTTATTTGAACAGTGTGTTCAGATGGACAGTTCAACGATCAAACACAGATATTATTGAAAAGAATTATGGCGGGATTCAGGAATTTACATTTGAAGAATCGGGAACATTGCCAAAAATTTTGTCGCTGAACGTAGATCAGTCTTCTGAAAAGCGATCAGCAAATGGGAAAACAGGTCGTCTTTTTGGTCTGGATTTTTATCAGTATTCAAAATTTTATTTTGACCACCGTCAATACCTTTCAGCAGGTAAAAAAGAAACAGTAGCCTTTAAATTATTTGCAGGGTATATATTCCCGTATGGTGTTTCAACCCAAACACCTACACTTAACCGGTTTTTTGGAGGAGGAATTACAAGTTTACGCGCATGGGGACCGGCTTCACTGGGTCCTGGAAGTGTGATTGCCTCAAATTTGACCGGCTATTATGATATTAAACTAGAAAGTTCTGTTGAATACAGAAAAAAATGGAATGACGATTGGGGATATGTTCTCTTTGCAGACTTTGGTAATTTGTGGAATCGGGCTGGAAGTGAAGGTGCTTTCACTTTAACCAATTTTTGGAAGGAGATTGCTGCTGACTATGGAGTTGGGCTTCGTTATTTTCTGCCAATTGGTCCTGCCCGGATAGATTTTGCATGGAAAGCTTACGATCCGGCAAAACCAGCAGGGAAGAGGTGGGTACCAAATTCATACCGATTGAATGATTTCTCTGGATACATCAAACAAATGTCATTCTATATCGGGATTGGCCACTCGTTCTGACAATTATTTCGTTCTGTTTACAACAAAATCTACGATATCAAGAAAAGAGTCCCGGTAAATACTGGGTGGAAATGTCCGGATTCTTTCTTTCGCAAGTTCTGCATGTTCAAATGCAACTTTGGTTGCATATTCAACACCCTGTTTTTCTTTGATAAAATCAACAATCGCTTCAAATTCTGCTGCTTTTTTACTGCGCTCAATCAATTTCTTAATAGCCCTTACCTCTTTTTCGGAGCTTTGTCTGAGGGCATAAATGAGAGGTAGTGTAAGTTTTTTTTCTTTGATATCAAGACCGATTGGCTTTCCGATATCATCTTCATTGGTGATATAGTCAAAAAGGTCATCTCTGATCTGAAAAGCAATACCCAAAGATTGTCCAAGAATCCTGAGTGACTGCAATACTTCAGGATCATCCGTATTGCTTAATCCGCCAATTTCACAACCAGAAGAAATCAGGCTTGCTGTTTTCCCCTGAATAATTCTGAAGTAAACTTCCTCAGTGGTATTTAAAAGCCGGCTCTTTTCAATCTGAATCAACTCACCTTCGCTCATTTCCTTAACTGCACGGCTGAGAATTGATAATTGAGCAAAGTCATGGTTGTCTAAGGCGAGAAGCAATCCGCGCGAAAGTAAATAGTCACCAATCAGCACCGCGATTTTATTTTTCCAAAGTGCGTTTATACTGGGTAGACTCCTGCGCATATCAGCATCATCCACCACATCATCATGAACCAACGTTGCAGTATGCAGTAATTCGACTAGAATGGCACCTCTGAAGGCACGATCGTTAATCCCCCCGGTAAGATGTGCACTAAGCAGAACTAAGGCAGGTCTGATCTGTTTACCCTTTTGTTTGAGAATATAATCAAGGATTTTATCAAGCAAGGGGGTATCTGTTTTCAGATAGTCAGCAAATTTTTCCTGAAAAACCTTGAAATCTGGCTCAAGTGGTTTTAATATGTCGCTGATAGGTTTCAAATTGCTCTAGTGGCTTCTTTCTTTAATTTATTCTTCAGTACAATACCAGAAACATAGATCGAAAGTTCATAAAGAAGTATCATCGGAATCCCAAGCATAACCTGGGAAATCACATCCGGGGGAGTGATAATACCTGCCAATACGATCACGATAAAATAGGCGTATCGCCGGTAATGACGCATAAAAGGTGGGGTTAGTACGCCGATTTTACTTAAAAAATATGAAACCATTGGCAGTTCAAAAATGATTCCCCCAGCTATTAAAATCTGGAAAATAAAACTTAGATACTCATCGGCAGCCAGATTATTTTCAATCAGCGGTGATCCAAATCCAATAAAAAAAGCAACCGAATACGGAATTACAATAAAGTAACTGAAAGCAACCCCTAAAAGAAAGAAAAAGGAGGAGTAGACTACAAGCAAACGGATGTATTTTATTTCTGTTGTGCGGAGCGCAGGGTAAATAAAATTCCAGATTTGATACAAGACCCATGGAATGCCGATTATCAGACCAGAAAACAATCCAACCTGTAAATAAAGCACAACCTGGCCATAAGGTTTTAAATTTTGAAGATGTACCGGCGGATCAAATTGCTTCAAAGGACCAAGCAGAATTTCATCAAAAATAAAATCGATGTAATAGGCTGAAAAAGCGGTTGTAACAACAAGACCCATGGCAATTTTAACAAGAGTCCATCTCAGATCTTCAAGATGACTTAGAAAACCCCCTGAAGCTTGCTTTTCCGGATCTTGTGTTGACATCAGGTAACTTTAGGTTAGACTGTTGGGAAGATTGTAAAGCCGGTACTCAGTTCTTTTACTTCCTGTTTTATAATGGCCAGTTTATCATCATTCTGCCAATTGGATACAGCACGGTCTATCCAGGCTGCAATCAATTTCATTTCATTTTCTTTGAATCCACGACTTGTAATTGCAGGGGTCCCAATTCTTATGCCAGAGGTAACAAAAGGCGATTGACTGTCGAAAGGAACCATGTTTTTATTCACGGTAATGCCTGCTTTTCCAAGCGCAAGTTCAGCTTCTTTACCAGTAATTGCTTTATTTCTGAGATCAATCAGCATCAGGTGATTATCTGTCCCCCCAGAAATCAGGTTATACTCTTTGGCAGTCAATTCGGATGCAAGTTGTTTTGCATTTGCAAGAATCTGATCGGTATAGGAACTGAAGGAAGGTAACAATGCTTCTCTGAACGCTACAGCCTTGGCTGCAATGACATGCATTAACGGTCCACCCTGAATTCCAGGCATGACTTTTGAGTCAAGAATCTCACTCATCATTTTCAACCTGCCGCTTTTGGGCATCGTTATACCAAACGGATTTTCAAAATCTTTTCCCATCATGATAATACCACCTCTGGGGCCACGCAAAGTTTTGTGTGTGGTTGATGTTACGATATGACAATGGGGAAGTGGATTATTCAATTTGCCTTTAGCAATAAGTCCTGCCGGATGTGCAATGTCTGCCCAGAGAAATGCGTTGACTTTGTCGGCGATCTTTCTAAAAGCCACATAATCATAATCACGGGTGTAAGCACTTGCGCCCACAACGATCATTTTAGGATTGTGTTTAGTTGCAAGTTCTTCAACTGCATTCATATCAATCCGGCCAGTTGCCTGATCCACGCCATAAGAAACGATATTGTAAAGCTGTCCTGAAAAGTTAACGGGGGAACCGTGGGTCAAATGGCCACCATGATTGAGGTCAAGGCCAAGAACGGTGTCACCTGGTTTTAGTAAAGTAAAATAAACAGCCATATTTGCCTGGCTGCCAGAGTGTGGCTGAACGTTTACATATTCGGCCCCAAACAAAGTTTTCAGACGCTCCCGGGCAAGATCTTCTGCTACATCAACCCATTCACATCCGCCATAATAACGTTTCCCGGGATATCCTTCTGCATATTTATTGGTCAGAACACTTCCTGCCACTTCAAGAACAGTTTTGGAAACGTAATTTTCACTGGCGATGAGTTCTATTTTTTCTGTTTGCCGTTTCGTTTCATTTTCAATGGCAATATAAAGTTCAGGATCCTGGATTTTCAGAAGTGGCATTTCCATAGCAGTTTTCCTTTGGTTAGAAATTAAAAAGCCACCGTAACAGTGGCTTTTTCAACAGAAAATTTAAAAGCAGTTCACAAAGTTAGGATGTGGGTAAATCAGATTCAATTTTTTGTATTCTTCTCTCATGTCGTCCCCCTTCAAATTGGGTTTCAATCCAGGTATGAAGAATTGATTTGGCCTGATTTTCTGAAAGAAACCGGGCAGGTAAGACAAGAACATTTGAATTATTGTGAAGTCGGGAAAGTTTTGCCAGTTCTTCATTCCAGACGAGTGCAGCCCTGATTCCCTTAAAGCGATTCGCTGCAATACTCATTCCAATTCCGCTTCCGCAAAGCAATATGCCTTTTGATTCTGGCTTTTTTAAAATGCTGGCAGATAAAGTTTGCGCGTAATCTGAATAGTCAGTGCTTTCTTCAGACCAGGTTCCAAGGTCTTCTGTTTCAAAATTTGAATGAAGAAGCTCCTCAAACAAGAGCTTCTTCATTTGAAATCCGGCATGATCAGAAGCAATAAAATATTTCATCAGAAATTGGGTACCGTTACGGTTTCACCGATCCAACTATAACAAGGTCCTGAAATTTTAATTTTATCGCCTGGCTTTTTCTTTTTAAAGAAGTAATCTGCTTTTGTAGGTAATAAATTATTGGTATGTATGGCATTTATTCTTTGATTTGCTTCACCGGTTACAGAAGGATCAACGGCTTTTGCACGCTGGTAGGCATCAATTACGGCCAAATAGACCATTCTATCCTCGAACTCAATTTTTGACCAACCACCCTTTTGGGAAACACATGAAGATATTGCTGCTTCATAAGCCTGCCCTACAACAATATGAGCCCGCCCTAGATTTTTATCAACACGAAGTGCCTTATTTGCCCATTCCCGGGCAGACTGACCTTTGTCAAGATTAATATAACACTGCGCAATATTCAGAAAATCTTCTTTGGTTTCTTCAAGTTTTAAAGCCTTTTGGTACATCTCAATTGCATCAGAATATTTACCAAGATTGTAATTGACCTGACCAGCCCAACGGTATGCTGATGATGTTTGTTCAAGTTTCAAAATTTCCAGAATTTCAGCCAGAGCTTTATCATCTTCCTTTAACTGGTTAAGATATAATTTGAAATTTTGCCAGCGCAACTTTAGACTTTTAGCAGTATCAGTTTCAATTGCCAGGGTTTTGTTGTTGACTTCAATGATCTGTTCTGGGGAAGCAATTCCGTTTAATTCATTCACAATGGCCGCTGCTGCTTCAACTAAGCTATTTGTGTCATAAAAATCTTTAGCCATTGAGTAAAGGTCTATTGCGTCGCCAATTTGTTCCTTTTTAGCAAGAAGCTGTCCACACCGAATTACAAAGCGGTAATCTATGTCCTGAAAACCCATTTTAATTGCTGCCTGATAATTCGCAATTGCACTATCAGGGCTGTTACCATAGGTTTCGTAATTGTAACCCTTTAGTACCAAAAATGATTTTGCCTTGTCTGGTGTAAAACCAATACCCAGATTTAATATATACATCGAACTGTCAAAGTAGGCAGCTTTTATTTCGGGGGAAAGGGTTGAGTCTTGTGAAACGTTAAAAAATGATTCATTTAGCTTGCTCCACAATGTTTTTTTTGCGTCTGGGGCGTTCTTTACCAGCCACATACCATATTTAATCGAAGAAGAATAATCTTTGTTTTTATGGTATTCAAAAAAGAGACTCCAGTTTCTGTTAATCAGGTTTGTATTGATTCCCTGAACTTCTGTTGTTTGGGCAAAAGAGGAAGAAAGCGCAAACAGTCCTGAAATCAGGACCAATGTAAGCCGTTTCATAGTAGTTACCTTTATGTTAATCAATGATTCGTTTTTGGAACCAGAGTTCAGTTAAATTGATCCCGAGGCTGAATGAATATTGAGTGTCTTTAATTGATGTATCATTTAAATACCCTTTCCAGGTTACCCCACCAGAAAGATCAAGAACACTTTTTACTCCTGGAAGGGGAAGTCCAAGACCCGCAGTAAAGCCTGTTTCATCCTGATCTTTACCTGCTAGAATGATATGGTTTTTCCCGATAAAATAACCCGCTTTATATTGAATTCTTTCGAGGTAACGGGCACCTGTATTGTTGTCTGGAAGATACGCAACCCCAAACATTAATGTCAAAATATCACCGGTAGGGTCGTTTGTTAAATTAGAGTATTCCATACCCGAAGTTTTGCTAAATACAAAATCCAAAGCGGCAGAAAACTGACGGTTCCGTTCATATCCAAGTCCAAGCCGAAAGGAAACAGGAAGTGAAAGTGTTGTTGAACTGGATGTGAGAATGGTATCATCAACCTGATCAGAAAAATTTTGTACCTCAGAAGTTCCCGACAAACTGAACGGAAGATCCAAGATTGCAGATGCAAAAAGACGATCATCTGCAGTAAAAAGACTGTTTTTAATCAATGAGAGTCCTGAAAATGAAAGGCCAATCCCACTTAATTTGTTTGAAGTTACTCTTTCTGTCGATTGAGCAGTTGCATCATAGGTAACTGTCCGGCCTTTTTTGATGTTACCAAAATAGAACGAAAAAGTTCCACCCACACTCATGTCGGGGGTCACACGATATCCAGTCCCTATTCCAAACTGACTAATTCCACCAGAACCTACATATTGCTCCTGGGTTGTTTCACCATCATAATTTCCCGTTGTATTGATTTCATATCCAGTGATGGAATAGGGTGACAAACTGAGTCCAAAACTCCAATCGGTTTTGACTGGGATGATAAAAAGCAATCCATTGAAATCAATATTTCCAGAAAAGGAAGAAGCTGCCGAGGTTGACTGAGTTAACCCCTGATAGGTAAATCCTGAAATTAAATGTGTATTTCTGGAGTAAACCCATTGTGCAGGATTCATTGAGTTAAAATAGGACGAACCCGAGAGTGCAGAACCTGATCCGCCAATACCAGTCATTGCTGGGGTTGTTTTGCTCTGAAGAGTTCCGATACCAAGTTTTGAAGTAACAGATCCATTTGAACCGGCAAAAACAGTTCCGGAGAAAAAGGAAAGGACAAAAAGAAGACGAATAAAATTGTTCATTGTTTAAAGTCCGGAGTATATAAAAGTGAACGATGGTTTTTTTGAATTGCCTTCTGTTCGTAGGAAAATGGCATTCATTTCAGATCTGCTAAGCTCACCAGATGGATAAAGGAAGAAGCCGTTATTGGTGTTGAAGCTCCAATTTTGAACAACTGGCAAAACGTCAACCAATAAGCTTGCATCACTACCAAATTGAGCAAAAACACCCGGTGATTTTCTGGTTTTCCCATCGTCTCCCGCGTTCCAAATGACGAAATAATCTGCATCAATAGTATTTGAAACCGTACTATCGAGTGTCATAGACAGGGAAGCTTTGTAGAAAAGAACCCTGGGTGGAAGGAAGGATGTGTCCGAAAATTTAACCACTGCTCTTTTTCCACTTAATCCAGCTAAGATGATACGGGAATTGTCGTCCCAATGGGGGCCTGATTGGGTAAATTTAGATAGCTGATTTCCAGAATTGATTGAGAAATAAGCAGTTATTGTATCAGATTTGGCTCCGTTTTTAACGAGTGACTTTACAATCATGCGGGGTTCGTAGTCATAATTGTAATAGTTTTCATTCGTTGCAAACCCGTAAAGCCCGAGTGTTCTGTTTTTTAGCTGATCAGGAGAATGAAGAACAAGTCCTAAATTATTGGCATATAATGCAGTTGTATCGTTCAATTGGCCCATTCCGGTAATCATCCTTCTAACCCAATTCGTATCCTTAACTGAAAAAGAAAAGGTAGTCTGTTGAGTTCCTGTAAAAGTAGTATCTGCAACTGTTACCAACGGATTATAGGAAACCTGATCCTTAAGTTTAAGATTTGAAAAATACGTTCTTGACGTTAGCTCACTTAGAGCAAGGTGAAAACTTTCTGTGGTGTCACCCGAATAGTAGGGTAGTGAATTTCCGTTCCGGGTCACAAAATAGGGGGTAAGAGAAATTTTTGCCGATAAAATTTTAATCAATGAATCTGGCTTAAAAACCTCTGCATCTGCAATGAGCCGTAAGGCAGCATTTGCATGAAGAATACCAATTGAGTTGTTAATTGCATTTCCGATAACAAAACGTGTAGAATTTCTTGTGAGTGAATCATAATCAATGTACGAAACTGAATAAGTGAAAGACAAAGAGTCTGTATCCAGTTTTTTAAATTCCGGTTTTTCATTCGGATTAATCAAATCAGCACCAAGTACAGGTTTTTCATCACTGCAGGATGATAGTGCAATCATCGAAAAGAAAAGAAAGAGGGAAAAAATTAGTTCAGAAGGTCTTAGTCTCATAGGAATCCAGAAAAAAATGAATGGCAGTCGATGCATTGTTGCAGACGAAAGAAGGTTTAAAAAGTTCAACATCAGGAAGGGACTTCCGGCCATAACCGGTTTCAACTAAAACCGTAACCATATTAAGGTTCCTTCCAGCCTCAATATCCAGAGATTTGTCACCAATCATAACAGAGGTGCCAAGATCAATTTTAAAATCCCGTGAGGCTTCAAAAAACATCCCCGGGTTTGGCTTTCTGCATTGACAGTCTGATATGGCGTTGCTTGGGTCTGGTGGACTATGCGGACAAAAATAATACCCATCAATATGCGCTTGATGATCAGAAAGCAGTGCTGAAATATGAGAATGAACCAGATTTACATCATCAACAGAGAAATACCCGCGTCCAACACCAGATTGGTTAGAAACAACAATTACAGGAAGATTTAACGCATTTGCACGTTTAATTGCCTGATGGATACCAGGAATAAGTGCAACCTGATCGGGTCTGTGAAGAAAGTTCACTTCCCTGATCAGAGTTCCGTCCCTGTCAATAAAGATAGCTGACTTCACTTTTCCTTAAGAATTTTTTTGTAAAGTGCAGAATATCCGGCGGCTGTGTTTTCCCATGAAAAATCGGCGTGCATGCCCTTTTCCATAAGATGAAGCCACTTCTCACGGTTTTTGAACAATTCAAGCGAATGGTTGACAGATTCAAGGAAGGATTCTTTTGAATATTGGCGGAATTTATAGCCGTTGGCATTTTTTCCTGAACCATCCCTGACATCACAGACCGTATCGGCCAATGACCCGGTTTCTTTAACAATCGGAACCGTTCCGTACCTGAGAGCCTGCAAATGACTTGTTGCACTGGTTTCAAATCTTGACGGCATAAGAAATATATCAGCACCGGCAAAAACCATGTGGGCAACAGCCTGATCGTGGGAAAATAAAATCCCCATTTTACCAGGGAATTTTGATTTAAGTGACTCAAGAACCTTTTGGTATTTTTCTTCACCCTGGCCCATAAATACAATCTGGAGATCTTTTTGAAGCAACTCTGGTAGAGCTTCAATCATCAAATCAATTCCCTTCAGCTCTACCATCCGCGTTACGATTCCAAGAACGGGAGTGTGTTCAGAGTATGGCAGACCTAGTTTTTCTACGATTGCTTTTTTACACTCAGCTTTTCCGGTAAGGTGATCAAATGAATAATTTGCAGGGATTGATTTGTCGATTTCAGGGTTCCACACTTTGAAATCAATACCATTTCCAACACCAGAATAGTGACTGCCACGTGATTCGAAGACTTGGGCCAGGCCACCGGTCAATTCTTCGTTCGACCGGGTTTCTTTAGCATAGAAGTCACTGATTGTATTTACATATTCAGCATATTGTACGCCAGCCTTGAGAAAATTAAGATTCCCATTATGAAGAACCCCATCTTCAGTCTGGTATTCTTGCGGAATATCAATTTCACTGGCACAGGAAGAAGGAAAAATACCCTGATAGGCAGTGTTATGAACAGTAAAGAGGGTTTTTGCATGGGCAAAAAACTCATCGTTTTTGTAGTGAGTTTTCAGGAAAAGGGGAATGAGACCTGTGTGCCATTCATTGCAATGGATTATATTTGGTTGCCATCCAAGTCGCTTGAGCATTTCAAAAACACTTTTTGCAAAAAATGCAAAACGGACATGATTATCTTCGTAATCAGCCTGGGTTTTCGGATTTGTATAAAGTGAATCTCTTTTGAAGAACTCTTCATTATCAATGAAATAAACCTGAACTCTGGTTTCAGGGAGTACGCCGACCCGGACGTTAATTTTACGAATTTCACCATTTAGAGAGACGGGGATATCTTTTAAACGGATAACTTCATGAAGGCGGCTGCGTCGTTCACTGATAAAGCCATATTTGGGCATGACGACCCTGATTTCGACTCCCGAATTAAACAGGGAAATGGGTAGGGCATTGGCTACATCAGCCAATCCCCCCGTTTTTGCAAACGGGCTTACTTCTGTGGAGACATAAAGGACACTTGCAGGTTTTGCCATCTCAAACTCGTTGATGTTGGTTAGGATGAAATTCAAGAAAAAATATCCACAAAAATACGAAAGTCTGTTTCTTTTTACAAATAAAGTTGTTATGATTAGGTTTAGAATAATCTGCAGAAAAAATATTACGATTATGGCTTGTATTTTTTGCAAAATCGCTTCAGGTGAAATTCCTGCAAAAAAACTTTTTGAGGATGATAAGTTGGTTGCTTTTTATGACATCCAACCCCAATCGCCTGTTCACTTTCTCATCATTCCAAAGCATCATTTCGCAAGCCTGAATGATTTGTCTGCAGACCATGTACACCTTGCAGGCCATATTCTGGTTACCGCTTCAAATCTGGCCAGAGAAACCGGAATTGACCAATCGGGTTACCGTGTTGTCTTTAATACAAGAGAAGACGGTGGTCAGAGTGTTGATCACCTCCATGCACACATTCTCGGAAAGCGCAAATTTTTGTGGCCTCCGGGGTGATTGGGTTGTTTTTATCCACGATCATGCTTAACTTTCGACAACTTCTTACTAAATCAGGGGCAGCATTTATTGGCTAATTGTTAAAGGACGAATACAATCTGGATATTCCACTTTCCTTCGGTAACTAATTACAGCCTGTGGTGCTATGCTGAAAACCCTGTTTTTTTCCCTTACATTGACGATTGTCTATTCTTCTGTTTTTTCACAGAACAGAGAAACTATAGATCTGACTGAAATCCTTCCTGGTTCATTTTCAGTTTATCAATCAGAAAATCTCTCCAGCTGGATTGTTTCAAATCCTGAAATTTATGTAACCCCTGATGGCCAGGTGCTATACCTGGGTGCTTCGGGCACAGACTATAAAGTAACTCCATTGCCTGGATCCTGGGTGGAAATAGATCTTGGCCTGGTATCATCTGAATTCAAATCTCCAGAGATAAAACCCGCATCCGCCACAAACCTTCCCAGATTATCAAAACAGATCGGTTTTTTAGAGGGTAGAAAAATGACGATAAGTCAGGTTTTTACTGTTGAAAGCATTTTACCCGTTTTTTCCCCACAACTCTCGGTTAAAAAGGGAGCATTGGCTGAAGATCAACTTTCTCAATTTTCAACAGGAAAGTGGGTACGATTTACCCTTCCGGAAGAAGGCGTTTTTAAACTTACAGCTTCAGACCTTAAAAATGCAGGCTTTTCTGAGCAAAATGATCCCCGTAATCTGACAGTCTATTCATCAGCAGGCTTTAAACCAGAACTCATGGGATCAACTGAGATTCCGTTACTTTCTGAAAAACCAGAATCAGCCCAATGGGATCCCGAACAAATCTGGTATTTCTATTCTGAGACTTCAAAAGGACTTACTTATACTACAACTAAAAATGGAATGTCATTTTTCGATGATATTTATACCAATGACCATTTTGTTTTTGTAGGGTTTAAAAATTCCGCTGGCGCCAGAATCGAAAAGATAAGTGGAACCTTGATAGCAAATGCTGAGGAAGTCACAACAGGAAAAGCAATGGTTTGGGATAATCCTGATGTTGAAAATATTCTAAAATCTGGCGAAAAGTGGTACAGTCAGCGAATTTCTGCCAACAGTTCAATGATGATTACAAAAAAACTTCTTGACTATAAAACAGATACTCCGGTGAACCTTTCATCCGCAGTTATTTGCCAGTACGACTACTCTATCACTGCAAGAATGTCAATTAAGGAATCTGGAAAAGATATTGTAAAGGATATCATTACCGGAGGTTCGAATCCTGCCAATTATAATAGTCAGGTGGCAACTGGAAGAACGGTTTCTGGTGTCATTACTTCCCTTCAGTCTGACCGTGCAATACTTGAATATGCACTTGTAAGTCCAGGTAGTGCTATTGGTTGGGTTGACTGGTTTACCCTTGAATATCAACGGGATCTTCAGTTACCAAAATCAAAAGCTGACTTTTATTTTCCAGGCCTAATAGCAGAGAAGCCGGTCAACATTTGGTTAAAAGGGTTCGAGAATTCTTCCCAGGTCGTCTTTAATATTACCGATCCGTTAAAACCGGAGGTTGTTAATCCTGAAATCATGGCTGGTGAAGTCAGATTTGGTTGGACACTCAAGCCAAGAGTTGCAAACCGTTTTTTTGTTTTCAATAAAGTCTCGGGGGTAACTCCAGTGAGTTCACTTCCTTCACTTCAGATTACATCTCCAGAGCTTTCTTCAGCATTTTCTCCAGGGATTAACTACATTATTGTGGCGCCCAAAGCATTTTCACCTGCAGTAAAACGGCTTCTTGCTCATCGTGAAAAACAGGGTTGGCTCGGATCGCCTGCCTATGTTGAAGACATTTATTTGGTTTATTCTGGTGGAAAACAAAACGCTCCGGCCATCAGGAAATTTCTTGCAGATGTTTATGAAGCAGGTGGTCAAAAACTCAAAAATGTTTTGCTTTTCGGTGATGCATCATTTGATGTTAAGGGAATTAACGGTTCAAAACCCTTTCCTGGGATCATTCCAACCTTTGAAAGTTCAGAATCACTGATTATTGATTATACCCATTGTTCAGATGATGAATACAGCCAGATTTCTGCACAGGAACAATTTTCAGTTGGTGTCGGCCGGATTCCGGTTTCTACACTTACCGATGCCGAAAATATGGTTGATAAACTGATTAATTATGATCTTGGATCTGATCAGGGAGACTGGAGATCGTTGGTTACAATGGTTGCCGATGATGGACTGACTGCAGAAGGAGATGATTTCGATCTTCATACTTCAAATGCTGAAACCGTTGCAACTCAAATTCCGTCTTATCTCTCCAAACGCAAAATTTATACGGTTTCATATCCAACCATTACAACGAGCGGTGGCAGGAGAAAACCTGAAGTAACATCTGCTCTTCTTGATGTTTTTAATCAGGGTTCTGCAATAATAAATTTTTCAGGACACGGAAATACAAAAGTATGGACGCATGAACGGGTCTTTGATATTGGCACTTTTCTTCCAAGGTTAAGCAATAAAAACCGACTTTCGTTTTTAATTACTGCAACATGCGATTTTGGAAAATTTGATGACCCAGATGATCAAAGTGCTGCAGAAATGCTGGTTACAAACAAAGAAACCGGGGTTGCCGGTATTTTTACAACAACACGCCTTGTTTATACTGATAAGAGTATAGACGGCAACAACAATTTGGCACTTAATTACTTTTTATTTAAAAATTTGTATTCGAAAAATGAAAATGGAAGAAACTTATCTATTGGCGAAATTTTTGTTTTAACAAAAAAGAAATTTGCAAATCCTGACGGTCAGAATAAATATAAAGTTGATCGAAATGTAAGAAAATTTGCATTATTGGCAGACCCTGCCATGAGATTATTATTGCCTGAAGGGAATGGATTCCTGACCAAAAATGATACACTTGTACAGTCAGCCGATACGATTTCGTTTACTACGATGAAAGAAAATGTTGTATCAGGAAAAATTACTGATTTGCAGGGAAATCCAGATCTGACATTCAATGGCACTTGTTTCATCAGATTGAATGCTGAGCCTGTTTTAGTTTTGATCCCTGAATGGAAAAACAGACCTCCAACAGAAATAAAATCATATTTCATTGAAGGCGCCGATATATTCAGAGGACTTGTAACTGTCAAATCAGGCGCTTTTACTCTAAAGTTTCTTGCGCCCCGTGATGTATTAACCAATACAACACCGACAACTCTATCGGGTTATTATTGGAACAGTGAACGTTCAGGACTTCTGGTTTCCCCGAAAATTTTCTATCAGGCTGGGAATAATTCAAGCAAAACGGATAGTTTACCCCCGGGTATATTTTTGTATGTAAATGATTCTACCTTTTCAAATGGCCAAAAAGTATCTCAGTCAAGTACACTATTTGCAAGAATTCAAGACGAGTCAGGCATTAATACTACCGGTTTGGGAATCGGTCATCAGTTATCAGGTGTTTTAAATGATGATTATTCTTCTGCTGTCGATTTGAGTCAGTTTTACACCGCTGAGATTGATGACTATCAAAAAGGGCATGTTGAATATCCGTTGAGTTCTCTCAATGCAGGTGAGTATACATTTAAGTTAAAAGCCTGGGATGCTTTTAATAACGGTTCAGAATCTGAAATCCGTTTTACAGTAACCAATGACAACAGTTTGGCAGTAGAAAACCTTTTCCCTTACCCGAATCCATTTGCTGATCGGGTCAAATTTTTCTTTAATCACAACCAAAATCAAGCTGAACTGCAGGTTACCCTTTCCATTTTTACTTTAAATGGACTGTTAATCAGAACTCTGAAACAAAACTATTCTTTTTCATCGGGTGGTGAATTGCTTGAGTGGGACGGAAGGGATAGCGACCATGATCAGGTTGCGAATGGAATTTACCTTGCAAAGGCAATAATCAAAGATCTGAATTCCGGCAAAACGGAAACGAAGATTCTCAAACTATTTAAATATAACTGAATCAAAGTAACATTGTAAGAAAATATGGAGTTCATCAACATGAAAAAAACTCTGCCAGGTCTTTTATTTTTTCTGGTTTTCACTGCCGTTACGTCCCAGGCACAGGTTACCACAACAGCGGTTCCTTTTCTTCAAATTGCGCCTGACAGCCGGTCAAGCGGATTCGGAGAAGGTGGAGTTGCAATGGCAGGAAAAGACCCAAATACCATTTTCTGGAATCCGGCTGCACTTTACCGGATACAGGAAATTAAAGCCAGTATTACCCACTCTAACTGGCTGCCCCAGTTAACCGGTGATTTGTTTTATGACTATTTAGCTCTGGTTTATCCGTTGGGACCTGATTTGGGTTCGCTTGGCGGGCACATCACTTTTCTTAATCTTGGCGAGAATGTACAAACCTCTGCAAGCGGGAAAGAATTAGGCCGGTTTGTTAGCTGGGAAATGGCTGTTGGCGTGTCATATGGTGTACCTCTTGATGAAGACTGGAGCATTGGCACCGGCGGGCGGTTTATTTATTCAAGATTGAGTCCGGTAGCAGTAGAAAATGAAAAAGGTCGTGGCGTAGCTTCAGGATTTGGTGTTGACCTTGCATTTGAATACCATCCTTCCAAGTTTATTCTTGGTTTACCTTATCCGTCAATTTTTGAAGGTTCAACCGACAGCTGGTTTTCATTTTATGAACTTGCCGATCTTTCAAACCGGTTCCGTTGGGGAACAAACATTTCCAATATCGGACCCAAAATGACCTATATTGATGATGCTCAGGCAGATCCGCTGCCTACCAAATTCAGAACTGGTATTGCTTACCGCTTAATTGATGATGAGTACTATTACCTGGATTCTTATGTCGAAATGGCAAAATTGCTAGTTTCAAATCAAGATTCACTCACAAAATATCCAGTTTATAAGGCAGTTTATAAAGCTTGGTACAAAGATGGTTTTGTAAACGAATTGAATAAAGCCAACCTGATGATGGGCGCTGAATTTGTTTATGATAATTATGTGTCACTCAGAGCTGGATTTTTTTATGAGGATAAAGATGCCGGAAACAGAAAATTCATGACCTATGGAGCAGGAATCTTGTATTCATTCCTTAATGTGGATTTTAGTTATATTTCTGCGTTTGAAGAAGCCCATCCACTTGCAGGTACTGTACGGGTGACGCTCGGATTAAATGTTACTTCAGTTCTGGAATAAATAAGTGTAATTATGAAGTCTACCCTATCTCGTTTACTGCTGGCAAGTTTTATTTTCCCTATTGTTAGCCTGGGTCAAAGTCCAACCCGAATTGCCGGTGATGCTACCGGCAATTATTCTGTAATTGCCTTCATGGTTGATTTTCAGGATGAAACTGGTACAGACCGAAAAGATACTGACCCATTGACCTATGGAACCGGTAAATTTGTCACCACAGCCAGGGATAGTGGTTTTCTTGATTCCTGGCCACGAAACCGGACTTATTTTGAAAATCATTTGACTTATTTGAAAAATTATTGGTCAAGGGTTTCAGAAGGAAGATTAACTATTTCCCAAACTCATGTTATTTCATCTGTTATTACGCTTCCCAAGAAAATGAAGGCTTATTCTGCAATTGGTCAAACCCAACCGGAAGGATATGCTTCCTTAATTTCGGATTTTTATGCTGAACTGGATAAAAACCCGCTTCTTGTTCAGGAAATGCAGGATCATTATGCCGGAGAAGGGAAAACTCACTTTATTATTTTCCATGCCGGTTTAGGAAGAGACATTGATTGGGGATCAATTCTGGGTGGAGATCCTACCCCTGCTGATCTACCAAGTTTGTTTGTAAATGGCCAATCAGATGTTCCATTTCTTGGTAAGGTATTTCCTTCAGGATTAGTTATTGACCATTTAAGTATTCTTCCCGAAACTCTATCAAGAACAATTGAAAGTTTTGGTAAAGAAATACTGTTGTCGTTCGGTATAAATGGGGTTATGATTGCCAATTTCGGGAATTTTCTTGGACTTCCTGATTTGTATAATACAAAAACAGGAGCTTCGGGTGTTGGAAGCTTTGGATTGATGGATGGGTATGGATTCTTCAATTTTAACGGCTTTATTCCGAGTCCGCCAAATGTGTGGGAAAAATATCAGCTTGGGTGGATTAATCCGTCAGTTGTAGATATTTCACAATTGCCTGCAGATTGGACAATTGAACCTGGTGAACCTCTTTTTATTCATTTGGGTGAAAGAAAATATTATCTGCTCGAAGCACTTGCACGCAATCCAGTTCCTTCAGAAAAGGGCGTAACAGTTACTACTGCCGACAATGGAAGCCTGATTTCAACTTCCTTTTTTACAGATAAGGACGAATTTTATTCATATTCCCAAACAGGAATCAAAGGGGTTATTACTGACGTATCAAATCCCTATTGGGTTATTCCTGCCGGAATAAATTCAAATCAGGATACGATAAATGGAGGATTGCTGATCTGGCGGCTTGATGATAGTCAATTATCCCCTGGAATGACGACACGAAGTTTTTCACAGTTAAATTCAACGACTGAGACGAAGATATTAAAAGTAGTGGAAGCCGATGGCAGTTTTGATATCGGCCAGACTTACGATCTTTTTTCTGGTGGTGGTGGTTCAGAAACCGGTACTATTTTTGATTATTGGTATCCGGGAAACATTGCACCCGTATATAAAAATGAATTTTCAACGACTTCTACACCTTCGAGTGATTGGGCTTACCGGATTCCTTCCGGGTTGAAACTGACCAATTTCGCAAGGGCAGGGAATGGAATAAAAATTACGCTTTCAACTGATCTGAAATCGAATACTCTGATTAAATCACGTGACGTACTGAAACTGAATGCTTACGCAATTAACAAGTTTGCAGGAAATTCTTTTGTGCAGGGAGGAACCCTTTATTCTGCTGTTTTTATCTCTGATTCACTTCTGATTTTTAAAGAGAAAGTAAAGATTTTTGAAACAATAGTGAATGGGGGTATTAATGAACCAGTATTTATTCATGAGGGTGACTCTACGCACTTTGTTTGTTATAATGGCGGAAATGTTTTTAATCTGGTTTCCGTTTCAAACGGGGCAGCTACAAGCAGAACGCTCAGAATTCCCCCAATTCCAGGACAGGATTCAGAATGGTTAATTAATCCAGGACCGGTTGTTACAGGGAACAAAATCGTATTTCTTCTTATCAGCCGTCCATCCCAGAAAGTTTTTATTGCAGAGTTTCCTTCCGGAAAAATCGCAGAACTGGTCGGTACATCGGGAGACAATGCCTTTTTTCCAATCTCAAATAATATTTTTAATTGGAAAAATAAATATTTCCTTTTAACCCCTCAATCCTTTGGATTTTCACTTTCTTCGGAGGATAAGTTTGTTGAAGTAAAGAATGATTTTTTTACAAAAACTGCATTTGCTGATACAATTGCAGGGCAAATATTTTGTATTCTGGAAGGATATAAACTGGTTACTTATTCAATACCCTCGTTATTAACTGAAACTAACCATCAGGCTAAAATTACAGGTGAATTGACAGATTCTAAAGGATTTTTTATTTCAAGTCCCGATGGTTATATCAAATTTGAACGAAATAAAACTGACTCATTATACAAGGAACTTAAGGGATTTACTGGTGAGACTCAGATTTCTTCCTTCCCTCTTACTTTTCAGGATGAAATTCAGAATGTTAGAGTTGTTGAGACCGGGACCGAACTTGTCGCTTTAATAAAGACCAACAGAAGCTGGTTTTCCAAAACTTTGTATTCAAACGATGAACCGATGGCCCTTCAATTTGGACTTGGTGATGGAAATCTGGTTTCTGGTGAGAATTGGACAGTTACCACCACGCTTTTACCCGATGGACACTCTTTTGAAAGGGTTGTCCTTAATGCCAAAACTGTTTATCCTGGGTTTCGGATCAGGAATTATGGAAATCTCCAAACTGGCAATACCAACCTATCCCAAAAACAATATTCCCAAACCTTCAACCCAAACAATGAAGTCATTTATTCCTGGCCAAATCCAAGTTCAGACGGACTTGTAAAGTTCAGATTGAATTTACCTTTTACCGGTGACGGGAAAATAACGTTACTTGATTTGTCGGGGCAGAAAATCGGATCAATAAACGTTTCATTTTCCAAAAATCAGGAAACAGAATGGGTTTGGGATACCGGTCGTGCTCAATCAGGTTTATATTTCGCTTCCGTTGAAATTTCAGGTGAAGGGAAATCAGTATCCAAAGTCCTAAAAGTTGTTTTAATTAAATAAAAAATTCATGAAATTATTCCGGGTTTTCTTTTTTACCACCCTTTTTTCAATGTTGGTGGCTGGTTCTGTATTTTCTCAGATTTATTTTCCACTTGGATATAAAAACCTGGTTTGGAAAACATTTGAGTCGAAATATGCGACGGTTCTTTACCATGAACCATTGGAAAAAATGGCAAAACGGATGGCCGCAGTTTATGATTCCATTTATGTTCCGGTTTGCGAAGTTTATGGGTACTATCCATCGAGACAAACATTAATTCTTAAAGATACCGATGATTATTCAAATGGGGCTGCCTATTTTTTTGATGATAAAATCGAAATTTATGCAACCGCATTAGACTTTCCGCTAAGAGGTAACCACCGTTGGCTTGAAGATGTAATTTCTCATGAATTTACTCACATCGTTCAGATTCAGGCGGCCATGAAGTGGAATAAACGAATTCCGGCCTTTTATTTTCAATATTTCGGTTACGAAGATGTGAGACGCCCCGATATTTTGTATGGCTACCCAAACCGCCTTGTTTCCTTTCCTTGGTTGAGTATAACCGTTCCAGCCTGGCTTGCGGAAGGTACGGCACAGTATAACGTTCCCGGGCTTTATTTCGACTACTGGGATTCACACCGTGATATGATTCTGAGAGCCAGAACCCTTGATTCAACTTTGCTTACTTATTCGCAAATGATGAGTTTCAATAAAACTTCTCTTGATGGTGAAACGGTTTATAATCAGGGGTATAATTTTGTTTCTTACCTGAGTAAAACATACGGGCTTACAGCAGTTGATAAACTAAATAAAAGCCTGCGAAAGAAATCTTTGCTGACGATTACCAGTGCGATGGAAGATGCTTTCGGGAAACCGGGAGATGAAATTTATCAGGATTGGGTAAAAGAATTAAAAAAGCACTACACCCAACAAATTGAACCTATCGCGTCCGAAATAAACCAAGGCTCATCCTTTTCTGAAACCGGATTTTCAAACTGGGCTGATGACTACGATGCAAAAACCGGGAACGTTTTAATCAGGTCAAACCAAAAATCAGATTATTTCGGGCAATCTGTGATACTTCTGGTGGATTCAACCGGAAAAGAGATTAAGCGTTTTGATGGAATAAAAGCCAATTCTAGAGTCCGGTTCTTTTCATGGAAGGGGAAAAGCTACCTGCTTTATAGCCAGATTTCAGCACCAAACCGAATGCAGTCCAAATTTTCTGATATTTACTTGTGGGATTTAAAAGCAAACGAATCCATCAGGCTGACGAAAGAGGCCCGGTTGTTTTCACCGGTCTGGGATGGTAAACAGGCTTTTTATGCCATCAGTAACCGGAATGCAGAAAAATCAATAGTAAAAGTCGATCTTTCTGAGCTTAAGGTTGAAAAGCCAGAGCTGACCGGATTTGAAAACCTGACTGAATCCTACCCGGAAACAGAATTTCATACTCTTGATTTAGATACTGCAACAGGATTGCTTGCCGCCGATTTTATGCAGGTTCATGGCCGGCAGATCATGATTTACAATACCCAGACTAAAACTTTCAGGGAACTACCTAAAAAGGGTCATGACAACCGGGAACCCAGATGGATATCTTCAAACGAACTTTTGGTTTCTTCAGATGAAACCGGAATATTCAATCTTTTCGCTTGGAATCTTGAAACTGGGTCAAAAAATCAAATTACGCAGGTCAAAGGAAGTGTTTTTCAGGGACTTCCGGTTGGTGACAATCAGGTTTTAGGTTCTGTTTTCACCGGACAAGGTTTTAAAGTTCGAAAATTGCCAATTCAGAATAAGGTTCTAAAGCCAACTGTTACCTATCCATTTGTAAACAATCCGGCATCGGAAGGAGTTGAAACCCTTTCGCTGAACAAGGAAAGAATTGAACCGGGAAATTATAGAACTTCAGATTACCGGATGAAAACCCAAAACCCACTTTCTTTTTACCCGGTTATCCGTCTTGATTCTTATATTAAATCAAATGGAACTTATCTGGACAATATCCGGAATAAAGATTTCAAAAAATTATCCAACAATATCGGCAGAGATTTAAAACTTGGAACCTATGCATTTTCTGGTGACCCGCTTGATTGGATCCAATTTAGTGCCGGGGCATTGATTAATCCGGGTGGTGATGGTGATTTCAGGGATTGGGACCGTGATATTTTTCTTGGGATCAACCTTGCAGATCCGTTTTTTAAAAACCTGATTCCCATCAGATGGGCTATTGATTATTACAATCTCACCCGGCAGGCAAAAGATGCGGTTTTAGACACCGTTGGTATTGATTTGTTAAAAACTGATGTGATTTACAATTTGAACCAGTTTGAATTCAGTGGTATTATCCGGCTTGACCCGGCAAATCAAGTTACGCTTAAGTATGCCTATTCGCTTTATTCGACTAAAATGCAGGGTTTTGTATTTCAAACATCGAAGGGTGCCGTCAAGTATCCTGCTTCAGTTGACAACTATTTTATGGGTCACAGTTTCACTCTGAATTATGTATTTGAGGCATTGCTTCCCTCAAAGGAATCTTCAATAAATCCGGTTGGGCGTGAGGGAAGTTTTACAGTTGGAACTGAATCAAATGAACTGCTTAAGGATTATGATTTGCAGGATGGCAGAATTAAACCCATTTATGACAAATTTGATATTCTCAGGTACAGTTTAGGTTACAAGGAACATATTGCCTTACCCTGGTTCAACAATACATTGACCTTCTGGATCCGTCAGGCCAGTACTTTTGGCGGCAAGGGTGAATCCTTTTTTTACAATTATGCCGGTGGATTTTCAGGAATGAGGGGATACCCATTTTACGCCCTTGGCGGATATAATATGGCACATGTTCAGATGAGTTACCGGTTCCCATTAATAAAGAACATCGACAAAAGTTTGAAAATGATTTATTTCGACCGTCTATATGGATCTGTTTTTACTGATCTGGGTAATGCATGGGATGGTGAATTCAAAAACGGCGGAAAGTTTAAAAAAGATGCAGGTTTTGAACTCAGGCTCGAAACAACGGCTTTTTATTTGATGCCAATACGAATTTTCTTCTCTGGTACCTACGGATTTGACCAATTTGATGTTAAACTATCAGAAAATTTTGTAACGGCGACTGGCAAATCAACCGTTACTTATGGCCATGAGTGGCAATATCATTTTGGAATGTTATTCAACTTTGATTTAGGATTGGAAAAATGGAATCACGGCGATTAATTCTATCGGTTTCTTTTATTATTACTGCAGTATCCTTTGCAATTTCCCAGCCAATTAATGTGGGCTATTTAAAACATGCAGAAACCCAGCTAACCAAAAATCCTTACCTGGATTCATTTCGGGATAAAGATCAGGTTCTGGCTGATCCGTTTGAGTTTTTTAAAGATGAACCCAAAAGTCCGTTGAAGGCGGCCATTTTCTCAGCAGTCTTACCAGGTGCCGGTGAATGGTATACTGAGTCATATAAATCGGCTATTGGTTTTTTTGCAGCTGAAGTTGTTTTCATTGGTGCCTATTTATACTATGATAGTGAGGCAATTTCCCAGGAAAAGGCATACCAAAAAGTTGCCAATGACCCAATTAATGGTTGGAGCGTCAGAAAATACGCTGATTATCTGATTGATTTGGCTCAAACATCAGGTGCACAGGATCAGAAGGCTAAAGATTTGGCTGAAAGCCTTTACTCACGCATCAATTCTGAATCAGATCAAACTCCAGGAAACCGGGCATGGTGGAACGAATTAAACGCCCTTGAGCGTGAAATGGTCTTTGAATATGGCGGAAGGGCAAAGTTTTCACATGTTCTTCCTACTTATAATTCCCAGCAATACTATGAACTTATCGGGAAGTATAATCAGTTTAATCCTGGTTGGTCGGATTTCACAGACGCAAGTAAAATGGAAAATCCAACTCCTTTCTATATTTCCTACCGCAATATGCGAACCAAAGCCAATGATATGCACAACACTGCTTATACCTATCTGGTTCTTACCGTAATGAACCACTCTGTGTCGGCAATTAATGCTGCCATACAAGCACATTTACATAATCAAAATCTTCAGTTATCTTTAGGCAGTCTCCCTTCGGGCGACGGAACCCGTACCCCGGCTTTGAATATTTCTCTGAAACTTTAATCTGGTATTTTCATGTACAATGACTGGTTGTGGTTCGGAGTCTCCTTTTTTGTGCTAAATGGACTTCTGATCACTGCCAGCCTGCTTGGTCGCTCGGGTTTTTTACCTTTTACTACCTCAACAAAAATCTTCCAGATTCTGGCAGGTTTGATCTGCTTTCTCTCCCCTTACTTCTTTGAATCAAAATACCTGGTCATCCTTTTAGCTTTTCTTTTTTTTCTGATTGCACTTTTTGCGCGAAAACTCAATTTTCTTTTTCAGGTTTTAGCAGATTCAAAAGGTTCTGTCTATTTCCCGGTCAGCTTTGCCGTTCTTGCCTTTTTCTACTGGGATACAGATGTGGCGATTCTTCAGGTTTCAATGCTGGTCGTTGGTCTTGGTGCTTCTTTCTCTTCATTGATTGGTAGAAATCTGCATAACAGCCATCCGCTTCACTGGCTGAATCCGGTAAAAAGTGCAGAAGGTTCAGCGGCTTTAATGATCACAGCTTATTTCATTATTCTGGCGGCTGGTTTTACAGGGTTTTTATCGAAACTAACTTTTTTTGAACTTGTTCAGATTGCAACCTTAATCGGAATTGTTGCTGCATTAACTGATGCGCTTTTTGCTGGCGGAACCGAAAAATTGTTCATTCCGCTGGTTACGGCCCTTTTCATCGATTATCTATTGGTTGATCCGGCAGAAGTAACCCGTTTATGGATAATTATTTTTGGAATTCTTCCGGTTGGCTGGCTCTCCTGGCGGTTAAAATTTCTATCGGGAAATGGTTCAGCTGCCATGTTCCTGATGGCTGTGATTATTTTAGGAATGGGTGGTTGGGCGTGGGCGATTCCGCTGATTTTGTTTTTCGTCCTTTCGAGCTTTCTTACCTTACTAAGCCATAAATTAAGACGATCTGCCGGTGATTTTGTTGAGAAGTCAGGGCCAAGAGATCAGGTTCAGGTATTGGCAAACGGTGGGGTTCCCCTGATCATTTTCCTTGTTGCCATGAATAATATGTGGCCATGGAGTTATGTTATTTTTATTGTTGCCGTCGCCTCTGCAGCAGCTGATACCTGGAGTACAGAAATTGGCCAACTGTTTGGCAGGGGTCAGCCATTTGATATTTTAAAATGGAAGCCGGTCGAAAAAGGAAAAAGTGGTGGAATAAGTATTCCGGGTTTAGCTGGCGGGTTGGCTGGAGCAGTAACCATTTCATCAGTTCTGTTTTTTCAGACGGATTATTATTTTGAAAATCCATGGAATTTCTGGATTTTAGCAGTAGTAACCGGGTTTTCGGGCAGTTTAATTGACAGCATTCTCGGTTCGGCCTTTCAGGTTCATTTTTCATGCAGAATTTGCGGAAGGGAAACTGAAATAGATGAACACTGTGGTGTGTCTGGCCGTGTTGTTAAAGGCTTCAGAATTATCAACAATGATAGTGTTAACTTTTTAAGTATCGCCATCGCTTCAGGCTTAGGTATATTTGCCTATCTCCTATTTATCAGACCATGAAACTAATTTTTGCATTCTTTTTTTGTTTTTTTGCCGGCATCCCAGCTGCAAACTCCCAACCTTTGCCCCCACCTGCAGATTTTTTATTTAATTCTGGCCAATGGGTCAATTCTGAATCTGAACTCAAACAAAAATTAAAATTCTATCTGGTTCATCCAGATCGGACCTCATGGCTATGGCAATTGAGTATGACGTTCCTTCAGCAAGGACGGTTACAGGAAGCAACACCACTCCTGGGAGAACTCATTTCTTTAACTGAAGGTAACTGGCAGACAACGGTAAGGTACTGGTTGGCGAGAACCCAAATTGATTATGATCAGTTTGAATTGGGTCTGGCTGAACTAGATACAGTGATGATGGCTGACGGTAACAGTGAAGTGACTGAACACAGCTCAGTACTTCGCGGATATGTTCTTGCCCGTTTGGGAAAATGGAGTGAATCCAAAATTCAATTTGAAGCCTTCAATCGTCAGTTTCCTGAATCTGCTTATGGTAATTATGCCTCACTTTCGGTTGCAGACTGCGATTTCCATCTGGGTGATTATGCCCGGGCCATAGACAATCTGCTTTTGCTTCAACCATTGTTACAGGATCAGGAACAAAAGGAAAAAAGTTTGCTGATCATTTCAGAATCTTACATCCGGATGGAATTGTGGAAAGATGCTATTATCAATCTTGGAAAGTATGAAACGCTCTATCCTGAATCTTATCAGATCGATTTTATCAGATTCCGGCTTGCATTCGCTTTACTAAAAGAAAATCAGAAAAACAGAGCCCTTCAGGTTCTTGAAAAAATTTCTGAAGATTCCTGGCTGTCTCCATATAAAAAAGTTCTGTTGGTCGAATTGTGGAAAAGTGCAGGACAAGTTGATCAAATTCTGAATGCAAAGCTGCAGGTTTTCACCTTTTCCCCAGAAATAAACCAATATAATTTAAATCACCGTCTATGGGCTGCCCTGAAATTAAACCGGTGGGATTTATTTGAAAAAGACCTAAACCTGCTTTCCGGTGAATCACAGCCAGAACTCAGCCTTGATTCACTTTGGGTTCAGGTTGCACAGGTTGCCGTTGATCAGGGCAGGATGAAGGATGCTGCACGGGCTTATCGCCAGGCAGTAGGAATTAATCAGGAAAATCAAAAATCTGCCTGGCCAGAACTTGTCTATAACGCAGGGGTAACCCTATTTAAATCTGGCAAATTTGAAGATGCACTTTTACAGTTTGATCGTTTTATTTCAGATTTCAAAGGTCATAAACTTGCCAGTGACGCCTTCCTTTATGGCCTTGAATCACTTATTCAAACCGGACAGTATGATACCTTACAAACCAGAATTTCATTGTTTCGGGATCGCTATGTGAGCTATTATGATCAGATTGATCTGATTCAGGCAGAAAATTATTTCCGGATTGGACTTGAGCGAACCGGTTTAGAGCTGATCGACAAAAAAATCAGATATGCCGGCAGTGATTCAATTAAAAATAAATTGATGTATTCTGCTGCCCGTATGACCTTAACAGCCGGCCGGCCGGATCTTTCACTTGGTTATATTCGGATTTTAAACCGGTTTAGTCCCGATTTTCTGCCAGAATCAGTCGAACTTATGCAAATTATTGCAGAGTATGCCAGTGGTTCGTATGCCTATTTGAATAACCGGATAAGGGATTACCGGTCAAAGTATGGATTTCAGGCCGATGACTGGCTCATTCCCGTAGAAATTGATGTACTTGGCAGCCGGAAAGAACTTAATTCTGTCCTTTTTTCGGGTAGTTTGGTCAGATTAAAATCTCCGGAATCATTCTCACTTGCTATTAAAACCGGATCCCGTTATTTGAGTCAGGATTCGGTTAGGTCAGCAGTTTTATCACCCATGGTTTTTAATGTTGTCAGGCAATTTGATGACGCCGGTTTATTTATTTTGGTAGCCCAGACGGGTTTAGCTGCAGGGTCTCAGCTTGTAAAATCAGCATCACTTGATGGTGAAAAAATTGCAAATTATGAAACACTTTGGTCAGGCCGGTCAAACGATCCAGGTGAAATAGGCGAACAGATTTTTGCCCTAAGTCTGAGCCGTGACGGAGCCTGGATAAAAAGTCAGGTCGTTAAGAAATTATTTTTCTCACGTCCAGCTTTGATGGTAGAGAAATGGATTGAAGATGGCAGAATTGACAAGTACGATATTGATCTCTTGCGGAATCAATTAAGTTTAAGCGACTACGCCCGATTGGATACCAATCAGGTCAAGATTTTAATACACAAAGGTTCTGTCCCGGTTTCTGCACCCCTTAAATTTTATTTTTATTTGGGATTAACCCGATTTTATGCGGGGAAATCTGATTCAGTTCTTGAGCTGTTTTTTAGAAAACAGGCATTGAAACTTCAGTCGGTTTCATTTGCCTATTCTGAATTATTACATCAGGATTTATTCTGGACTGCTCAGGTGAGTGGGTGGGAAGCTTTTGATTACTATTATCAGGCGGTTCGGTCTTACTTCCCTGAACGCACGAGAAAGTTGATTGAAATCAAAAAAATGACACGTCTTGCTGATCAGATGCCATCAAAAGAATTCCTTCCTGAAAGTGAAAATTGGAGAAAGAACTGGCCGGGAGACCGTGAAATTGAAGATCAGATATTCTTATTAAGTGTAAAGTCCCTGCTCAGGGAAAAGAAAAAAACATCTGCCCTGAAACTGATAAAAGATTATGATAAAAAATACCCTAAAACAACGGTTGTTAAAGACGCCCGTCGTCTTTTTCTTTAGCCTTTTCCTGATTCAGGGATTGGTTAACGGTCAAGACAGGTCTGATTCATTGGCTGTCTTTGATAATGCAATGTTTAAAGATCCGGTTCAGCACCTTGAACCACTGAAACGTTATGCTATTCAGATAAAGCCACAAAGTATGGTGAATCCTGAACTTGATCTATTTGGTCCGTCTGATCTTATACCAACCTATGGACAACGATTTATCCCCCCATCTGAACTGTCTGTTTGGGGTGCAGTCAATCATAGCCGGGATATTAAAGGCGGATTGAAATATCAAAATCCAACTGGATTTCAATTTGTTGGGTTTAATGGAAATGGTTTTTGGATAAAAGAAAAAAATTATTCACGACAGGAACTCAACGGCACCTTTCTTACCGGAAATAACCAGCTGAATACCGGTTCATTGCAACCGGACTTGTTCTATACTTTTTCAGGAACTGGAGTATTTCGAGCCCATCATCCAAAAGACTCCCAAACTGACAGTGTTACCCTTCGGTTGCTTGATGGTAGTCTGAAATTATTCAGTGATCCCGTTGTTTCAGGTGACCAGTGGGAAGTCACTGCCGGATATTCCCACTTTTTAACGGATGGTAAAACTCATTTTGAAACGGGTACAATTAATTATTCAGGAAAATTCAGTTTCGATTTTTCTTTTTTGAATTGGATTTCAACAGCAGAAGGTTGGAAGGGAACAGGTCAGAAACGGTCTGAAACGGGATCAATTACTGCCGAAAGCGGGTTTGAATTTACCGGTGACCAGTTTGAGATTGGAATCCTTGCCGGGTACTTCAATTGGTCAGGAATATACACTTCTGAAAGTGGGATATCCGGATCTGGTTTTGCATCATTCCACACCCGGCAAACCCACCAAAAAGTAAACTGGAAATATGTTTCTGTTCGTCCCGGTTTTGAAGTTCTGGCAAGTAATGAAAACTGGATTGCAACTGGGGATTTTGCTGCACTTGACCTATTTAACCGGCACCATATTACCTACGATTTTGAGTGGATACCAACAAAACACTGGGTTTTTAATGCGGGAACAAATTATCATCACTCGGAAGACCGCATTTATCCTGATTCAGTTGGGCATTTCTCTGTGTTAACCACTTCATCCCATCGGGTTGAAGCCAGATTATCCTGGTTTCCGGTTTTTAATACACGAATTACTGCAGGATTAAAAAAGGAATTTTTCTTCGGTTCAGTCAAGTCGGTTCCATTTGAACCGGGTGCAGAAGGATTTCTGGAAGTGTCATGGCTGACCCAAAGGCAAAAAAACCGGGTCAGTGGTCGTGTTCGGTATCACACTGAGCGATATAATGACCAGATTTTAAACACAAAATTGGCCGATTTTAGTGATATTTCATTAAAAATTGAAGATTTTCATTGGTTTACATTGAATTTCTTCGCAGAATTTAAGATTATCACAACTGGTCAAGACCAGTTTTATCCCGGCTTATATAAAAATGAGAGTCAATATTTTATTGGCCTCCGTTATAACCTTTGAACAGGAATGCAATTATGTTCTCTAAAACATTTGTTCAGGAACTTGCAATAAAAACAAACCTTCCCACTGAGGATGTTGAGTTGATTTTGGGTAAGCTCCATCAAACAGTGAAAGAAACTTTGCTTTCGGGTGAATCTGTTCATCTTCCGGGTTTGGGTGTTTTGCAGATACAGCACTTATCTAGTTTAAAAGAAGTAGATCCGGCTTCAGGAAAAACCATGCTGTACCCTCCTAAAGATAGTCTTGAATTCACACCGGACAATTGAAAGTGACCTATGGACGCTGAAAAACTTTTTGAAAATATTCAATCTGGAACAGGAAAAAATCCGACAGATATTGCTCTGGTTCTTGATGCACTTATTACCTCGGTTATAGAAAAAACAAGATCAGGTCAACCGGTTGATTTTGCTGAATTTGGAAGTTTTTCCTTCAGTGAATATTCCAGAATTGAATTTGCAGCTAATTCAGATTTCGCAAAGATTATCAATTACCGGTACAACAACAGCAGACCTATTGTCGTTGAAGATGGAATTCTTCCTTCAGAAACATCAGAAGCAACCCTTCAGTCAGGACAAATAATTCCAACACTTGCTGAAGTCTATCCAACAGAAGAACCCGCAGAAACTACTGAACAGGATGCCCCTTCTATTTTAACTGGTGTTGAATCAGATTTTGCTTCACCCTTTCTGGAATCTCAGTCTGAAGTAAAAGCATCCCCTGAAATTTATTCAACTGAAACAGAATCTATTCAGGAAGTTTTTTCTTCAGAACCCGGACTATCAACCGTTTTTGCAGAATCTGAACCTGAAATTGCACTTTCACAGGAGAAAACAACTGAAGAAAGTTCTCCTTTTATTGGTGAACCTGAACAAATCTTCCTTCCGGAAGACTCCACAACGGATTTTGCCGGAGTTGTTACTGAACCAAACGAAATCCCCGTTTATAGTCAGCAAGAAACCCAACCTGAAGAACCGGGTTCAGCAACGGGGTATACACAACCTCCGGTTGAAGCTGCGCCTTCAGTCCCTCAGCCATCCTTTTCATGGAATGAGCCTGAAGCTACTGGTACAACTGAACCAGCTGAAACTCAGGGTACTGAACAACCTGCAGGGAAAAATGCAGATGGCAGTACTGGTTTCCAATACCAATATTTAAGCCATACTGAACTCAATAAAGAAATGGACAAGCTCTGGATCTGGGTTTTAATCGGGCTTGGCGTTATTGCATTGGGTGGATTTGTCTATTGGTTTATGCAAGGAGACGTCAAAAAACTTAAAAAAGCACAACAGGTTCAAACTGCATCTGATCTGAAAGATTCAATCGCACAGGAATCTCTTGTGAATAAGGTTTTGGAAACAGTAAATAAAGATTCAGTTGCTGCATTATCCGGAGCAACATCTGAAGTTCCGGTTCCTGCGCCAGCTACAGGCGAGAAATCTGTAGTTGTACCTGCATCACCTGCAAGTAAAGTGCCAGTTCCGGCTGTTGTTACTCCAAAGGAAAATTCAACACCAACATCTGCCAAACCTGTTCCTGTTCAAAAGACAGAATCAAAACCAGTTGTTTCACCCGCTACAAAGACAACAGTTCCGGTTAAGCCGGATGTGAAAAAAGATACAAAACCTGCAGAACAGGCAAAACCAGCGGTTTCTGCCGGATCTGCTGATGGTCTAAAGGGAACTTATGATGAAGCCAAAGGTGGATTCACCCTTAACGTTGCTTCAGTTCCCTCAGCTGATCAGGCCCAAAAAGCAGTGAATTCATGGAAGGCAAAGGGATATGCTTCCGGATACAAAGAATCTGTGGTTAATGGAAAAACCATTTTCCGGGTTCGTGTTGGTCAATTTCCAACCCGGGCTGCAGCCATTGCAGGGCAGGCAGCTTTCAAGGCAGAGGTAAAAGATGCCTGGGTTGATAAAATAAAGTAACTAGATTACTTGGGTTTAAAGCCAGGTGGTGTCAGATTGGCCGGATAGTTTTTTCTGAACATCCGGAACGCTGATTCTGCCTGGCTTTTTTGTTTATATAAACCAAAGCAGGCACTTCCGCTGCCAGATAAAGAAACATAATCAGCTCCAGAAAAAGTCAGATGTTCTTTTATCGTTTTAATTTCGGGCTTTTGTGAAGAAATCGGAGCGTCAAAATCGTTTATAATGCTTCCGGAATAATCTGAAACATCAGTTAAACGATTTAAAAGAAGATCAAGGGTTTCTGAATACCCCGATTTTGGTGTGATTTGCTGATATGCCCATCCGGTAGGCACGGTTACTGCCGGAAAAACGGTGACAATCCACGCTGGAATCTGAAAGTTGAGAGGTCGTAAAACAATTCCCCGGTCGGTGGCAATCTGGCTTTCCGGACTGAGAAAAAAATTAATGTCAGAGCCTAGTTCAGAGGCAATTGTTTGTGCCTGATCTGACGAAAATAATTCTGGCCATTTCGTTAATGCAAACCGGATAACACAAGCTGCATCTGAAGACCCTCCACCTAAACCAGCGCCATGCGGAATGTCTTTAGTCAGATGAACCGAAAAATCAAATGGCTGATGGGTGGCCTGTTCAACCTTTCTGATAGCTTTTACAACCAGATTATCCTCACCTGTTGGAAGGGAAGGATCAGAACAGGAAAAACTGAATTTATTTGCCTCAGAAATGGATAATTCATCGAACCAATTCAGGTAACAAAACACCGATTCAATGTTATGGTAACCATCTGACCGGCGTTCCAGAATTCTTAATCCCAGATTTATTTTTGCGAAAGCCTTGAGAATCATTTTATCTTCGTTGAATGTTTTTTCCAAAAGTAAGTGACTGATTGCTACTTTTCATTTTAATTTAAAAAAATCCGGCAGGTTTATGTCTAAATTCCCCAAAGTGAAACTCCACTGGAAAATTCTGATTGGTATGATATTGGGTGCGGTTGTTGGCGTTATTGCCAACGAAATGGGCTTTGCCTGGGTTGTGAGCAGCTATGTTAAGCCAGTAGGGTCGTTATTTATCCGGTTGATTTCAATGACTGCGGTGCCATTGGTTTTGGCGTCGCTGATTGTTGGGGTTGCATCCATGAAAGACCTCAAAAAGCTTTCACGGATCGGTTCAAAAACAATGGCCTTTTATATCGCCACAACAATGATTGCCATAACTATTGGATTGATTTTGGCAAATCTGATTCGCCCGGGTGAAGGATTGGATCCAAAAGTTAAGGAACAACTCCGGTCAGACTATTCTGGAATCGTTGAATCCAAAATCAATAAAACCGCAGAAGTAAGTATCACCCAGCAAATACTAGATATTGTTCCCTTGAATCCGTTCAATTCGTTGGCCACCGAACGTGGAGAAATGCTTCAAATTGTATTTTTTGCACTTCTGCTTGGAATTGCATTGAATATGGTTTTACCAGAAAAATCTCAACCGGTAATCCGGTTTTTTGACGGATTGACGGATGCCATGATCAAAATTATTGAAATGGTGATGAAAATTGCACCCTATGGCGTTTTTGCCTTGATTGCCGCCGTTATTGCTGATTTTGGCTTTGATATTCTTCAGCCCCTTGGGAAATATTTCTTTGCAGTTATTTTAGGACTTTTTCTTCATGTTGCAATTGTCTATGCACCGATGATTGCCTTTTTGTCAAAGTTAACGGTAAAGAAATTTTTCAAAGCTTTCTCTGAAGTACAGCTGGTTGCTTTCAGTTCATCCAGTTCAGCAGCGACACTTGCCGTAAATATGGATGTCTGCCAGAAAAAATTGGGAATTAAAGAGGAAGTAACCGGGTTTGTACTTCCATTGGGAGCTACCATCAATATGGATGGAACTGCACTTTATCAGGGAGTTGCAGCCGTTTTTATCGCACAGGTTTACGGAATCCCACTTCATTGGACTGAGCAGCTTACCATAATTCTAACGGCAACTTTAGCTTCCATCGGAACTGCTGCAGTACCGGGTGTTGGTATGATCATGCTTGTTATTGTTTTGCAATCAGTTCACATTCCACCAGAAGGAATTGCACTGATTTTTGGTGTTGACCGGATCTTGGATATGCTAAGAACTACAGTAAATGTTACCGGTGATGCAGTTGTTGCGTCAGTAATTGCAACCCAGGAAGACTTGTTTGAAAATCAGCCAGGTGAAAATGTTCCAGCGTAAAAATTGGGTAATTCTTGCCTTTTTGTTTTTGCTTCCTTTCACTGGCAGCCAATCTCTTCTTGCCTCTGGATATCTGCCAGGGTTCAGTTTGCCTCCTTTTGAAACGGTAAGAACCTTAATCCTCAAATTTGATTTTAAGGCAGCAGAAAAACTGCTGCCGGTAAGGCCATTAAAAGGACAGGCAGAGGGAATCCGTCGTTTTTATTTTATGCAAATTGCTGCCTGGCAATATCTATTAACTGAAGATCCTGGTCATCTGGCAAAATTTGAAACTGCCTGGGAATTGATGAATGATTATGCTGAATCTTTGCCTGAAACAGATGAGGTTTTGTTTCTGAAAGGGGAAGGGACATTATGGAGAGCTATCGTTCAGATCAGAAAAAATGATTTTATTTCTGCAGCATGGAATGCAAGATCAGCTTATAAATATTACGAATCAGCATATGAATTAAATCCCGGGAATCCGGATCTGTTAAAAGGATTGGGCATCTTTCATTTTATGGTTGGGAATGTTCCATCGAGATTTTCCTGGCTTGTAAACATTACCGGTTTTACCGGGTCAATGTCGCTTGGTCGTTCTGAATTGCAGAAGGCTGCTGATTTTGGTGGCATTACCTCTGATGAGGCCAGATTTTTTCTTGCCGGCATAGACCTGTTTGTAGACAAAGATCCTCCCCGGTCAATGAAAAAGCTAAATATCCTTTTGGAAAAATATCCTGAAAATGGTGTTTTCCTTTTAGTAAAATCCATCGCACTGCAGCGAAACCGGGACGTCAGGGAATCAGTTGTTTTGATGGAAAGTAAATATCAGTCCATCAAGAATTCTTCACCGGTTTTTGCAGATCAGGTGTTATTCAGAATTGCGGAAGGCTATTTTTTTCTGAATCAGTTTGATGAAGCCATCCCGCATTTTAACGAATTTCTTGATGGCTACAAAACAAAAACGATTTTGACGCTTGCCAGATTTCGGTTGGGTTTATCGTATGAACTTTCTGGCCAGCACGAAAAGGCAGTCAATTGGTTTAAAATACTCGAACCCCGTGAGAATAATGATTTTGAAAGCTACGCTGCTGCCGAAGGAAAAAAATGGATTGGTCGACCGATGACTCCTGCAGAAAAATCACTTTGGCTGGGAAGGAATTCATTTGATTCAGGTGATTTTAACGGTGCACTTCAACTTTTAAATGAAGCGAAAAAACTGGCCGGACAAGACACAGATTTTGCCGGGGAGGCTGATTACAGAATCGGGCGGGTTTACGAAGAAAGTCGCCAACCAGAACTTGCAATGACGCACTATAAACTATCAGAAAAAGCAGCTTATAAACAGGAAGTTTGGCTCGTGCCCTATTCAATTTTCCAACAGGCAAAACTTCATCTGGCCTCCGGAAAAAAAACTGAGGCTATCGCCCTGTTACGGAAGGCAGCAGAACTGGATGATCACGTCTTTACAAACTCGATGGCGAGAGAAATCGAAACTGAACTTAAGAAACTGGGAGTTGATCCTTGATAAAGCCATTTTTCGTTTTTTTTGATCTGGACAATACGTTAATTGATCACACCCATGCCGAAACAGCTGCTCTTCATTCAACTTATCTTGATATTTTCGGCTCAGCAGATGGATTTGATGAATTCAGGTTGGCTTATCACACCATTAATCTGAGATTGTGGGATGCTTACAGCCATTCACGGATTTCAAAAGATGATGTGAAATTTGGCCGGTTTGATGAAAGTGTGGGGCAGCTAACTTCAGATAAAGTCGTAATTGATAATTTTACTGCCTTGTATTATGAAAATTATGCCCGTTTCTGGAAAGCAATTCCGGGTGCCGATGACGCCATTAAATTTGTGAAAAATGCCGGTTTCAGAGTTGGTGTACTTTCAAACGGTTTTATTGAACTTCAATATCTAAAAATCGAAAAAATGGGTTGGACTGATTTATTTGAAACGATAGTTTTAAGTGAAGAAGCCGGGGTTCAAAAACCGTATCGGGGAATATTCAGATTTGCTGAAGAAAAAACCGGTTTGCCTCCAGATAATCACTTGTACATTGGCGATTCAATTGAGACCGATATTAAAGGTGCAGTTTCTGCCGGATGGAAGAGTGTTTTTTTTGATTTTTCCGGTAAATCACGCCAAAGTGATCTGGCTGAATTCAGCTTGAATTCATGGTCAGAATTTCCTGATAAATTTTCAAGGTTGATTAGTTTTTAAATTAGCAAAAGCAAAAACATTACCCATGATTCCATTTTTTTCACCCTTAACCGGAAAAGCTGATCAGGTTGCCGACTTTGTGATCCGGCATTTGAATTCACTTTTCCGAACTGAAAAAATGGAACGTGTTCCTGCGCTGGAAATTTCTGAAGACCTTGTTGTGGTTTGGGACTACCAGGAAGAAGAAAAAAAATATCTCAAGCTGCCATGTTTGCTTTTTATTCCGTTTAGCAGGGACGCTGAACAACTCTGGTTTCGAAAACAACCTGTAAATCTTCAGTCCGTTCAGAATTACCGAATCAGAGAGCAGGAACTGTTGTGTCTCTTTCCTGTAAACCGGCAATCGGCACAGGCCGCTGAAATATCAGGAGAATCTGTTCTTTTTCAGGCTGACCTGATTTCCCAACTTTTTGTATTGCTCACCGGTTGGGATGAACAGTTTTCTGAAAAGGACAAGTTGAAGCGTGTCATTTTTAAAAATTCGCTGATTGATAAACTTGGCCTGATAAACCGGGCTTTTGCAGATGAAACCTGTGCAGCCATCATGAATGGTTATCAGGCATTAGGTATTCCGGAGTCCTTTCGGTTTTATGACGGATTTTCCTGGCAGATTACTTTCACCCACGATCTCGATCATCTTAAGAAATGGACTCCCGGTTATTTTTCACGGAAGTTGCTTCAGTCACGGTCATCGTTCAAAGAACTGCAAACATTGGCAACTGAGTTTAAAACTTCCTTCAGTGAAAAAGACCCGTTTGAAACTGCCCTCGAGGAGATCCGAACTTATAATAATGATCAAAAAGTAAACCCGATCTATTTTCTTCGTTCCGGCAAAAGTGACAAACGGGATTCAAGGATTTCTTTTAAACATAAGTTGATTGGAAATTTGGTTGAAGATTCAAAGGCTGGTTTGTGCCGGCTCGGTATCCATCCGACAATAAAATCGGCATTTGATCCTGAACAGTTTTATAAAGACTGGCAAGAGCTTTCTTCAGCGATACCATCTGTTGAACGGGTAAACCGTCAGCACTTTCTGATGTTTGATCCGGTTCTTACGCCAACGGTTCACCGTGATTTGAGAATTGAAGAAGATTACACCATCGGTTTTCATGATCAGGAAGGATTCCGCCGGTCATCAGTTCACCCATTTCAGGGATTTGATTTTAATTCATGGTCACTTACAGAAACGAACTACATTCCTCTGATTGCCATGGATGCAACCTTCACCGATTACAGAAAATGTTCGGCTTTGGAATCAATTCAATCAACAGAAAGACTTTTAAAGGAAGTAAAAAACTGGCAAGGGCATTGTTCAATTCTTTTCCATAATTCCTTTACCCGGGATAAAAACCCTGACTGGTGGTCGTGGTACGAATCGGCCGTTCAATTCTCAATCCGTAATCATGCGTTACTGAAATAATCTGATGTCACTTACCCGGGTATTTTCCCATTTCGTATTTAAAACCGGTGCTGAGGCTATTTCACGACTAGCCATGTTCTATGTTATTCTGATGCTCACTTCAAAAATGGGAGCTGAAGGTTATGGTGCCTGGTCATCGGTTTACAGTTTTCTTTCGCTTTTTATTGTTGTGGCTGATCTGGGTTTGAATTTGGTTTTGGTCAGAGATGTGAGTCAGTCACCTGGTCTTTTTGCCCTTTACTCCCGTAAACTTCTGCGTGCGAAACTTTTCCTCTCGATTACCTTTGGGTGCCTTGCCATCGGGACTTCCTATTTCATGTCGTGGACGGTTGCTGAACAAAATTTGGTATATCTCATGACCGGATTTCTTGTGACGGGTACATGGGTTGAATTTCTTCAGCATTTGTTGTGGTCGAAAGATGATCAACGAATTGAATCTGTCATCAAAACAGGAAACCGATTGCTGGTTGCCTGTGCATCTGTTATCGGAATCCTCCAGAATTCGATGGAACTGGCACTTTTATATTCCATCATCGCCAATCTGCTCACGGTTGCCTTTGGCTGGATCAGGGTTTACCAGCATAAAACGGTTAAACTGAATCAGTCAGAAAAGTTTGTTTTTTCCTGGCGGGAAGTTTGGGCAAAAGCACTTCCTGTTTCACTGACTGCTTTTTTGGTTGTGTTATATCTTCGGGTTGATGTGGTTATGCTGAAAGCCTTTCGTGGCGATCTTGCTGAAATCGGTCAGTATACAGCTGTAATGAAGATTCAGGATCTGATCCACACTTTTTCAGTGATTGCAATGGCTGCACTTTTCCCGACCTTAAACCGACTGTGGGTAAAAGAAAGACGGAACCTTCCTGATCTGATTTCGAAACTGCTAAAATTCATTTTACTTTTTACAACAGCGGTTGCTGCCGGCGGATTTTTAACTGCTAATGATCTGCTCCCGTTTATTTTCGGAAGTCAGTTTCCTGATGCAGCTTCCTTTGCCAGAATTCTCTGGTGGGGGCTGATTCCGATGGGAATGAATCTGGTTTTTTTAAATCTGCTTTTAATTGCAGGAAAAACGAAACTGAATCTGGTTTTTACCCTGATCAGTGTGGCTGTAAATATTTTGATCAATCTGCTTTTAATTCCCAGTTATGGTGCAGTCGGGGCTGCCTGGGCGACTTTGATTGCTGAATGGGTGCTTTGGATTTTGCTGTTCGTTAATCTTCGTTCAATTGTTGCTTTCAAATATCATTCCGGTTTCCGTTGGAAGTGGTTTGTTCCCGTTCTTGCGATGTGTGGTCTTCTTATTTTAACTGATCACTGGCCGATAATAACCCGGATTGTTGCAGGTGGATTTGTTTTTCTTGCTTCTGTTCTTTCATTTAAAATCACCGACAAAAAAGAAATAGATGAAATAAAAAGTTTACTTGCAGAGCCAGGAAAAGAAAGAGGGTTACCAGATGCAGCAAACTAATGGTTTGGCACTTTTTGATTTTGATGGAACAATTACCCGTAGGGATAGCCTTACCCACGCTTTGAAAGTTATCTTTCCTGCCTGGCGGTTCTGGTTGGGATGGTTTTTGATGGTGCCGGTCATCATTGTCTGGAAGTTAAACCTGATAACCAATCACAGGGCAAAGGAATTGGTTTTAATCCATTTCTTCAAAGGAATGAGTGAGCATCAGTTTGTTCAATCAGCAAAATCGTACAGTCTTGAAAAAATCCCCGGAATTCTAAGGCCGGATGCAATGGAAAAGTTAAACTGGCATTTGCAGCAGGGACACGAGGTTTGGGTGGTTACGGCTTCAGTTGATTTGTGGCTGAAACCGTGGACAGATAGTTTGGGTATAAACCTGATTTCGACGACCATGGAAGTGAAAAACGGAAAAATGACAGGGAAACTTTCAACTCCGAATAATTTTGGTCATGAAAAAGCAAGACGGATTCGTGAAGTTATCGATCTTACCCGGTTTAAAGATATTTATGCTTATGGCGATACCGAAGGTGACCGGGAAATGCTGGCTTTGGCAACTTTTCCGCATTACCGGGTTTTTAAAGGAAAGTAAACAAGTTAAAAGTTATAAGTTATAAGTTACAGGTGAAGTGGGATCATATAACTTGTAACTTATAACTGATCTATCCGATATTTGATGAATTATAAATCCTGAAAAATCAGGAAAAAGGAATTAAATGGTTTACGTTATCTCTATTCTGGTTTTAGGATTATTGGTCATCGGTTATTGGCTTTACAGAAGCCACCAGATCAGCAAACTGAATGAAAATGAAATTTCACATTTCTCAGATCTTGGCTTTGTTGATTTCCATCTTGAAACCACCTGGACAACACTTTCTAAAAGAATGGAAACTGAAGGCATATCGCTTGGGATTTGGAAAAAACTCGAAATCGGCAATGGAATTGAACTGTGGGGAATTCCGGAAAAAGGTGATTTCTCTGTTTTTTCTCCTTTTTTCAGAGCAGATAAATTCCATGCAGAGTCAATAAAAACCGTTACCAGTGATCTGGGCGACGGATTTGAAGTTCTTAAAGTAAAAGGCCAGACACTGGTTACCGAGAAAATTCCTTTTACACCGCACCAGTCAGGTGAAGTTTACCTGACTGCGTTTGGAATTGAACTAACAGCTTACGACAGCATTGACATGTACGAAAGTCAGGTTAGGGCTTCGTTCCAGAAACAGCTTATTTCACTTTCTGCATTGAAAATGGAAGAGTTTGGTGAGCATTGGACGCCTTCTGCAGATGCAGTCTTTTCGGGTTTGGTTTCAGATTATGACAAGATGATCAACCCTGAAACGAACAAAGAATTCTGGCTGATCCGGGTGGATACCGGGGATGGCTTTATCCTGCCGATTGTTGCAGATCCGCGTTTGCTTGACCGTTTCCCGCAGAAGAAAAATGTACTTGTCGGGCAGGTTTATCTGCTCTCATCAGAAAATTGAAAGGTTTTTAAAATGGCATTTCCTGATATTAACGTGAAAACGCTTGATTTTAACACGCCGATGGAGGCTGTGACTGCTTTTCTTCAGGAATCGACTGAAGCCCGGCATTTTTTTCTGGATAACCGTGAAAAACTTGAAAAAGCAACGCCGCCTGAAGGTAAATGGACGGCTATTCAGGTTTTGGCTCATTTGAACTACTGGGAAGACTGGATGTATTATAACCGGTTTCTTCCGCTTGAAATGAAAGCAAAAGATCTTCCTTTAGCTAATTGGGAAGAGAAAAATGCCGAATCAATCGAAACCGGCGGGAAGTCATACCTCTGGCTGCTCGATTCCTGGGTTGCGCGCAGGAAAAGACTGGTGAATTTTCTGGGTCATCAGGAAGATCCGGTTTGGAACTGGAAGGCAAAGCATGAAAAATATGGCCGGACTGATTTCTTTTTCTGGCTGACGGATATGATTGAACACGACTGTACGCACGGTAAGTCACTCCGGAATCAGCTTATCAACCTTTGAGGATACCATGAAAGATTTAAAACCTTTATTTACTGACCATATTCAAAAGGTAACGGCAGCCTACACTCAGGTTATGACTGAACTTGGCTACAACTGGCTGGTGATTCATTCCGGTTCACTCGATTATCGTTTTCAGGATGATATGAGTTTGCCCTTTAAAGTGAATGCTCATTTTAATTATTTTGTGCCGGTTGTCGATAATCCGGACTGTTTCGTCATTCTTCAGCCCGGCAAAAAACCGAAACTTCTGTTTTTTCTTGCAAGTGATTTCTGGTACATCATGCCGGAACATCCAAAAGGGTATTGGGTGGATGCTTTTGATATCGAAATCATCGAGGATGTGAATACACTGAAATCGTTTTTACCTGCAAATATGGCGGGCGCTGCCTACATTGGTCCGTCTGGAATGCAGTTTAAATCGATGGGTATCAAACAACTTAATCCGCAGCACCTCATGAACCGGCTTCACTTCCTTCGTGCGGTAAAAACATCCTACGAACAGGAATTGATGAAGGAAGCAACCCGTGTTGCAGTGACGGGCCATATAGCAGCCAAACAGGCTTTCCATCATGGGGGATCCGAATTTGAAATCCATCTGGCGTATCTCAATGCTGTCCAGTCTATGGAAAGTGATTTGCCCTACGGAAATATCATTGCTTTAAATGAACATGGTTCGGTTTTGCATTATCAGGTTACCGATAAATCAAGAAAACCACATGGCGACCTTCATTCTTTTCTGATTGATGCCGGTGCCCAGGTTTCAGGTTATGCTGCTGATATTACCAGAACGTATTCCTTTCTGGAAGATGAATTTGCTGAGTTGATTCACGAACTCGACAAAGAACAACTTGCAATCATCAGCCAGCTTAGAATTGGTGATCCGTATCCGCAAACCCATTTGCGGGCTCATGGTGCGGTTGCCAGACTTCTTCACGACTTTAAATTTATTGATCTGTCAACTGAATCCATCATGGATAAGAAGTTAACCTCCTTTTTCTTTCCGCACGGAATCGGGCATTTGCTTGGCATGCAGGTTCATGATGTGGCCGGTTTTTCTTCAAACCCTCAGGGCGATCTGATTGCCAAACCAGAAGGTCACCCGTTTCTTCGCCTGACAAGAACCATTCAGGAAGGATTTGTTTTCACCATTGAACCTGGATTTTACTTCATCGATCCGCTTTTAAAAGATCTGAAAAACTCTGAAAACGGTAAATACGTGAACTGGAGCCGGGTTGATTCCTTCCGAAAATTTGGCGGCATTCGTATTGAGGATAATATCTGCATGACCAAATCCGGTCCTGACAACTGGACGAGAACTGAGTTTGAGAGACAGGATAAGGTTTAAGGTTAAATTTTAAATGTTAAAGGGTAAATGAGATACTTCCCCTCCTTTTCAAGGAGAGCCTGCCCCGAACGCTTTCGGGGGGTGTCCCGATCCCGATTCTCGGGACGGGCCGGGGTGGTTTTCTCTCATGTAACACCGACCTCCCGGTCGGTATTCGTATTCAAACAGGGATATTCAGGATGGACAGGATAATGGGGAAGGCATAAGGCGAAAGGAATAAGGCATAAGGAATTAGGTGCCCGTTTTTTGTCATCCTGAGTGATTTTGCCTTTTGGCAAAATTGTATCGAAGGACGACAAAAAACCTTGCAGACTGTTGGTAAATATAGGATTCGGTTGTGTTCCTCACCCCAACGGGGTGACCTCTTGGTAGAAGAACAGAACCCAAAACCCAAACTCGCCCGACCACCAACCCCAACATGAAATGAAAATTCCGCCCGGTCACTGAGGCTCTCGAAGTGGCGGGCGGAAAGGTATAAAATTAAAAAAAGGCGACTGAAGTCGCCTTTTTTGTGCAGGTCTCGTCGGATCTGGGTCTCATCCACCATTCCGGCCTTTCAGCTGACTATAACCGATGGAGGCAGTCAGTTTCGCGCAGCACAATGCAAAGGTTATATTTTATTGGGTGAAATCCAAATTCGGGTCAACCCACCCCAACGGGGTGTTATTTGAATAGCCCCGGGTGAGCAACCCGGTGGATAGGTGTTTTCAACAATTCCACCAACCCCGACAGGGTTGAAAATAAATCCCCTGGTTGCCAGTTTCGTCCGGAGCCAGGACACCGTTTCCCCTGATTTTCAGCCCGGACGACTAATAAATCCTGAATCTATAATTCCGTCAGCTAAAGCAGACGGCAATGGTAAACGGATTCCATTGTCCGAATTGAATGATATTTTATTGCCGTCTGCTTTAGCTGAGGGATCAGGGACATTGAAAGGATATTGGGTTTTAACCCAACTCTTTTCTTGCATATTGCGCAGTTTTTCAAGGAAATGAAAAAAAGTTGGGGTAAATGGGAGGCCGGCTACTCCCCTCCATATCGACGAACGGTTAAGTCCCTCGCCGTAGGCAACGCCGAAAATTCCCTACTGTCATTTACCCCATAAATCTGAATCTTAGTCTATATATAGAAAAGGCGACCGAAGCCGCCTTTTTTGTGCCGGTCTCGCCAGTTCTGGGTCTCATCCACCACTCTGGCCTTTCAGCTGACTATAACCGATGGAGGTAGTCAGTTTCGCGCAGCACGTTGCAAATGTTATATTTTATTGTGTGAAATCCAAATTCGGATCAACCCACCCCAACGGGGTGGTACATGAATAGCCCCGGGTTCGAAGATCCGGCCACCGACGGAGACAACCCGGTGGATAGGTGTTTCCAACAATTCGATCAACCCCGAAAGGGGTTGAAAATAAATCCCCTGATTGCCAGTTTCGTCCGGAGGTAAACCATCCCTTACCTCTGATTTTCAGCCCGGACGACTAATAAATCCTGAATCTATAATTCCGTCAGCTAAAGCAGACGGCAATAAAATATCATTCAAAACCAATTACCGCCCCGGCGGGGCGGAATCTCATTCCCCCTCCACAACCCGGATTTCTTCTTCGGTCAGACCATACAACTCATAAACCAACCGGTCTATCTGACGTTCCAGTTCGGTGGTGTCTGCCTGTGGATTTTCTTTCTTCTGAAGTAATATCTGATTTGAGATATTCTCAATTATGGTTACAAAGCTTGAATTTGTTATAATTGGTAATTCATTTACAAAGTCAATTTTAACCTGTGCAAATACTCGGCCTTTTTCTGGATTTAACTTTTGATACTGCCAATTTAATAGTTTTGAGTTCAAAATTGCCAAAAGATATTTTAATGGAATTTTTGAAGAGAAAATGATAAATAAAGAATCAATTGTATAAAATTGATTATCATCAAACGCCAAAATTAATTTATCAGATGTTTGTCTCATTAAAAGCTTTTCTGATTTTAAAAATATTTCCTCATCCCTTGCTCTCAATAAAGTTTTTCTATCATAATTTACAAATAAATTATTATATGAAATTGAATATCGATTTATATCCTTACCTTGAAGAAGTTTTTTTGAATTTTCAAATTTTTCGAAGTTTGAAATGAATTCATCATTATTACCTGTGCAAATTCCAATTTTAATTGTTGCAATATCACAAAGTCTATGACAAATTATATTGTCAATTTTTGAGTGAATCCTAATGAAAAGTTCATTGAGTTGAAGATTGAAAGAGTTTTTTGGAGTTTGGTTAAAATAAACTTGATTTAGGTATGTAAAAAAAGAACTAGAAATAGATTGAGAATTGCCGATTTTTATTTTGTTATTTTCAATAAGTTTGTTTGAAAATGAAAATATAATTGCAGGGACGACCGCTTCTTCAAAAACACCCCCACCAAGCTCAATTATCTCTGTAATTGAAACCTTTGTAAGAAGGTATTTACGAATTGATGCATAATAGTCAATTAAACAAAGTGAATCTGGAATGATAAGACTACAAACACCAGACTTTTTAATTAAATTTGTAACTTTTTCAAGGAAAATTGCAAAGGTATTAATTCTTCCATATGCTGTTTCATAATTATCATGGAAAAATTTAAACTCATTATCTGAAAATGAACTTAAAACAATGTACGGCGGATTCCCAATCACCACATCAAAACCCACAAATTCACCCTCATCATTCAGCACCTCGGGGAATTCAAACCGCCATTCAAAAGCATTCTCATAGATCTTGTTACTTCTGATGTCCTCGATCTCCACTTCCAGCTTTTTCACTTCGGCGGTGAGCTTGTCAACCTGCTTCGTCCAGTCCTTTTTCTGCGGGTCAGTCATGCCGAAAAGTCCGGTTTGGGTGGTGAGGGTCGTGAGTTCTCCGGCCAGTTTGTACAGTTTCACGGCTTTCGGGTCGTTGCGGGTGATTTCAGACTGAAAACTGGTTTTGATTTCACCGATCAGCCGTTCCATTTCACGCCTCACATCCTTCGTTTCGGCGTGGCGGTAGACCTTAATGGCATCCCGGTAACTGTCTATCGTATGTTTCGAGCGTTTCAGCGCTTCCTTCAGATCGGCATTCAGGGCAAACCGGCTGATCAGCGAATTTCCGAACTTGATATTGATGTCAATATTCGGCAGGGTTTCCAGTTGCCGTTCCGTCCGTCCCGCAGGTAACTGGTTTTTGTAATAGGCATTTTTGAGCAGTTCAACCCAGAGCCGAAGCCGGCAGATCATGACTGATTTGGGGTTGATATCCACACCGAACAGACAGTTCTCGATCAGTGTTTGTTTTTCGTGGAAGAGACTTTCCTGAATCCGGCAGCTTTCCGGGTCAGTCATTTGATACCTGAACAGATCACCGTGCCAGGTGACGAGCAGTTCATCATTTTCAACTTCAACCTTCA
>JAFLBE010000039.1 GCA_017303995.1 Bacteroidota bacterium | reverse complement strand
TTTGCTGTTCAGGTCGTTTTGGTGCCTCTTCTGTTTCAACTTCATCCATCATGAATTCAGAGGTATCCATTCTTGGAGATGAGCTGTAACTACTTCGTAGTGCGCTGACACCAGCAGTTTTTCCACCCTGCCAGTAACGGAAGAGATACGAAACGTCAAGAATTAAAATTACAGATCCATCACCCAAAACGGTAGCTCCCATAACACCCATTACGTTTTTCAGGTGGGAACCCAAAGTTTTTACAACGATTTCTTCTTTACCGATAAGCCGGTCAACACGGATCGCAATTTTCTGGTCACTATCAGAAAGAATTACTACCGGATATTTCAACTTCATCGTTGCAGGATCTTCTTCAACTCCGATAACATGACTCAAATGGATCAATGGAATTGTCTGATCACGAACAGTAATTAATTCCTGCTCCCCGATTCTCTGAATATTTTCAAGAACCAGTTCAACAGTTTCATCAACTGAACTTAACGGGAATGCAAAAGTACGGCCAGCTGCCTGGATTAGAAGAGACTGATTAATGGCAAGTGTCAATGGCAACCGGATGGTAAAACAGGATCCTTTACCTAAAGTTGATTTGACTGAAATATTTCCTTTGAACTTGGTAACGACGTTTTTCACGACGTCCATTCCAACACCACGACCAGAAAGTGAGGTTACTTTTTCAGCAGTTGAAAAACCGGGGATAAACATGAGTTCCATAGCTTCAGAATCGGTCATTGATTCTGCCCGTTCGGGAGAAACAATACGTTTATTGATCGCAGCAGCTTTTAAACGCTGGGCATCAATTCCATTTCCGTCATCTTCAACTTCAAGAACTACCTGATTTCCGTCCTGATAGGCTCGCAGAGTAATGAGTCCGGTTTCGCTCTTCCCTTTATTTTTCCGGTTTTCGGGAAGTTCGATACCATGCGAAACTGCATTTCTAACGCAGTGCATAATCGGCTCAATAACTTCTTCCATTACAGTTTTATCAAGGCGGGTATCTTCACCTTCAATTTTCAGGTCAACGTCTTTACTTTCTTCACGGCCGATATCCCGGATAGACCGCTGGAACCTGATAAACATGTGTTTTACAGGCACCATCCGCATCGACATAATTTCAACGTTCAATTCATTCGCAATGGATGATACTGACATGATCGACTGACGGAAGGCATCTGAGAATCCACGGATTTCAGAACTCAAATCTTCGAAGTTCGAAAGGTTGCTCTTCATATCTCTGAGGATAATATCCAGATCACTGAACCGGTCAAATTCAGTCTCAGCGAAATCCTGCAGAATTCCCTGCTCTTCAGATGAGAAATACCCTGATGCAGAATCGGTTGTCTTTCCAGCAAAAAGGGAAACCTTCTTCATAATAGAATTTAAAAGCAGTTTTTCCTTCTGAAGTTTCAGAAGAGTTCCTTCCATAAACCCAAGCTGATTATTCATCCGGTTACGCGAAATAAGAAGTTCCGCAGCAAGATTGATCAGGTTATTCAGGGTTGTGATATTAATCCGGAGTGTCTGCTCGGCAACCACACCCTTTGGCCGGCCGTCTACCATTTGAGGGGCACGGGATTCGGCTTGCTGCAGCTCGGATTTTCCACCGGCAGGAACCGGTACAATTTCTTTTACGGCAGGTTCCGTTGCAACGAATTTATCTGCAACAAACTCTTTACCTTCAGATTTTGCTTCTAATTTTTTTAGATATTGCGCTAATTTGAAAATGGCTTCTTCAAGGCCCGGAACTTCATCATGACCTTCTTCCCTCAAAGAGGTGAGCATCAATGACTGAATGTCAGTTCCTTTTAACATGATATCAATGAGATCACGGTCAGCAGGAATTTTTTCATCCCGCAACAGAGTAAACACATCTTCCATCTTATGACCAAGTTTGCTCATATTGGCAAACTTCATCATGGCTGCAGAGCCTTTAAGGGTGTGAGCAGATCTCAAAATTCCGTCAATTATCGAGATATTACCCAAATCTTTTTCAAGTTCGAGAAGATCACCACTGATTTTCTGAATATTTTCATCAGCTTCAATCAGGAATATCTGCTGAATCTCATTAAGTTCTTTTTTCTGTTTTCTTGCCTGTGCTTCAGATTGATAAACAGGTTGCTCTTTTACAACTGGTTTTTCTTCAAGTTCGAGTAACTGGGTTGAATCATCAGCAATTTCAAGAAGTTGTTCCGATTCATCCTTTAACTCCAGGGTTTCTTCTTCCTGAAGTTCAGTAAGTTCATCTTTTATTTCGGAAAGTTCATTTTCTTCACTAATTGCAGGTTCACCATCAGGAAGTGAAGTGTCATCAAGGGTTTCTTCAGACAGTTCAGACAATTCTTCTACGAGTTCTTCTTCACTTATTGTTTCTTCAATTAATGCTTCTTCTGAAGCAATTGGTTCTTCAATCAACTCAGAAGATTCTTCTAAAGGTTCAACCAGTTCTTCTGAAACCTCAACAGTAGCATCAGAAATAAGTTCATCTTCAGAAAGTGCACTCAATTCTTCCACAGCCGGTTCGGTTGCAAGTTCTTCAGTCAGTTCAGCAACTTCTTCAGAAATAGTTTCTTCTATTAATTCCGCCTCAGAATCCAAATTTTCAGTTTCAGCTAGAATTTCTTCCTCATCTGAAATCATTTCCATTTCAGTTTCGTCGGATTCAGAAGCAACTTCTTCTGTTTCAATTATTTCATCTAACTCTTCAGTAATTTCTTCTTCAGGTTTAACGTCTGCACGTTCATCCATCAACGCAAGTGATTCTTCAATATCTTCATCAGATACCAGATGAAGAGTTGAAGGTGTAAAATGATCAGGCGCTTCAACTGTTTTTGAGAATGTTTCCGGAACCTCTTCACCCGTAATTTCAGGGTTTTCTGTTAGAACCTGATATAGCTGATCGGCAATTTCCATCCGATGAGCCATCATTTCTTCATAGGCTTCTTTTGCGCCGCCATCAAATTTTGCATGCAGATAATCTACATATTCAACAAAATCCTTAGCAATCTGAATATTGAGATGTTCTCTTAAAACTTCAACGGGATCTTTAAGCGATAAGCTGAAATCGACAAACTGATTAATTCCTGTCGTGTTTCCCTGAACGGAATTTAGTTTTTTAATATCCTGATAGATAATTTGAATGGCTCTGAAATAATCAACTGAATCAACACCAACTCTACCCTCACCCTCATCAAAACTTTCCTCGGGTATCGAAATGGATTCATCGTGTTCATGAAGATTTATTCCGGCTTGTAGACCCTCAGGTTCAGCAAGATCAAACATTTCCTCTGAAATTGGCTCATCTTCAATGAGTTCGGTTTCTGACGTCACCTCATCACTAACTTCTAAGTTATCTGAGTCAATACTATTATCAGAAACCAGAGATTCAGTTTCATCAACAGAAATTTCCTGAATTTCTTCTTCAACACCCTCAGAAACCAAGGAACCTTCAGTTAATTCTTGTTCAATTTCATTTTCATCTGAAACAAGATCAGAATCCTCTACAGAATCAAGTAACTCTTCCTGACTCTCATCGGTTACCAGTTCTTCTATTTCGGTTGAAGTTTGAATTGCATCAACTTCCGCTGGTGTTGGGGTTTCTTCAACTGCAGTTTCATCCTCAATGGCCATTTCTTCGTTTTCAGCTGAAACTAACTCGTCGAGTTCATCATGAGTTTGGGAAAACAAAATTTCAGTAAACAGTTCAAATGCCCGGCCTGCAATCTGATCGATTTGCTGGGAAACCAAATCACGGTCAAAAACCGGATTCAAGTCAACGGCCTCAAGAAAATCAATAAATTCCTGATATTCCGGTAAAGTACTAACTTCACGGAAAGATGGAATTGGATTAGGCATTGCTGAAAGTTCTGAAAGTCCCTGATGAATGATTGAAAAATTGGGGTTTTCAGCCAGATTTTCATCCCAGGAACCTAAAATTTGGTGGAGAACCCAGGCCATATTATCCTGTGGAGCTGCCACAGACTCTGTTTCTTCACTGCCAATCAGGTCAGATTTATCTTCAGTTGCCTCGTCCTCAATACTTGCTTCTGTTGTTAGTTCAGCTTCCTGTTCAATGGATTCCGCCAAAACTTCAGATTCATCCTGGATAGTTTCATCTGTTTCTTCAGAAATAAAGGCGTCTGATTCAGTCAATTCTTCCTGAAGGGACGGTTCATTTATACTTTCATCAGCTATAGCAGAAAATTCATCTTCGGTTTGTTGTTCGGCAATGATGGGCTCTTCAGCATCAACAAACGCTTGCTCGATTGATTCTTCACCGGCAACCAAATCTTCTTCCAATGACTCTTCACCGGCGATAGCATCTGTATCTGCTTGAACAAGTTCTTCGATGACAAGATCACCCTCAGATTCCTGATATGAAATTTCAGAAATTTCTTCAGCGGGTTGCAGCCCTTTAACCTGTTCATCATTCTCAGTTTCAATTCCAAGTTCTTCAGACAAACTGGTTGAAGTATGTTTGGTATAATCTTCTTCAAAAGTAGGTGCGGCAGGAATAACAGGTTGGGAAGTCGCAATTGCAGGTTCAGACGTAAAAAGACTAGAAAGATTAAAACCAAATTCAAGTTTTGAAGTTTGGCCTGTGAATTCGGCACGTACGGAATCAGATTGAGTCGCAAAACTAACAGGTTTTACCTCACGGGCAGGCTGGGCTGATTCAATAGCTGTTGAATCATTTTCCTCAAAAAGATCCTTTAACATATTGTCAGGATCTTCTGAAACCTGCTTTTCAATTTGAACAGGTGACTTTGTTGCAGAAGGTAGGATTGAGTGATCAGTTTCCGGAAGAACTAATCCTGCCCAGGTGTATAATTCAGCTAATTCCGTTTCATTCTGAATTTCATGGATACTTGTGATCAAATACCCTGTAGTTTCTTTGATCTGGGAGGCAAGTTGGTCGTACTTTTCATCAAACGGATTTTCAGGATTAAATTCGGAAGGAAGTGAGGTCAGAAATTGAAAAAATTCATTAAAAACAGAGTTGGAAACCGGGGGGAGAGCGTTTCCTGAAAAAGTAAGGGCTTTCTTTAATACAGCTGCAAGGAGACTTACACGGTCACTTCCATCATGGGTTGTTTCAACCTGATTTACAAGAGACTGGACAAATTTCCGAACCGCATCACCAACGGTTTCCTGTTTGGAACTCAGATTTCCAAGCAGATTAATTTTTTTCCAGTTACGCATTTTGGACTTCCAATTTTGAAATGATCCGGTCGTATTTCCCGGCGATATCTTTCAGAATGATGGCTTCATTCAGTTCGCCAACCGTAATGTTTCTGATAAACTTATGCACGATTCCAGTTGCTTCAACAATAAATTGCCTAACATCATCATCAAAAGGCAATTTTTCATTAACAAGTTCAAAAAGTACTCTTTCTAAAAACCTGGACACATGGCTGGTATTCATAAAACCAACCATTGAGGCTGCGCCTTTAATAGTATGAGCATGAACATGCATGTCATTAAAAACTGATTGCGAAGCTTTTCCATCCAGCAAAGCCAGACAGAGTTCCAAATCACGGGCATGCTCTGAACCCTCAACAAGAAACAACTCCATAATATCAACTTTTGAGAGACTCACAATTTACCGTTTTCTGTATATAATTGACTGATTGAATTTCATTGACTGAACCTTTTCTCCAAGCCCCCATCCGATTTCTGATTCGCCAAGGAAAAGATAGCCTCCTGGTTTCATTGCTCTGATCAGTTTTTGCTTAACCCGTTCAGAGTTTACATCATCGAAATAAATCAAAGTATTTCGTGCAAAAATGATATCGTAGCAGCCTTCATATAACTCATGACTCAGAATATTTCCATGGAAGTAGGAAATATTATCAAGAAAGGTGGCGGTTGGCTTTAGTTTGTCTCCCTTTGTTCTAAAAAAATATTTTTCCTTTAGTTCCGGAGAAAGCCCCCTGCATTGGATTTTTGTATATTCCGCTGAAAGTGCAGTTAAAATTGCCTTCCTTGAAAGGTCAATTGCATCGATATGAAAATCAATCTTATCCCGTGTGTGATTGGATTCAGCAAAGGCAATCAGGATGGAAAGTGGCTCCTGGCCGGTGCTGCACCCTACACTTAAAGCACGAATTCTTTTATCCTTCTGAAAATGGTTTTTGTCAATAATGACCGGAAAAATAATATCCCTGAGTACCCTGAAATGATCTTCATTTCTGAAAAAATATGATTCGTTGATCAAAATTTCTTCAAGAAGTGATTCAAACAAAGCCGGATTACCATCAAGAACTGAATCCAGATTTTCCATATTCACAGCCTGATCTGTCAAAAGACGGGTCAGACGGATTTTCAAATTTCCGAACTGGTTTTTTGTAAGAACCAGTCCGGTTTTAAGATTAACGTAAAAATATAATTTGTTCAGAAGCTGAACATCAGTCACAGATTAAATGCTCAATTTGAGGTAATTTTCATTTCCCCGCTGCCGTAATCACTAAAGAACTGAGCACCTGCTCCGGTTTCAAGAAGTTCACCACCACCCGGCAGTTTAAATCTTGCTACTGACTGTGACAGACGTTTCGTGATTTCCACAAGATCTGTAGCTGATGCAGCAGATTGACGGGATCCGATCAGAGACTGCTTCGCAATCTGTGACACTTCGTTCATCGCCATTACTACGCCGGCTGATGCAATATCCTGCTGCTTAGCTGCAAGGGAGATTTCCTGAATAAGTTCTGTTGACTGCTGAACCACTGATCGGATCTGCTCAAGAGCCCGGGCGGCCTCATCCGCAAGTCTGGTACCTTTTTCCACTTCCGCGGTACCTTTTTCCATGGCATGTACAGCTTCCTGGGTTTCAGCCTGAATGGTTTGCACCAGCTGAGAAATATCATTCGTTGCTTTTGCAGAACGTTCAGCAAGTTCACGAACCTGATCAGCTACCACGGCAAAACCCCGTCCGGCGTCACCGGCCCGTGCAGCTTCGATTGTTGCATTAAGAGCAAGAAGGTTCGTCTGACTGGCGATTTCGTCAATTACCTGTACGATCTTACCGATTTCGTTTGAAGACTCACCAAGTGATTTAATTTTTTGGGCTGAATCCTGTACTGTAGACCGGATTCTTCTCATACCTTCAATCGTTTCAAGTACGATGTTACCGCCTGATTGAGCTACTTCAGCTGCTTTCGATGCAGCTTCTGCGGCGGAGTCAGCGTTGTTTGCCACCTGCCGGATAGATGCTGCCATTTCTTCTACGGCTGCTGATGCGTTCGTTACCTGAATGGACTGTTCTTCAGCACCATGCGCCATTTCTTCCGTTGAAGCAAGAATTTCTTTGGCTGATTCAGATACCTGACGGGTCACTGACTGAACTTCACGGATAAGGCGGCCAAGGTCATCAACCATGAGGTTAAATGAATCTGCAAGCGCACCAAGAGCACCTTCAGTTACAGTAGCTCGCTGGGTAAAATCACCCTCTGCTGAGTTGGATACAACCACAAGCAAGTTAGTTAACTGCTTTTGCATCGAATCCCGCTCGGCTTCCGTTTCAATCAGAGCTGAAAGACGCCTGATCATCTCGTCGAATCTTGATCCCAGTTCTTCAAATTCATCACCGGTGTGAATATTGGTTCGCGCATTAAAATCTCCGTGTGCTACCCGATCCATGGTAACCAGAAGGTTATCAACCGTTGTTGTAAGAGAACCTGATAAATTTCTGGCAAAATAAATAGCACCAACAAAACCAAGAGCAATTGACACGATTAAGATAAAAACCGAAATCCAGAACAGGGTACTTGCCGAATCCTGAAGCTCTTCAATTACTGTTCCATAAGTCGCATAAGGCGTAGAAATGATTCCGTAAGCCAGGACGGGATCATCCTTTTTGAAGGAAAGAGAGGTGGTTAAAGCCGATACCTGCATGTAGGCTTTTTCGGTTGCACCGGTATTGACTTCAGTTAAAACAACTGACCCAACTGAATCTGCCTGTGTCAGGAATTCTGCATTTACCGGGATACCAAGTGCAATCTGATTAATATTATCACCAAAGGAAACAGATTCTGTTGAAGCAATCCGGACTCCGTTTGCCACAATACTTGCAGCTGCACGATTTTGTTCTACAATAGAGTGAAAATTCTGGGTTAGAAAATTATTGTTTCGGGCGAGAATTTTACCACTGACGACAACTCCAAGAACATTTTGCAGCCGGTCTACGATCGGAAGAACAACCACAGCGCCAACACCCACATAAACCTTGGTCTTCTCACCCTTTTCGTTGACGACATCAAAAGAAGCAAGATCACTGAGATGTTGTTCAGCAGGACGGAAACCCTGAACATTCATAGGTAGATTTGCCTGAATCAGCAATTCCTTTTTCAGAATTTCTTCCGGGATCATCATGAGTCCGGTACGGTTCGTTAGGGTTTTCGAGGCGGCGTCTACAAACTGGTTAATCGGGCTCACTGATTTCTGGCCGGAATAATCCCGGTTAAAAACATCATCACCATAAGCTGCCGGGTCAGTAGCACGGGTGACTACACGACCACGGTTATCAAGAATAGTAAAAAAGCTGAGTTCGTAAGAAACAATGTTGTCAAATGCAACACTATTCAAATCCTCCCGGGTAGCATCTTTTTCAGGAATATTCGGCGACCGGTTGTATTTCGACATCAAAGCAACAAACTCTGATGACCCGATTGTGTTTGAAACTCTTGAATAAATATCATTATTCAGGGTGGAAATCGTCTTTGTAAGAATTTTACCCTGTTCTTCCATAGCTGCCTTTGCACTTAACAACTGCTGGGCAGCAGAATCATCGGCCTGATTGGAAGTAATAAAAATAATTGTTAAAAGAAGAACTACGGCAATAATACCTACCGGGATGGCAACTACCAGAGCAAAGTTCCGGATCAGTTTTCCACGTACGGTATTAGTGGCAAACATCCCGCTATCAAAGAAGGTCCCCGCCATTGTTGACTCCTATCATTAAAAAGTGTATCGAAAAACTTAAATTATCAAAAAAACGCCTTTTTTCGTTCAGGCTTATTCAGAATTTAAGTTACTAAAATCAATTCATTATTGTCAAGAAAATATTTAATTTTAAAGGGGTTTAGACAAAATATACCTGCATTTTTATCAATATTTTTCAAATCTGAAGATTTTGTTCCTTATTTCCCGATCAGGTGAATGAAAATATTTTTTCCAGTTTGGTTACTTAAAAACAGGATTTCATTGATTATAGGAACAAATATCCATTAATAACTCAAAACTTTTAGACTCTTATTTTGTATTTAACTGAGATCGAACCTATTTTTATGGGATAAATTATGTTAGATCAAAGTAGTTTGAATTGTATTTAGCCCGGAGTCATTATGGAATCCATCAAACCTTTTCTTAGCAATCTGACTTCCATTGATGGAATACTTGCTGCAGTGGTTATTGGCAAAGACGGATTTGTAATTGAATCAATGGCAAACACAGATCTGGATACTGAAGCTGTGGGTGGCATTATTTCAGGTGGTATCAGAACAACCGCTGAAATGGGAAAAGACCTTTCCGTCGGGGCATTGCATCAATCCATGATTGAATATGATAACGGTATTTTGCTTTCTAAGGTAATCAATGAAGGGGGTACTATTCTTGCGATTGTTGCGTCTGACAAGGCTCTTGTTGGCAATGTCAGATATCAATTGAACAAGTTTGGTGATCAAATCGCAAAAATTTTGCAATGAAAGTCATTTTACAGTAGACTTTTTCCCTATAAACCATTAATTTCCTTTCAATTTTTAAATAAGGAAACCCATGGCTAAATCCGGCAATGAAGATTTCAGACAGGTTTATCTCAGTGAAAACCAAATGGACCTGGCTACGAATGTTCTGAAAGACCTGTTTACAAAAACAGCTGCCACTGCTATTCTCCTTGGAGACATGACCGGTCAGCTCCTTACAAAGATTGGCGGTCTGCTTGACCGTGATCTGGAAGTTTTTTCTGTTCTGGCTGCATCGAATTTTACCGCAACCAGTGAAATGGCCCGTCTGATTGGCGAAAAAGCCAGTTTTGAAGTTCTGTTTCACGAAGGTGAAGAGCGCTCAATCTATTTGATGAGTATTGACGACCGGTACATTCTGGAAATCATTTTTAAAACAACCATTCCCCCGGGTACTGTGAGAATCTATGCCAAAAAGGCAAAAGAATCACTCAAGCAAATTATCCAGGCAGAATCCATGATGGTTGATATTTCTGATATTTTTGATGACAACTTTTCTAGTTTACTCGATGAACAATTCGATAAAACTATGAATCAAAAAGATCCGAAAAAGTAACTTTCCGGCTTTAAGGGGAACCGGTCCATGAGAATTATTTCCGGACGGTTCCGTGGCCGTCAGATTCAATGCCCCCCAGGGGATCATGTCAGACCAACTTCTGACAGGGTTAAAGAAAATCTTTTTAATCTTTTACAAAATCATCTTTCTTTTCAGGATACTGTGATTGCAGACCTGTTTTGCGGTTCAGGTGCTTTTGGACTTGAATGTTTGAGCCGGGGATCCCGGTTTGTTCATTTTGTTGACCTTCATCCGGCATCCCTTAAAACCATTTCCGAGAATTTGGCCAGATTTCAAGTTAATACGGAATCATTCAGAGCCATTAAAGCCGATGCTTTAAACTGGGCAGAATCCTATCGCGGTTCCGATGTTGACTTGATTTTAGCTGATCCGCCCTATCAATGGCCAGACTTTATTGCACTTTTTACCGCACTCAGCAAAAACACACATTTTTCAAAAGCAATTTTTGCATTTGAAGCCTCTTCAACCTTTTCAGCACCAACGGGGTACGAGCCCATGGTGGACAGAAAATACGGAAAAACACGAATCTGCTTATTTAACCTTTCAGGAAAGGGTTCCAATGAGTAAGCTGGCAATTTATCCCGGCACGTTTGACCCGATTACCAACGGTCACATTGATGTTCTTGAAAGAGCCTGTAAAATATTCGATCATGTTGTGGTAACCCTCGCAATAAATAGCTCAAAACAGCCTTTATTTACAGTTGAAGCCCGCAAGGAAATGATTCGTGAAGCAACCACGCACCTGACAAATGTTTCTGTTGATACAATAGATGGTTTGTTAATCAGGTATGCAAGTGATAAGGGGGCCATTTCGATTGTAAGAGGTTTGAGGCAAGTCAGCGATTTTGAATATGAATTCCAGATGGCTCTGATGAACCGAAAGATCGAACCAGAAATCTCAACCGTCTTTTTAATGCCAAGTGATAAGTATACTTTTTTGAACAGTACGATTATCCGTGAACTCGCCCGATTGGGTGCCAATGTCTCTGAATTTGTTCCCCCTTCAGTTTTGAAACGTCTACAAGATAATTTTTCCAGGAGTTGATATGCAGGTTGCAAACCGTTTAAACCAGATTCATGAATCACAAACGCTCGCCATCACGGCAAAAGCCGGCGCTCTGAAACGTCAGGGAATCAAGGTTCTTAGCCTTTCGGCGGGTGAACCCGATTTCGATACACCTGCTCATATTCAGGAAGCAGCATTTGAGGCAATCCGTTCAGGATTCACCCATTATACCCCCAATAATGGAATTCCAGAGTTGAAAGAAGCTATTGTAAAAAAATTTAAAGATGAAAATGGTGTTGACTATAAACCGGAAGAAATCCTCGTTTCAAATGGTGGAAAACATTCAATTTCAAACTTCTTTTTTGCTATCCTGAATCCAGGGGATGAAGTTATCATTCCTGCACCATATTGGGTTTCCTACCCTGAAATGGTCAAACTTGCTGAAGGAAAACCTGTCATCTTGCCAGCAACATGGGAAACCAATTTTAAAATCAGCCCAGAGCAGCTAAAATCTGCAATTACACCGAAAACAAAAGTTTTCATTCTGAACTCTCCAAGTAATCCAACTGGAACCGTATATACTCCCGATGAGATTAAAGCACTTTGTAAAGTGGCTGTTGAAAACAACGTTTATATTCTTTCAGATGAAATATATGAACATCTTATTTTTGATGGAACCAAACACTTTTGTCCGGCTTCTGTATCGGAATTCAAACCCTGGGTATTTGTTGTAAACGGAGTTTCAAAAGCCTTTGCAATGACCGGATGGCGGATCGGGTACCTGGCAGGAGACAAGGCCATTATTGATGGTGCTGCAAAAATTCAATCCCAAATGACCAGTAATGCTTGTTCCGTAAGCCAAAAAGCTGCCGTAGAAGCAATTACAAAAGGTATTGAACCTTTAAATTATATGTTTAAAGAATTCGAAAAACGCCGTCGTTTTGTGTTTGACTCGATGTCCAAAATGCCCTACGTCAATCTGAAAGAACCCGGTGGCGCCTTTTACGTTTTTCCCGATCTGAGCCAGATTATCGGTAAAATTTACATGGGAAATCCCATTTTGACGATAAACCAGTTTTGCGAAATTCTGATTAGTGATTTCAGGATTGCAGCAGTTCCTGGTGATGCATTTGGTGCCCCGCTTTCACTTAGAATAAGTTATGCAACAGGAATGGATGTTCTTGAAGACGCAATGAATCAATTTTCAGCTGCTCTCGCTTCACTCAAGTAATGGCGGCATAAAATTTGTTATAAATTGTGGTTAAAATCCATTTTTCAGGAAATAAGTTCAATGCCTCTCTATGATTATCGTTGCAAATCATGTGGTCATATTTTTGAAGTTCTTCAAAAAATGAATGAACCCTCAGTGTTATCCTGCCTGGAATGCGGGCATGAATCGGAACGGCTCATTTCAGGCGGCGGATTTGTTTTCAAGGGATCTGGATTTTACATCACTGACAACAAAAAATCATCGACCCCTCAAACAAAATCTGAATCTTAACATTGTGACTGAACTCAAAGAGACTGAACCCAAAAAAATTGAAAGTTTAGAAGAACTTCAACGGTCAAAATATTATCAGCAGGCAGGAACTCCTGAAGCTGAAAAGGAAATTTCCAACCGATTCACATCGGTTTTTGACCGGATCCGTCATTCAGCAATGGCTGATAAAGTTCTTCTGATGTTTCTCTATTTTAAAGACCCGAATACATCTAAAGCAAAGAAACTGATTATTGGGGCAGGATTACTCTATTTCATCACCCCTCTGGATTTCATTCCGGATACCATACCGATTCTGGGTTTTCTGGATGACATTGGCATTCTTTCAATGGTTGCCAGTTACATGATTGATGAACTCACTGCCTACAAAGAATATATAATAAGTAAAAAACCAATAGAAAAGCCCGAAACTAAAACCAAACAGGAGACCAATCCATGAGCGCTTACACCAAACTTGTTCCTCCCAAAACTGGCGAAAAAATTTATTTTGCAGATGGAAAGGTTCAGGTTCCTGACCGCCCGATCATTCCTTTTATTGAAGGAGATGGAACTGGTCCGGACATTTGGAACGCCTCGAGATTTGTATTGGATAAAGCTGTAGAAAAAGCCTATGGCGGTAAAAAATCAATCGAATGGTTTGAAGTTTATGCCGGCGAAAAAGCAAATGATGTTTACGGACCCAATACCTGGTTACCTGAAGACACTTTAGTTGCAATCAGAGAATTTCTGATTGGAATCAAAGGACCTTTGACAACCCCGGTTGGTGGTGGAATCAGATCCATCAACGTTGCCCTGAGACAAATGCTTGATTTGTACGCTTGTGTTCGTCCGGTTATGTATTTTGATGGTGTTCCCTCCCCCGTTAAACATCCTGAACTGATCAATATGGTGATCTTCCGTGAAAACACAGAAGACATTTACGCCGGTATTGAATGGAAAGCCGGAACACCTGAAGTTAAAAATGTTATTGACTTCCTGACCAAAGAAATGGGAGTTAATAAAATCCGTTTCCCTGAATCATCGTCAATCGGTATCAAACCTGTTTCAGCTGAAGGTTCAAAACGTCTCATCCGTGCTGCCTTTGAATATGCAATTGAGAACAACCGGTCATCAGTGACGTTGGTTCATAAAGGCAACATTATGAAGTTTACCGAAGGTGCCTTCCGTGATTGGGGTTATGAACTTGCCAAGGAAGAATTTTCTGATAAACTTATTTCATGGGATGAATGCAACGGAAATCCGCCTGCAGGAAAAATCCTGGTTAAGGATGCCATTGCAGACAACTTCCTTCAGCAAATCCTGACCCGCCCTGCAGAATTTGATGTGATTGCAACTTTGAATCTGAACGGTGATTACATTTCTGATGCTCTTGCTGCACAGGTTGGTGGAATCGGAATTGCACCCGGTGCAAACATCAACTACTCAACCGGACATGCTATTTTTGAAGCAACCCACGGAACTGCACCAAAATATGCCGGTCAGGATAAAGTGAATCCATCATCCGTTATTCTTTCCGGAGAAATGATGTTCCGTCATCTTGGATGGAATGAAGCTGCTGATCTGATTTTAAAGGGATTAAATACGGCAATTACAAACAGAACTGTAACCTACGACTTTGCCCGATTGATGGATGGTGCCAAAGAAGTAAAATGCTCTGAATTTGCAAAAAAAGTCGTTGAAGCTTTCTGATCTTAATCCAAGTAATGTAAAAATAAAAAAGCCGGCTTTTGACCGGCTTTTTTATTTTTACAGAATATTCAGTTTACATAAAAAGCTGAAAAGCTTTAACCAGTAAATATGGAACAAGGATAATAAGAACAGAAACCAACCATGAAGATTTGGAGGTTATTTTAAATCCCAGCATCATTAAAAATAGGTAAAACCACATCAAAAGATCAGCAGCTGCAATTAACTTATGCCCCATGTCTTTTGAATTAAATTCGTCGAGTAATAAAACCGGACCCAAATTGGTATTCATTGATCCGCCAATCACGATCAGAGAACTGGAAACCAGAGACATTAAAGAACTAAATATCGTTAAAACAGCAAGTGTACTCAGGGCTGTCGAAAAGGTGTAATTTTCGGACGTTCCAAAAAATTTTGCCATTACCAGGTAATAAACAGCTATAATAAAAAACAGTCCAATAGCCATTATAACGCCGGTAACCACGGTTATAATTGTTCCGAAAGAACCTTCGGAGAATGACTCCATTTGAGCAAGGCTCTGATCGGCCTGACTTTGAGACATTTTTCCGTCCGCAACCATTTGTTCAATTTTATCTTTTTGCATTTCAAAAATTTCACGTCTGACCTCTGGTGTGGAATAAATCCAAAAGGACATCAAAGCTGTCACCACAACTGCAATTGAAATTGAGATAATAATCTGGGAAGTTGGCAGTGGATTCTCAATAAGCCCTTCAAAGGCTTCTGATGGCGATGAAAAGAGAGCAGTAAACCGATCAAACACATTCATATTGACTCCTTGGATATTTGGTGATGGCGATAACACATATCAGGTATTCAGATTGTAAAGGAAAATTGAAATTTGTATCTTGTCTTTCTGTTTATTTTTAAATTATTTTCGTTATAAAACTTGTATTCAGCCAGACACTGGCAACTTCTGTATCACCTGATTCAATTGAAAATACAGAACTAAACGGACAAATTAAATATGCGTACATCCAGAAATATCCGTCAGGATTTCCTCGACTTTTTTGCTTCAAAAGATCACACCATTGTTGGTAGTGCTCCAGTTGTTCCTTTTGAAGATCCAACCTTGTTGTTTACAAATGCAGGAATGAATCAGTTCAAGGATGTTTTTCTAGGAAAAGGCAGCCGTTCTTACTCCCGTGCTGCTGATACCCAAAAGTGTATCAGGGTTTCTGGTAAACATAATGATCTTGAAGAAGTAGGCTTGGATACTTATCACCACACCTTTTTTGAAATGCTTGGGAACTGGTCGTTTGGCGATTACTACAAAAGAGAAGCCATTTCCTGGGCTTGGGAATTATTTACTGAAATCTGGAAGCTTGATAAAAGCAAACTTTACGCAACAGTTTACAAAACTGATGATGAGGCTCTCGAATTCTGGAAAACGCTAACAGATATTCCTCATGACCATGTAACAAAATTTGGTGAAAAGGAAAATTTCTGGGAAATGGGCGAAACCGGACCTTGCGGACCTTGCTCAGAAATTCATTACGATCTTGGACCGGATGCCTGCGATAAAAAACATCTCGATCACCTTTGTACTGTAAATGGTGTTTGTGGCCGATATGTCGAACTCTGGAATCTCGTCTTTATTCAATACAACCGTAAACCTGATGGTTCACTTGAAGAACTTCCGGCAAAACATGTTGATACCGGAATGGGATTTGAGCGGATCACAAACGTTCTTCAGGGTAAAAAAAGTAATTACGATACCGATGTTTTCACACCAATAATCGAAAAGGTTTCTGAACTGGCCGGGCTTCCTTACCAAGGTGAGAACCAAGTCCCGATGCGGGTAATTGCCGATCATATCCGGTCAATTTCATTTTCAATAGCAGACGGCGTAATCCCCTCAAATGATGGCCGTGGATACGTTATCCGCAGAATTCTTCGGCGCGCTGCCAGATTTGGCCGAAAACTTGGATTCCGTGATCCGTTTCTGTTTAAACTTGTTAGTGTTCTTTCTGAAACAATGGGAGATATTTTTCCGGAAATCAAATCCCGTCAAAATCATGTTGAACGGGTTATTAAATCAGAAGAAGAATCCTTCAATGCTGCCCTTGACCGTGGCATCCAACTATTTGAACAGATTGCAAAAGATGTTAAAGCCAGAAATGAAACCGTTTTCCCGGGGCAGGAAGCTTTTAAACTTTATGACACTTACGGATTCCCGGTTGATCTGACAAGACTGATTGCATCAGATGAAGGATTAACTCTCGATGAAGAGACATTTGCAAAACTAATGGAAGAACAACGTGAACGAGCACGGCGTGCCGGGAAATTCACCCTTGTTTATGAAGACAATTCTCAACCATTTGAAAAAATCTCTTCCGGCTCTGATTCTGAATTTAAAGGATATGAAGCTTTAACCGTTTCCGGATGTGAAATTCGTGAAATCAGAAAAGGCCCTAATGTTACCGAAGTTGTGTTAGATCAAACGCCGTTTTATGCTGAATCTGGTGGGCAAGTTGGTGATAACGGATACCTGGAAGTTGATGGTGAAAAGTATCCTGTTATTGATACCCGGAAAGCTGATCAGAAAATTGTTCATCTTCTCGAAAGCTTTCCATCCGGAATTGAGAAATCTAAAATAACGGCAGTTGTCAATATCACTGACAGAAAAAATACGGCAAGAAACCACACTGCAACCCACCTCCTCCATGCAGCATTAAGGCAAGTTTTGGGAGAACACGTCAGACAAGCCGGGTCATTGGTTGCCCCTGATCGGTTAAGATTTGATTTTTCTCACTTTGAAAAAGTCACAGAAGCTCAACTTGCAGAACTTGAAGCCATTGTGACTCGTGAAGTCAGAGCTTCTGTCAATCTCAGCACCAATGTAATGAAATTTGATGAAGCCCAAAAAACAGGGGCCATGGCACTTTTTGGTGAAAAATATGGCGATAAGGTCCGAGTGATCACTATTGGCAGTTTTTCAAAAGAACTCTGCGGTGGAACTCACCTTAATAATACCTCGGAAATTGGTAATTTCAGAATTATTGCTGAATCCTCAGTTGCAGCAGGTGTGAGACGAATTGAAGCAGTAACCGGTGACGTGGCTGATCATTTGATTGACTCTGAACGGGATCTCGTTAAGAAAATGGTTCATACTGTTAATCACCGTCCGTCTGAACTTCCCATTGCAGTTGAATCATTAATCAACGAAAAAAAGAATTTAGAAAAACAACTCTCAGACCTCAGAATTTCTTTTGCCCAGAGTAAAGTTGAGCAATTGCTCGTCAATGCTGTTTTAACCGGATCAATCAAAACAGTTACAGGCATTCTTGACGTTTCAACAATGGATGAATTGAAATCTGCCGGTGACCACCTCCGCTTAAAATTGAAGGAAAACGGTGCAGGTGTTCTTGCGGCTGTCTCAGACGGAAAAGTAATGTTGGTAGCCGTCTTAACTGACGACTTGATTAAGGATAAAAAGCTAAGTGCCGGAAAAATCGTCGGTGAAGTTGCCAAAATAGTTGACGGAAATGGTGGAGGGAAACCTCATCTGGCTACTGCTGGAGGAAAAAATACGGCAAAATTAAATGATGCCCTTCTCGCAGTTTCTGAAATATTAAAATCTGGTCTTAACTGATGAATGTTTACAACGGTATTCTTGCCCGGCACCAGCGGGGAGAAAAACAACTTGCGGTTCTTTTAGATCCGGATAAAATTTCAACTGCTGATGCAGGTGACTTTGCATTAAGTGCCGAATCGGCCGGTGTTGACATTATTCTTATTGGCGGAAGCTTATTGACTTCAGATAAACTGACTGAGGTAATTTCATCAGTTAAGGAAAAATCAAATGTGCCGGTTATTATTTTTCCCGGTTCCATTATGCAGGTTTCATCAAAAGCCGATGCAATTTTATTTTTGTCTTTAATCAGTGGCAGAAACGCAGAATATTTGATCGGAAATCATGTGATCGTGAGTCCGATTTTGCGGGAATTAAACCTCGAGCCCATTTCAACCGGATATATTCTTATTGACTCAGGTGTTCCGACTTCAGCATCCTTCATGAGTAATAGTTTCCCGATTCCACGGAATAAGCCTGATATTGCAGCAGCTCATGCTTTGGCAGCTGATTATCTTGGGATGAAACAACTTTATTTAGAAGGCGGCTCTGGCGCACAGGATCCGGTTCCCAATGAAGTCATTATTGCAGCTAGATCAGTTACCGAAATGCCAATTTGGGTTGGGGGAGGTATCCGGACGGCAGAGATTGCAAAACAAAAAGCTGAGTCAGGAGCATCTGTAATTGTAGTCGGCACTCATTTTGAAAAAGAAGCCGGGTTTTCACAGGTTGAATCTTTCGCAAATGAAATTAAAAAGAAAACTTACGGGAAATAAAATGGCAACATTTGAAGCGAAAGTTAAATTAGCGAAAGATTCTCTGTTGCAATCATGTGAAGTTAAAAGACAGGTTGCAGAAAAGGACTCAGAAACAATTGTCAGGATGGCAGAGCTGATTATTTCAACTTTTCAAAATGGGGGAAAACTTCTCATTGCCGGAAATGGGGGATCAGCCTCTGACAGTCAGCATATTGCAACCGAGTTTACCATCAGGTACAGAGGTTCATTTGACCGTCCTGCTCTTCCGGCAATTGCGCTCACAACTGATTCTTCTGCCATGACAGCTGGCCCAAACGATATTGGATTTGAGAATACGATTACCAGAATGGTTGAAGCTTATGGTCGCCCGGGTGATGTATTTTTAGGATTATCCACTTCAGGGAATTCTGAGAATATTATCCGTGCAATGGATTATTCCAGAAAAAATGGAATGAAAGTTATTGGCTTGCTTGGTGGAACCGGCGGGAAAATGCCTCCATTATGCGATGAAAGCATCATTGTGCCATGGAATAGCTCAAATCATGTTCAGGAATCACACATTGCCATTGCACATATCATTGTTCAGATTGTCGAAGAAACACTTTTTATGAAATAAAAAAAGGCCGTTTTAACGGCCTTTTTAATTATGAGATGGATTAAGAATCTGACTTTCTTCACCCGCTTTTTTTATATCAGGAAATGTTTCGAGAAAACCCAGCATAAACGCCAACCGGTAAAACTCCATTAACCCTTCTATTCGATCATCTGTAAGTTCAAATTTAATATTTTCAGTCAAATAGGACTCATAAAAATCTGAACTCGCTCCCCAACCGGAATTTGTTGCAAACTCAGAAGCAATTTTACCAATATTCTCAATTCCCTGCCTTCTGGATTCAGAAAGTAGTGTAATATCAGATTTTGATACATTTCCACGTTTTCCAGCCCAAACTGCAAATACAAATGGTAATTGAGTCATATCAATCCATTCTTCTGCTAAATCGAGATAATTGGGTGATTGTAGCGTTCCTCTTAGTGCGTTATCACCTATCAATAAGGCTGCATCATTTGAACTGAGCATAGCACCGAGATCAGGTTTCATCACAACATATTCAGGATTAATTCCAAATTTTTCCTGCATGAGAATTTTCAGAAGCATAACAGACGTTCTCGAACTCTCATCAATCGCAATTCTTTTTATACCATCCAGATTTTTATTAAAAAACAACATCACACTTTTTACTGTTGTATCTGAAGAAATACAGCCTGAAGGAATCAATTCATAAAGAGAAGAATGTCTGGCATATTCAATTGAAGGAACAAGTGCAATATCAACTTCATTTTTAAAAAGCTGAACTTCATTTATTGCCGGGATATCATAAACCATTTGAACCTGTTTTGCAAGAACAGGATCGTTTTGGAATCCATAAATAAGGGGTTTTGTATTAAGGAACCAGGCAGCTCCGATACGGCGGGGAGTATTCACAAGTTATCCGTTAAAAACGCTGGATTATTTCATATCTGGAATTACGTTCAACCGGTTCACGGCCAGAATCCCTGATTAACTTCACCATTTGGTTTTGGGTGAGTCTGACTTCATCGGTCAGACTGGCAGTTTTGGTAATGGTGTAATTGGTTACCGTTCCATCTAGATCATCAACACCATAATAAAGTGAAATCTGGGCAACCTGAGTCGAATGCATGATCCAAAAACATTTGATGTGAGGAAAGTTATCCAGCATCAACCGGCCAACGGCCAGAGTTTTAAGATTATCAATTCCTGAAGTCCAGTCACCACTAAATCCAGGTGTGTTCGGTTGGTAGGCAAGAGGAATAAATGCAAAAAAACCGTTGGTATCATCCTGAAGTTCCCGCAGGGAAATCATGTGATCAACCCGGTCTTCATAGTTTTCAATATGACCGTAAAGCATGGTGGCGTTGGTTTTAATTCCAAGTTCATGAGCGGTACGGGCAATTCTGAGCCATTCTGCTCCAGTTTCCTTTTCGGGGCAGAGCTTCGTTCTGACGCGGGGTGCAAATATTTCAGCTCCACCGCCAGGCATAAAATCTAAACCGGCATCTTTGAGTTCAGCCAAAACATCACGATGAGACTTACCTGCAATACGGGTCAGGTGGTCAATCTCAATCATGGTGAAAGCTTTAATGAATACCTGTGGTGCTACTTTTTTGATGCCCCGCAAGACATCGAGGTAGTATGAGTAGGGTAAATCGGGATGAAGTCCGCCAACAATGTGGACTTCATTGACACCGTGAACAGCTTCTTCAGAAACTTTTTTAATTATTTCGTCAACCTGCCAGGTGTAACCGCCGTCTTGTCCGGGTTTACGTTTGAATCCGCAAAAGGAACAATTGAGCACACAAAGATTTGAATAATTGATATTCTGGTTTTTAACAAAGAAAGCAATGTTTCCATGTCTGCGTTCTCTCACCAGATTGGCAAGAAAACCGACTGCGTTAAAATCAGGAGTGTCAAATAACCGGATACCATCTTCTCTTCTCAGGCGTTCCCCGCTGATTACCTTATCGTAGATATCTGCGAGTCCAGAACGCTTAATATGCTGTTCAACAAGGGCATCCGGCAATTTAAACATCAATTCGTATCCTGTTTAAGATTTTATTTTTTCCTTGATACGGCTGGCTTTGCCAGTTAACGCACGCAGGTAGTACAGTTTAGCTCTGCGAACCTGACCGTGACGAACGACTTCGATACCAGCGATACGTGGGGAATGAATTGGGAAAATCCGCTCAACACCGACGCCATTTGACATCTTGCGAACAGTAAAAGTAGCACTGATGCCGCTTCCCTTCATTTTGATCACGATTCCGGTATAAACCTGAATACGTTCTTTGTCACCTTCAATTACCCGAACGTTTACATTGATGGTATCACCAATGCGAAGTTCTGGCAAATCGGTCCGTAGTTGTGTTGACTCAACCAATTGAATCATGTCCATGTTCCAGCTCCTAAGTAAATTTTCCTAAGGTTCAAGCAGATCCGGTCGGCGCTGCTTTGTTTTTTGAATGGCCTGCTCTTGCTGCCATTCTTCAATTTTTTTGTGATCCCCGCTTCTCAGAACATCGGGGACTGGCATATTTCGATAGACAGAAGGTCTTGTATAAACCGGAGAATCAAGCAAATGAGTTTGAAAACTGTCTGTCAAAGCTGATTCTGAATCTCCAAGAGCTCCAGGAAGTAAACGGGTGACTGCATCAATCAGAATAAGTGCAGGAAGTTCACCACCGGTGACAACATAATCACCAATTGAAATTTCCCTGGATACCCAATGATCTCTCACCCTCTGATCGATACCTTTATAATGCCCGGCAATAATTGCAATGTTTTTTTTTAAAGAAAGCTCATTGGCAATCTGCTGCGTAAACCTGACACCATCAGGTGTCATAAAAATGATCTCATCATAAGGCTGTTCGGCTGAAAGCTTATCCAGACATTCAAATATGGGTTCTGGTTTCAGAACCATTCCTGCCTGACCACCGAAGGCATAATCATCAATGGTCTTATACCGATCGTGGGTATAATCATGAAGATTATGAAGTTTTACATCAACCAGATTGTTTGAAATTGCCCGTTTAAGAATTGAAAATTGTAAGGGACTTGTCATTAATGCAGGTATTGCAGAAAGAACGTCAAACCGTAACATTACTCAACCAAACCGACAGGCAAATTCATTTCAATCAGTTTTTTCCTTTTGGATATTCCGACAAGCCAATCTTCAACAAAAGGAATCATAATTTCTCCGCCCTTTGAACCGGCAAGTACCAGTATTGGGTGAGCAGGAGATTCCCAGGTTTTGATCACGGTTCCAACAAGTATTCCTGTGGTTGTATCTTTAACCTGGTAGCCAATGAGAAGATTCCCTTCCTCCTGAATATCCAGAACTTTATAATCTGATTCAGTCATAAAAATTGGTAACCCGATCAGTAATTTAACCGTGTTGACAGATTCATGTTCGCGAAATTTAACGAGAACAGCATCAGGCATCGGTTTAATTTCCTGAACAGTAACCAATTCAGACGAGTTTTCAGTCTTGCCAATGAACAAAATGACCCCGGGAACCAGCCAATCTGCTGACCCCAGATCAAAATTGAGTTTCAGGAACCCGTCAAGTCCGTGAGTTTTAGCAACTTTCCCGACTTTAATTAACGGATCCATGAAAACGGCTTATTAAGCCTCTTCTCCAGATTTTTCAGCTTTTTTCGCTACTTTCTTTTTAACAACCGGGGCAGCAGCTTTAGCTTCATGCCATTTGGTCATTTTTTCAGCAGCAGCTTCTGCACCTACACGCTTAACAAGCAGGTGCTTCATGAGAAGGCCTGATTTGCTGAGTAAGTTACGAACTGTATCTGTTGGCTGAGCACCAACGCTCATCCAATACATGACACGTTCTTCGTTGAAAGTAAAGTTATCGGTCCCTGCAAGCGGGCTATACATTCCGACCGATTCAATAAAGCGGCCATCACGTTTTGCGCGGGAATCGGCAGCAATCAACTTGTAAACGGGAGATTTTTTACGTCCCATTCTTTTAAGTCTCAGTTTAACAGCCAATGTTATATCTCCTGGTTAATGTTCTTAGTTATCGTAATAATTTTTTCATCATCGCTGGGTTTGCCATTGCACCCTTACCCAGCTTCGACATGTTTTTCATCATTTTCTTCATGTCGTAAAACTGCTTCATGAGCCGGTTAACTTCCTGAACAGAAGTTCCGCTTCCATTTGCGATCCGTAATCTTCTGCTTCCGTTCAGGAGGTCAGGATTCCGTCTTTCCTTGAAAGTCATAGAAAGAATGATCGCTTCTATTTTCTTGGTTGCCTGATCATCAACAGGCATATCCTTTATTGCTTTTCCGATTCCGGGCAGCATACCCAAAATACTGGACATTGAACCTAGTTTTTTTATCTGCTGAAGCTGACTGAGAAAATCTTCAAGATTAAAATCATTTTTTCTGATTTTATCATGAAGTTTTTTTGCATCATCAACACTTATGGCTTCCTGAGCTTTTTCAACCAGAGAAACCACATCGCCCATTCCAAGAATTCGCTGAGCAAGCCTTTCCGGGTAAAAAAGGTCAAGACTTTCAAGTTTTTCGCCATAGGAAAGAAACTTAATAGGCTGACCAACAACAAACCTGATTGAAAGCGCAGCACCACCACGGGTATCGCCATCCATCTTGGTCATTACAATACCAGAAAAGGCAACCGTATCCCAGAAGGCTTTTGCAGTATTTACCGCATCCTGACCGGTCATTGCATCAACAACAAAGAGTGTTTCTGCGGGGCTAACCGCTTCCTTGATTCTTCTGACTTCATCCATCATTTCAGAATCAACGTGCAACCGGCCTGCTGTATCAATAATAACAACACCACGGCCAGCCAATCTGCTATCTTCAACACCCCTTCGGGCAACTTCAACAGCATCCTGAACATCATAGGAAAGAACAGGAACGGAAATTTGTGCACCTAGTTTTTTCAACTGGTCAATGGCTGCCGGACGGTAAATATCGGCAGCAACAATGGCAGGAACTTTCCCCTGCTTTTTAAGCTGATTGGCAAGTTTGCCGCAAAACGTTGTTTTTCCGGATCCCTGCAAACCGCAAACCAAAATCACAGAAGGAAGTTTGGTACTGTAATGAATCCCTACATTACTTCCGCCCAGCAAATCAACAAGTTCATCATAAACGTGTTTTACAATCTGCTGACCGGGACTAACCGATTTCAATACATCAGCGCCCAGTGCCTTGACTTTTACTTTTTCAGTAAACTCACGGGCTACCTGGATGTTCACATCCGCTTCGAGCAATGCCCGCCGGATGTCCCGCATTGAATCCGAAATATTTAATTCGGTAATCCTGCTTTCGCCACGGATTTTTTTAAATACGGATTCAAATTTACTGGATAAGTCTTCAAACATGTTGGCACAGTCTTTTCAGAGAACTGCAAAAATAGAAAAGAAATGCGCCAAGCGCAAATTAAAATTTAGACGATCTGGGACGGGTTTGATAAACGATTTTACGGATGGTGTCGTACTGCAGATAGGGGTATTCGTTTCTGAGGTATTCGATCACCTCTGCAGCGGTCATTACGTTTCGAAGTTCACGAAACTTCTTTTTGATCTCAAAATCCCGGATTCCCTTTTCATTTATCAGGCCAAGTGTCCTGAGTTTTGCAAAAAGATCATCAGGTAAGATATCGGCAACCGGATTATGCATGGTATTTGTCCTTTCGGTTTAAAAGCTCGATATCAACAGGATTCGATAGACCTCCGCTAGAATTAGAAACTATTACGAAAATAGACGGTTAATTTTCCAAAATCAATTTGTGTACAGGGGTTTAAAGTGACAGATATCAAGAATTTGCCTGTTACTTTCTGATTTTTTTAACACCTTCAATGGCCAGATCATATATTTTAGGTCGAAATGCCGAGATTTTCTTGTTTGCACGTGTTGGGTAAACTCGGTTACTTAACACAACTACCCCAATTTTCATTTCCGGATCAATCCACAAGCTGGTTCCTGTAAAACCAAGATGACCGTACGTTTTTGATCCCATCAGAGTTCCAGCACTGGTATACCCTTTTGGCGATTTAATATCCCAACCAAGTCCCCGAAGGTCTTTACCACTTGAAAGCTTTGTAAACAGATCAATTGTTTCGGGTGAGAAAACTCTTGAGCTTCTGTATTCACCTTTATTCAGCAGCATCTGAACAATAACTGAAACATCCTGAATTGTGCTGAATAATCCTGCATGTCCAGATACACCACCCAGTAATTGTGCAGTTTCATCATGAACCGTCCCCTGAACCAATCGTTTCCGCCAAACAGAATCAATTTCAGTTGGTGCAATTGTGGTCAATTCTCTCGAAGACGGATTAAAAAGCGTATTTTTAAGATTAAGTGGTGAATAAATTTCCTGGTAGGCAAATTGGTCAAGTGGCAGTCCCGAAATTTTTTCAACAATTTGAGCCAGAAGAATAAAATTCCAATCGCTGTAAATGGATGAGTCACCTGGCTGATAGGCGAGTTTTGCATTAAGAATGGTGTTAATTATTTCGGTTTTTGATGGTTCTCCCAAAAGATGGAAGGGTCGCCAGGATTCAAACCCACTGGTATGAGTTAATAGATTTCGAAGGGTAATCTTTTTCTTAGCTGAATCAGAAATTTCGGGGAAAAAGTCGGTTAGCCTTGAATCTAAGTTTAGCCGATTCTGATCATAAAGTTTCATAAGTGAAAGTGTTGTAGCCAAAACCTTGGTGAGCGAGGCCAGATCATAAAGGGTAGAACATTGAACGGAGGGCGAAGTAGTTTCATAAGTAAATTTCCCAAATGTTTTTTGGAAAACTACTCCCTCAAGACCAACCACACTAACGGCCATTCCAGGTGCAACACCCTCAAGAATCGATTCTTCAACAAAGGTCTTGAGTTTGTAGAATTCCGGTAGGTCTGTTTCGCATGCGACCATCTGGAGTTCATTTCCGGTCTTTTTACCTGTAACAATACCCGAACCAGACTTGAATCGAATGAGTGAAACAGGCAATCTTCCTTCAAATTGGATTTCACCATTCAGTGCAGCAACAACTGCACGCTGAGAATTATCAGAAACCGAATACGTGCAAATAACAGCATCCGAAAAATCCAATGCATTCACGACATAAGGGTTTCCCAGGACGATAGATATTGTTTTTTTCTTTATAAGCTCTGATTTGTTTTTGGACAGCCAGTCTGAAATTTCAGGACCAAAGGATGTTTTTCCTTTTGAACTCAAGGTATTCATGTGGCTAACTAATATAACCTCTGAATACGCGTTTAAACGTTTAGTCGCAATATCATAATCTAAGGAATTTGATCCCTTATCCAACAAAATGGCCTCAACTTTTCGGGACGTCTGACGAAGGCTTTTTACGAGAATGTCTCCGGTTGCCGGATCCTGGTTTTCGGAAAGAATGATCATGAGCAAGCGACGGCTTGTTTTTCCAGAAAAGGGGACAATTTTATTATCATTTTTCAGCAGGGTCAAGGATCTGTTTGCAACTTCCTCAGCCAATGCAAGATGTTCGCCCGTTGCAACAACCTTTCGAACATTCCTGATATCAGAATACCGGTTTTTATTCAAACTGAATTGTTCTTTTAATCTGAGGATGCGAAGACAGGCTGAGTCAACTTTGGCCTGATTTAAGTCACCGGCAGCGATTGCCTGAACTACACCATCGATAACTTGTTCTTCACCAACCGGTAAAATGATACAATGAACTCCTGCATCAATTGACTTAATTACAGCTTTGACATTTCCATAATTTTTAACAATTGCACCCATATCCATTGCATCAGAAACAACTAAACCCCGAAAACTAAGCTCACCAAATAAAATCGAATTTAAGAGATTGCCAGATAAGGTAGCAGGTTCATAATTCCCGGTAATTTTTGGTAATGCCAAATGACCAATCATAACCGAGGGATTTGATGCTGAAAGTATCATTTTATACGGCTTAAGTTCAACTGAATCTAACCGTGATTTTAAATAAGGCAAAACCGGAATATCAACATGAGAATCTGTACCTGTATCTCCATGCCCGGGAAAGTGTTTAAGGGTTGCGATCTGTCCGCCCTGTTCTGTTCCTCTTACATAGGAAAGGCCGTGGTTTCCAACTAGTTCAGGGTCTGCACCAAAAGAACGTACATTTATTACCGGGTTTTCTGCATTATTATTCACATCAACAACAGGGGCAAGTGCATGGTGAACACCTACCGCACGGTTTTCGAGAGCAATAACTTTTGCATACTTTCTGGTCAGTGTTGTATCATTAATGGCACCCAAAGACATGATATGAGGGAACAAAGTTGCATTCCTCGTTCGCATCGCCAATCCATTTTCAGTGTCCTGCATGACCCATAACGGAAGTTTACTTTCAGATTGCCATTCATTCAGAACCGTTGCTTCTTCCATAACATCACCCTGAAATACCACAACTCCGCCAATTTCTTCAGAGTTGATTAATTTTTTTATCCGGATGTACGACTTGGAATCCTCAGCAAAATAATGAGCATTGGTTCTCGGGAATATGAGCTGACCAACTTTTTGTCTGACGGATAGTGTTTTAAAAACACTGTCAGACCACCAGCCAAAGGGTCGTTCTTCAGGTTGAGGTAAACCCGCACTTATATTCTCAGATCCCGTTAAATCTGCAGGAGTAACCTGAGCAACAGGTTGACCAGGTTGATTTGAAGATGAGCAGGAGACAGAACCTAAAAACAAAAAGAATAACCCAAATTTTAAAGACTTTTCCAGCACTGGAAACCTCCGGGAAGCAAGGAATCAATCGTTTCAAATGAAACATGAGGATTGATTCCTTTAACATATTGAATAATTTCAGATTGAAGCCAATCTGAGGAAAGTAACAGTCCGCCCTGAAAGCAGACATGGTTAAAATCATTGGGGACATTTTCGAAGAAAGTCTGAATTCCAGTCTTCATCGAATTTTTCATCCATCGGGATGCTTGAAACATCGAAAGCGATTCAGAACCAATTTGAGCCTGGATATTTCTCTCAGAATTGTAAACCGATTTAATGAGTACGCCTCGTTCGGGAATTATTTCATATTTGCGGCACAACCAGTCTAAGACTTTTGTATTACCTGAATTTGTTTCAAGTTCGCACAAAGCCTGCCTTACCGTTTCCCGGAACCACCACACACCCGAAAGTTCATCACCAAACAAATATCCCCATCCACCAAAAAGTGATATTTTTCCATCATTTTCCTTTTTTAGGATGACAGATCCTGTCCCAATACTAAGACCCAACGAACCAGGAGATAACTGAAATCCAAACAGTTCGGCATCTGAAAAAAAACCAGTGCTGCCAATTGGAACACCAGCAGTTTCAGCTATGGAAAGAAATTCAGTTTTCCATGTTTCATGTAGTCTGGAAAGACCCGCAACTCCAACGATAATATGTTTTAGATCCCTGTGATCCAGAAAGGATTTAATTCCATTTTTTTCGGATAACAAACTATCACGACCTGAAAATAATTTTGAAATTACCAGATCACCACTATCAGTGAAAATTCCCGCAACTGTTTTACTCTGGCCGACATCAAAAACAACAATCATTTTCCCGGCCTGAGGATAAAAGTGTGTACAGCTTCATTCTGGACTGGACCCGTATTTATAATCGTCCACAACTGATTACTCCAGGGTTGGGATAGATTAGAATAAAACGGACTGTTGGGATTACCACTTATTCCGGTTGGACATAATATTTGAACAAGATTGGGTTCGTGGAAATTTGCAACAACAGATAAGACACTGACCTGAACCTGTTTTTGCCTGAACTGACTAAAAAGCGGAGCATTAAATATGGGATTTGAAGGTTTTCCGCCATCAGAAAGTTCAATTTTTAGGGAAAAATCGCCAGATAAATGTTCTAATTTGTGATGAAAGTTGATTTGGTTTACATTTTCCCACCGCCAGTTAAAGCTATTTACGCCCAAATTATCCTGCAGGTAGCCAATTGCATCTTTAAAAGCATGATTAATTGTCAGTCCAACCGGGTCTTCAGTAACTGGAAGTAACGACTTCTGAATTGAATCAGATCCAGTTAATAGTGAGTTGAGTACTTTATCACTATTTCTGGAATCTGAAACCCAGAGTGAGAAAAGGTCATTTCCGAGATCACTTTCAAGCCAATTTCTCAGAAACATATATTTCCAGGTAAAAAAGACTGAAGTTCCAATACTTTTATGATCTAATTCTCCCTGCCAGGAGTCTAAATAAACCAAATTTTGTCTTATAGAATTACTGGTATCCTGAGTAAGAACTGGTAAAATCTTAGATTTAATTTGGAGACCCTCAAGGCCATCAAGAAGTTCAGATAAGTTTTGAAAATCAGTAACCTGAAAATGACCATTTTGCCGGAAGTTATAAATCAAATTAAACAAAGAGGAATCTGTCTTTACAGATTTAACTTTATTTTTTATTTGCGAAACCGTTAGAGTATCAGACTTCGAAATAATTTTATCAGCCCAAAGTGCAGTTGATTTTTTATCAGTAGAAATGGAACGGAAAATAAAATTTCCAGCTTTACTGTTGGATCCTGCTTTTCCAGGCAATCCCGAAAGTTGAATCAGGTCATTACTGACATTCCAATTTATACCCCGCATATAAATCTGAAGAGAATCACCCGGCAAACCTGTTATCATTCCGGGAAAAAGAGTAGTTGAAGCAACCATCGGAACAAGTAAATCAATTTTCAACCGATCTTTAACTTCAATTGACAAGGGAACCCGCAAGGATTGAGGCGGTACAGCGACAGTTCCAACCTCAAGGGAGTCAGAAAACCCAGAAACAATCCAGGCTTGATCTTTTTGAATTCCTGCCAGAAACCATGGCGTTCCCGGCATCCCGAAAAGCAAACCGGTGAGTTGTTCACCAACACGACCTGAAACCGGGTAATTACTTACAGGCAAATCATTGGGTCCAAGTTGTTCAATCATGATCAGGGGATCGTGGGTGCCTGTTAGATTTTCACCAAAAGCAGAAATTGAAAATGACCATCCATTTTCATCAAGTAGCCACAATGGGGATTTATAAATTTCATTTTTTCTGGTTGAATCCGGATTAAACTTTTCACTGATGGAAAGTGAATTTTCGGGAAGAAGAACAGATGAAAATGCTCTGTAATCTGGTTGATTCATAATATATGGAAGCAATTTCCTTTTAAACTCGGGAATCAGATTCCGCCATTTATACAAAAGAAAGATTCCAGCGGAGTGTTCCGGTTTCCATGGCTCTGGTTTTTGGTCAAGAAGGGCAAACTCAAATGGCAACCGGGTCTCATGGATTCGAATATATTCATTAACACCACGGGTATAGGCTTGAAGACGTTGTTTTTCTGCTTCTGAGAGTGATTTTACAAGTTCAGCTGCCCGGGTTTCAATTCCGAGCATTCTTATAAGTACGTCCCACTCAACCGCCTTTTCTCCAAGAAGTGCTGCTGTCTCCCCCTTCATTTCCTTTCGTAGCCAAACCATTTGCCAAAGCCGATCCTGCGCCTGGAGGTAACCCAAAGAAAAAGCGAAATCATTTTCTGATGAAGTTGAAATGAACGGAAGTCCGGATTCTCCTCGCACTATTGAAGCGTTAGAGGAAATACCAAACAGACTTTCATTTCCCGAGTAGTCAGGTGCAGTTTGGGTATTTAATCCGGAAAAAAACCAAAGGGTGAAAAACAAACCAGCGATCATAAGACCGCTGGTAAGAAGGAGAATTTTTCTAAGCATGAAGACAAATCAGAGGAATTAGAATTTCATTGAGAATGCAACAGAGAAGAGTGACAAAGTTTTTTCTTCTGTATTGACCACAGATGGTTTGTATTTTGGTTTGTAAGGAGTAAAAGATTCAGAAGAATTGACATACTGGTAACCAAAATCAATTGAATACCCATCAGCTGAAAGAAACTGATAACCTAAACTGTAACGATTAATTCGATCACCACCTGACTTATATGGGGAATCCTGTGAATAAATTCCGGCTCTTACAAATGATTGTAGAAAGGGAACCGCATACTGAACACCAGCTTTTGCATCCCAAGTCCGTTTTGTATCAAACCGGAAAAAGTCATTGATATCGTCATAAGGATCTGAGTCGTCAGAACTTTTAATTCTGGTATTACTCCAATCCATTGTACTCAATCCAACTTCAGCTATAAATGGAAATCCAGAATAGGCAACATTTACTTCCAGATTTGATGCTCCAGAAAGTTCATATTTTGAAGAATAATCATAAGGGAATTGGGTTCCAATTCTGATTTTATCAACGGATGAGTTAACATTGATAAATTGCGATTCCAAGTCAACCGTTTTTTTTGTATCAACTGTCAATGACGTTGGTAAAGTAAACGATACCCCACCTGATAGTTCATCATCAAACTTAGTAATCAGACCAAATTTAACAGAGTAGCCGGAAATTGTTTCTTTCACAATTTCTTCCATATAAAACGAAGAAAAAACACGCTTAATACCATTCCTATCTATAATCCCGGAATCGGATCGACTTTTATAAAATTCCTCATCCCCCTTTTCTGTATAATAATATTGATTGTAATAATCACCATTCAGAAAGTGAGCAGAAACTCCAGCGAAAATGCCTTTGGTTATTTCCGTGGAAACTGCAAATGACCAGGTATTCATTCCACCTTCAGAAATACTCTTATAGGACTGCTGAACATTTCCAAAAACGGTAGACCTTATTCTGCCAAGATTTGGGTTTGAACCGGTGTAAACCGAATCTAAAAGGTATGCTTCGAACCCAAATTCATAAAAAAGATCATTGGCAATTCTATCATTCACATAATTTTTCATTCTTGATTTAGGTATGGAGTCATTTGGGTCATAACCGCCAATACCCTCCACAAAACTTGAGGTTGGATTAAATCCACCGCCTTTTACAATTTGATCAAAATTATCAGTCTGACCATACCCAAATGCTAAAACAAAACTCCCCTGAGCAACAGGATAGGGATAAGTCATTGAAAATTGATTGATTTTTGTATTTGAAAAATCCAGATCTGTGGAATTGTTTAGCCATGTGGATTTTACAGAACCGCCGTCATAATTTAAATTCACATTTAAAGTTGTTTTTTTAATCATTCCAACAGCCGCTGGGTTTAAAAATAAAGAAGAGTTATCATTTGAAATAAGGGTATTTGAATAACCCAACCCAACGGATTGCGCACCAATCCCTTTAATTGGAGTTAAATATCGAATGAGATCGCTTTCATTTTGAGCCATTGCGGAAAATGAAATCAGTGAAAAAATCACATAAAAATAGATCCGGTTCATAATAGAATCTTTAAATTTAGGTTTGGTAACGTCAACAAAAATTCAGAAATAGTTTTAATTATTCCTGGTTCTACTCGATCTGGCGCGGGTTGGCGCTGGTGCTGGATCTGACTTTGCCGGTGGTGCCTGTTTGGTTTCAGGTTGACGAGTTTCCTCTTTGGGTGGCTGCTGCTGAGCAGGGGGTTGCTGGGCCGGAGGTCTGACTTGTTCTCTTGTATTTCGTCTGCCTGACTGAATAGTTGACTCAGACTGTCCGGTTGACCCAGTGGAAGTTTGTGTACTCACAGAAGTTGATACACCTGTTGAACCCTGAGCTGGTTGCATGACTGCCGGACTTTCAGTAACCTGACTTCTTGATTTTCTGCCATTTAAACTTTCATTCGACAACGTGTTTGATTTGTAGCTGCCAGAACTAATTCCAGATGACGAAACATTAACCGGCATATTTGACTGCGTTGAATTTGCTCCAATCAGCACGTTTTCACGGGAACTTCTTCTGCGTGGGGTTGACGGTGCCTGCCCGGTATTTCCATCAGACGGATAGTAATAATACACAACAGGCTGATTATAAAAGCCCCAGTCATTGTAATAGTGCAGGTTATTCATGTGCCATAACCGAATGCGATAATCGATATAATCATAATCATATCCGTAGCCATATCCATAACCGTAGGGATTCATGTCAAAATAGCCACGATTTCCCCAGCCCCAGGTATTGTACGTTCCATAATAATCATATACAGGATCATAGCCATACCTATCATAATAACGGGATCCAAAGCCATAATTAAAATTTCTCAGATACCAGGAATAACTGCTGTTGTCATAATAGTCTGTTACTTTAGTTGACTCATCAACCTGAGTTTCAACTTTTGAAAAATCAGGAGTTCTTGTTCCTGAAGAGGAAGAACCCGCATTGAACTGTGTGTAACATCCGGTTAAAATCAGACAACCGGTTAGCATCGTCAGGATCGTTTTCATAATGGCCTCTCCGGGTAAGTTTAGGTTCCCGTCAAGTTAGATGTATGGAACTCAGAAAAAGTTTGTATACTCAAGTCTGATTGCTCTTCCGCCTGGTTCAACATAGTTTATGTTGTCAGTCAGATTTTTGAAATTCAACTCAAGTGTGAGCCCTGAACCAACCGACCATCTGACACCTGCATTCAGGTAGCCATGTCCTTTCCCCACAGATCGGGGGGAGTTGTCATTCAGAGCGAAATTGTACTCAGCAATGGCTGAGATTTCAGCATTAATTGTCTTTTCGGCACCGAAATAAAGATTAAGATCGCGATCTCCATCTTTTCTTTCAATGGAATAATTTGCCCCTCCTGTCAGAATGAGGTATCCGAGCAGGTCATAATTTTTAGTAGCAGCAAAAAAGAGTCCGGGACTTTTGCTTACATACCGGCTAGTAGAATCAATCCAGCCACCATAGCCTTGAAAATCCAAGCCAAAAGTCATTGCGGGATATTGATCTGTTTCTTCATAAAGACGGTAACGAATATTGATTCCAGGTTGAGAAAACCAACCCGGGTCACCATTGCCAACGACATTGGAGCCACCATAAGAAACGCCAAAACTGAACCGGTCGCTCATACCCACATTCATGCCAAAAACAAGCCCACCACCTGGTTCAAGACGGGAGTCTACAGAATAATTGCCTTTACGCATGGCACCGGCTGTCGGGAAATCGATGAGGTATCTGGGTTCGATTTCAGCTGAACTGCCGGCAGTTCCCTGACTGAAACCCGTAAGAGGAATAAAAGTTAGAAAAGATAAAACTGAAAGAAGAAATTGGGTAGTTTTGGGTTTTTGCATCCCGATAAATCCTGTATAAATGGATAGTTACCTAAAGATATTAAATAATTATCAAACTTTAAAGGGTAAAATGATCAGGATCATCTGAAAGCCGGAATTCCTACCTTCAGATTTTGCTAATTAAGAATTAACTTTCAATTCTTTTTCCTGTTTTGCCGACAGGTAACAAGCGTCAATGAGTTTCATCCGTTCAACTGCATCGGCGGGTGTACAGGTCGCAACGTGCAATTTTCTTACCGCACCAATAAAATGGCGCAACTCATTTTCATAGGATTTCCGGTAATTGGCTTTATCACTATCAGCTGTGTGCGGTGTAATATCTACAAGATTACCGTGCATCATTTTGTGGATGTTAAACGGATAAAGTTTGGCAGAGCCTTTGGTTCCAAAAATGCGCAACCACTGATCATCAGACTCAGCCATTGGGGACCAGGAACATTCCACATTCATCATTCCGCCTTCAAAGCGGGATTGAAAAATGGCTGTATCTTCAACTGAATCAATATTGTGGTGAAAAGTCATGGCAGAAACAGATTCAATTTTTGGGAAATTCGTCATCCAGAGCGCCAGATCCACCATGATAATTCCCAAATCCATGAGAACACCGCCACCAGACTGACCTTTTTTTAGTCGCCAGGAGTGCGCATCACGAATGGGTTTATTCCATCCTGAACGAATGTAATAAATGTCGCCAAGTTCACCATTTTCAATAAAGCTTTTTAAAATCATGGCATCTGGACGAAAACGCTGGTTCATTCCAACCATGACAACCAGACCAGAGTTTTTCCAGGCATCATAAATGGTAAGTGTTTCTTCGAGGTTTTTTGCAATTGGTCGCTCAACTAAAACATGTTTACCAGCTTCAATTGCCTCAAGAACATACTTCATGTGTGTATGAGTTGGCGTACAAATATGAACGGCATCAATTTCAGGATCATTCAAAAGTGCTGCTGAGCTTGAGTAGGCTTCTGCGCCAACCTTTTCAGCAAGTGCTTTCGCATGAGATTTATTCGTATCAAAAAGTCCCTTTACGGCGACATTTTGCATTTTACCCCAAATGGGTAAATGAATGGTTTGAGCAACCTGACCCAAACCAATGATTCCAAGATTGATGTTTTTGTTTTCCATCAGTGATGTACCGGTATTTCGATGAGTTGAATCGTTCGTTTTACGATGGAAGCCGGATCAATTTCTGCCATTTGATGACATTCTGCCGGGGTTCCATGTTCGATAAATTGATCAATGATGCCAATAATTTCAATATCACCCTTATATCGTTCTTTCAATGCAAATTCGGCGACTGCAGAACCAAAACCACCCTGAGCCTGATGATCTTCAAGGGTAACAATTTTGCTGAACCTTTTAAATATATCACGTAAAAGTTCTTCGTCCAAAGGTTTGACGAATCTCATATTTACGATTTCAGCGCTTATGTGCTGTTCACTTAAAATTCTGGCTGCTTCTTCAGCACTTTGAACCATATTTCCGAGGGCAAGAAAAGCAACATCAGTCCCCTTTTTGAGGATTTCCCCTTTACCAATTTCCATTTCAGTAAATTCAGGACGGAGTTCTACTCCAATACCATTTCCCCGTGGATAACGCATGGCAATCGGACCTTTTTTATACCGTGTTGCCGTGTATAGCATGTCACGGAGTTCCTGTTCATCCTTTGGTGACATAATGACCATATTTGGAAGGGTTCGCAGATAGGCAATATCAAAAACACCGTTGTGTGTCGGTCCGTCTGAACCAACCAATCCGCCACGATCCATACAGAGCACAACCGGAAGTTTTTGGATACAACAATCATGAACGACCTGATCATATCCGCGCTGAAGAAAAGTTGAATAAATAGCGGTGATTGGGGTGAGACCTTCACAAGCCAATCCAGCAGCAAAAGTAACTGCATGCTGTTCGGCAATTCCCACATCAAAAAAACGGTCAGGAAATTCAGCGGCAAGGTATTTTAACCCGGTTCCGCTTGGCATAGCAGCCGTAATTCCAACAATTGAAGGATCAACACTTGCAATTTCAACCACAGCTTTTCCAAAAGCATCTGTATAAGAAATTGGTGCCGGCGTTTTTTTCGGGAAAATTCCGCTGGATTTTTCGAAAGGCGTCGGACCGTGGAATTTTAATTGATCATCTTCAGCAGGAGCATACCCTTTTCCCTTTGTTGTGAGAATATGAAGGAATTTGGGTCCCTTGATTTTCTTCATATCATTCAGGGTTTCAATCAGCTTGGGAAGGTCATGACCGTCGATAGGGCCGTAATATTTAAATCCGAAAGATTCGAAAAGCATTCCTGGAGTTAAAACTGCTTTTACACCATCTTCCAGTTTGGAGGCAAAAATTCTGAGATGCTCACCCAGATTATTTAATTTGCCAAGTTTTTGCCAGATGTCGTCACGGAGTTTATTGAAAGTCTGGGAGGTTGTGACTTTGGTCAGGTATTCATTTAAGGCTCCGGTATTCGGGTCGATTCCCATCCGGTTATCATTGAGAATTACCAGAAGGTCGTTCTGAAGAAATCCGCCATTATTGAGGGCTTCAAATGCCATTCCACCCGTAAGGGCACCATCACCAATTACGGCAACTACTTTTTTGTTGGTTTTCTGAATTGCACTTCCAACTGACATTCCAATTCCAGCGGAAATGGACGTTGATGAGTGCCCAACACCGAAGGTATCATATTCAGATTCTGACCGTTTCGGGAAACCTGAAAGTCCGTCTTTTTTTCTGTTGGATGGGAAACGGTCACGACGGCCGGTAAGAATTTTGTGAGGATAAGCCTGATGGCCAACATCCCAGATCAGCCGGTCTGAAGGCGTATTGTAAACGTAATGGAGGGCAATAGTAAGTTCAATAACACCCAAACTGGCACCCAGGTGACCGCCATTCTGACTGACGACATCCAGAATGTAGTCACGAAGTTCAACTGCAAGTTGTTCAAGCTGGATCGGATCGAGTTTTTTTATATCATCAGGGTTGTTAATCTTTTGCAGCAACTTACCGGGTTCAATGCTCATAAGTCTGATTCCTGTTACTAAACTTCTTCATTCAATTTCTTTTGTAGGGTAACCACTTTTGCTTCTGCCTGGTTTAACGCCTGTAAGCAATTTTTGGATAAAATAATTCCCTCTTCATAGAGTTTTAGCGATTCTTCAAGTCCGATATTGCCTGATTCAAGGGTTTGAACGATGTTTTCAAGCCGGAGAAGCCGTTCTTCAAAAGATTGCGATTGAGGGTCTGGTTTTGTTTTTCCCATGGTTATCTGCTAAGTTAATAAATAAGTTACAAGTTACAAGTGATAAGTGACATGAATACGTGGTAAGTTACAAGTGGTTGGTGATAAGTTTAAAACCATTGTCAAAAGAAGCTTTCTTAAATTATTTCTGCTGATCGGGTTCCGTTATGAAATTCAATCTTAATCTTATCCGGCTTCTTAAGTGAATCTGCAGATTTTACAATTTTGTCATCATGATACACAATTGAATAGCCACGTTCGAGAACACCTTTTGGACTATATGCCTGCAAAGTCTGTCCAAGGTGAATCAATTTCATTTTCTTGTGAGTGAGTAAATTTCCGGAAGCCTGACCTAACCGGATTGACAGATCATCGATTCTTTGCATTTTGGTATGAACCAGATCAGCCGGCCTGTTTAAGGCATGGCTTTTTAAGAGAGAATTTACCCGTTTTTTCCGGTCAGTAATCATCTTCCAAATTTCATCATTCAGGAATTGCTGAAGTCCTGAAATATAATCCATGATTTCACGTCGTTCTTTCACCACAATCTCACCCGCCTGACTTGGCGTTGCTGCTCTTACATCTGCAACGAAATCAGAAATGGTAAAATCGATTTCGTGACCAACTGCTGAAATTAAGGGGATTTTTGATTTGAAAATTGCTCTTGCGACCATTTCCTCGTTAAACGTCCATAAATCTTCAAGAGAACCACCACCACGGCCAATAATAAGTACATCGACCGGATGTTTATTGAAATACTCAATGCCGGCAACCACTTCTGCGGCACTTCCTTCTCCCTGAACCTTAGCCGGATAAAGCAGAATTTTCACCATCGGGTTTCTGCGGGTAATCACTGTTATCAAATCCTGAATCGCTGCACCGGTCGGTGAGGTTACAATCCCGATTGTTTCGGGATAGTCGGGCAGATCTTTTTTATAAATGGAATCGAAAAGTCCTTCAGCGTGTAATTTTTGCTTCAGTTTTTCAAAAGCCTGCTGAAGTTCACCAATTCCAACCGGACGAAGATTCCGGATGATCATCTGGTATTTGCCGTGAGGTTCGTATAATGACAATTCACCTTCAGCAATAACTTTCATTCCGTCCTGAGGTTTTATAGCGAGATTTTGTGCATTACCCCGCCAGATAACACCCGGAAGCTGTGCGCCCTCATCTTTCAGCGTCAGGTAAATGTGCCCCGACGACTGCATTTTACAGTTTGAAATTTCACCCTGAATCTGAAGGTCAGGGAAGCCCTGTTCCAGAATTTTTTTGAGCTGCCGGGTTAACTGGGTAACTGTTTGAACATTTGAGGAAAATAAATCCATAGCCACTTTTTTAATATCTTCCAAAGGACGGATTTTACTGAATTGAAAACAAATTTAAAGCCCGGGAATCAATTTAATGCATGAATTTATCTACTGCATAAATATATAGTAACAAAGGTACAGGGATTGTTTTTATTTTGCAAGACGACTGGACTCTGATTGCTATTTTAATTGAGGGGAAATTGGTTTATTTTTTAAAAAACAAAAATGTGACTTTCAGAAATGAATTAATTCACCAAATTCCTTTTTACAACCAGAACAGCACGGTCATCATCAGAATCATCACGGCCATCCCAGGCGTGGACTGTTGTCCAGGCAAGTTCAATAGCTTCATTTCCCATTAAGTGAAGTTGGTTTCGCAGGGTATTTTCAAGTCCGTCATCCCCATACATATCGTCTTCAGTATTGAATGTCTCTGTAATTCCATCTGTATAAAGGAATAAATATTCACCTGGGTTCAGTTTCATGACACGGGTTTCATAATCGAAAGATGAAAACATTCCGACCGGAGGACCAGATGAACCCAAATCAGGAATTCCCTCTTTCATGCCTACATGAATTGGGGCTGGGTGTCCGGCATTAAAAAACTGAATTTCATGATTTTCAGAATCCAGAACCGCAAAAAATAAAGTCGCATAGGTATCTGCGGTACTGTTGGCAAAAACGGTTCGGTTTATTCGTTCTGCCAAACCAGAAAAATCAACACCAGTTTCCATGTATGCACGAATAGTTGCCTGGATGGTAGACACCAGCAAACTTGCTGGAATTCCGTGTCCTGAGACATCTGCCATTAAAAAGGCAGTTTTCCCGCCTGGCACTGAAATAACATCAACATAATCACCACCCACTTCACTGCATGCCTGATATTTCAGGGCAAATTCATATCCCGGAACGACAGGTAATACTTTTGGGATAATCCGTTGCTGGATATCACGGGCAATATCCAGTTCTTTTTCGAGCTGAACCGCTTTTAAACTTCTTTGGTGCAAAAGTGCATTTTCGAATGCAACGCCGGCGATTTCTGCAAGTGAATTTGCAAATTCCGCATCCAGGGCAGTAAAAACACCATCAAGCTTATTAATAACCTGAAAAACCCCGATCACTTCCCTTTTCTGGTTCCGGATGGGCATAACGAGCATGGATTTGGTTCGGTAATTCGTCTTTAAATCATATTCTTTATTAAATCTTGGATCTTCATAAACATCCGGAATAATCAGGGTTTCACCTGTTTGGGCAACATGACCTGCAAGACCAATACCCAATGGAAGCCGGATTTCACGCATTCCATCACCGGTCAGAACCTTTGACCAGATTTCAGATTTTTCTTTATCAACCAAATAAATCGTTCCTCTGTCTGCATTCAGTACATCAAGAAGGATTTTGAGATTTCTCGCTAAAATATCATCCAGATTCAGTGAAGAATTCAGGGCAAGGGCTGCATGCGAAAGTGCGTGAAGGCGTTCGATCAGGTTATTCATAATTACCGAATTTAATTTTCAGATTATAAATATGGAAAAAACGAACCTTAATATCAAAGAAGTAATGTTCAGTGAGTGTAAAGCTTTGTAAGGTTTTAGACCGTTAATCTAATTGTTTTGTTTTGGTGAAAAAGCCAATCGATTTTTAGCAAATAAGTTTAAAATAAAAAAGCCCTGACATCCGAAAACATCAGGGCTTCTAAAGAAAAACGAAGATGATTTTACTTCATCAGGAGCATCTTTTTAGTGATGGTTTTGCCGTTTGCAGAAATGGAATAAAAATAGATTCCACTCGTTAAATTGTTGGTCTGAAAAGGAAGGATGTGGATGCCAGAATTCATGTTACCGTTGAACAAAGTCTCAATCTCCTGACCCAGTGAATTATGGATTTTCACCCTCACGTCTGAGATTTCGGGGAGAGAAAACTGAATTTTTGTTTCCGGATTAAATGGGTTCGGATAGTTTCCAAAAACTTCAAATGATGCCGGAACAGGAGAAAAACTCAATATTTTCGAAAAGGAAATTTTTCCATCAGTATCTATTTGTTTCAAACGGTAAAAAACCGGTGACAAGGGACTGGGGACAAGTGACTTAAATTCATAAAAATGGGATTCGGTGGTGGTGCCGTTGCCAGTGACAAAGCCAATTGTTTCCCATTTTTCTGTCACTGAGGCTCTCGAAGGGTTTGGATTTGAGATGCCTGAGGCGGTGCCTTCGAGAGCCTCAGGCACCTCACTCTTCATCTCGATTTCCCAACCTGCATTATTCTTTTCTGATTGGGTTTGCCAGTTCAGAATCACATTTCCACCACCGGCCGAAATTGTAAACGTTGAAAGTTCAACGGGCAAGGGTCCTGATGAACCTAAAAGGCGGACCAGGGCAAAATCGTTGTCAGTTCCATTATTTGCATATCCACCCATAACAATATTTCCATTATCCTGTATTGCAAAGGAGAACCCAAGATCATCTGCCGGGCCGATCGGGATCATTTTTGTCCCGTCTTCATCAAAATCAACATCCGGTTCACCCAGCTCAGTAAACCTGGCAATGATGAAATCCCAATCAATTCCATTATTGCCATAACCAGCTACAATAATTTTTCCGTCGCTTTGAACTTCCACGAAGTAACCGCTATCATAAACAGTTCCAACTCCCAGGAGTGAAATACCGTTCGTACCAAAACCTGTATCAAAG
>JAFLBE010000038.1 GCA_017303995.1 Bacteroidota bacterium | reverse complement strand
AGGTGACCGTTTCCATTTCCGAAATCGGAACTTCGACTTTTAATCTTTCATTTTAATATCGTTCCCCTTTTTTATGCAATTGTCTCCCTTTTTTGCATTTTTTGCAGGCCTTCTGTTTTCCTTTCAGTTAACTGCTCAAACACCAGCCTACCTTGAGGCCGCTCAAAAGATCGGTCTTGATTTTATCTGGCCTACCAATGCGAGTCATGAACTGACTTCAACCTTTGCCGAATACCGGGCAACCCACTATCATTATGGTATTGATATTAAAACCTGGAATCAGGTTGGCTATGATGTCTATGCTGCTGAAGATGGTTTTATTTCGAGAATACGGGTTTCACCAACAGGTTATGGTAAAGCAGTTTACATCACCCACAAAAATGGATATGTTACGGTTTATGCCCACCTGAATGGGTTTGCCGGCAAGGTTAAGCATTTTGTTCTTGAAAAACATTATGAACTCAAGCGGAATGAACTTAACATTTTTCTGAACCCGAAGGATTTACCTGTAAAACGGGGAGAATTGGTTGCCTTCACCGGAGAAACAGGAATTGGAACCCCTCACCTTCATTTTGAAATCAGAGATCCAGCGGGTAATGAACTCAATCCGCTTCGGTTTGAAAAAGGACAGTTTCAGGATTTGGTTCCCCCAATACTAACTGGTTTTGGTGTGAAACCTCTTGATTTTTCAGGGCGAGTCAATCATGGAGTTGAACCTGTTGTCTATAAAAACTTCCGAAAACAGGGTACGGGTGGTTTTATTTTGGATGAAACACCGGTTTTAACAACTAACGTAGGTTTTTTGATCAACGGTTATGATTTGAGTTCCGGTAAATCAAATCAATACGGATTCCATCAAGTTCAGCTTTGGATTGATGGCGGTTTGCATTATCAGATTACCTATGATCAGTTCCCGGTTGATGAAGCCCGGTACATTTTGCTTGATAGAGATCCTGAACTGCTCAAAGAAGGGCTTGGCAGGTATACCCGTCTATTTGAAGCGGAGCCAAATCCACTGGTCATGTATGAAAAACCAACTAAAAAAGCAGGAAGGATTTCAGGTTTAACTAATGGACTCCATTCAGGTAAAGTAATTGTAAGCGATTTATTCGGGAACAAAACTGAATTATTCTTTAATTTTGAGTTCCGGACGGAACCTGAAATAATAGGTCCTCAATTTCTGCCAGTTGCAATTAAAAATGACTTTTCCTTACCAGGCTTCAGAGCCTATATTCCTCAGAATTTAAATTCCCTTATTTGGTACCCGGTCATAGGCGGAAAAGGTGATCTTGAGAAATCAGATTTGGATACTCTGCTTTTTGAAAGGGAAGAAGACAAAATCAGGGTGCGGCTCATTGGAAATGAAATTGGTCTAAAAGATTTCAGAGTTGCATTACAACAGGGGACTCAAAGTTTACTGCCATTACTGGTTCATACCGGGAAGCGGTCTGTTTATATTGATTATCAGGTGAACGGTTTGCCAGCTGGTCAGGATTTCCAGATCAGGTTGATGAATACCAAAGATCAGATCATATCAATGAAAAAAATGAAGTTTCATTTTGCTTCAAATGCCAGTCAAACCCGGATCGAATTAGAATCAGGAAATCAGATACTTTTTAAACCGGGTTCGCTTTTTGAACCTGTTTGGATTTCCGTTTCAGAATCAGGTAAGTTGTCAGAATTTCGTGATTACAGACTCGAAATCGGTCCACCTTCAGTACCTTTTTTCTCTTCAGGGGAACTTCAGATAAAAAGTGTACCAGAGATGGGTTCGGGTGTTGGAATTTACAAATTTGATGGAAAATATTCCTCCTTTATTGGGAATGAGAAAAAGGATGGTTATTTTATCCAGGGTTTTATTTCAGCCGGAGTTTTTGGATTTGGGCAAGATACCCTTGCGCCTATATTGATTCAAAAGGTGGGATCTGATAAAAGATTTAATGAAAAGGTCATCGAATTTAAAATCAAAGATGCCGGATCAGGGCTAAATACAGCCTCCATAAAAGTTCATATCAATAACCAGTGGTGTCTGGCAGAATTCGATCCGGAAAAAGCAATTTTGAAAGTTTTTACTGACCGTGTGAAACCCGCCTCTGCTTATTTACTTACACTTACGCTTTCAGATAAAACCGGAAACCGGACTACTGATAAATTCAACTGGAAAGGCCGTCAATGAGAATAATTTCCGCGAAAACGGTTTATTTTGCCCACTGGTTACGGCAATATTTTTTTCTGTCCGTTAGTTTATTTCTGAGTTTGTTCTTTTTTTCCCAGTCTTGCTCCCAGTCAGAATCAAGTAGACAATATATTGCTGACCAGGTTAACCCGTTCTCAAGAAAACACATCAATTATGCAGTTTACACCCGGATTACCAACAACCAACTTGATGTACATTTTTCTTTGCAGATACCCCGGAATGAACTCAGTTTTATTCAAACGCCTCAAGGATTTAAAGCAAATTATTCGCTCAGACTAAGTATTAAAAAGGACGATTCCGGAATTATTCTTGACACTTTGGTCACACGTACAAAGACTGTTGAAACCTTTGCACAAACAAGAGAGGTTACCTTTGAAAAAGCCCATTTAAATCTTCCGGGTGGCAGTGGTGTTTACAGGATCGATGGTTTATTTACTGATGAAAACTCAAAGTCAGATTTTAAAGTTACATCAGGATATAAACTTGACCCAAAGGATTATGAAATTCAGCTTTCAAGCCTCAGATTTCTTGATTCAGATAATAAAAACGATATTTCACTTACCAAAAGAATCCCCGTTGGTGATAAAAAGGGGGCATTCTTTAACTTTGATGTGAGTCTCCCGGTTTCTACTCAGGATATAAAAATTGAACTTAAAGTAAACAGCCTGAAGTGTGATACAAATGTAGCCCGACCCATTTGGGGACTAAATCCCATTGAAGGAACCATTGAAACCCGTGGTTACAAACCTGATGTGGTACTTTACACTTTTTCTCCACTTGACACTATTCTTCGGTCAACATCTGCGCATTCCGTCGAGTTTACCCTACCGGTTCCCGATACACTTAAATCAGGGGTTTATACGGGTCAGGTATTTTTACGCTATGGTGAAAAGGTTTTTACGTCAAAAAAGGAAACCTTTTTTATTTTCCCTAAAGGATATCCTTATATAAAATCGATGAAGGATGCAGTAGAAATCGTCAGATATCTGGCTACTGCAAGCGAGTATGAATCAATTGTAGAAAATGGTGATTCACTTCTTAAGCAAAACTTTGATAAATTCTGGCTACGGCTTTCCAATGGTAATGTTGAGGTTGCAAAACGAAAAATTGCACTTTTTTATCAACGGGCAGAGGATGCAAATCATCTTTTTTCAACTTATAAACCAGGTTGGAAAACCGATCTTGGAATGCTGTATATTGTTTTGGGTCCACCCGAAACTGTTGAATGGAGACCTACTGAACTATCGTGGTTTTACAGCTATAAACGGGCAGGAAGTTTAATTCCGCTCAGTTTTAATCCAATTAGAGTAGATGATGTAATTGTTGGTTATAGCTTTGACCGTTATTACGACTATTACACTTACGATGATTTTTGGTCTGAATACCGGCGTGAATGGGAACGAAATCTGAAGTAGAACATGACTATGAAATCACTATTTATTTCTGGCGCAAGCGGGGCATTGGGCTTGGCTGTTACTGAATTTTTTTGCCTTAACGGTTATCGGGTAACTGGTACTTACAGCAGTGATAAACCCACAAAAAACTACCCGAACCTGACTTGGGTTAACTGGAAAACAAATGATTTAAATCTGACTGAAAATCTGGTTAGCTACCTGATTTCTGTTCAACCATTTGATGCCTGGTTTCATTTATCTGGTGGTTTTTGGGGAGGAACCAGTTTTGAAAATGCACCATCGGACAAAACCCGCCAGATGATGGAAATGAATTTTCAATCTGCTTACGAACTGGCTCCGGTTGTTATTCCTGCCTTAAATGAACAAAAACATTCTCCCATTGTATTTGTTGGCGCAGAGGGTGGGTTTACCCCAAAACCAGGCTATGGTGCTTACGGCGCATCAAAAGCAGCGCTGCATTATTTTTCCCAGACACTTGCAGAAGAGTTGAAAGGTCGCGGAATTACCGTGAACACATTGGTTCCTACGATACTGGATACACCTGCAAACCGAATTTCAATGCCAAATGCGGATTTTTCAGATTGGATTCAAACTGGCGATTTCATTTCCGTACTTGAATTTCTTCTTTCCGAAAAAAGCAGTAGTGTTACCGGATCGTTAATCAGGCTGGGAAAATGAGTCCTGTCATTTGTTTCTGTTATGGGATTACGGTAGAAGAACTTTATGAGGCAGTGAGGAACGGAGCAAAAACAGCAGACGAAGTAATGGAAGTAACTGGAGCTGGTGGAGGATGTACCAGTTGTCACCCAGATCTTGAGGTCATTATTCCTGCATTGATCAAGAAAATCCGGCTTGAAAAATCTGCTGGTGACGAAAAACAACTCAGACTTTTTTAATTGTCATACCAGAATTTATCCCATCTGATCTGCCATTCTCCATAAAAACCTTCCTGAATTTTAACAAGACGGCCATTTCGGTCAAAAATAAAGGTAGTGGGAAGTTTTTCAATCTGGTGAAACTGATTCAGGCGTGCCATCAGACCAGCCGATGGTAAAATAACCGGGTAGTCAATTGTATGCGTTTTCATAAATTCAGTCAGGTCATTTACCTCATCTGTAGTGACACCCAAAACCACAACATCAGACGGATCATGAACCCTTTCAAGTCCTGGAATTTCAAGCCTGCAAGGGGGACACCACGTGGCCCAAATATTGATTATGACCCATTTTCCTTTAAGAGAATCAGAAGAAATCAGGTTACCGGCAATATCAGTTTCATTATAGATTAATACCGATCCGGAATCAGAATTTCTGGTATGTCCCCACCAGGAAATAAATGAAAGAAGCAGGACAATTAATCCAACCCACTTTAAAACAGAAATCACTACTTTGTTTTTCAATTGTCATCTTTCAGCTTGAAAGTTTCTGATAAAAAAACAGCATAAAAGTGTCAGAATGTGGATAATTTGCCTGCTTAATACCTGTTTTTTCTTAGAAATGGATTAGAACTGTAATGGAAGTGTAACAAAAGTGGAAATCTGGGGTGGAAAAGAAGAATATTTGTCGCGCAATTCACCTGATTGACCCATAAAAAGGGGAAGAATTTGAGTGAATTCAGATGTTGAAATACTAAAGAGGTGATTATGGAAGAAAGATATGATAGCTGGCCTGTTAAGGCTTACACCTATTCCATGATTATCTGGGGATTGGCTTCATTACTTTACGGAGTTGTGATTTCGCTTCAGATGGTCTATCCGGGATTAAATTTTGGGGAATATTTTTCCTACGGGAGAATGCGCCCGATTCACACCAATGGTGGTGCTTTCGGTTTTGGGCTCTCAGGAATTTTTGCTCTTTCCTATTATATGGTGCCCAGGCTTGCCAAGGCTCCGTTGTTTTTGCCCCAATTGGCCAAAATTAATTTCTGGCTGTATAATCTGACGATTGCAGCTGCCGTTATCACCCTTCATCTTGGTTTTAACACAACCAAAGAATACGCTGAACTTGAATGGCCGATTGATATTCTGGTTGTTCTTTTCTGGGTATTTTTTGCAGTGAATATGCTTGGAACGATTTTCATGAAAACGGTTGACAAAATGTATGTATCACTTTGGTACGTCATTGCAACCATTCTTGGTGTGGCAGTACTTTATATTTTTAACAATCTGGCAGTTCCTGCTTCTTTGTTTAAATCTTACTCTCTTTATGCAGGTGTGAACGATGCAAACGTTCAGTGGTGGTATGGTCATAATGCCGTGGCATTTGTTTTCACTACACCTATTCTTGCGATTTTCTTTTACTTTTTCCCGAAAGTTACCAATCTGCCGTTGTATTCTCACCGGTTGAGTATTGTTGCTTTCTGGTCACTTGTTTTTATGTATCTCTGGACGGGTGCTCACCACCTGATCTGGACACCGGTTCCTGACTGGCTGCAAACTGTGGCTATTGCCTTCTCACTGATGCTTATTGCACCAAGTTGGGGAAGTGTGATTAACGGTTATATGACCATGGGCAATAACTGGGAACAAATGAAAACCAACTATCTTGCCAAGTTTTTCATTCTGGGAATCACTTTTTATGGTCTGCAAACCTTGCAAGGTCCATCCCAGGCTATCAGGTCTATTTCCTCACTGATTCACTATACCGACTGGGTTCCCGGTCACGTTCACATGGGAACAATGGGCTGGTTTGCAATGACGATCATGGCCTCCTTCTACTATGTCATTCCAAAAATTTACAAAACTGACTTGTACTCTATTAAACTTGCAAACACTCACTTCTGGTTGGTGTTTACCGGGCAAATTATATACAGTATCAGCATGTGGATTGCAGGAATCATGCAGGGTGCCATGTGGAAAGCTACAAATCCTGACGGATCCTTGAAATATACATTCCAGGATTCAATCACTGCTTCGTATGTTTATTGGGATATCAGAGCCATCGGGGGTGTTATTTTCCTTGCCGGTGCTATTATCTTTGCATACAATATTTTCAAGACTATCCAAAAGGGAAGTAACGCTTCCTCAACCCCATCTTTAAAGACTGAAGGTGCAGTATGAGTGATCAAAACGTAAATGTTCTGGAACGCAAACCAGTCATTCTGATTATTGTTACCCTTCTGGTTATCCTGATCGGGAGTGTTGTAACTGCATTACTTCCTTTTTTCATGGAAGGGATGGAAGTAAAAATTTCAACGGTAAGACCTTACACAGCTCTTGAGCTCGAAGGCCGTGATATTTATATGCGTGAAGGTTGCAATAACTGCCACACCCAAACTGTTCGTCCATTACGTGATGAAGTGCTTCGTTATGGTGAATTTTCCAAATCTGGAGAATTTGCCTACGACCATCCTTTTCTTTGGGGCTCAAAAAGAACCGGACCTGATCTTGCCCGCATCGGCGGCAAGTATCCTGATTCCTGGCATGTTCAGCACATGATTGATCCGAGATCAATTGTTAAAGAATCCAATATGCCGGCTTATGCTTTTATGGCCACCACACCATTGGATCCATCTACCATTCAAAGTAAAATGGGAGCATTGCGTACGGTTGGGGTTCCTTACACAGATGAAGACATTTCTGCCGCTCCCGGGTTACTCACCGGTAAAACAGAAATGGATGCTATGGTTGCTTACCTGCAGGTTCTCGGAACTATGATAAACAAAGCTGCTGTTGAAACAGTGGTTGATTCAGCTCTCGTTGTACCCGACAGTACAACAGTTGCTGACTCCCTGAATTCAATTTCCGTATCCGGGGTCAAATAATATGGGTTATATCCAGGCAGGCTTAACTATTTTGCTCGGCATTTCTATGCTCGTAATTATCATTTATTACTACCGGAAGAGCATTAAGAAATCTGTTGAGCAACCCAAGTATGATATGCTAAAAGATGATGAGGAGATTCAAGATGCAAGAAAATGAAAACAAAGAAAAGCAATCTGATTATGATGGAATTGAATACAATCCTGAAACCAGGAATAAGCTTCCTTTCAGTTTTAAATTGATTGCTCTCGTTCTTCTTGGATTTGGGATATATTATACCCCAAGTTATCTCCCGGGAGTTTCCGGGTGGACTCAGGAAGGTGAATTCAACTCTGATATGGAAGTTTATAAGAAAAAACTGGCAGCAACAGCTGTTGATTCAATTCAGTATGATAAGTTTTTTACTGATGCTGCTGCTGTTGAAGAAGGAAAAACATTATACGCAACACAACCCTGTGCTGCTTGTCATGGTGCTGGCGGTGAAGGTCTTATTGGTCCTAATCTGAAAGATGCAGAGTGGGTGTATGGCGGTGATGCAAAAGCCATTTTCAAGTCAATTAACATTGGTCGTCCGAAGGGAATGCCGGCCTATAAAGGTCAGATCTCTACCGATGATATGTTGAAACTTACCGCTTTTGTCCATAGTCTTTCAGTTGCACCCTGATTGACCCATCATGTTTATTTGAAAAGCCAGTCAGTCAGCAGACAGACTGGCTTTTTTTTTCACTTTCCTAATCTTATTATCATCTTTCTGCCGACATTTTCAGCAATCTATGGTGTCAGATCAGGAAATTAGGAGTTGTTATGCGAAAAGTTCCCTATTTCCACCCGGAATCTGGTACCTATACCAACAGGCGCCGATGGGTCGGATTGTTTTTCTTCACCTTTTTAATTGGTGTTCCGTTTATTGTCATCGATGGAGCAAGTTTGTTCCTTTTGGATGTCGTAAATATGGAATTTCACCTCTTTTTCAGAGTTTTCCCTTTTACCCAGTTTTACGTTTTGTTCGGTCTCACCATTGCCGGAGTTGCAGCACTGATTTATGTGACTTTGATCTGGGGACGTGTTTGGTGCGGATGGATGTGTCCCCAAACCATTATCACTGATTTTCTTCGGGTCTTTGAAAAATTTTGGTTACCCCGGAAAAATATAAAAGGAGTGAAACGATACCTGCGTCTGATCGCTTCCTACGCAACCATGACCGGATTTGTATTTCTGGTCGCACTTGATGTTGTCTGGTACTTTATCAATCCGTACGATTTTTTAAACAGATTAACAACCGGAACGTTAAGTGCTTTTGCGATTGGTTCTCTTCTCGTTTCTTTCATCATTACTTGGCTGGATATGGTGCTGGTCAGACAAAGCTTTTGTGAATATTTATGTCCGTACGCAAAAATGCAAGGTGCTCTGTTTTCTGAAAGTACAACTGTTGTTGCCTATGATGAAAAAAGGGGTGAAACTGATTGTACACAATGTCTCATGTGTGTTCGTGTTTGTCCGGCCGGAATTGATATCCGTGACGGACTTCAGATGTCGTGTATCGCTTGCGCTGCCTGTGCAGATGCCTGTGAACCAATCATGGCAAAAAAGGGAAAAGAAAACCTTGTCAGATACTGGAGCGCAGAAAAAATTCCATCTTTGATTAAAGATAAATCCCTGATTGTTGCTGTTGTTGGACTTCTAGCTACGATTTTTGTTATCTGGCAGGTATTCTTCAAAGTCGACCTTCAGGTCAATCTGAGCAGAAATCCGTTCTTCACCGGAAAAATTATTGATGGCCAGATTGTAAATGGGTACACACTGGTTCTTGATAACCTCGGTTCAGATGAAAAAAGGATTTCAGTATCGATTTCACCTTCAGAATTTAAATTGCTTCCAACGGTTAATCAGTATAACTTAAAAGGTAATGAAACTGTAAGATTGCCTTTAATGGTTGAACTTCCGGTGGAAATGACAGAAACCGGCTTTATCTTAGTGGTTGAAGATGAAGAGGGTGACAAAAAAGAAATTAAACAAGGATTTTTCCGTGTCAAATAAAGTTCCAACGCATTGGGTTATTACTATTCCGCTGCTTTTTGTGGCTCTGATTGCAGGGCTCGTCCACATTATTTATGTGGGCACAGATCTGTTTACACCGCCAGTTAAAGATGATTTTAAAAAACAGCAGGACTTTTTTCAGCCAGAATCTGACCGGCGTGCCACTCAGGAAGCATCCGGAATTGCACTAAAGATGCAGCTTTCTTCCTTCGAAAAAGGCGAATCAACCCTTCAGTTTGCTTTTTCACCCAGGCAGGAATTGAATCCTGCTGATACAGCAAGGTTTATTGTGTTTCGGGTAAATTCTGTAAAAACTGATTCTCTCCATCTTGTTTTTCCTGCAACCGATTCTTCATTTGTCTTTAAACACAATTTTACTGAATCGGGTGACTGGTATATCAAAGCGGGAATCCAGCTCAAAAATTTTTACTTCCGCAAGGAATTCCGGTTTACCATCCGGTAAAAGGAATTCATGCAAAAGGGAACCCATTTTTACTGTGACCACTGCAGTAAACTCACACCAGAAAAAAAACTGACAAAAACACCGGTAAATGGTGTTGAACGTCATTTTTGCTGCCCGGGTTGTGAACTATCGTTTAAGGTTCTCAAACAGGTTGGGTATGATGATTATTACAACCTGCAAAGAAAAGAACTCGGGCTTGGTGAAGAGCGTGGTGCTGTAATTCTAACGGAAGAAGAACAGGCACGCATGGATGAACTTTACCGGGAATTTGTTCAGGGTTCCGGCGAAATCAAGCTGGTTTATCTGAAAATCGAGAAAATTCATTGTGCTGCCTGCGTTTTTGCCAATGAAGAAATCATCAGAAAACTTCCCGGCGTTCTTGAATTCAATATCAATCCTGGAACACACCGCTCAAAAATCCGTTGGGATAACCGGCTGATTACCCTTGCTGAAATCCTGAACACCATCGCCAATATTGGGTATTACGCCTACCCCTTCCATCCCTCAAAAGCAAAACCGACCCTCGACGCTGAAACCAAAGATCTGACCATGAGGCTCGGCGCATCGGCATTGATTTCGATGAATGTGATGCTGCTGGCAATTGGGCTGTATGCCGGATATTTTCAGGGGATGGATCCACAGATGAAAGCGTTTCTTCAGTGGATTAATATGATTATGACTATTCCCGGCGTTTTTTTTGCAGGAAAACCAATCCTTCAGGGTGCCTGGTATAATCTGAAATCGGGAAGTCCCGGTATGGATGTTCTGATTGCGCTCGGTTCACTTGCAGCCTTTTTTCTTTCGGTCTGGCATGTCATAACCGGTGTGGGTGAAACGTATTTTGACACCGCCAATATGCTGATCTTTTTTATTTTGCTTGGCCGGTATGTTGAATCAAAAGCAAAACAAAAAATTTTAAAAGAAACCGATAAGTATGATGATTACCGGGTTGAAACCGTCACTAAAATCCATGATGGCATTCGTATCAATTCAGGACTCGATGATGTTGCGAAGGGTGATTTTCTTGAGTTTTATCCCGGTGATATTCTTCCTGTAGACGGAGTTATTACCAACGGAACGTCAGCGTTTGATGAATCAGTTCTCACAGGTGAATCCATCCCCAGACAAAAAACGAGTGGTGATCAGGTGATTTCCGGCAGCCGGAATCTGGACGACACTTTTATCATGCAGGTGACTTCGGTTGGTGACGGAACCATTTTTTCAAGGGTTTTAGAACTGATTGAAGACAGTCAGCTGTCCAAATCACCCATTTCGCGACTGGTTGATCAGGTTTCAACAAAATTTATTTACTTTATTCTGCTCTCTGCATCGATAAGTTTTATCTGGTGGAATCTGACATCTGGTTTTGAAATCGCCTTTCCAATTGCCATTTCGGTTCTGGTTATAGCCTGCCCGTGTGCGATGGGAATTGCCACCCCAATGGCCTTGCTTGTCGGAACCGGTGAATCTCTGAAAAGAGGTGTCTTGATAAAAAGTGGGGAAGTTCTTGAGGAACTGGTGAAAGTGAATCAGGTTGTATTTGATAAAACCGGAACGCTCACAACAGGGATCATGAAAGTTGTTGCCGTTCATGAATTTGATGAAACTGTTGACAAAACTGAATTGTATTCTGCATTGGCTCACGCAGAAACCGAAGTTTATCACCCGGTTGCCCGTGCCATCCGGACTCACTTTTTTGGCCTGACCGGGAAATATGAGGGGTATTCTGATTTTGCCGGATTTGGTGGCAAGGGAATCACGTTTCAAACGGGTTCTTATAAAGTAGCAGCCGGAAATACGAAACTCATGGAAGATGAAGGTGTTGAATTTTTATCACATTTGGGACTGATCAAATCGATTGCAGGAAATGGTCATGTTCCGGTTCTGATTGCTGTTAATGGAACATTGGTTTCAATTCTTGAAATTGCTGATGAAATCCGCACAGAGGCAAAAGAAACCCTTGCAAAACTGGCTGAAATGAAAATTCCTGTCATAATCCTTTCTGGAGACAGAAAAGAAAATGTAAATCAGCTCGCCCGTGTTCTTGGTTTATCACAAGACCAGGTTAAAGGTGAATTATCTCCTGAAGATAAAGCTAACGAAATCAGAAAATTAATTGAATCAGGTAAAACCGTGATGATGATTGGTGATGGTGTGAATGACGCACCGGCCCTTTCACTTGCACAGGTGGGGATTTCAATGGGTGAGGGAAGTCAGATCAGTCTGGATAGTTCAGGCGTTGTGCTGCTGAATAATTCACTCCCTTCAGTTGTAAAATCGATTACACTTGCCCGGGCAACTTACAGCAAAATCAGGCAAAATCTTTTTTGGGCTCTTTTTTATAATGTAGTGATGATTCCAATTGGGGCTTTTGGTATTTTAATTCCGATCTGGGCTGCTGCTGCCATGTCATTAAGTTCCATTTCGGTCGTTTTTAATTCCCTCCTTTTACGAAGAACTGTTTCTTCCTCCTTCCGTCGAATGGGCTATTAACCGGTTGTCAGTGGTTCAGGCAACTGGAATCTTTGAAAGAAAACGGGGTATCTATGTTTTCCCTCTACATTCTGATTATTATTTCACTTTTAATTGCCGCAGGTGCCTTTTTATTGTATATCTGGGCAGTAAAAACGGGTCAGTTTGAAGATCTGGAGGAAACCAAATATCAGGTTTTTGATGAAGATGATGATGAGGTTCCGACAAAACCCCAAAATGGAACCAAAACCAAATAACCAAGAGGTGAACATGTCTTCTATGCCTTTCATTTCAACCCGCTCAATTGGCTGGCGTCTCGCCATTATCATTGCACTTTCACTGCTGCTTACCATTCCTGCCATGATGATTGAAGGATTAATAAATGAACGCAGTCAGTCTGGAAATGAAGCTGTTGTTGAAGTTGGATCAAAGTGGGGTGGTCAGCAAACCATCACCGGACCTGTACTGACCATTCCTTTTACCAAGGTGGTCATGTCTGAAGGAAAAGCCCAAACCGTTACCCAGAATCTTTACATTTTACCCGAATCATTAAAAGTAAATACGACACTGAAGCCTGAAAAAAGATATCGTGGCATCTTTGAAGTGGTTTTATATCAGTCTGAAATTAAACTGGACGGGGCATTTCTTTTGCCAAATTTGAAGGAATTTGGTCTCAGTCAGGATCAGATGCAATGGGATCAGGCTTTTTTTGCTCTCGGTATTTCTGATTTGAAGGGGATTCAGGATCTGATTGTCGTAAAAACCGGTGACTCCCTTTTAACAGCAAATCCGTCTGTTTTAACAAATGAATATTTAACTTCCGGTGTGAATGTCAAATATCCAATAGATCCTTCAAAGTTGAATATTCCCTTTTCCACAAAACTGAATCTTAATGGAAATGGCCGGTTTTTTATCGTTCCTGCAGGTAAAGAAACGCACGCAACAGTTTCGTCAAATTGGGGAAATCCCAGTTTCGCCGGTGATTTCCTCCCTGATACCAGAACGGTTACAGATTCTTCTTTCACAGCCACCTGGAAAGTGCTTCACCTTAACCGGAATTTCCCTCAAACCTGGATAAACGGAGATTATAAAATTGAAGAAACCCGCTTTGGTGTAAATCTGATGATCCCTGTTGATCATTATCAGAAAACCAGCCGGACGGTTAAGTATGCCATTATGTTTATCGGACTTACTTTTCTGGCTTTTTTTATGGTTGAAATTGCTTCCAAAAGAAGAATTCACCCGGTTCAGTATTTACTGATCGGATTTGCCCTGATTATTTTTTATACTTTACTGCTCTCGATTTCTGAGCATCTCAGCTTTAACTGGGCTTACTGGATATCAGCAGGTGCCATTTTAACTTTGATTGGGTTGTATTCAAAAGCTGTTCTTAAAGAAATGCGTAAAACCGGACTCGTAACAGGGCTTTTGTTACTTCTTTATTTGTTCCTGTTTGTCGTGCTTCAGCTTGAGGATTATGCACTTCTGATTGGAAGTCTCGGGTTGTTTGGTGTGTTGGCAGCGGTGATGTACATGAGCCGGAATTTTGACTGGTTTAATCCGGATTCCCTAAGAGGTGAAACGGAATAGTTAGAAGAATAACAGTAATAAAATAAAAGCCCGATTACAGACTCTTTTTAGAGGATGTAACCGGGCTTTTATTTTATTCGGTTTACGAAAATTAAAACTGAAAAGTAACCTGACTTGATTTCTTTGTATCAATCGTCACTGATTTGGTTTGAACAGGTTTGCCGGGAGTGTAAACAATCAGATCAATAGTATCTTTTATTTTTCTTGTTCCAATCACTTCACCTTTTTCATTTACTCTGTTTGTGGTATAGCCGATTCCTAAAACTGGTATGAGGATACTGAATTCACCTTTTGAATCAGAAGAAGCTAAAGGTGTACTTTCATTTAATTGTTCTGAGTCTAAAATCTCGTTAGAAAATGTTCCATTATAAAATATTGTTTTGCCAGTAACTTTATAATTATATAAACCAGTTGAAATCCGGAAATTATCAGTTGAAGTGGCAATAGAAAGATTTCCTGTTTCAGGTGTTCCTGAGTAAAGTGTAGCCAACAGGTTATTGGTATAATATTGGTGAAGGGTAACAGTGATGGGCTCAGAGACAGGGATGGAAAATGAGATATTTGTTGATGGATTTGGCTTTGCAAGTTTAGCAACACTTGATTCTACTGAATAAAATTTGTAAAAAATTTTGGCACCAACAATCGGGTTTCCACTTGCATCGGTAACCTTGCCTGAAAGGATTGCCTCCTCTGTGTCTTCTTTTTCTTCTGAACAGCCAACAGTTAAAAATGTAAGCATAACAAGTAAAAGGGTATAATATTTAGAAGTCATCGGTACTCCGGGAATAGTTAGATTTGGATGGCAATATCTGATTCTTTTCTGCTGAAGTCAAGATGTGATAATAAATAGTTAATAAATGGTGTCGATTTGTTTTTAAAATCTTAATTTCTTTTGGGTTATAAAATTGACCTGATTTCCATTTTTTTTGATTTTTAATTCAATTAAATAGGTAAGCCTTGCCGTCAAAGTAAAATTCATGAAAAACCTTTTTTTTATTCTTCTGTCCCTGGTTTCGTTTTTTGGTTGTAAACCCCAATCAGAACCTCAGTCCATTCTGCCGCAGGAGCCTCAGAAATCGGTAGAAAAACCAAAATTCGGTAAATCTGGTCGTGCACTGAACAATAAAATCGTCGAATCTTATCTTTCTGATTTCGGTGACAAAAATCAGGAAACGGTGTTGCTCATGAAAACCAGTAAAGGAAATATGAAAATCAGGTTGTACACTGATACACCACTCCACCGGGCAAATTTTATCCGGTTGGTTAAACTTGATTTTTTTGACAATACAGTTTTCTACCGGGTTGTGAAGGGATTTGCAATTCAAGGAGGAGATACTGATCAGAAGGGAAGAAAAGAGTACAAAGAAAGTTTTGGATCTTACTCAATTCCGGCTGAATTCAGATCATCCAGATTTCATAAAAGGGGAGTTTTGGCTGCAACCCGGGATTATGGGGACAATCCGACCAGACGGTCATCACCCTATGATTTTTATATCGTACAGGGAACGACCTTCGCCGAGCCTGATCTGGCAAAGATTGAGAGAGAACAAAATTATAAATTTTCCCAGGAGCAACGGGAGTATTACCGATCCAATAGTGGGGCTGCCCATCTGGATGGCGAACACACCGTTTTTGGTGAGGTCATTGACGGATTAAATGTCATCGATAAAATTGCAGAAGTGAAGTCAGACGATGGTGGCTGGCCCTATGAAGATGTAACAATCTTTGATATTGAAATTCTTAAATAGGTTACCGGTTACAAATCACAATTCACAAATAAAATAGAAATTCTGAATTTTGAATGTGGTTCTGTAACCCGTAACCCGTAATTTGTGACCCTTTAGAGCGTGTATTTCCTGCCGGTATTTTCTTTTTTCAAATAATCAAGAAGAGGCGCAAAATAGTTAACCATCGCTTTTGCGCTCAGGTCACTTCCTGTTTTATCTTTCAGTACTTCACGCCAGTCTTTACCCGATCCGGGAATCATGATAGATTTGAGAAAATCGCCAACCGCTTTGTTTCCGTAATAGTTACAATTTCTCGGGTCTTGTTTCAAAATGTTGGTTGCAATATGTTCATGCAACTGAAAAAGAATCACATTTGAAAGGGCATAATCATAGTATTGTGCAGCATCATCATTGATATGGGTTTTGGAAGCCGCATCACAGAATTCTTCTCCTCTAGGTGAGGGAGGTACAATTCCCTGATATTTTTTAACCAATTCCCACCATCTTTTATTGTATTGCTCAGCGGGCAATTTATTTGCATACAGGTCATGTTCAAATTCAGTCATTACACCTGCAGACCAGGGAATAAAAACAACGTAATTTAATGCTTGTTTTAATAACGTCCGGGTTTCGTCAGTCTGGCTGTTTGCCGGTAAAAGCCCGTTTGAGGCGAGAAAGGATTTCATCATGGCAGCCATGCCAATCTGGGTCCCGATTGCCTCGTGGTAAGCCCGGTTTGCCCCTTCCCTGAGAAGTGGTGGAACATCTGGGTTTGTATAACTGAGATAATAGTAAATGTGCCCAAGTTCATGGTTCACTGTTTCATACCAGTCTGCATTGGATTCAACACTCATCAAAGAGCGAACATCATGGTTGAGGTCAATATGCCAGGCTGAAGCATGGTTGTTTTTCCGGTAATTTGTACCAGCCGGAAGCGGATATAAATCTGATTTTTCCCAGAAGGAAGCGGGAAGTTTTTGGAACCCGATACTGGTGTAAAATTCCTCACCTTTTTTCATAATCCATTCAGGGGATTTGTTTGCCAGTATTGAATCCAGATTCAGACCTTCTACATCCACCAGAGCCGTCCAATCTTGTCCCCATCTGTTTGGAATCCAGTGCGCCGGGATTTCATCAGGAACTGTAGCAGATTTGTACTTTTTTGCCAGTTCATAACGTGCCCAGGTATGCAATTCACGGTAAAGTGGCCAGATTTCCCTGATTACCTGCTGATTCAGTTCCATCATTTCTTCGGAAGTCATTCCGTAATCGGAGACCTGATAGGAAAAAAAATCAGTGTATCCGAGGCCATTAACAGTTTCATTTCTGAGGGATTGAAGAGTAGAAAGTCCCTGTTTTAAAACCCGGCCAACTTCTTTACTTGTTTGCCAGGCAACAAGACGGTCCTGAAGGTTGTCAGAATGGCTTAATATGGAATCAATCTGGTTGGTTGATACTGATTTTCCGCTAAGTTTAAAATCATATCCAAAAAGACTTCGGGTTTGTGCCGTTTCTGCAGAAATTCTAAGTTTTACTTTTTCCTTTTGGGATTCCGGATTATTACCGGCCAGATACAGAATTTTTCTCAGTTGCCTGACTTGCAAATCTGTCAGCTGTTCTGATTGTTTTAACCAAGCCGTTACTTTTTCACTGTTGGCTGTGCTGCCGGTAAACTCAGAATAGGCGAGATTCGCTTCATCTGCCAGTTTTCCTGTAAGTGAATCACCTTCTCTGATGACGGTGTTCAGTTTCCATTGGGCTTCACTTACACTGGTAACCAGTTCGGTAAAGGTTGCATTATAATCATCCAGATAGGCCTGCACTTCACGTTGAATTGCAGTTTCTTTGTTGCAGGAAGTGATTAAAAGCGAAAGACAGAATGCAAATGCGAAATTTTTCATTTTCGATATTCCGTTTTGATTGCGGTGAGTTGACACAAGATAGAAAACGAAATCCTATCAGACCAGACTTCTCCCTATAAAAATCAATGGTTTAACGTTTTGATTCGAAGGATCCAACTCTGATTTTTGGATCATTTTTTAGAGGATAAGATGCCAGTCGGACATATTGGTGAACTTGCTGCCTTGTTAACTGCGATCTTCTGGACTGTTACTGCACTTTCTTTTGAAAAAGCCAGTAAATCTGTTGGATCGCTACCGGTTAATATTATCCGGCTGGTCATTGCTTTTTTGTTTATTTCAGTTTATTCATGGATTTCACGCGGTTATTTTTTCCCGACTGATGCAACTACTCATGCCTGGCTTTGGCTCATGCTTTCCGGTTTTGTTGGGTTTGTGCTTGGCGATTTATTTCTTTTTCGTTCCTACATGGTGATGAGCGCCCGGGTTTCAATGCTGATTATGGCACTTGCTCCGCCAATGACAGCTCTTTTCGGGTGGATTTTTCTTGGCGAGATTCTAACCTGGTACCATGGTGTTGGTATGGTTCTTACCTTGTCTGGAATTGCAATGGTGGTTCTCGATCAGCCAGGACATGAAGATGGTGAAGTTGGGAAAAAATTCAAGCTATCCTATCCGTTAAGTGGCTTGCTTTTGGCTTTTGGCGGGGCAGTAGGTCAGGCACTGGGTTTGATTCTCAGTAAGATAGGGATGCAGAACTATGATGCTTTTGCGTCGACTCAAATCAGAATTATTGCGGGTATGATAGGTTTTGCGGCCATTTTTACTGTTTTCGGCAGATGGTCTCAAGTATTTTCTGCCGTTAAAAACCGGTCTGCAATGTCCTGGCTTACGTTGGGTGCCTTTTTTGGTCCATTCCTGGGCGTATCTTTTTCTTTGCTTGCTGTACAGCACACCCATGCAGGGGTTGCAGCCACGATTATGTCAATTGTTCCTGTTCTCATTATTCCACCGTCAGTGTTTTTATTTGGCGAAAAAGTGACGATAAAAGAAATTATCGGAGCATTTTTATCAGTAACCGGGGTTGCGATTCTATTTTTCTGACATAATCCAGGTTTAATTCTTTATTAAATTTTTTCTCAGAACTGGGTAAATTAATCGATCTAACTATAAAAATTACAATATTTTACATATTGACAGTGTGGAAGGCCTTTTATTTTGATTTTATAAACCTTTAAATGCTTTTTGTTTTTACTTTGAATTCCCCGGCTTTTTTTCTTTTCTTTGCAATGGAATTGCCTATTCTGGCGAAAAATAATCAGTTTGGGTTTTTGGAAATGAAATTGTAATCTAATATCGATAATTAGATTTACATAATTAATGTAAGGAATCGATCAAAAGTTTCGGGTTTAGATTTTAAACAATATAAATGAGTAGATGATATGAAAAAACGGGTATTGATTACTTTGTATTGCCTGACCTTATTGGTTACCATTTTTGGTGGACAGGTATATAGTCAGTCTGATGTTTTTCTTTCCATTTCCGGAGTAAAAGTAAAATCAGAATCGGGCGATAAATATCATCTTTTTGACTATTGGATCAGGCCAAACCAGGATGCCGGCGAGGCAGTTATTCAATTGTTTGATGCCGGGATTGCTGGTTCATCTGATTTTCTGAATGATGATCCGAATACAAACACCACTTTTGCACTTTATAAGTTTGAAACCTTATATGATTTGAGTGGTACAGACCTGGTAACAAAAGCCAGCACTGCAGAACCGGCTGTTTCAATGGTGGCTGGAACAGAAAGTAAATACTCAAACCGGTGGGTAACCTTTTCATCAATAAAAAACAGCCCAAACGGTTATATACTCCGCGTTTACACCAATGATGGTGACGACATCAACAACTTTAAAATTGTTGTTACCGACCGGGAAGGAAATTTTACTCAAAGTGCAAAATGGCAACTTCTTTCTACTGACATGTCAGTTACAGTTTTCAATCTGAATGAAAACGATGAAATTCAATTTCAACCTGCCTTTGATTCTGAATTTGAACCGCCCCTTCTTGAGACTGTGGGTATTGATGATTCAAAAATTTATATCAAAGATTATTTTGGGTCAGCATTTCTTGTTGGAAAAGATCAGACTAAATGGGAATCCGAAAAATTTGGAATCCAAAACCAATGGGGACTCACCATCACAGGAACAGACGAGCCAAATAATACGCTGGGTATTTATGGTAAAGCAAAACCAGTTCTATGGAACATGAATTTCATTTCAACTGCAATTCTTGGAAAACCAAAAATTACAGTGAACCAGCAAACGGTTGAAGATTGTTTTTCTATGTATTTTAGTCTTGAAGTGCCGCCAGATCAGCTTTCAATGCGTACAAAGGCCGCCTTTATCTATGGTGAAAACCAATTTGTTGAAGGCGCTACTGCAACCATCAGTTTTAGCAATGCGGGTACCTACCCAATAAATGTCATTTTCCCGACACAAAAAGTGTACTTTCCTCAATATTGGACTTATTCAACTTCTGCCACCTTTCGTGACAGGCCAAACGCAGTAATTGTTTCTGATAAAGACAATGTTGCCCCTTCTGAACTTATCAAATTCAATGCAATTGCACCACCGGGTAAAGAAAATGAAGGCCTCAGGTACATGTGGTTTGTAAATGATCAGCTTAGAAAAACTGATTTAAAATTCGATTTCTCAACTATTATTCCAGGGGTTTACAATGTAAAGCTTGTTGTTTCAGGTGAGAATACCAATTCATCGTGTGCATCTGATACTGCATCAAAACAAGTCATCGTAAACTCTCAACCTTATACTGAAATTGAAGGAACCGAGAAATTCTCACAAGGTGAAGAGATTAAATTTACTGCCAAGAATACAGAAGATCAGGATCGTCAGGCACTTTCATATACCTGGTCTGGTTCTGGAATTGTTTCGAGTAATAATCAGGAGGAAGTTTTAGTCAAACACGAACGTTTTGGCAATTACGAACTCACTTTAATTGTAAGCGATCCAATTGGTGCGTCAAATTCGACTTACAAAACCACGTTTAAGTATAAAGTAAATGCCCCGCCTTCACCTAATTTTGATTTACCTGAAATGGTGGGAACTGATCAGCGATTTGCATTGAACGCTGAAAAAACAATTGATCCCGATAATAAAAAGCTTCAGTTTGACTGGATTCTTTCTGATGGCAGAACATTAACCGGACAAACCAACACAGCCTCATTTCCAAATCCCGGAAGTTATACGGTTACCCTCAAAATTAATGATTTGGAAGGATCAAGTAATTCTATTCAGGAATTGAAAAAGACAATTTTGGTCAACTATCCACCAAAACCTGTTATTCTTGCAAAAGATAGAGATTATTCAGCTTCCCAGTTCTTTAATGCAGATAGCTCTAAAGACGTAGATCAGGGTATTTTTAGCTACCAGTGGGATTTTGGTGATGGCAGCAGGGAACAAGGGAATCAGGTTAATCACGTGTATCAAAAGCCTGGCACCTACAAAGTTACATTAACGGTAGACGACGGCCAGCGGCAACCCAATTCAGTACAAACAACCACTCATTCTATTACAATCAATGAACATCCTAATGCTGTAATTTCTGCTTCTGATCGCCATGATCCAGCAAAGACACTTGAAGTAAGTGCAGAAAAATCAACGGATGCCGATGGAAAAATCAGTTCATTTGAATGGTTGATAAATGGCGCTGTTTTTTCAAATGAAATGAAAGCTTCTACGCCGCTTTCAGAACCCGGAGATCATGTTTTAACCCTGAAAGTTAGAGATAATTCCGGTTTTGATCAGGCAGTCAATGTGGTTTCAAAGAAAGTTCATGTCAATTTTTCACCAATACCCAAAGTAAAATTTACCCCAACAGTTTCTGATCCAGAAACACCAGTTGAATTTGATGGAACCGGTTCTGTTGATCCTGACGGAAAAATAAAAGTTTATAGGTGGACCTTTTCAGATGGTGTTACCATGGTTGGTGAAAAGGTGACCAAGAAATTTTCAAAAACGGGTCCTGAAAAATTTACATTGTCTGTTGATGATGGTGAGGGATTTAGTAATTCGGTTGTTTCCTCTGAAGGAAATATTGTTCAGATTAATACTGCTCCAAAGCTGGTAATAAACCGCACAATAAAATCAAATGCCCGCAGGGTACAGCTTGATGCATCCAAATCTGTTGATGCTGATGGTCAGGAACTTAAATTTTTATGGACGTTCCCCGACGGTGGCAGAAGTGAAAAACCTGCAGTTCAATGGTATGCTCCTGATGGTGGAGATCATAAACTAGCCGTTGAAATTGACGATCAGCAAGGACGGATAAATTCAAAAGTTGCAGACACCATTCTGGTAACTGTTAACCGGCCTCCTGTTGCTATTATGGATTCATTCATGGTGGTAAAAGCAGGCAGGCCCGTTGATTTTGATGCATCAAAATGTTTTGATCCGGATGGTGATGAGGTGAAAGTTAAATGGACTTTCGTTAACGGAGCAACAAGTACTGAAATAAAACCTTCCTTCCTATTTCAAAAACCCGGGTTTTATCTGGTAACGGCTGAATTAACTGATGGTTTTTCAGACCAGCCAACAATTACAACTGTTGCACTTGAGGTTCAGAATTACCCGGTTGCAAACATGGGTTTCAGAGATACAACAGCTTTTATCGGAAAGGCTATTCAGTTTAACGGAATCCGCTCAGAATACCAATCCGGCAAAATCACCTATTATGAATGGGATTTTGGAAATGGTGATAAAGCCTATGGTGCAAATGTGGCTTACTCCTTTAAAACTACCGGAAATTATATTGTAACGCTGACAGTAAAGGGCGGCGATGCAGGCATTGAACAGCCGGTAAGTCAGTCATCAGGAACAGTAAAAGTTCTAGACGGGCCAGTTGCTGTAATTAAATCTTTGGATTGGGTTTCACTTGATGAATCTGTCCGGTTTGATGGTGGCGGATCACTTTCACCCGTTACAATCACTAATTTTCAATGGAAGATTAAGAGTGAAACAGATTCTGCCAGCTATTCAGGGCCGGTTATCAATCATACTTTTACCAAACCCGGAAAGTATCTGGTTGTTCTTAACATCACCAATATTGATGGAACCAATAACAAAGCTTTTACCGAAAAAACAGTTGCAGTCAACTTAAAACCGGTTGCCAGTTGGGTCGTTCCTGCAATGATTGGGGAAGGAGATCCGTTGGTACTTGATGGAAGAGGATCAACAGATTCTGATGGTATTATTACGTTGTTTGAATGGAAATTAAATGGAAAAGTAATCGGTACAGATCCGTTCATTACCGTTCCGTCACCCAGGTTTGGTAAGTACAATCTGGAACTAAAGGTATATGACAACTCAACAACAACAACAAAAACTGCCTCCCTTCAAAGTCAGTTAATTGTTAATGCAGCACCACTGCCTAGAATGACGTTGAATTTACCTGTTTATGAACTGGAAACGGTTACGTTAAAACCATCAGAATTGAGTGATCGTGACGGAGATATTCTGTCTTCAGTATGGAAACTTGATGGAATTGTACTTACAGATCCGGTTCTGAAGCTCCAGGCTGGCAGTTATCGTCTGACTCTGATTCAGAATGACAACAAAGGAATGACTAACTCGGCCGATAGTATTGAGCAACTCATTGTTGTCAAACCTGCACCTTATATTACAATCAAAGTTGCTGAAAATATTAGCCAGGGAACGATAATTCCCGCAGAATCACTTTACCTTCCTCAGTTTGCAGGATTTCATTCTGCTGGGAAAGTTCAATCTGCCTGGGTTGCAGATACACTTGGAACGAGAACAATCAGAGTTGTCTGGAAGCCAAGAAATGAAATTCTGAAACAGGAAAACTTCAAGGTAGAAGTTTGGGAAGCGCTTACTTTCAAATCAGTTGAAAATGTTCGGCAGAATGTTGAGTGGAATCCAGCAAATCCAACGGTTGAACTTGAAGCACCAGAAATCAATCGCCCGGAAGATAAAAATGTAATCTATGAATGGTTTAACGCCGGGAAATCAGTTGGTTTCGGACTTAGTATTTCGGTGAAAATCCAACAAGGTGAAAACTTGTTTACACTAAGAGTTACAGATCGTGATATTTATGGCGGAACACCTGCTGAAACCATTTATACCGTTACAGCAAAGTAAAATAAGTCACAAAAGCATAAAAAAAGCCAGTCAGACGACTGGCTTTTTTTTTATGTGTAAAGGTATCGCTTGATTTTCTGTGTTGGTGTTTTTTCGAACGGTTCTGTCTGTTCGATGATTCTGGCGAGTCTCGCAAATTTACTGACTCTTGCATTGGTATCGTTTTTCACCTTTTCCAGATACTGATCAACTATCCGGCGGGAATCTTGTTCACTGTGGGAATGACGGTGGGCAATATCAATATCTATGACTTCGTAATTTAAAAAGACACGGGCAATAAGCTGGCCGGCTTCTTCATATACCAATGATTCCAGAAGCCATTCATTTTCATTCAGAATGGACTCTATTTCCTCTGGATAAATATTTTCTCCGCTCGGACCCAAAATCATATTTTTCAGGCGGCCTTTTATAAAAAGGAACCCGTCTTTGTCAATGATTCCAAGGTCTCCAGATTTAAACCAACCGTCAGAAGTTAGAACTTCCGCTGTTTTCTCCGGATCACGGTAATATCCCCGCATAACATTATTGCCCTTGATCCAAACTTCACCTTCGCCTGTTGCAGGGTGAGGGTCATGAATCTTGATTTGCATCCCATTTAGGACTTTTCCTGCTGATTTGTATCGGGTTCCTGCAGGATTGGTTCCGGTAACAAGCGGGGCAGTTTCTGTGAGTCCATACCCAATACAATAGGGGAAACCAGCTTCCCGAAGAAAGAATTCAACATCTGAAGCAAGCCCTGCTCCACCAATACAAAACATTTTCAGTTGTCCGCCAAAGGTTTCAGCTAGTTTTTTTCCGGCGGCTTTATTCAGCAATTTTCTGAAAATAGGTAAAGGGTAAATTTTCCGCATCAGAAAGTTGCCAGTTAATTTCGGCAATATTCTGAGCTTGTACATTTTTTCAATGACAAGCGGAACGGAAAGCATAATGGTTGGTTTGATTTTCGCCAAAGCAGGAAGAAGTGCTGCTGCCGTAGGTGGTTTGTCAAGATAATAAACACAGGCACCATGAATCATAGGAGCCAGTAACCCTAATGTGCATTCATAGGTATGTGCCAAAGGAAGAATAGAAAGAAATCGGTCTGTCGGTAGAATTTCAACCATTTCAAGGGTTTTCACCGCATCAAAAATGAGGTTTTTGTGAGATAGCATCACCCCTTTTGAATGTCCCGTTGTTCCTGATGTGTAAATGATAACGGCGAGATCATCTTCAGCAATATCGTGTTTTATTTTTCCCATCCATTTCATGGCAGTTTCCTTCAGGTGAGAAAATTTTGTTTCTCCCTGATGAAGAATTCCCTCAATAAAACTACCGGCAGGTCTGACCTTGAAATCTTCAAGGCTGACCTGAATAGTGCCCTGGACGTCGGCTATTTTGGATGAAAATTTTGAGGAAACCAAAACCAGTTTGGCTTCTGAATGTCTGAGAATGTGAGCAATTGCAGTTGCATGAAAATCGGGCAGAATCGGGACGGCCACTGCACCATAGGTTGTAATTCCCAGGTAGGCAACACCCCAGTTAATCTGGTTTTCACTCAGAATCGCAACCCGGTCACCTTTGATGATACCCTGGGTTTTGAGCAAATCCCGGATATCCTGAATCCGGTATTTCAGATCCTGATAAGTTAAAAATTTGCCCTCAGCATCTCCTAAGGCGGGTCGGGAAGCGAAAGCTGAAACCGACTGGCTGACTGCTTCCGGAATTGTAAGCGTTTTAAAAACTGCCATTCCGATATCCTGATTTGTTTCAAATCACAATTATAACCATTCCTTTTGGTAAACGGAATGACTAACTGGATAAAATGGTCATTTTATAGTCTGATTTTAATCTTTGAAATTGGAGACCACAGGTCTATCTTTGTACTTCTTTTATAAAATCTGATGAACCGTAAACCGTCTCTTGTTGCTATTTTCCTTACGATTTTCATTGACCTTGTCGGTTTTGGAATCGTCATTCCCCTGCTGCCATTCTATGCATTGAATTATCAGGCCAGCGCGCTTGAAGTAACCCTGCTTTCAACTGTTTTCTCTCTCATGCAATTCATTTTTGCACCATTTTGGGGAAGTTTGTCTGATAAATATGGCCGACGGCCGATATTGCTTTTTTCCATTGTTGGAAATCTGGTTTCATACACCGTTTTTGCTTTTTCAGGTTCACTTTTGGTTCTGTTTATTTCCAGAATTATGGCAGGTACTTTCAGTGCAAATTTTGGAGCTGCCCAAGCTTATATCGCCGATATTACAACCAAGGAAAACCGATCGAAGGGAATGGGCATTGTTGGTGCTGCTTTCGGGCTTGGATTCATATTCGGGCCGGCAATTGGGGGTGTGCTCTCGCAATACGGATTTCAGGTTCCCGGTTTGGCGGCAGTTGGACTTTGCGTAATTAACTTATTTTTTGCAGTTTTTTTCCTGCCTGAAAGCTACCCGAAAGAAGCCCGTGACAAAGCTGTATCGGGTTCCCATCCGAAAAAACCTGGTCTTTTTTCTCTTTTTAAAAATACATTTCTGCTCAAAAAGGATAAAAACCATACCTTTAATCTGATCATGCTGTTTTTTCTCACTGTTATGGGGCACGCCGTTTTTGAGGCAACTTTCGCACTTTTAATGGCAGCTCAGATGAATTATGATGCGAAACAAGTAGGTTATCTTTTTGCTCTGATTGGGATTGTAACGGCTGTCATTCAGGGTGGTCTGATAGGACCTTTAACAAAACTTGCAGGAAGTAAAAAACTGATTATTGCCGGGTTGATTCTGACTGCATTTTCTCAGCTTTTCCTTCCATTTGCAAAGCCTGATATGGTTTGGATGTTAATTGTTCTGATCATCACTTATTCGCTCGGACTCGCTATCTTTACACCAAGCGCAAATGCCATGATTTCAAACTCAGCCAGTGAAAATGAGCAAGGCAAAATTCTGGGTATTTCTCAAGGATTTGGAAGTCTGGCCCGAATTATCGGTCCAATCTGGGGCGGATTTGCTTTCGGAACGATTAGTCATACTGCACCGTTTCATACTTCAGCACTATTGATGGTTGTGGCCTTGATTCTCACAGTCTGGTACTTCAGAAGTTTGCAAAAGGATGGAAAAACAATATGAAACTTTACACCAAAACGGGAGATTCAGGAAGTACCAGTTTATTTGGCGGGCAACGTGTGAGTAAGGCATCCCTTCGCGTAGAAGCCTATGGAACTGTTGATGAATTGAATTCCTATATTGGGGTTGTGAGACTTAAAACAAATGAACTTCCTGAAGAAGATAACCTTTTAAAACACATTCAGAATGATTTATTTGTGATGGGTGCTGACCTGGCAACTCCTGGCGGAACGAAACCCAATGCAAAGGTTCCCAGAATTCAACCATCCGATTTTGAACTTATTGAAAACAAAATTGATTACTATCAGGATCAATGTCCGCCGTTTCAGTTTTTTGTGCTTCCGGGTGGCGTTCCTGCTGCTGCCCACCTTCATGTTGCACGAACTGTTTGCCGCCGGGCAGAACGCCTGATCGTCCAACTTTCAGAATCCTCACCTGAATTTGAGCATATTATCATTTATTTGAACCGGCTTTCTGACCTATTATTTGTTATGGCCCGGTATATTAATCTGAAATCGGGTGTTTCTGAAACAGAATGGAAAGTAAGGGGTTGATTTTCTAACCTCAATCTGCCATATTACCTCTTGAGTCCGGTTTGCCGGAACCCAAAATCGCAATCAACCTGAAAATTGCTGACCTTAAGAGGATGCCATGAACGCACAACCTACCCGTTTGTTCGAATTGCTCGAATATTCCCGACACCACTATGCCCGTAAAGATGCTTTTGTAAATAAAGTGAATGGCCGTTGGATCCGGTATTCTGCTGAAGAAGCTGTTTCTCTTGCAGAAAAATTTGCTCTCGGACTTTATGCCCTTGGCATCCGGAAAGGAGATATGATTGGTATCGTTGCAGAAAACCGGCCTGAATGGAATTTTATCGATTTGGGTTGTTTGTCTCTTGGCGCAGTTTTGGTTCCGCTTTACCCGACCTCAGCGCTTGATCAGGCAGAATATATTTTGAATGATGCCGAAATAAAATTGTTTTTCGTCAGCAATGAAGTGCTCCACGAACGGTTTTCTCCCATTTATAAAAATGTAAAATCCTGCCTAAAGGTTTTTACCATTAACAATGTAGAAAAAATGCCGTTTTGGAAAGAAGTTTTGACAGAAGGGGAAAAACTGTTTGCTGAAAAACCTGAATTAATCGTTGAATTAAAGTCTCAGGTAAAACCTTCTGATCTGGCAACTCTCATTTATACCTCAGGTACAACCGGTGAACCCAAGGGTGTTATGCTCACTCATGCCAATATTGTGAGTAATGTGCTGGCCGTTCGTGAAGTTATAACGATTGATCCAGGGAAAGACAAAGCTCTTTCTTTCCTGCCGCTGTGTCACTCTTTCGAAAGAATGGTGAACTATTTCTATCAGTATAACGGACTTGGAATCTATTATGCTGAATCGATGGAAACCATTGCAGATAACCTGAAAGAAATTAAACCCAACCTTTTTACAACGGTTCCGCGCCTTCTTGAAAAAGTCTATGATAAAATTGTTGGAAAAGGTGCTGCCTTGCATGGCGTTAAACGCCAATTGTTTTTCTGGGCATTGAACCTTGCAAAAAATTATAACCCTGAAATCAATCAGGGAGTTTGGTATAATACCCAGCTGGCTCTTGCCAACAAACTCATTTTTTCGAAATGGCGTGAAGCACTTGGCGGAAATCTGAATTATATCATCGCCGGTGGTGCTGCTCTTTCTCCAAAACTGGCAACTGTTTTTACCGCTGGCCGGATTCTGTTGCTTCAAGGTTATGGGCTGACTGAAACTTCACCAGTAATCTCAGTTTGTAAATTAACCCGTAACCGCATTGGCAGTATCGGACCAATCATTCCCGGCGTGGAAGTTAAAATTGCCGAAGATGGTGAAATTCTCGCCAAAGGTCCGAATATCATGAAAGGATATTACAAAAAACCGGAAGCTACGGATGAAGTGATTAAAGATGGATGGTTCCATACCGGAGATATTGGACATATAGATGCCGACGGATTTTTATTCATCACCGACCGGAAAAAGGAAATTTTCAAAACTTCCGGCGGAAAATATATTGCACCTCAGCCCCTTGAAAATGAACTGAAAGGCTCACGTTTCATTGAACAGGCAATGGTTATAGGCGATGGTCATAAATTTGCTGCTGCTCTGATTGTTCCTTCTTTCCTTCAATTAACTGACCATTTCAGAAAGAAACACACAAAACTTCTGGATAATCTTGAAATGATCCATAATCCTGAAGTGATTGAGCTGATTGAAAGAGAAGTCGAAAAGGTCAACGAAAGATTGAGTCAGACTGACAAAATCAAAAAGTTCAAACTGCTTCATCATGAATGGACGATTGACAGTGGCGAACTTACCCCAACCCTGAAACCCCGCCGTAAAATCATCATGCAGCGGTATCAATCGCTTGTTGACGAAATTTATGCCAATGAAGGGCTGGAATTGTAAATTCGGGTGGTCCGTGGTATGTGGTAAGTGGTATGTGGTATTAAAATTCCCCTCCTTTTGTAAAGGAGGGGTGGCGAAGCCGGGGTGGTTTGGTTGTTTTTGAAAAATTGATGGAAAAACCACCCCATCAGTCTTAAGACTGATTTCCCCTCCTTGCAAAGGAGGGGAGCTAAGATTCAATTTCAAAATTTTACAAATTGTTTTACAGCACAAAAGATTAGGCCAAGTTCCGCCGTTTTAAAAATGAATCATGAATCATTTATGAATGCTTGATTCTTCTGAAGTGTAAATTTATCTTATAGAATTTAATAGTTTTGAGTTCACGGAGTTTTCATGAAACGTACAGTGAGAAAAGCCGCCATCCTCGGATCTGGCGTCATGGGATCAAGAATTGCAGCCCACTTTGCAAATAATGGTGTTGATGTCCTCCTGCTTGATATCGTGCCAAAATCCCTTAGTGATGATGAAACCAAAAAAGGTCTCACAGCAGAATCTCCTGCTTTCCGAAACCGGTTTGCAAAATCAGGACTTGAAAATGCGGTTAAATCAAATCCTGCTGCTTTTTACCGGGCAGATCTTGCTTCCCGGGTAAAAACCGGAAATTTTGAAGATAATTTCCCCGAAATTAAAGACGCCGACTGGATTCTGGAAGCCGTTATTGAAAATCTGGACATTAAAAAGTCAGTTTTCGAAAAAGTTGATCAGTTCAGAAAACCCGGTTCCATCGTTTCGACAAATACGTCTGGTATTCCAGTCCATTTCATGCTTGAAGGCCGTTCTGAAGATTTCCGCAAAAACTTTCTCGGAACTCACTTTTTTAATCCGCCCCGGTATCTCAAACTTCTGGAAGTGATTCCCACCCCTGAAACTGACCGTGCAGTTGTCGATTTTATTCTTGAATACGGTGATCTGTTCCTCGGGAAATCTACCGTTGAATGTAAAGACACACCTGATTTTATCGCCAACCGAATCGGTGTCTTCGGAATGATGAACACCTTTAAAGTCATGGAACAGCTCGGACTTTCAGTCGACGAAGTTGATAAATTGACAGGTCCGGTTGTGGGCCGGCCAAAATCAGCAACTTTCAGAACGGCTGATATTGTTGGGTTGGATACATTGGTTTTGGTTGCTTCACATCTGTACGAAGCCCTTCCGTCAGATGAAAAAAGGGAAGTGTTTAAAATCCCCGCCTATCTCACCAAAATGGTAGAAAACAAATGGCTGGGTGATAAAACCAAGCAGGGATTTTTCAAAAAAGTTAAAAAAGAGGACGGTTCTTCAGACATTCTGACTCTTGATTTGAAAACACTTGAGTATCAGCCCAAGAAAAAAGTCTCCTTCCCGACCCTTGAAATGACCAAACCGGTTGATGATCTCAACATACGTCTGAAAATGATTTACATGGGAATGGATAAAGCTGCCGAATTCTTTAAAATCATGGCAGAAGATCTGTTTTCTTATGCTTCGAACCGGATTCCCGAAATTTCAGATGACATTTACAAAATTGACAAAGCTCTTCGTGGTGGATTTGGTTGGGATTTAGGTCCGTTTGAAACCTGGGATGTACTCGGGGTTAAACGGGTTGTTGAAAATATGGAGAAAAACGGCCGGCCGGCAGCTTCCTGGGTGAAGGACATGATTGCTGCTGGAATCACTTCTTTTTATCAGCGGAAGGATGGAAAACGATATTTCTACGATATTCCGTCCAAATCCTATTGCCTCGTTCCTGATGCTGAAAAATACATTTTCCTCGACGATTTACGCACAAACAAAGTAATTGAGAAAAATGCCGCTGCTTCGCTTTTTGATTTGGGTGATGGCGTGCTCGGACTCGAATTCCATTCCAAAATGAATGCTATCGGACCTGATACGGTCGGATTTGTACTGAAAGCGCTCGATAAAATGGAAGCCGGCTGGGAAGGCATGGTGATCGGAAATCAGGCACCCAATTTTTCAGCCGGGGCAAATCTTGCTCTTCTTCTCATGGCTGCGAATGAAGGCGATTATGACGAAATTGAACTTATGATCCGTCAGTTTCAGAAAATGACCATGCGGGTTCGGTATTCAAACCGGCCTGTTGTGGTTGCTCCGCACGGATTAACACTTGGCGGCGGTTGTGAACTTACCCTTCATGCCGATCACGTTCAGGCAGCTGCAGAAACTTATATCGGTTTGGTTGAAGTTGGCGTTGGGCTGATTCCTGCCGGTGGCGGAACGAAGGAAATGACACTTCGGGCCATGGATAAAGTTGCCGATGGCGATGTGGCGTTACCCAATCTTCGTGATGCGTTCATGATTATGGGAACCGGTAAAGTGGCGACATCAGCCCATGAAGCCATTCCGATGGGAATTATCAGACCCACTGACAGTATTTCGGTGAACAAAGACCGTCAAATTACCGATGCGAAACGTCAGGTTTTGGCTTTGGCTCAGGAAGGCTATAAACAACCCCAGCCCAGAACGGATATTCGGGTGTTGGGCAAAGCCGGACTTGCAACCGTGAAAGCCAGCATTTATCTCATGTGGATGGCAAAGCAGATTACCGATTATGATAAAGTGGTTGCAGAAAAACTGGCCTATATCATGTGCGGCGGAAATCTGAGCGAGGAAACCCGGGTTTCAGAACAGTATTTGCTTGATCTCGAAAGGGAAGCTTTCGTTCAGCTTTGCGGTGAACGCCGGACTCTCGAAAGAATTCAGCACATGCTGAAAACCGGAAAACCGCTTAGGAATTGAAAATCACAAGTTAGAAGTCGAGCGAAGCGAAGATCCCGAACGCTTTCGGGAGTAGAAGTTAGTAGACAGTAGAAATACGATTTAGTCTGAATTGTTTTGTAGGGGCGACCGGCTGGTCGCCCGCAAAATTTTTCATTCAGCATTTAAAATTTAACATTCATAATTTTCCCAATCCGGGAGGTCTTGTGCAGGAAGCTTATATCGTTGCCGGTTTCAGAACGGCAGTAGGAAAATCAGGAAAAGGATCACTCCGGTTTACACGTCCGGATGATTTGGCAGCTGCCGTAATCAAGCATTTGGTTGCTTCAGTTCCGGCTCTTGATGCAGCCAGAATTGATGATGTGATTATTGGTTGTGCCATGCCTGAAGCTGAACAGGGGTTCAATATCGGGCGAATGGTTGCCCTTTTGGCTGATTTGCCAATTACCGTTCCAGGCATGACCGTAAACCGGTTTTGTGCTTCCGGATTGGAATCGATAGCCCTTGCTTCTGCAAAAATCCGTTCCGGAATGGCAGATGTGATCATTGCCGGCGGTGCCGAAAGTATGAGTTTGGTTCCGATGGGCGGATTTAAGTTCTCTGCAAATCCAAAATTGGTGGACACCGTTCCGAATTATTATCTGGGAATGGGATTGACGGCTGAACTCGTCCGTGAAAAATATTCCATTTCCCGTGAAGATCAGGATGCCTTTGCTTTTCGCAGTCATCAGAATGCTCTCGCTGCAATTGCTGCCGGAAAATTCGCAGGTGAAATTGTCCCTGTAACTATTGAACGTACGTTCCTCGATGAAAAAGGGAAAATCAAAAAAGAAACCTCCGTTTTTTCTGTGGATGAAGGTCCAAGAGCCGATACTTCAATTGAACGCCTTGCCGGTTTGAAATCTGCCTTTATCACCAACGGAACGGTTACCGCCGGAAACTCCAGTCAGACTTCAGATGGCGCGGCTGCGGTTTTGATCGTTTCCGAAAAAATCCTGAAAGAATTGAACCTGACCCCGATTGCCAGACTGGTAACTTACCAGGTTGCAGGCGTTCATCCCGAAATCATGGGAATTGGTCCGGTTGAAGCAATTCCTGCAGCACTGAAAAAAGCCGGACTAGCCCTTTCTGATATCGGACTGACCGAACTCAACGAAGCCTTTGCAGCCCAGTCACTTGCGGTTATCCGCCAGGCCGGACTTAACATGGAAACCGTCAATGTGAACGGCGGAGCCATTGCTTTAGGCCACCCGTTGGGATGTTCAGGAGCCAAATTAACAGTTCAGCTTCTGAATGAAATGAACCGCAGAAACGTAAAATACGGCATGGTCACTGCCTGCGTTGGTGGCGGACAAGGTGTCGCCGGAATTTTCGAGAAATTATAAAAAATTCCCCCTTTGAAGGGGGTATCCCGATCCCGTAAACGGGACGGGATGGGGGATGTTTCCCCCATCAAAAGCCTTTTTCTGACAATAACAGACCTGGAGATAGCATTATGGCTGATACTTTTACCCTCAAAGGCGGCGAGTTTCTGATCTCTGAAACGCCCAAAAACCTTGTATTTACCCCCGAAGAATTTTCTGAAGAACATAAAATGATTGCTGAACTGACTGCCAGTTTTGTTGATCAGGAAGTCGTTCCTCATCTCGATGAAATTGATAAATTAAAAGAAGGACTTCTTGCCGGTATCATGAAAAAAGCCGGTGAACAGGGACTTCTCTCCGTTGCTATTCCTGAAGAATACGGCGGCATGGAAGTTGATAAAACCACGTCGATCATTGTTGCAGAAAATACAGGCAAAGGTGCTTCATTTGCGGTTTCTCTGGGTGCTCATACCGGAATCGGAACGTTGCCGATTCTCTATTTCGGCACTGAAGAACAGAAGCAAAAGTATATTCCGAAGTTGTCAACCGGTGAATGGCTGGGTGCTTATGCGCTAACCGAAGCAGGTTCCGGCTCTGATGCGTTGGGTGCAAAATCAAAAGCTGTGAAATCTGCTGACGGTAAATCCTGGATTCTTGATGGTGAAAAAATGTGGATCACCAATGCCGGATTCGCTGATGTTTTCATCGTTTTTGCCAAAGTTGATGGCGAGCATTTTACCGGTTTTATCATTGAAAGAAATGATCCGGGTGTCTCTCTGGGTGCTGAAGAAAAGAAAATGGGTATCAAAGGATCTTCTACCCGGGTTGTGAAGATGGATAACTGTATCATCCCGCTCGACCGGGTTTTGGGTGAAGTCGGTAAAGGACACAAAATTGCCTTCAATATTCTAAATGTGGGTCGTTTCAAATTGGGCGCATCAACTCTGGGTGCCTCGAAATATGTTCAGACCGAAGCCATCAAATACGCAAATGAGCGGAAACAGTTTGGTGTGGCGATTTCTACGTTTGGCGCCATGCAGCATAAAATCGCTGAAATGGCGATCCGGAATTATGTGGGTAACTCGATGTTATACCGCACTGCCGGACTTCTCGATATGGCAACAGCCGGTAAAAAAGCAACAACTCCTGAAGGTGCAGAAGCCGTTCTGAAGGGAATTGAAGAATTTGCCGTGGAATGTTCAATCCTGAAAATTGCCGGTTCTGAAATTTTGGATTATGTGGCCGATGAAGGCGTTCAGATTTTGGGTGGATATGGTTTCAGTGCCGAATATCCGATGGATCGCCCGTATCGTGACAGCCGGATCAACCGGATTTTTGAAGGAACCAATGAAATCAACCGGCTGCTGATTCCCGGAATGTTACTGAAAAGAGCCATGAAAGGTCAGTTGAACCTGATGGGTCCGGCAATGGCAGTTCAGGGTGAACTCATGTCTATTGGTGGATTGGAAGAGGGAACCGGTGAATTGTTTGAAGTTGAAAAGAAAGTGCTTGCCGGTGCCAAGAAAGTATTTTTAATGTGCGCAGGTTTTGGCGTTCAGAAATACATGGATAAAATTGCCGATGAGCAGGAAATCATGATGAACATTGCCGATATCATTATTGATATTTACGGAATGGAATCTGCTCTTATCCGGACAGAAAAAAGAATCGAAAAAGAAGGTTTGGATAAGTGCGGACATCTGGTTGATGCCGTTTCAGTTTATGTAAATGATTCAGTTGAAAGAATCACCGCCAATGCAAAAAATGCCATTGCATCCATGACGGATGGTGATGAATTGAAGATGTTGCTTTCCGGTTTGAAAAGATTCATGCGTTGGACACCCATCAATACCCGTGATGCACGGCGCCGGATTGCCAAACGCCAAATTGAATCGGGGAAATACGATATGTAGAGATTATTCTTTCACAGAGGAAATTCAGAGTAATTCAGAGTAATTTTTATTAAGTGGGATTCATTCTGATTTTCCTCACGTGTCGTTTTGGTTTTTTCTTTAATAGGTTTTATTTATTTTGCCTGTGCTTAAAAAATCCCGGGATTTTAAATATGCTTATTAACGAAATTACAGAAAAAGTAATAGGATTTTCAATTGATATTCATCGTTCTTTGGGGCCAGGTTTGTTGGAATCGGCATACGAAGAGTGTTTAACTTATGAACTGAAAAATGCCGGATTTAAAATTGAACGACAAAAGCCGATGCCCCTCCTTTATAAAGATATAAAAATGGATTTTGGGTATCGGATTGATCTTTTAGTTGAAAATCAGGTTATCGTTGAATTAAAAACAGTCGAAAGTTTTTCAAAAGTTCATGAGGCTCAAATCTTAACATATATGAAATTATCAAAGGTTTCAACTGGTCTCCTGATTAATTTCAATTCGGTCATTTTGAAAAATGGAATCAGGAGATTTCGTTTTTAATTTGTTCGTAAGAATCTCTGTGTATCTCTGTTTTTTCTCTCCGAAACTCTGTGAAATGAATTTCCCTAAAAAGTAAACCCGAAATTTGCAGAGAATCCTTTATAGACGGTTCCAGTAGTAAGGCGACTTTTTACTCCAGAAACAGAGTAAGTTATTGCACTTTCAGCTAATACATTTTTTAAAATCACATTATCTGTAAATCCTGTCAGATATTTAAAAAGTCCGCTGGTGCTGTAAACCTGTCCATAAGTTTTAGTCTCACCAAAACCAATCTGATCGTCCCACCCCTGCATGATGGTAACCGTTTCCAGTAAATTGATTGAGTATCCACGGTGAAGTTCAATAGCATCATCCTTTTTTAATCCGATCACATGTTTGAAAACATTGATATCACCAGGAAAATCAATATAATCCATCGTGAATTCTGAACTTCTCTTTACAAGAAGATCATTTACATCTGCCGACCATTGAAAACTTGCCAGGTTCAGAAATGTATTTTCATATTTAAGGTTATAATTAAAGACAACACTATAGCCAATTTTTGCCATCTTAGGTAAAGGATCTGCTTGTACTGGATCAATGTAAATGAGTTTGTCACCTTTATTGAGTACAGACATTCCCAGATTTAAGAAATATTCCGGATAAAATTGATCTTCAGTATCCGCCCATGTATACCATTCATGGAACGGTAACCGGGATAATAAACCAAATGAAAAGGCATTTCCGCTCGAGATTCCATCTTTGTCTTCATCTGCGGGGAATGGATTTAACCGGGAATAAATGCGGGTATACCCAGCTCCCAAAAACCATTCTGCACCATATTTGTAACTTACTGATGCAGTTATACTGTTAGCAGTTTCATAGGAAAAATACCTACCCAGTTCTTCCCCAGTTTCAGTCGTCCTTACATTTTCTCCGAGATTAAAAAAACGTCGTGTATAGGTAAATTGTACTTTCATCGGTAGGTTGGTTAGCGATTCAAGATTAATGCCGGCAGCAACAGCCTGGTTGTTTAAACTCAGGTTTCCCCTAAGTTCAGGAAACAATGTAGAATATTGACTGCCGTAAACCAGGTTTGTTTGGGAAGAAAATGAAGCCATAAAAGCCGGATTGTCAAGAGCCAGAAAAGGGTCATTAAATTGAAGGGCTACACCAGACCGACCCATGCTGTTAATTGTAGCTGAAGTTGGAATTCTTAGGAAATATGCGGCTGTTGTTACAATTTGTGCCCGCCCATCAGTAAATAATAAACAGGAAATTAGTGAAAGGGGAAGTAGTAGCTTTCTCATTGACGCTCCTTTTTGATGAAAAGATGGTTTCGGTCGGAATCGTTTTCTGAATGTTGTTGATTGTTATGAATCAGGATTAAAATTAGAATTGGTTTCAAAGATAAGGATACCTTTACGTTTATTCGAAATCTTTTGTTTCAATTTAATTAAGTGCCGGTTAGAAAACCGCTTTTACTTTTTCTGCGTTGCATTAATCCTTTCCCCGTTATACCTTTACCGGTCAATTTTTTAACAAAAAGGAAACGAATTATGACAAAACCGCGTCTTTCCTTCTGGCAGATCTGGAATCTCAGTTTCGGATTTCTTGGCGTCCAGATCGGATATTCACTCCAGAATGGTAATACCAGCCGCATTCTTTCTGCTTTGGGTGCTGATGTTCATGAGTTGAGTTATTTCTGGCTGGCTGCTCCCTTTGCCGGACTTCTGGTTCAACCTATCGTCGGGCTTTCAAGCGATAAAACCTGGACGCGGATTGGCCGTCGGGTTCCTTTTATTTTAGGTGGTGCTTTTGCTTCTGCTTTGGCCATGTTCTTCATGCCAAATTCTGAATTTTTTGCCTATTTGTTGCCTCCGGTTATATTCGGTGCAACCATGCTTCTTTTTATGGATACTGCCTTTAACGTGACCATGCAGCCATTCCGGGCTTTGGTTGGTGATATGGTAAACGATGAGCAACGCAACATTGGCTATTCAATCCAAAGTTTTCTGATCAACGTAGGTGCTGTAATCGGATCCTTACTCCCATTCGCCCTCACATGGGCCGGCGTTTCAAATACCCCTTCCCCCGGTGAAAAAGTAGCTGATTCTGTAATCTGGGCATTCTATTTTGGTGGCGGAACGCTTCTTATTTCTGTCCTCTGGACGGCTTTTACAACCAAGGAATTTCCACCAGCTGAATACGAGAAATACAATAACGTAACCGCTGAGGAGAAAGAAAAAACCTCCTTTATTCAAATTGTGAAAACAATTCCGGCAACCATGTACGAATTGGGAATTGTTCAGTTTTTCTCCTGGTTTTCACTTTTCCTTATGTGGGTTTATACTACTTCCGGAATTGCCTCAAATGTTTGGGGAACAACTGACTCCCTCTCGGCAGAATTCAATGAAGCTGGTAACTGGACGGGTGTAATTTTTGCCGTTTATAGTGTTTTTGCAGCTTTATATTCGCTTGCTCTGCCAAAACTTGCCAAAATGCTGGGCAGAAAAACAGTATACAGTCTCTCGCTTCTTGCAGGTGGAATCGGGTTATTCTCAATTGTGTTTGTAGGAACGAAGTACGGATTGTTCTTCTCGATGATCGGGGTTGGTATGGCGTGGGCTGCAATTCTTGCCATGCCTTATGCCATTCTTTCTGCTGCACTTCCTGCAAGCAAAATGGGTGTTTATATGGGGCTTTTCAACGCAACCATTACCATTCCACAGATTGCAGCCGGATTCCTTGGCAGTATGATTTTAATGTCTATGGGAAGTGATCCTGTCTGGATGTTGGGTGTTGCCGGTGTTTCGATGGCACTTGCCGCCGCCGGAGTTTTCTTTGTGAAAGACACACACGATATCAGAGAATAAATTTTGAATTGGATTAAACAAAAAAACCCGTTAGAAACGGGTTTTTTTGTTTAATGGACATGAATGGTTACGAATCTCGGGTTACAAATTACAAACAATTGGTAAAAGCTGGGCACTTCGACTCCGCTCAGTGACCAGCTTTTAATCCCACTTACCACTTATAACCCAGAAGCTAGTTCGGGATCTTCACTCCGTTCGACTTACCACTTACCACATACCACATATCACTTACTAACCACAAGCTTCAACGTAATAGCAAAGTGATCTGAAAACCCGCCTAGATATTTGGCTCCCGCATAGGTACGGAATGGCGATCCAGCATATTTTCCTTCTTTTTCTTTCAGTTCCGGATAGTTGAGAATGGAGACTGAGCCATCAAGAAATTGATATCCCGTTTTGTCAAAAAGTCCGTTGGAACCAATAAAATTGTCGATAAGATCCCACTTCCCTTTGTACTGAAGGGTGCCGGTAGTTTCAGGATTCCAGACCGGGGTGGTGAGATTCCACAACTGCGATTTTTCTTTTCCGATTTCAGCAACTGTTCGTGCGCCAAGAATGGTTTGCAAGGGTTTTTCATCCGGATTGCAGTTGAAATCACCCATTAACAGAATGTCAGCATTTTTATCGGTTGCAAGAATTTCATTCACACCTTCGAGTGTCCGCTCAGCAGCTTTTTCACGGTACGGTTCTGATGCTTCTGCACCACCACTTTTTGATGGCCAGTGATTAACTGAAAAATAAACCGGTTTATCACCCGAAAGGAATTTGGCAAAAACGATATCCCGGGTTGGGCGTTTTCCTTCCATTGGAACTCCGTAGGCCTTCATCCAGTCCCATTTTAGTTTGTCATTCCTGTACAAAATGGCAATATCAATACTTCTGCCATCCTGACTTTCTTTGAACACCAGACTGAAATTTTTATTGATGAAGTGACCGTTGATCAAATCCCACAACACATATTGGTTTTCAACTTCACAAACCCCGAGAACATCTGGTCCACGACCGTTATTCATTCCATTGATGACCTGAGCCAGGTTTTTCAGTTTGGCCTGATACCGTTCTGGTGTCCAGTCTGATTTTGAACCGGGAATGTACTCATCGTCACCGTTGCCATCAGGTTGGTTGTAGGCGTTCGGGTTGTTTACTGTGTCGAAAAGATTTTCAACATTATACCATCCGACGAAAAGAGTATCAGATGGATTCTGAGCGGAGGCAATGTAAGTGAATCCTGATAGAATCAGGACAGAAAGCAGAAATTTCATATATTCTCTCTGATAAGTTGTTCAATGAGTTGCTTCGATTCGGTTATAAAATTGCGTAAAGTTGTGAAATCCCTGATGACAGATGATAAAATAGGTGTTTTGGGACTAAATAATCCTGATTTGTAACAATCTGATAATTTTTGTTCAACTTCAAACCGCCTGAATTCACGGTATAAAAGACTCAGCCGTTCAAGCCGTTCATCTTTCAATTTTTCATTCAGCTGTAAAAACAGGTCAGTCATGGGTTTTCCGCCCAAATCCGAAAAAAGAAATCCTGACCTGAGACTCAGATGCTGGATCAGACTTTCAATATCCAGAATGCCTCCTGGATCTTTTTTTAAGGATACTGAAAGCGGATCTGATTTACTCTGATTCATTCTCGCTTGTCTGAGATGCAGAAAACGGGGAGCAAAGGTTTCTTTCCTGACGGAATAAATCCGGTCAAGTTCATTTTGGAAGTTTTTGAACTCAGTTTCTGAACCTAACAGCCGTCTCGCCCTTGTGAAGGTCTGAAATTCCCAGTAATCCGCCCGGTTTTCGTAATAAGCTACATTCGACCTGAGATCCGGAAGCACAGGGGCATTTTTTCCTTCCGGACGAAGCCGGTAATCAACCTGAAAGTGAATGCCATATTGGGTATAATGGGAAAAAATCTGATTAATTTTTTTGAAGTCTGCAGATACTTTTGGATCGGGTGAATCAACCGAAAAAACAACAAGATCAGCATCACTTCCGGAAGCGAGTTCCTGACTTCCCAGTTTCCCCAAAGCAATCAAAAGGATTTTACAGGAAAGTTGTGGGTTTTCAGAAAATCGTTTCACCAGAATGTGATCATACATTTCTGTGATCGATTTGAAATAGTCATCAAGCGAAAACCGGCCTGATGTAAACGCCAGAGCACTCCAGATTTCTGCATAAGTCTGATAACGGTGCAGATCATCATCCTCATATCGGTTTGCTGGTCGGTTTAGAATCAACCCTTCCCAGATATCAGGCATCGAAATCAGCTTTGAAACCACTGAAGGTGCATCATCAAGCAATCTGAGAATGTGCTTCATGAATGAAAAATCACTTGTCCATAAGGCAAGTAGTGATGAAGGACTGGGAAACGATTTGAAAATACGGTCAAGTGAACTGACAACTGAATCCAGCCGTTTGAAGGGTTTTTGCTGAATCATTACCCTGATCTCTTTTGGCAGATCACCCCAGGCCTGCAGGCAATTAATAATCGGGTGGATGTTTTCTTCAGATTTGACGGGTTCCGGAAAGTAATAGGCAACCACTTTTAAAACTTCATTTCTGAAAAATAAAATGAGTTTTTCAAGTTCCGCAGGTTCACGGTCAGAGAAACGTGCAGCAAACTGATCAAATTCAACTCCTGCCTTTGGGATTTCATGGGTCTGAAGGTTTTGGTGAAATTGAAGATGATGTTCGATCTGTCTGTAAAAACAGTAAGCCTCTGAGAGAATATCTGCATCTTTTTCAATAATCAGAGATTGAGATTTCAGCAAGTCTAAAACCTCAAGGGTATTCCCGTTCCACAATTCAGGATGGTATCCCCCGATTTCAAGCTGAACCGTCTGACAGAAAAATTCAATGGACCGGATTCCGCCAGGCGTTGTTTTAATATTACGCAGGTTAAATTTCTGATTTTCATGAACAGCTTTCAGCGACTGATGAAGATGTTCAATGCCCATGACCTGACGTAACGGATTAAAAATAAATGACTTAATTCCGGAAAGGAATGATTCCGAAAGTGCAGGATTTCCCAGAATTAGTCTGATTTTCAGCAACATTTGCCGTTCCCAGGTTCTGCCACGGGAGAAATAGTAATCGAGTGCACCGTTTGCCGTTGGAATTAACGGACCAAACTCGCCATCAGGCCGTAACCTGAAATCAACCCGGTAAAAATATCCATCTGAATCAGGTTGCCCAATGACATCACTAAAAGCCTGAATCCATCTGTGCAAAACATCAGTTACAGGTAAATTTCGGCCCCGCCATTCAATCTCATCGTTGTTTTCGCAAACTGCAATCAAGTCAATATCAGAACTGTAATTCAATTCGCGCC